>NZ_CP180410.1:725360-1450720 GCF_047716765.1 Sulfurovum iocasae
AATGCTTCTGCTATGAGTGCCAAATAGGCAGGACCGGAACCTGCAAGAGCAGTCGCAATGTCTATCTCTTTTTCACTCTCCAACCATAAAGTATCACCTACTGCACCTAAAAGTGCTTCCGCTTCTTTTCTAAATCTATGGTCTCCTGTAAGTGTGGTCATGGAAGCTCCTACACTTGCTGCAAGGTTTGGCATAGTTCTTACCACAGCTTTACTCTTGAGATGCTTTTTCAGTTTATCAAGGGAAGTTCCTGCCAAGACAGAAAAGAGGACTCTGGCTTTTCCTTTTAATTTTTTACCTACTTCTTCAACATTGGCAGGCTTAACACAAAAAAGTACAGTTTTGTCTGTTATATCAAAATTATCTATGAGATATTTATCTACTTTTGTACCAAGCTGTTCTTCAAAGGCATCGAGTTTTTCCATATCTCTTCCAACAACTTCGATGTTGTATTTACCTTTAAGACCTTTGGCAATACTAAGTCCCATATTCCCGTTACCTATAAATGTGATTGTTTGCATAATATTGACTCACTTAGATTAAATTGGATAGATTATATCATTATTAGCATTTATTTGTTAAAATGATAGCAATAATAGATTTAGGAATAAAATTATGGAAGCATTTTTAGCAAAAGCAAAAGAGTCAAGTAGAGTATTGTCTACATTGAGTGGGGCGGAGAAAAATCGAATACTAAAAGAGATGGCGGAGGCACTTAGAGCCAATACCCCAACGCTACTTAAAGCAAATGCGTTAGATATGGCAGATGCAGAGGTAAATAATCTTGCACCTTCACTTAAAGACAGACTCCTTTTAGATGAAGAACGTATCGATGGTATGGCTGTAGCCATAGAAGAGATAGCCGCACTGAAGGAACCAGTAGGACGTGTACTTGATGGTTGGGTAACAGAAGATGGGCTCAAGATAGAAAAAGTCTCTGTACCAATAGGGGTCATAGGTATCATCTATGAGTCTCGTCCAAATGTTACTTCAGACACAGCAGCACTCTCTTTTAAATCTGCCAATGTCTGTGTACTTAAAGGTGGGAAAGAAGCACAAAATTCAAATGAAGCCATCGCTAAAGTATTGCAAGAGGTACTGAAAAAGAATGATCTCCCGGAAGCACTTATCTCTCTTATCCCTGATGCATCACGTGAGGGTGTGGCAAAGCTCATAAAAATGGATAAATATGTTGACCTCATAGTACCACGTGGTGGAGAGGGGCTCATCCGCTATGTGAGTGAAAATGCTTCTGTGCCGGTGGTAAAACATGACAAAGGGCAGTGTCATACGTATATCGATGAAGATGCCAATATTGAAAATGCCATTGCTATTGCCATTAATGCCAAAGTGCAAAGACCGGGAGTGTGTAACTCTATGGAGACTTTACTTGTGGATACTGCTATCGCAGAGGAAGTACTCCCACAACTCAAATCAGCTTTTGACGCGGCACATACAGAGCTTAAAGGGTGTGAATTTACACAAAAAAGCATTGAAGTGGCTCCTGCCACAGAAGAAGATTATGATACTGAGTATTTGGCAAATATCTTAAACATCAGAGTCGTTGATGGTGTAGAAGGTGCCATAGAACACATCGTACGATTTGGTTCTGGTCACTCTGAAGCGATCATCACAGAGAACATCACTACAGCAGAGGCCTTTTTAAATGGCATAGATGCAGCAGCAGTGTATGTCAATGCCTCTACACGTTTTACCGATGGTGGAGCTTTTGGCTTTGGTGCAGAAGTAGGGATAAGTACAAATAAACTGCATGCACGTGGTCCGATGGGAATAGAAGGATTGACTACATATAAATTCAAGATTTATGGAAGTGGACAAATAAGATAAAAGTTGAACCCTCTGCATAACCTAGGTACTCATAATGGGTTCAATTATCTATTATTATAAGCATCACTAAAGTTTGCTTAGCTAAAATAGCACAAATCAAATATATAGGAATCATAATGACAATTACAAATGAAAATTGCGTAGTAGCAATTGAATATGAAGTAAAAGAAGCAGGTACAACAGAAGTTGTAGATACAAACAAAGGTGCAGAGCCACTAGAATTTATTACAGGAAAAGGTCACATCATTCCAGGTCTTGAAAATGCACTTTCAGGTATGGCTGAAGGTGAAAGTGGAGATATCATGGTATCTGCAGCAGATGCGTATGGTGAATCAAACCCAGAAGCAAAACAAGTACTTCCTCTTGATCAGTTCGAAGGTGTTGATCTTAAAGAAGGTATGACGCTTTACGGACAAGGTGAAAATGGAGAAACTGTACAGGTAACAGTAACTTCTTTTGATGATAAAGACGTAAATGTAGACTTTAATCACCCATTGGCTGGTAAAGACCTTATGTTCTCTGTAACAGTTCTTGGTGCAAGAGAAGCAACAGCTGATGAAGCTGCTTCTGGTCAAGTTGGTGGAGCACAAGGTGAGAGTTGTGGTTCACATGGTGGTGGTGATGGCTGCGGCTGTTCACACTAATTAGGACACCAAAGGAGCAAAAGCTCCTTTGGTTACTTTTCAATGCTAAAGCATGACTTAGAAAAAAACTAAATTTTTTTCTGAACACTAAGTTTATTTTAGTAGCAGATCCCGAGACTAGTTACTTTACTTATTGCTTTTTGGCAATTTCTTCCCCCTTTATATCTAACCTATTTTTTAGTTAAAAAATAAAAATTCTAAAATAATTTATATTTATCATTATCATTTTCTTTTATTTTTGCTATCATTAAGTAATAGTAAACTGAGAGGAATTATGAAAAAAATAGCTAAATTTTTTGATATCAATATGGTATTGATGACTCTGTTTTCATCATTGGAGACAATAAGAGATGAAAAGAAAATTGAACTTATTTATGAAATAGAAGCAACAATGCCAAAGGAACTAAAGGGTAATCCTGAAGCATTGTTGCACCTTCTTACCCAAATACTTACTTTTGTTTTTCAAAACAGTAATGAAAAAGAGATCGTATTTTCTCTCTTGGCTCCCAAAGATTTTTTATATGAAGAATCAATATCTTTTGAGATCAGAGAGACCGGTATCAGTAAAGAAAAGATAGTAAGTTTTTTAGAAACCAGATTAAACAAAAATCTTGAACTGCTTGATGGTGAGATCATATCTAATGCTGAGAATCTTTCAGGTATATACATACGCATACCATTTAAACTAAACGAGTTGGGAAAGAGACGTTATTATAGATTACCTGACATGGCAATGTTGGGTAAAAAAGTTTTATTGATCTGTGAGAGTCCAAAGGTGGCACAAAGTATCGAAAAAATGTTTAAATATTTTCTTTATGATGTTGATATAGGTGCTGATGAGTACAAGAAACGAGGAAGTGACCTGACGCAGTATGATATCTTGATCATAGATGATAAGCTTACTACACAAGGGCTTGAAAACTTGATTGCTAAAGTACAAACAGAGACAGATCTTAAATATGTGCTGCTTCAGGATTCGAATTATACAGAGGCTAAAAATGTACAAATTGAGTCGGCCCATTTAATAAAACCTGTCATACCAGAGAGTATATATGAATTGATCGTATCACTTTTTGAGGATGAAATTAAAGATAGAAGTATAAGATCCAGAGTGAAAAACCCTATTGTCAATATGGAAAAATATATTGATAAGGCTTTTAAAAAAGGAGTGGAAAGATCCATAAAAGAGAACGAGAGAAATCAAAACACTTTGAAGGATAATGATCCTCATAATATGGAGGAAGAAGAAAAAGAGATTGAAAGAGTTACCCTGGATATCAAAGTAGGAGAGCAAAATGCAAAGAGAGTTGGGTTAGAGTATTCTAAAGAGTTAAAGAATTTTTTAGATAGCTTTGATCGTTCAGATGTATATTTTAGAGAAGTAGTGAATGACAAAGCAGTATGGCAAATAAAAGATTTTTGTATAGAATTGGAAAAACAAGCAAAGATCATAGGTGCGCAAAGTATGTCAAGTTTTGCAGATCGTGTTAGCCTTCTTTTTGTATATGATAAACTTGATAAGTTACCCGTCTATATTGCTAAATACCATCTGGAGTTAAAGAAACTCATTGGTGAAATAAAGACTCATTTAAGTTCCTTGGAAAAATAGTTCTAGTTTAATCTTCATATACTTCAAAACTCTCTTTCGTCACCCCACAGTCAGGACATTCCCAATCCTCAGGGATGTCCTCAAATGGAGTACCTGGCGGTATACCGGCATCCGGGTCACCTAATGCGGGATCATAAATATAATCACATACGGTACAAATATATTTTTGGCTCATACTCTATCCTTTTTTTACACTGAAATATACTTATCTATTGTGTACTCTGTGTTTAGTTGAATAGTGTAATCTTAACATGGTAAAATACAATAAATATTTTATACTTTAAAGGACACCGTATGTCAATCAAATGTGCATTTTTATTTCCAGGGCAAGGTTCACAAGCTGTAGGGATGGGGCAAGACTTTTTTAACAACTCTGATGTTGCTAAACAGATGGTAGCAGATGCTACTGCAAGAACAGGTATCGATTTCGAAACTCTTCTTTTTACAGAAAATGATGATCTTGAAAAAACAGAGTTTACACAACCTGCTATCTTGCTTGTATCTGCTATAGCACATAAATTGTTTGAAGATGAGATGCCTATCAGACCTGTATATGCATTGGGTCACTCTTTGGGTGAATTTTCCGCACTGGTATCTGTAGGTGCAATAGATGCCATAGATGCAGTAGAGTTGGTAAACCTTCGTGGTAAGCTTATGGCCGAAGCATGTGCTGGTCAAGATGTGGGTATGATGGTCTCTTTAGGGCTTGAGGATGAGGTAGTAGAAGAGATCTGTTCTGCGCAAAGAGAAGCAGGATTGCAAGTATGGCCGGTAAACTACAACGCAGCAGGACAGATAGTCATCGCAGGTATCAAGCCGGACCTTGAAGTGTTGGCTCCTGTTTTAAAAGAAGCCAAAGCAAAAAGAGCAATGCTTCTTAATATGTCAGTAGCAAGTCACTGTCCACTGCTTGAATCTGCGACGGAGCCTTTGGCTGTAAAACTCACAGAGATGTTAAAAGATGAATTTATAGCACCAGTGGTTTCAAATGTAACAGCGAAGACATATAACACAAAAGCAGAGGCTTTAGATCTGTTACCTAAGCAACTGGTATCTCCTGTACTTTATAAACAGTCTATCGCTGATTTTGATGATAGTGTTGATTGTTATATTGAGTTTGGTCATGGTGGGGTACTTAAAGGGTTGAACCGTAGAGCAACTAAAAAGCCTCACTTTGTAGTCTCAGATATGGAATCGTTGCAGATTGCTATCGATGAAATAGCTAAACTGGGTTAATTTATGAAAATAGCGATCTTGGGAGCTATGCTTGAGGAGGTCGATCCTTTTCTGGCATCTTATGAGAAGGGGCCGCTGCTGAAGTATTTCAAAAAGTACAGCGATGTTGAATATGCGGATAATCTCTATCACAAGGCAAAGTACAAAGATCTCGACATTGTTTTGAGTTACTCCAAGATTGGCAAGGTCAATGCCGCATTGACTGCTTCGATGATGATAGAGCATTTTGGCTGTGAAATGCTGCTCTTTACCGGAGTAGCGGGAGCGGTCACTTCCGAGCTCAAGATCGGGGACCTGGTCGCCGCGACGCAGTTGTGTCAACACGATCTGGACATCACTGACTTTGGACATCCTCATGGTTATGTGCCCAAGGGCAAGATCTATGTAGAGTCTTCCAGAGAGCTGCTGCATATTGCCAAAGCGGTGGCGAACGATAAAGGTATCAATCTCAAGAGAGGTATTATCGCTACGGGTGATCAGTTCATCGCTGACTCTGAGCGCAAGGAGTGGATCGCCCGCACTTTCAATGCTGACGCCATCGAGATGGAAGGGGCGGCAGTCGCCGTAGTCTGTGACGCGCTAGATATCCCCTTTTTTGTACTGCGAGCCATCTGTGATGCGGCGGATATAGATGCGACCTTTGATTTTGACAAATTTGTCAAGCACTCATCACAGGTTAGTAGCAGTTTCATTATGGCGATGCTGGAGAAGATCATGGAGAAGCAGGCATAATGCACGTGCCTGAGAGAAAAAATCCTGTACTCTCCAGGCGGAGATGAGTAAAAAACTGCTTAAAATAAATTTGTGGTGGGTAAGAATGCCCACCCTACACTAGGACTAAATATATGAAAATAGCAATCATGGGTGCAATGCCTGAAGAGATAGAACCGCTTTTAGCTAAACTGGATAATGTTAAAGAGACAATCTATGCTGCAAACAAATACTATGAAGGCTCATACAACGGACAAGAGGTTGTTGTAGCGTATTCTAAAATAGGTAAAGTCTTCGCTACATTGACTGCTACGATACTCATAGAAAAATTTGCTTGTGATAAGCTACTTTTCTCTGGTGTAGCCGGGGCGATAAGTGATGAGTTAAATATAGGTGATCTTATCATCGCAGATGGTTTATGTCAGCATGATTTGGATATTACTGCATTTGGACACCCTTTTGGGTATGTGCCAGAGGGTGAAGTGTGTATTCCTACAGATGTTACTTTGAGAAATATCGCTAAAGATATTGCTAAAGAAAAAGGTTTGACGCTAAAAGAGGGTGTTATCGCGACAGGTGACCAGTTTGTAGCAAATGCTGAACGTAAGGACTGGATAGGTGATACGTTTAAGGCGGATGCTTTAGAGATGGAAGGGGCGAGTGTGGCAGTAGTTTGTTCATCACTTAATATACCTTTCTTTATCTTACGCGCCATCTCTGACTCTGCTGATATGGATGCAGGTTTTGACTTTGATACTTTCTTGGAGAGTTCAGCAAAGATCTCAGCAGACTTTATTTTAAGTATGGTGGATGCAATTGAGTCCTAATAACCGTAGAATGGCTTCAAAAACCATCCCTATGAGTAAAAGATTACTCAAAATAGTAGGTAAAACCAATGCAGAGTTTAAACTCATAGGTGAGGGCGACAAGGTACTCGTTGGGCTAAGTGGTGGAAAAGACTCTCTGGCTCTTGTACATGCACTTAAACATGTACAACGTCATGCACCCTTTAACTTTGAGTTTGAAGCCTGTACCATTAAGTATGGTATGCCTGATGAACATTATGAATTTCTTAGCAAACATTGTGAAGAGTATGAGATCAAACACACGGTGTATGACACTAATATTTTTGAGATCTCCCACGATGCCATACGTGAAAATTCCTCTTTTTGTTCCTACTTCTCTCGTATGAGAAGAGGGGCACTTTATACCTTTGCCGAAGAAGGAAACTTTACTAAAGTAGCACTGGGACATCACTTTGATGATACAGTAGAGAGTTTTTTTATGAATATGTTCTACAATGGAAGTATGCGTGCTTTAGCCCCTATCTACAAAACAAGTAGAGGCTTTCACCTCATACGACCACTCATCCAGGCAAGAGAGTCTCAACTCCGTGCATTTGCTGAAGAGAACAACTTGCAAGTCATAGGTGATGAAGCCTGCCCAGCTATGCTAAAAGATGTGAAGATGCCTCATGCCAGAGCCTCTACCAAAGAGTGGTTGGCAGGACTTGAAAAAGAGAATAAAGACATTTTCAAAATGTTCAAAGCTTCGTTTAAACATATACATGATGATACTTTTCTTGACCCTGAGCGTTGGAATAGGGATGATATTTGATTAGTGAACAATTTATAGCCAAAATAGCAGGTCGCATAGATAAAATCCTTGCTACAGAACTAGACGTAAGCCGTAATCAAGTAGAAAAGCTTGTGAAAGATGGTTTAGTATCTGTTAATGATAAAGCAATCACTAAAACAAGCTATAAAGTTGCACTAGATGATGTGATCGCTTACACCTTTAAAGAAGCAGAAAAAAGAGTTGCCCCTCCTATAGACTTTGATGTGGAGATACTTTATGAAGATGAGTATCTTTTGGTGGTGAATAAACCTTCAGGACTTGTAGTCCATCCGGCTCCTTCGGTGAAAGAGCCTACTCTTGTTGACTGGCTCATTCATAAAGGTATTTCTCTCTCGACTATAAGTGGGGAAGAGCGTCATGGTATCGTTCATCGTATAGATAAAGAGACTACGGGTGCACTTGTTGTAGCTAAAGACAACAAGACCCATGAGAAGCTTAGTGAACAACTTCAGGATAAAAGTATGGGTCGTTACTACTTGGCACTGATCGACTGTCCCCTAAAAGATGATATTGTGATAGATAAGCCCATAGGCAGGAATCCAAACAACAGACTAAAAATGGATGTGGTACAAGACGGGAGAAATGCAAAAACAGCTTTTGTGAAACTCTTAACTTCCCCGTATGATGTAGAACTTATAGCCGCAAAACTTTTTACAGGAAGAACCCATCAGATCCGTGTACATCTCAATACTTTGGGACGTCATATACTGGGTGATGATTTATATGGATTTAAGACCAAAAGAGATAAAATAGCACGCGTTAATCTACATGCATATCTGCTATATTTGGTCCACCCAATTACCGGTGAAAAAATGGAGTTCGTAGCCCCGCTTTTTGATGATATGGAAACATATATGTCAAAATATTTTAATCAAGGTGAAATCGATGAAAAAATCAATCCTCTTACTCTCGGTACTCGCTTTAATCATTTTTAATGGCTGTGGTGGTATTAAAGGGTTGATGATCTATGATACAGATCCGACGTTAAAGAGCATTACACAAGTAAGAGCACTCCCAATGATGAGCTCTGTAGGTTTCGAGTGGGAAAAGATAAAAGACAGACGTATACATGGAATTAATATTTATAGAAAAGTTCCTTCAAATCAAGAAGATCAAGAGTTTAAGCGTATTGGTTCAATAGGTAATCGTTATGCAACACATTTTGTAGATACCCATGTAAAACCAAATACAAAATACCTCTATACGTTTACAACATTTGCCTTGGGTAAAGAGTCTAAACGCAGTACTGTCCTTCGTGTGACAACACGTCCGACTTTTGCTGCTGTTTCTTTTGTCAAAGCGTATAAAGAGGCACCTGGTGTGGTTAAACTTTTATGGAGACCACATCCAAGCCAGAGAGTAAATGCCTATATCATCGAAAGATCGGTGAATGATGGTACATGGAAATATATGTCACAGGTAGAAGGTCAATTGATGGCTGAGTATATTGATACCTTTGTTCGAAGTGGCAATACCTATGCCTATCGGATCATCGCTAAAAGTTATGATAATATCAGATCAAAAGCAAGTCAAGCTACACAGATATCATTGTAAATCTAAATTCAAATAAATAAAAATAGACTAAGAAGAGATTATGCCACATTTAAAAGTTACACCCTTTGATACTTCGTTACTGGAAGAAAAATTCTCCAAGAGTCAGATCATCACCTTTCGTGCAAAGGCACTTAAAGGGGATGATGAACTCTTGGGTGTTGAACATGGGGGAGAAGAGTTTTTACTTCAGTTGAAACCAGATGCAAAAGCAACACTTCTTAAGTATGATAAAGTGACAAGACCTCTAAAAGTCAATCTCTTAAAAGAGGCACTGGATAAGGTTTCAAAAGAGTTGGACCTGGAGATACAAAGTTCAAATATCGCTATGTCCAATACCAAACCGGCACTCTCTTCAGAGTATTTTAAAAAGATAGAAGATTTTGAAAATATCACTTATCCTAAAGAGAAGATCTCTGTTGAGGTAGGATTTGGTTCCGGCAGACATTTGCTTCATCAGGCAAAAAAGAACCCTGATACACTTTTTATAGGTATTGAGATCCATACACCTTCGGCACAACAGGTACTCAAACAGATAGAACTGCAAGAGCTTGATAATATCTGGGTGGTCAACTATGATGCAAGACTCTTTTTGGAGATGTTGCCTTCAAACAGTTGTGAACAGATCTTTGTACATTTCCCTGTACCATGGGATAAAAAACCACAAAGAAGAGTCATCAGTACAAGCTTTGTAGCTGAGTCGATGAGAGTATTGAGAGTTGGTGGCCGTTTAGAGCTTCGTACAGACAGTGACAAATACTTCTGGTATGCTTTAGAGACTTTTTTCTCTGTACCCAAAGTGGAAGTGGAAATACGTAAAAATGAAGCACTGGAAGTGACCAGTAAATATGAGGCAAGATGGAAAAGGCAAGAGAAAGATATCTATGATGTCTATGTAAAGTGTACACAAGATTCAGAACCTAAAATTTTGAGTGTAGACTTTAATTTTAATATTGTAAAATATAGAAAAGGTTTGGAAGAGGAGTTACCTAAAAAAGCGATGGTCTTTGACGGGTACTTTGTTCACTTTGAACGTATGTATAAAATAGGGGAAGAGAAACTTCTTGTTAAATGTGCATTTGGAAGTTTTGACAGACCTGAACATAAATATATTTTGATAGAAGAAAATAGCTGTAGGTACTTTGTCTCACCGCCAGTGAAGACAACAGTTAACTATGAAGCACACAAAAAAATAATGGAGCTCATCAACAATGTCTAATGTAATCAATGCTTCACATCTTACACTTGCGTATGACAATGGTGCAAAAGAGATCATCAAAGATGCGAGTTTCAGCATCAAAAAAGGGGAGTTTGTTTTTATTACCGGACCAAGTGGTTCTGGTAAATCAACACTGCTAAAGGCACTCTATGGGCAGCTTAAACCAAGTGAAGGAAACCTTGTCGTAGGGGGACTGGATCTGGCAACTGCACGTCAAAGTAAGCTTCAAGAGTTAAGAACGCATATGGGTATCATTTTTCAAGACTATAAACTTGTCAATGAATGGACTGTAGCCAAAAATGTTGTTTTGCCTCTGATGATAGCAGGATATTCTGTAGAAGTACAAAATACACAGGCACATAGACTTCTTAAGCATGTAAAACTTGCAGAACATGCTGATAAATTTCCACTTGAGTTAAGTGGTGGAGAACAACAGCGTGTAGGTGTGGCAAGAGCATTAGCTAAAAATCCGGTAGTAATACTCGCAGATGAGCCTACAGGTAACCTTGATGACTACTCTTCAAACGTGATCTGGGATCTGATGGAAAATGCATGTCAACAACTTGAGACAACGGTTCTGGTAGTAACACACAAAATTCCAACGATCTTCTCTTTACCGTATAGACATTTCATCATAGAGAGCAAGGGTGTATATGAAGTTCATTAAAAATCATCTTATGTTCATCTTCCCTCTCATGGCAATACTCTTAGGTATAGAGTTTTATCTTGTATTTGATAGAACTACAGACTCCTATGAAAAAGGTCTTAAAGAGGGATACTCCATGCTGGTTGTTACCAAAAAACCTATGGAGCTCTCAGCATTAAAAGCACTTAATAAACATATCAGTACAAGTGAAAAGATAAAAAGAGAGAATATTGTCTCAGAGATAGCAAAAGGTGTAAGTAAAAACAGTAGTAAGGAGATACTTGCTGCATTACCTTACTTTTACAACGTAGGGTTGGATTCCTACTTGCATACCTCTGGTTTAGAGAAGATCAAAATGGACCTTGAGGCGGATACAAATATTAAAAAAGTAGAAACGTTTGGCAGCAGTTATAGTTCAGCGTACAGACTATTCTCTTTTATCAAGTTTACTTTGAAATTATTCATTGTTTTTATGGGTGTGGTGAGTCTTTTCCTTATCATTAAACAGATGGAGATCTGGAAATATGCACATAAACAGCGTATGCAGGTCATGGAGATATTTGGTGCTCCTTTGATGTTGAGATCTGGTGTACTTTTCAAAGTGGCTATAGCAGATGCCTTTATTGCAACTATTTTGACCTCTGTGGTTTTCCTCTATGTGAAATTTCAATGGGCAGCCAATAGTGGTATCGATATTATGGTGCAAAATCAGGAAGAACTTTTTAGACTTACGGATATGGCCATTCTTTTAGGCTCAGCATTGTTGTTAGTTATTATTGCAGTATATAGTGTAGTCTTTACAAGTAAGGGAGTACAGGAGTGAAATCCTTCATCTTGTACTGTTTTGTAGTTATAGGTTTACTTCAGGGTGCTTCCACTACAACAAAGATCAAAAATTCCCAAAAAGATCTTTCTGCCACAGCTTCCGCAAAAAAACAGGCAAGCAGAAAGCTTGGGAAGATAGCAAAAGATATTCAATCTGCAGAAAAAGATATAGTGTATCTTGAAAAAAAGATAGATGAACTGGGTAAAGATCAGGATAAAACCCAAAAAGAGTATGAAGCACTTAAAGTAGAATTGAGCAGATCGCAAAAGGATTTCACAAAAACAAGTCAAGAGCTTGAGCAAAAGCGTAAAGCTTTCATTACTTTGTTATCTGAACAGTTCTCTGTGATCTTTGCGATGGAACAAGCTCATGAACCTACACGAACATCTATTATTTCACAAGAAGTATATAAAGCATATAAAAAACATAATGCCAAGGTGTTAGCATCATTGAAATCTGAAATCGGTACACTTAAAAAACGTAAAAAAGAGAAACTTCACTTACGTGATAAAACCCAAAAAGAGATCAAACGGATCGTTAAAAAACGAGAGGATTTTGCAGCAAAGAAATTGGCTAAAAAGAAATTGTTAAAAAAACTCTCTGGAGATGAAGAGAAGTATAATACCAAGTTAGTAAAAATTGAAGATGAACAAAATTCACTCCGTGCTACTTTAGCAAAATTAAACATTTTACATACACAAGAAGTAGAAGAGGCACGTAAGATCGCAGCTGTAAGAAAAGAGGCGATACGTCTTGAAAAAGAACGGAAAAGACGTATCCGTAAAGAGAAAGCTTTAGCACGTGCAAAAGCCAAAAAAGCCAAAAAAGCTATTCAATTAGCTAAAACCAAAGAAGCTAAAAAGGCAGCTAGACTGGCAGCAAAAGTAGCAGAAAAAGAAGTAGAAAAAGTACAAAAGAAAGCAACTAAACAGAGTGAAAAAGTAAGAAAAATAAACTCTTCGTACAAGAAATCAAAAGTCTATGCATACAAAGGCGGGAAAACGATGTCACCTATCTATGGTGCACGACTCGTAAAGAAGTTTGGTACCTACATAGATCCTATCTATAAAATAAAAATATTTAATGAGTCCATCACACTAAAGGCACCTTCATCCAATGCAAAAGTGCAAAATGTACTTAATGGTAAGGTGGTATTTGCAGGAAAAAGCAGTATGTTGGGTAAAGTAGTTGTTGTTGCACATAGTGGCAAGATACACACTGTGTATGCAGGGCTTTCCAAAATTGCACCTAACATTAAAGCAGGTCGTAAGATAAAAAAGGGGTATGTTGTTGGAAAAGTATCAAGTAAACTTATGTTCCAGGCTACTAAAAACTCTAAACATATCAATCCGTTGAAGTTGATACAGATTTAGTTTTATACGTAGACAAGTGTAATTTATCATAACCATAGATATCATCTCTAAATTCTATCGTACCCTCTGTATTAACCCATGTTGTAAGATATACCATATCTATAGGTATGCTCTTTGCTAATCTTATCGGTGTTTTTCTATTATGTTCTAAGATCTTTTCAGCTTTTTGGAAATCTACCTTAGCGTCTATAGTTGAAAATGTTTCAAGAAGTTTAAAAGGTTTATCTAACCTGACACAGCCATGACTAAAGGCTCTGATATCTTTTTTAAAAAGACTCTTTGCGTTGGTATCGTGCATATAGACTGCAAATTTATTGGGAAAAAGGTATTTTACTTTCCCTAAAGCGTTTGTGACTCCCGGAGATTGCATAAATTTATAGGGAGGCAGTTTGCGTCCATATTTGTGCCAATTGACTTTAAGTGAATTGACTCTGGGAGAATGTTCTGAATATCCGGTATGAAGTTCAATATGGTTTTTAATTAAATAGTGTCTGTTTTTTTTCAGTTTAGGTACCAACTCATTCCTAATGATACTTCTGGGTATCCGCCAATAAGGGTTAAGCACAATGGAACGTACTCTATTGTAAAAAACAGGTGTTTCATGCCTTTTTTTCCCTACAATGACTTTCATAGACTGTATTTGCTTCTGCTTATCAAAAACATACATTCTAAATGCAGGAATGTTCACAAAGATGCGATAACGTTCGCTGTCTCGTTTAAGCCACTTCATACGGTTAATATTGAGTTTGATTTGAGCTACTTTCTCTTCAGCACTCTGACTAAGTGCTTTTTGAGTTAACTTACCGATATAGCCATCTGCCGCTAACCCATGTCTTTTTTGAAATGTTTTTACTGCATCAAGGAGACAGGCATCATAGTCTGTTGCATCTGTAGTTTCAGGACAGTTTATATAATCTCCCTCAATGCTGAGTCTTTCTCTTATGAGTGGGAGCATACTGTTGTTACTCTCTTCTGGTTTGATCGTTTCAAATACAGGCAGACTCTCCCAGCCGCCATTAGCAGTGATCTTTTGGTATTTCTTCAATGCTGTTAATAATGCTTCATACCAGAGTAACTGAGGTTTTGCTTTTTCAAATGCATCTACTAAAGATCCTTCATTGATCGCTGCTACCAGTAATGATTCTGGAGATGCAACAACATCATGTGTCACCCATGCAGCATTTCTGTGATTGTGTTTGAGATCTCTTTGAAACTTTTTCCAGTTTATTTCACCATAGAGTAGATGTTCCATATAACGTTTATACAGTTTTGCAATTTTCAGTTCATACTCAACGATCTTCTTATTTTCTTTTGGCATTTCAAATGCGAAAAGTGTTTGGTATTCCTTATAGACTTTGCCATTTTTATCTAAAGTGATATCCTCTTTTATTTCTCTGAAAAGTTCTGTTGTATATGTACTTATCCCTGACTGGCCTACCCATACAGGCTGATGACCTAGTAGCTTATACATCTCATCTAATGTTTTGTATGTAGTTTGACACTTTGTTTTGATGCCTTCATCCAAACCTTTACTTTCTTTAAGAATACGATCCTTGGATCTCAGCTCTGGTGTAGCATACGTAACTCTCTCTTTTACGATAGCATTCAAACCATCAACCAAAGAGCCTTTTTCAAGAGAATACGCTATCAAGGTAGCAGCTGTATAGTCACACTTCTTTCCTTCGATGATCGCATCTATGTATTTTGTATAAAGCTGTGTAAATCTAAACTCTAAAGCCACTTTTTCTTTCAGTGTTTGAGCAGGGTCAAAAAGTTGTTCTTCTTTTAAAAGTGTTTCATATGTTTTGTCTAAACTGGAGAAAAGCCCCCTGTTTTTATCTAATTTTATTTCATCCAATAAGACTCCCGCATCATGCGTTATCTGATCTTTATCTATCCAAATAGGCTGATATCCTATGTGTGCATAAAGATCTTGTATCTCTTTGGTATGCTTCTTCACTTCACTTTTTATCTGCATGTGCATAGCTTCTTTAAACACAGAATTATCTTTTTGATAGATCTCTTGATACTCTATCACCTTTGCCGGTAAAGATGCTAGGTTCACCAGAATTGCCAGTACTATTATTTTTATATTCATCATTGACCTTATCAAAAAAAATCATTACCCGTAAAGATCTTCTTATTCAGAGTTTAATACTAAAGTGTGTATGGTGTGTGTAAATTGACATAAAAAATATAGAGTTAATCAATGGGGAGGTGATATATTTAGTTTAAACCCCGCCTAAACCACTTTTAGATATAATCGCGAAAATATATAAAAGGCTTTTTGTGATAAAAAGAGTATTGGTAAAATTTTCTGGTGAAGCTTTAGCTGGTGAAAATGGGTATGGCATTGATACTCAGATTCTTAACTTTATTGCAGGTGAGATCAAAGAGCTTGTAGATAATGGCGTTGAAGTTGCTGTTGTTGTGGGTGGTGGTAACATTATTCGTGGTGTGAGTGCTGCAGCTGACGGTATCATCAAAAGAACAAGTGGTGACTACATGGGGATGCTTGCAACTGTGATCAACGGTGTAGCTATCCAGGAGGCACTTGAGCATACAGGGCTTGAAGCAAGACTTCAGTCTGCTATCGATATGAAAGAGATAGGTGAAGCGTTTATCGTACGTCGTGCGAGAAGACACCTGGAAAAAGGTCGTGTGGTGGTATTTGCAGGTGGTACAGGTAACCCTTATTTCACTACCGATACAGCAGCAACACTTAGAGCTTCTGAAGTAGAGGCAGAACTTCTCATCAAAGCGACTAAAGTAGATGGTGTATATGATAAAGATCCTAATAAGTTTGATGATGCAGTGAAGCTTGATACGCTTACATATGATCAGGCATTGAGTGATAATATCAAAGTGATGGATGATACTGCTATTGCATTGGCTAAAGAAAACGGATTACCTATTGTTGTATGCAACATGTTTGAAAAAGGTAATTTGCTTGCTATTATCAAAGGTGATATGAGCCTTTGTTCTATTGTTAAATAACGCCAAATGGGCAAAGCCCAATTTTTGATTGCTAACGCTGTGTTAACTTCAGCAGTTGGCTCATACGACTAGTCGTATTTTAAAAGTTAAATAATTTATATAGATTAAGGAATAAATATGAGAACAGAACAACTTACTGCAGTAGCACTTGAAAAAGTAGATTTTGATAAGTACCTTTTAGCGAACGCTGTAGGTAAAAGAGCTGAAGCTATAGCAAATGGTGCCCAATCACTGTTGGATATAGATACAAGCACTATGAAATATGCCGACATCGCACTTCAAGAGATCGCTGAAGGTAAACTCACTGTAAGCCTAGAAAGCTAAATTATTTTGGACGCTTTTCTTAATAAAGCTAAAAAAATACAGACGATAGAAGAGGCAAAAGCTCTTCTGTGGGAAGAGATCCCCTCTCCTTTACCTGCTACGATCAAAGCACTTGAACTTTCATTGACCGCACATGATGGACAGCTACGTAAAAGTGGCGAACCTTACATTATACATCCTATACTTGTAGCAGCGATCACGGCTGCTTTCTCCAATGATGAGACTATGGTGCAAGCTGCCTTGCTTCATGATGTTGTAGAAGATACTCATTTTAATATTGAAGACTTGGAACGTGAGTTTGGTGATGATGTAGCCCATATGGTTGAAGGTCTAACCAAGATCGTTGAGATAAGAGATGAAGAACTGGCTCCTTCCGGTTCAGATGAGCGGCTTATTAACTCAGCACTTACCTTTCGAAAAATGCTTATAGCCTCTATCAAAGATATTCGTGTTTTGGTCATAAAACTTTGTGACAGACTGCACAATATGCTTACCCTTGATGCACTTACACCACAAAAACAAAAACGTATTGCAGAAGAGACTTTGGTGGTGTATGCACCTATCGCACACCGACTTGGTATTTCACGTTTGAAAAATCATTTGGAAGATCTGAGTTTTTATTATATCTATCCGGATGACTATAAAAAGATCGATGATTATATAAAGAGTAATGCACAAAATCTACAGTTTAAACTCAATGCCTTTATCCAAAAGGTGAGAGATACGATGGATAAAGACGGTTTTGACCAGGAAGAGTTCGAGATCATAGGAAGAGTGAAACACTACTACTCCATTTACCTCAAGATGCATCGTAAGGGTGTGAGTATAGAAGAGGTGCTTGACCTGCTTGCCATTCGTATTATTGTAAAAGAACCCATAGAGTGTTATAGGGTTTTAGGTTTAATGCACCTGACATTTACACCACTTATCTCGCGTTTCAAGGACTATATAGCAGTACCTAAAGAGAATGGATATAAAACTATACATACGACACTCTTTAATGAAGAAGGTATCGTCGAAGCGCAGATACGAACATCTGATATGCATAAACTTGCTGAGTATGGTGTTGCTGCACATTGGAAATATAAAGATGGTAATGATAGTGTAAATTTAGAATGGCTAGAGAGTTTGAATTTTCAAAAAGAGTCTGTAGAAGAGTTCTATGAATTGGCAAAAAGTGATCTTTTTTCTGAAGATATTACGGTTTTTTCTCCTAAAGGGGATTATTATACGCTTCCAAAAGGTTCAACTGCACTGGATTTTGCCTATGCGATACACTCAGAGGTAGGTGCAACTGCCACCGAAGCATTGGTTAATAAGCAAAAAACATCATTGTTGACTATTTTAAAAAATGGTGATATTGTGAATATCTTTAAAGATGACAAACGGCATCTTCATTGTTCTTGGTTAGATGCAGTAAAAACTTCTAAAGCACAAGATGGCATAAGAAGTCATTGCCGTGCAAGGATAAAAGAGTCAGATACGCTTAGTGCTTATAATATTTTAGCAACACTTTTTGTACAAAAAAGTGCTGCTATGAAAGAGATGATAGAGATAGTAGAGTTGAAAGACTCTATACATAAATTGCCTATGCAGCGTGACTATTTTAAAGAGACTATACATAAAGTGGCTGAGTATATGGGGACTACAGAGGTACGTTTTTGGGAACTGCTTAAAAAAGGCTATAAAAAGCCTCTGATCAAAGAGATAGAACACTTTAAATTCTTTACGAATAAGCCTTTAGATGGTGTAGAGTTTGATTACTGTTGTCATCCTAAAGTGGGTGATCAGATCGTTGCATTTTATAAGGACAGTAAGGCTATTATACACCACAAATTGTGTAAGAAAGCATACTCAAAGATCTTGGCTGAAGAACCAATGCTCCATGTGAATTGGAGATATGCAAAGCTTTCACGTTATAGACTCATTATAAGTCTGCAAAACCAAAAAGGGATACTCGCAGACCTGTTAACCAAGCTCTCGGATATGGACTTGAATATCATTAGTATTGAACTTAGTATACAAAGTTCTGAGAGTGCAGAGTATTGTCAGATAGAAGTAGAGAGCAGTGAAGGGAAAAAAAGTTTGCTTGCAGAGAAAATTTCACAAAAGTTAAAACTGATAGAGATCACCAGTTTAGATGACGCATATAATAAATAGAAATAAAGTAAAAGGTAAAGAATAGATGATACAAAAAGCACTGGAAGAGATAAGTAGAGGTACAGCCGAAATCATAGATATGGAGGCAATTGAGAAACTGGTTTCCAAGTATTATAAAGAGGGGACAACCTATACGGTTAAAGCAGGTTTTGACCCTACAGGTGCAGACTTGCATTTAGGACATACTGTACTTCTTCAAAAGCTTAAAGTATTTCAAGCTCACGGAGGAAAAATACAACTTCTCATCGGTGATTTTACTGCAACTATCGGTGATCCTACAGGTAAAAGTGAGACGAGAAAAATACTTGACAGAGGGACTATTCTAGCGAATGCACAAACGTATCAGGATCAGGTCTTCAATATACTTGATGAGAGTAAAACAGAAGTAGTATTCAACTCTACATGGCTTGAAGCACTAGGTGCTGCGGGTATGGTATCTTTAACAACGACTTTTAATGTAGCACGTATGCTCGAACGTGATGATTTTGAAAAACGCTATAAAAGCGGACACAGTATCTCTATTTCTGAATTCATTTATCCACTGCTTCAAGGGTATGATTCTGTAGAACTTGAAAGTGACATTGAGATCGGTGGAACAGACCAGAAATTCAATTTGCTTATGGGAAGACATCTTCAGCGTGCCTATGAAATAGGTAAAGAACAGGCTGTATTGATGATGCCTATCTTAGAAGGGCTTGACGGGGTTCAGAAAATGAGTAAATCTCTGAACAACTACATCGGTATCACAGAAGAGCCTAAAGATATCTATGCAAAAATACTTTCAGTTTCTGATGAGTTGATGTGGCGTTATTATGAGTTGTTGAGTGAAAAATCACTTGAAGAGATCGCTACGATAAAAGAGGATGTGCAAAAGGGTACACTTCATCCTAAAGTAGCCAAAGAAAACCTGGCCCTTGAGCTGGTTACAAGATTCTATAATGAAGAGTTGGCTACACTAGCTAAATCAGAGTTTGATAATGTATTTAAAGCAAACAAGCTCCCTTCAGATATGAATGAAATAGAAGTTGAAGAGGGTATTTGGATCTGTAAAGCTTTAGTGGATGCAGGTATAGAGCCTTCAACATCTCAAGCAAGAAGAGATATCAAGCAGGGTGCAGTAAGAGTGGATCAAGAAAAGATCTCTGATGAAAAACTGAATCTTGATTCTGGAGAGTATATCCTACAAGTAGGAAAAAGAAAATTTGCAAAAGTAAAGGTAGGGTAATGGAATTTAAATCTTTTAAAATTGGAAAATACACTATTGAAAAGCCTATAGTTCAAGGTGGTATGGGTGTTGGTATATCTTGGGATCAACTAGCGGGTAATGTGAGTTTAGAGGGTGGACTTGGTGTCATCTCCGCTGTTGGTACAGGAGTATATAAACATAGAAAATACCTTGATGGAAAAGAGATGGTAGGTAAAGAACACAGACCACTTGAAGCGATAAACTTTTACTCTTACCCTGCACTAAAGAAAATATTTGAGAATGCAAGAGAGATATGCGGTGACAGACCACTTGCTTGTAATGTGCTTTACGCACAGAGTGAGTATGACCGTGTAGTCCAGGATGCATGTAAAGCAGGTGCAGATATTATTATTACAGGTGCAGGTCTTCCGTTGACTATGCCTGAAGCTGCAAAAGATTATCCTGATGTTGCGTTGGTACCTATTGTTTCCACAGCAAAGGCATTGAGAATCTTGTGTCGCCGTTGGAAAAAAACACACAATAGGCTTCCGGATGCAGTGATCGTTGAGGGGCCACTCAGTGGAGGGCACCAGGGCTTTAAATATGAGGATTGTTTTTTACCGGAGAATCAACTTGAAGAAATTTTACCTCCTGTGGTAGAAGAAGCGAAAAACTGGGGATCTATGCCTGTTATCGCAGCTGGTGGTGTATGGGATCATGATGACATCGTTCGGATGATGGAGCTTGGTGCTGATGCAGTACAGATGGGAACACGTTTCATAGGTACAGTAGAGTGTGATGCCAATGATGTGTTTAAACAGGTTATTCTTGATTCAACAGAAGATACGATCAAGCTCTTTAAGTCACCGGTAGGTTATCCTGCACGTGGTGTGAAGACGAATCTTCATAAAAGTATCGAAGAGGGTACAGCACCTAAGGTAGCATGTATTTCAAACTGTGTTGCTCCATGTCACCGTGGAGAGGAAGCTAAAGTAGTTGGATACTGTATCGCTGACAGACTTACGGATGCTTATGATGGTCTTATCGATACAGGGCTCTTTTTTACAGGTGCTCATGGATATCGTCTAAATGAGATCATTACGGTTAAAGAGTTAATGGATAAATTGATGAATGGTGAAGACACATAGAGTGAAACTTTTTAAGATCTTTCTTTTATTTATCATTTCTTCTACATTACTTTTTTCAGGTGTGAACACACTGAAGAAAGTAGAAATAGCAAAAGGGGAGTTACGTCTAGAATTTAATAATTTTCTCCCTAAAAAACAAATTAAACACTTTGCATTAAAAAATCCTCCAAGAGAAGTATTTGACTTTAAAAATACACGTCTGTCCAAGAAAAATATAGCTAAAAATATAAAAAATGTAAAAATAGCACAATATAAATCAAATATTGTAAGAGTAGTTGTAAGCAGTCATAAACCTTATAGCTGCACAGCATACAAACCTATACTTTCACTAAAAACATACCATATACCTCTACCAAAACAAGGAAATGTTTTACCTGCAAAGCGTTATACGAAGTCAAAAGATAAACCTAAGAAAAAAACATCAAATCCAAAAGCAAAGAAGATGACAACATCTTTTTCACGATCACATAAAAGTGAGCTTATTGTTATTGATGCAGGACATGGTGGCCATGATACTGGTGCTATGGTTGGAGGTAAAAAAGAGAAAGATCTTGTGTTGATGATAGCAAAGAGACTTGAAAAAGAGCTCAAAAAGCGTGGTCATCCTGTCTACATGACACGAACACGTGATCGTTTCTTGAAACTTCCACAGCGTACAAGAATTGCAGATAAAAAAAATGCAGTAGTTTTTATCTCTATTCATGCTAACTCAGTTCCTAAAAGAAAACGTAACAAAATACAGGGAGTAGAGACCTTTTTCCTTCAGAATACCAGAGATGCCAGATCACAACGTATTGCAGCCAGAGAAAACAAATCAGTACTCAAAGGCACAAGTAAACTTAGTAGAAGTGTGATACTCGATTCAGTACTCTCCGGTCCAAAGATCGTACAGTCAAACAAATTGGCAATCGATGTGCATAGAAGAATGATAACAAACTTACGTAGTCGTTATAGTGGTGTAAAAGACGGTGGTGTAAGACATGCACCTTTTTGGGTGCTTGTAGGAGCGAGTAGACCTTCTATACTTGTAGAGGTAGGCTATATCTCTCATCCTAAAGAGAGAAAAAGACTTTTTATGCCACGTTATCAAGAACTTATTGCTAAAGGTATTGCAGAAGGTGTAGATAACTATTTGGACAATAGAAAAAAAGAAATTGACTTTTAGATTAATGGACGCATTTAGGGCAAAGCCCCAAATGCTACGCTAAACACTAGGTTTGCTTCAGCAGCGGGCTCACACGACTAGTCGTGTTTTAATAATATTTTGAATAAGGATGTAAAAAATGAAGAAGATAATATTTTACTTAGTGGCATTGTTTTTTGTTGTGGGCTGTGGTGGTCCTGACAGGTCTGATAGTCTTGTAGTGATAGATGCAGGGCATGGTGGACATGATTCTGGTGCTGTATCTGGAGGACAACAGGAGAAAGATCTTGTTTTGCAAATTACTAAAAAACTTAAAAAAGAGTTAAAAAGAAAAGGGTATAGAGTCTATCTTACCAGAGGAAATGACAGGTTTTTAAAATTGGGACAGCGTACAAGAATTGCAGATAAAAAAGATGCAAAGGTGTTCATCTCCATCCATGCCAATGCCATTTCTGATCGTAGCCGTTTTGATATAGTAGAGGGTGTGGAGACTTACTTTTTACAAAAGACCAGGGATGAAAGATCTCAACGTGTCGCAGCCAGAGAAAATGCTGCTGTTTTACAGGGGACAGATAAGTTAAGCAGGGATGTTATCATAGATGCAGTACTTAATGGACCAAAGATCATCCAGTCGCATAAATTGGCCATTGATGTACAAAATAATATGATGAAGAATCTTAATAGTAAGTATTCAGGGGTAAAAAACGGAGGTGTAAGACCTGCACCATTTTATGTACTTGTAGGAGCAAGCAGACCTTCTATTCTTGTTGAAGTTGGCTACATTACTAACTCAAAAGAACGTAAAAGATTGTTTACATCCGGTTATCAGGATAAAATTGCCAAGGGGATTGCCGAGGGTGTAGGTAGGTATATTGATAATAGGAAAAAAGAAGTAGGGTTTTAATTTATAAAACGTGATTAGAGCAAAGCTCCAATCACTACGCTTTAATACTAAAGTATAACTTAGAAAAAAACTAAATTTTTTTCTGAACGCCGAGTTTACGATTCAGCATTTAGTGCTTCACTTGCACTGCCTTTTAGATGCTTGTCCCTCATCAGAAAGCTCACGTGACTAGTCACTTAATTATTTATAGTTTTTAATCGCTTTTTCTAAAATTTCAGTTGCTACTTTTTTGTCTTTAAATCCTGCTACTTTTACCCATTTGTCAGGCTCAAGCATTTTGTATGTTTCAAAAAAGTTTTTGATACGGTTGAGTGTATGCTCAGGTACATCAGCAAGGTCATTGATATTTGCATATGTCGGGTCTATTTTTGTGGTTGGTACAGCGATAAGTTTTTCATCTCCACCACTTTCATCTTCTGTCATAAGTACACCTACGAGTCTACATTTGATGTATGAACCTGCCTGAAGCGGGTAGTCACAAAGTACAAGTATATCTGTCGGGTCACCATCATCAGAAAGAGTATTTGCTACAAAACCGTAGTTTGCCGGGTAGTGCATAGAAGAGTAGAGTACTCTGTCAACTTCAACGGCACCTGAGTCTTTGTCGATTTCATATTTGATAGCTGAGTTAAGTGGTACTTCAATAATGGCTTTTACAGCATCAGGATTTTCACCATGTCCGATTTTTGTAATATCCATAGGGGTATCTCCTGAGTAGAATTCTTGCAAATGGTATCATAAAGTTTATAAATAAGTGTCAAAACATGTTACACTATTTTGTTTAATTTTAATAAAGGAGTGTGAAAAATGAAGAAGATAATTTTAGGTTTTTTAGTGTTAGTTGGAAGTGTTGTAGCTGTAGAGTTAGGGAAGGTACCAAGTAGTGTTATATTAGATGGTGATAATGGTGGTAAAACCGATGGATCTACGTGGAACTCCAAGATGCTCAAAGGGAAGGTGCATATACTCTTTTATGTTGATCCGGATGAAAGAAATCTTAATGAGTCTTTAACACAAGCACTAAAAAAGCGTCATTTTGATAGAAAAAAATATGTTTCTGTAGCGATGATAAATCTTGCTGCTACATGGTTGCCAAATGCGATATTAGAATCTAAACTAAAAGCCAAACAAAAAGAGTTCCCTGACACGATCTATGTGAAAGACAAAAAGAAAGTGCTTGTAAAGAAATGGGGATTGGCAGATGATAATTCTGATATATTGATCTTTGATAAAAAAGGGGAATTGATCTATAAAAAATTTGGTAAACTTTCAGAAAAAGAGATCACATCTGTATTGGCTTTAATTGAAAAAAACCTATAAATAATTTTTTTTGAACCATATATAATAGAGTGCAAAAAAGAAAAACCCGGACCCTAAAGTCATAGTGATGATCTCCAATGAAATACCACCTTTGGAAGCATATCCTATGAAGAGTGCGGTGGCAACATTGGAGAGCATAAAAAACATATCATTGTAGGAAATAACCCTTCCCATATATTTTTGCTCTGTCTCTTCCTGGATGAGTAGGTAAGTGTATGACCAAAGCGTCGTAATGAAAAAACCTGTTACAAACAGAGCGATGAGAGCAAGGTAGAAGTTGTATTCCATTGTTGACCAAAAGATGATAGCTAAACCTTGCAAGAGAAAGAAATAATGTAAATTATTTTTAGAAATAATTTTACCTATAAAAAATGGACCGATCATCAAACCCATCGCTCTTGTTGCATTCATTAATCCTATGGCTAAAGGCACTGCGATGACCTCTTTATATTGAAAGTCTGCGAGCAGTGTGATGAGTGCATCAAAACTGGTGAGTCCTATGGCAGCATGAAGCAAGATAAGATGGAGTATCTTTTTCTTTGACTTCAGATAGTTAAATCCATCTTTAAACATTTGCCAGTTGGAGTCTGTATGTATGACTTTTTCAAGCGACAGTTTGAGTCCGAGCAACAGTAAAACAGCAATACCGTAAAGAACAGCATCGATGATGAAAGCAGTATCGTAACCTACATAATAAGTGACTATTCCACCTATTGCCATACCTGAAGCATAGGAGAAAGACCAGATGATGGAGTGAATTTCATTGGTGTTTTTGAGCATCTCACCTTGTAGAATCTTAGGAAAAAGTGCCATTTCGGCGGAGAAGAGCATCGAGGCAGCAGAGGAACGAATGAAAACGAGTATCATCAGTACCCATACATATTCTAGTGAGTTGATGAAGATAAGACCAAGGGTCATGGCTATTTCAACTATCAGAAGGGTCATCATGAGTTTTTTAAAGTCGATACGGTCTATGATAATGCCGATAATAGGAGCTAGGATCACAGCAGGTAACATTGCCATAGCAGCAGTGAAGGCGATGATAATAGCATCGGCTTTGTATGCTACAAGCATGGAAAAGATAGCTACCTGAGAAAACCATGTCCCAAAGTAAGAGATGAGTTGTATAAGTGAAAGTCTAGCAATAACAGGATGTTTAAGGGTCTCTACATAACTCATTGCTAATCACTTATTGATCGGTAATCCAATTAATTACTCTCATCCTGAAGTCCATAGACTATCTTTTTGGCTTCAAGTATGTCTATATACATTTGAAAGGCTTGAAGAGACAGTGCTTCATCATGTGATGCAACAGAGATGGAAACTCTCCATCCATCTGAATAAAGCTTGGGAAGTGAAGAGAATTCGACCTCTTTGGGCATCTTTTCCATTACTTCTATGAGTTCGTTTTCTTTACACAGAGCAGTAAGTGTATGGCGATAGTACTCTTTTTTTCCCGGTAAAAGTTTTTCAAGTATCTCTTCTACCATAGGATGACTCATCTCAGGAAAGCCTGGCATAAAGAAATAACGTTCATCTAAAGAGAAGGCAGGCATCTTGTTGACAGGGTTATCGAGAAGTTTTGCTCCTTTTGGAAGTTCTGCCATACGGATAGGGTATGGGTAGGCATCAGAGCCAAGTTTCTCTTCTATGATCTTTTTTGCTTCTTGATGTATGGGAAGGTGACCATCTTTAAGTGCAATGGCTGCACACTTTCTAGTGTAGTCATCAGGAGTAGAACCTATGCCACCAAAAGAGAAGAGTATAGGATTAGGTTGTGAAGCAATAAACTTTATAGTTTGTACAATAAGAGCAGGGTCGTCTTCGATGATAAAAGAGCCGGAGAGTTTATGCCCTTTTTTTTCTAAAGCCAGGGTAACAAAATCAAAGTGTTTGTCTGTTCTCCGACGGTTAAGGATTTCGGTACCTATGATGAGGATAAAAAATTTAGGCTCTGACATATTATCTCTCTTTTGTCATTAATAATGTCACGGCGAACGCCCTTGAAAGCGAAGCGATTCGAGAGCCGTGACGATTTTTGCCTACTTTTGTAAAAAAGTAGATAAAGAATATGCATTATTTGAAAATAGAATAATTACTCTTCAATATAATTTTTAAGTTTACGCCCAACTTTAGGGTGTTTGAGTTTTTTAATTGCAGAAGACTCTATCTGTCTTACTCTCTCACGTGTTACAGAAAGTTCTTTACCTATCTCTTCAAGTGTTCTGTCACTCTCATCTTCAAGCAGACCAAAACGCATACGAATGACGGCTTTTTCTCTTTCATTGAGTTGGTCAAGTACTTCATCTATCTGATTATTCAAATCATCTTTTAGTACAACATCTGTTGGACTGAGTGTTGTTTTGTCTTCAATGAAATCTCCAAATCTACCATCATCTTCATCTCCAACAGGTGTTTCAAGACTTACTGGCTCTTTGGTGATCTTAATGACATTTTTGACTTTATCTACAGAAAGTCCTACTTCTTCAGCGATAGTGTCAAGATCTGGTTCTTTTCCTTCCTCTTGAAGGTGTTTTCTAATGATCTTGTTGATACGGTTGATCGTTTCTATCATGTGAATAGGGATACGAATTGTTCTTGCCTGGTCTGCAATGGCACGGCTGATAGCTTGACGTATCCACCATGTTGCATAGGTAGAGAACTTGTACCCTTTTTCATACTCAAATTTATCAACAGCTTTCATAAGACCGATGTTACCCTCTTGGATAAGGTCAAGGAATGGAAGCCCTCTGTTAGTATAACGTTTCGCGATAGATACAACCAATCTAAGGTTAGATTTTGCCATACGTGTTTTTGCTACTTCACTCTTGGCTTTACCTTGACGTATCTGACCCAAGATCTCTTGAAGTTTCTCTTCAGAAAGATCAAAACCGCCTTTACTTGCTTCTCTGGTCTCAAAAAGTTTTTTGATCTCAACATAGGTGCTTACCATCGTAGTTTCCGGTACAATATCGATGATATCTTCTTTGTCCATATTGATGATATTATCAAGTAGTTTTTGGTGATTTTCTTTGAGTGTATCGTTAAAAAGTGGAAGTTTATACTCTAAACGTTTAAGTTCTTTATCAAAACTGTCATCACTTCTTAGTGCCGTTTCCATCGCTTTTACCAATTCATTGATGAGTTTAGAGGTTGGTCCAAGGTTAAGTAGAGCTGCTTTAAGTAACTCTTTTTTAAATGCGATCTTAAGTCGCTCATGGATGATCTTAACAGGATCTTCTTCTGTTTCCATGAATACATCAAGATCATCACGTGATTTCATCCACTCCTTTTTTGCTTTTTCGAGCTGCTTAAAACTGTCTACAACTTGTTTAACCCTTTTGTCGTCTTTTGGTGCACCAGTTTCTTTCTCTTCCTCAGCACCTTCTTCTTTGTCATCATCACTTGTTTTATCATCTTCAAAGCTTTTAAAGAGTTCTTTTACACGTCTTTCACGGTTCAGTAAAGGTTCTTTATAGTTGATGATGTACCCTATAAGGTAGGGAACAGAACAGATGGCATCGATAATGACATCTTCTCCCTCTTCGATACGCATAGAGAGGTCAACTTCCTCCTCTTTGGTTAGAAGAGGAATCTTTCCCATTTCACGCAGGTACATTCTGACCGGACTGTCTGAACGACTCCACTCAAGAAGCTCTTTCTCTTTGTGAAGGTCAAACTCATCTTCTGAACCACCTTCTGCAAGTTTTTTTCTTGCATCTTCTCTTTTTTTTGCTTGTTTGGCTATAAGATATTTCGCATATTCAGAAGCAGAGATAACTTCTACTTTGGCATCGGTTGAGAGTTTATAAATCTTCTTTGCCTGTGCAGCGGTAGGTTGTTTACCAAACTCTTTAGCGATGTTTTCAAGTGTGACTACATCACCTTTTTTCTTAGACTTAAATAACGCTTCTATATTCTTCATACTGTCTTTTGCTGCCATATAAATCCCTTGATATGTGAGGTGGAAGTCCTCAGTAATAATTAAGGTGGATTATACCGAAATTCTATTAGAAAAGAGCGTTAAATTTGGTAAATTTTATTTTTTTAGCTATAATCGCGAAAATTAAAGAGAAATAATTTCTCTCTACTAAGGAATAATTTGCAAGGTAAAGTTTGGAAATTTGGTGATAATATCGATACAGATCTGATCATCGCAGCAAGATATCTTAATACAAGTGAGCCATCTGAGTTGGCTAAATACGTGATGGAAGATGCAGACCCTGAGTTTGTTTCCAAGATGAATGAAGGTGATATCATCGTTGCAGGTGAAAACTTTGGTTGTGGTTCAAGTCGTGAACATGCTCCCATAGCACTTAAAGCAGCAGGCGTGTCTGCGATCATTGCTCCTACATTTGCACGTATTTTTTATAGAAATGCATTTAACATGGGACTTCCTATCTTTGAGCTTGAAGAAGCTGCAGAGATCAATGAAGGTGATACAGTAAGAGTTGATATGGATGCAGGAGAAGTGATCAATGTTTCTCAAGCCAAGACATATAAATTTGCACCTATCCCAGAGTTTATGCAAGAGCTGGTAGATGCAGGTGGATTAATTGAATTCGCTAAAAAAGAAATAGAGCAAAAGGCAAAGTAAAATGAGTAAAAGTTATAAAATTGGTGTAATTAAAGGTGACGGGATAGGTCCCGAGATCATTGACGAAGCCATTAAAGTTCTTGATGCGGTTTCTGTGACACAAGGGTTTAACCTTAAGTATGAAGAGATGTTACTTGGTGGTGCAGCTATAGATGAAACAGGTGTGCCGTTACCAGAAGAGACTATTAAAGGTGTAAAGAAGTGTGATGCTGTTCTTTTTGGTGCTATCGGTGGACCAAAGTGGGATACACTTGAAAGACATTTACGTCCTGAATCCGGACTTTTGGGTCTTCGTAAAGAGATGGGAACATTTGCAAACCTCAGACCGGCAATAGTATATGATGAACTTGTGAATGCATCAAGTCTTAAACCTGAGGTTATTCAGGGTGTTGATATCATGGTAGTACGTGAACTTACTGGAGGCATCTACTTTGGTCAGCCAAGAGAGCTTCATGAAGACAGAGCATTCAATACGATGATCTATACAAGAGAAGAGGTCAAACGTATTGCTATCGTAGCATTTGATATCGCTATGAAACGTGATAAACGTATCTGTTCTGTAGATAAAGCAAACGTACTTGAAGTAAGTCAGTTTTGGAGAGAGATCGTAGAAGAAATTTCTAAAGATTATCCAGAAGTAGAGCTTACTCATATGTATGTAGATAATGCTGCGATGCAGCTTATCCGTGATCCTAAGCAGTTTGATGTGATCTTAACAGGAAATATCTTTGGTGATATTCTTTCAGATGCTGCAAGTATGCTTTCTGGTTCTATCGGTCTTCTTCCATCTGCGAGTACTGGTAAAGGTGTAGGGTTATTTGAGCCTATCCACGGTTCAGCACCGGATATCGCAGGACAAGGGATCGCTAATCCACTTGCAACGATATCTAGTGCCAGTATGATGCTTCGTTATGCTTTGGGTGAAAATGAAGCAGCAGACAAAATAGACGATGCTATTAAGAAAGCTCTTAGTGAAGGTTACCGTACAGGTGATCTTGGTGACTATGATGCTAAAGAGATCTGTACGTGTACAGAGATGGGTGATATTATCGCTGACTATTCATCTAAATAGGACGATGCTAGGGCAAAGCCCCATCATCTACGCTGACGCTGAGTCCACTTCAACAGTGGGCTCTCGCAACTGGTTGCTCTAATCAGTTGTAATTTTTTAAGGTTTACTAATGGAAAACAGAGCAAGAGTACTTATTGATTGTGAAGATGCTAAAGGTTTAGTATATAAGATCTCTAAAGTCTTTTATGATAGAGGTCTGAATATCGATAACAACCGTGAATTTGTAGATAAAGAGCATGGAAGATTTTTTATGCGTACCGTAGTTACGGGGATCTTTAATGCAAAAGAGTTACAAGATGAGTTAAAGTCTGTAGTCCCCTCAGATGCACATATCAGAGTGATCGAACCTAAGAATAAAAAAATTATTCTTATGGCAACTAAAGAGTCTCATGCGCTTGGTGATATTCTTATCCGTCATGCTGATGGTGAACTTGATGCCGAGATAGAATGTGTTATTGCCAATCATGATACACTTGAAACGTTCGTACGGAGATTTGATATCCCTTTTTTCCATGTGCCTGCAGATGGAATGACCAGAGAAGAGCATGAGTCACATGTGATGAAGCTTGTAGATGAATTTGAGTTTGATTATATTGTTCTTGCCAAATATATGCGTATATTGACACCTGTTTTTGTTAAAGCATATGCACAAATGATCATCAATATTCACCACTCTTTCTTACCTGCCTTTATTGGTGCGAACCCATACAAACAAGCCTTTGAAAGAGGGGTAAAGATCATAGGAGCGACTGCGCACTTTGTCACCGATGATCTCGATGAAGGTCCGATCATTGCACAAGATGTTATTCCTGTAAATCATCGTCTTTCCTGGAAAGATATGCAAAGAGCAGGACGTGACGGTGAAAAGATAGTTCTTTCACGTGCCTTGGCCCTTGTCCTTCATGATAGAGTCTTTGTCAATGGAAACAAAACGGTTATTTTTTAAATCACACAAAGTGTGTCTTTGTCGTCCCGAACACCCTTGAAAGCAAAGCGATTTGAGAGGGACGACGATTTTTTGTTTCGTTTTTTCTAAAAAAATGAAAAGAGAAACAACGCCACAAGTTAGATGCATGGAAGTATGCAAAACTTAAGTGCTTATTGGTTGGTAAAAAAGGATATAAATGTTTAATATTGTATTAGTAGAACCACAGATACCACCAAATACTGGTACGATAGGAAGACTCTGTGTTAATCTTGGTGCAACACTGCACCTTGTGAAACCATTAGGGTTTGATATTGATGATAAAGCAGTCAAACGTGCCGGACTTGATTATTGGGATAAACTTGACCTTGTTGTGTGGGAAAGTTTTGATGCGTTTTTGGCTGAGCATCCTATTGATGAGCATAGCTACATGGCAACGACTAAAACAGACAACCTTTACTTTAATGCTGACTTTAAAAAAGATGATTATATTCTATTTGGTTCAGAAACTAAAGGTATAGACGAAAAAGTACTGTTGGCTCATCCTGAACAGTGTATTACTATCCCTATGGGTGAAGCAGGCAGGAGTCTTAACCTTGGAGTAAGTGTGGGTGTTGTTATCTATGATGCTCTGCGCCAGAATTATGATGGTTTTGAGAAGATCACCATCACAAATACGTTAAAGGATTAAACGATGTCATTTGGAGATTACCTCTATATTATTGCGATTATTCTGTTTTCTTTTATGACATTTACGATCATTAGAAATAATTTTTTATCTAAATTTGATGAGCAAGAGAGACGTAAAGATTTGATTGATGAATATGAAGATGATTATGTTTCAGATGAAACTGCAAATAAAGAGGATAAAGATAAGGAAGATAAAGACTAACCCCCTATTTACCAACTTTTAGGTAAAATAATAGCTATTATTATTCGTATAGGATTATCTAAATGACACAAGCACTACTTATCGAAATCGGTGTAGAAGAACTACCTGCTATACCACTACTTAAAATCGTATCTAACATCGAAAAATCTTGGGAAAACATACTTGAAGAGTATAAGCTCTCTTCTGACTTTGAATTTATCTATACGCCTAGAAGACTTGTACTTAAACATGCTGCTATGCCATTAAGTCAAGAAGACAGTACGATAGAACTAATGGGACCTCCAGTGGTCGCTGCACTTAAAGATGGTGAACCAACCAAAGCTGCAGAAGGTTTTGCCCGTAAGTGTGGTGTGAGTTTTGATGAGCTTGGTCGTGCTGATGTTAAGGGTAGAGAGGTACTCTATTTCAAAAAAGAAGAAAAGGGTGCAGATACGGCTTCTTTACTTCAAGGGATGTTAGAAAAATGGATGGACTCTATGTCATTTGGAAAGATGATGCGTTGGGGAGCTAGAACAGATGAGTTCATCCGTCCTATCAGATGGCTTCAAGTAAGACTGGGTGATACTTCTGTACCTGTGGAACTTTTTGGTGTTAAATCAGATACTAAAACCTATGTACATCGTATGGTTACTTATGATTCAGTTGAAGTGGCTAACATAGATGCTTATGAGAGTATCTTAGCAGAGGGTGCAGTGATGCTTCAACCCAAAGAGAGAGAGTCAAAGATCTTGGCTGAATTCGATGCTTTAGAGGGTGAACATAATATCATCATAGAAAGAGATAGATCACTCATTGCAGAAGTGGTAGCGATCACTGAAAATCCTAAAGCACTTGTAGGGACTTTTGATGAACTCTTCTTAGAACTTCCTCCTGAAGTGATCATCACTTCTATGAAAGAACATCAACGTTATTTTCCTGTATTTGAAAACGGGAAGATAGCTAACAAATTTGTAGTAGTGAGTAACGCCTATACAGACGACTACAGCAAAGTGATAGCAGGAAATGAGCGTGTACTCAAACCTCGTCTTGCTGATGGTCTTTTCTTTTACAAAAATGACCTTAAAAACGGTCTCTCTACAGATGGTCTTGAAAAAGTGCAGTTCATTGATGGTCTTGGGACACTTGCAGATAAGATCACAAGAGAGAAAAATATCGCGATGCGTCTGCTTGGACTTTATATGGAAAAAGTAGAAGCCCAAACAGGTAAAGGAAATGCAGAGCTAGAAAAACTTATGGACAGGTCAGTAAACCTTGCAAAAGCAGACCTTATGAGTGAGATGGTCTATGAATTTACAGAACTTCAGGGGCTTATGGGTTACTATTATGCTAAAGCATTAGGTGAAGATAAGATTGTCTATAACGCTATTAAAGAACAATATATGCCAGTAGGTGAGGGTGCAGAACTTCCAACTTCTGCATTTTCTTCAATTGTGGCTATGAGTATCAAGCTTGACACACTCTTTGGACTCTTCTCTGTAGGTAAGATACCAACAGGTTCTAAAGATCCATTTGCACTTCGTCGTGCGGTGAACGGTATCGTTCGTATTGTTACTGAGTATGATCTAAGTTTTAATATTGATGATATTATCACACTATTAAAAGGTAGCTATGATGAGTTTGATACCAAATTACTTAGTGACTTCATCATAGAACGTATCAATAAATCACTCGATGCCAACCCATCAGTTATTGCAGCGGTTCTTGCATCAGGTGAAAGAGATATCAATGAAATAGCTAAGAAAGTTTCAGCACTCAATGAGATCGTTTCCAGCGATGCTTTTAAAGAACAATTCTCTACTTTTAAGCGTGTAGCAAATATCTCTAAAGATGTTGATCTTGATTCAAATTTGAGTATAGATATCTCACTCTTTAAAGAAGAGGCAGAGGTAACACTATATACTGCCTATGAAAAAGTGATCAACCAAGATTATCATGACTATAAAACACAGCTTGAAGCACTTTTCGGTCTCAAGCGTGAACTTGATGGGTATTTTGATGATGTGATGGTAAATACGGATGATGAGGCTTTGAAAACGAATAGGCTACATACTATTGGTTCTGTATATAAGACATTTAAGAGTATTGCGGATATTAAAGAGATTACGGTTTAGGGAGTATGCCTAAACCCTACGATACCATCATCATCGGGGCAGGTATAGCAGGTTGTTGCAGTGCATATACGCTCCAACAAAAAGGACAAAAAGTGCTTCTGTTAGATAGAAGTGGTGTGGCTGCAAGTGGGGGGTCTGGGGCTGCGGGAGCTTTTGTTTCTCCTAAGATAGGGAAGGGGTCAGCTCTTCAGACACTTACCAATGAAGCTTTTCATTTTGCTAAAGATTTTTACCTCAAATACTTTCCCAAATATTTTAACCAAACAGGTGTTATACGCATACCTAAAGATATAGAAGATGCAGGAAAATTTTCTACGTATGAAGCATTTAATGACTCCAAATACAGATGGGTAAATCAAGAAGAGCTTAAAACTTTTGGTATTAAAAACAGTGAAGATAGTTTTATGTTTGAAGAAGCTGGGGTGTGTGATGCTCCTGAAATGTGTGCAGCCATTTTGAAGCAAGTACCTCATGCACAATATGATGTTAAATCACTCTCTTTTGAAGATGGAGTATGGAGAGTAGGTGAGTACCGTAGTAAAAATATTGTGCTTGCAACAGGTTACCAAAATGACCTTTTCGATATGCGATATATGGGTGTCAAAGGTACTTGGGGTTCTCGTGGAGATTATAGTAGTGCATTAAAGTTGGAGGTGAGTATGCATAAGAGCATATCAGTCTCTGCCAATATCAATGGCATCATTAAAATAGGTGCGACGCATGTAAAGTCTAAAGAGCCTTGTATGGTGTGTGACGGTGATCCACTTAAAGGGCTTTTTGAGAGTGCTTCACAGATGGTAGATACGAGTGACTTTATGCTTAAAGAGACTTTTTGTGGAATGCGTTCTGGGTCTAAGGACTATTTTCCTTTAGTGGGTTCGGTAATAGATGTACCTTTTATGCTTGAAAATTATCCTGCAATCACAAGAGGTGCAAAGCCTACACTGGGAACTATTGACAAGCTTTTTATCTGTAATGGTCTAGGAGGACGTGGTTTTGTTTTTGCTCCATTGATGGCTGAGTTATTGGCTGAATGTATTGTTGATGGAAAAGAGATGGATAGTCGGGTAAATCCTGACAGATTGTTTTTAAAGTGGTGCCGTAAGAGTGAGGAATTAGCAGATCTACGATAAATCTTCTTTGTCCCACTCAGGTTCTTGTGATACATGAGGAAAACCATCTAACAATTCCTGGGGTTGAAACTTTGGTTTGTAAGCAAAGGCTTTGCATCCATCAACCCAGTACCCCAGATAGATCCACGGCAGGTCAAGGATCTTGGCTAACTGAATTTGATAAAGTAGTGAGTATGTTCCTAAAGAGAGGTTGGCATAGTCAGGATCGTAGTAGAAGTAGATGGAAGAGATGCCATCATCCAGTACATCGATGAGGTCAACACCTACAAGTTTGCCATTTATGATATAGAGTACCTCTTTACCAAAATCCTGCGCACCGTCTACAAAATTTTCATGATATTCTCTTTGTGTAATGTTGCGATGCTGCCAGTTGTCTTTTTCATGTTTAAATGCATGGTACTTGTTATAAAGTTCTAAATGTGCTGCTGTAAGTGTTGGCTTTTGGACGATGATCTCTGTGTTTTTATTCCGTTTGATAGCTCTCTTTTGTGACTTTGTGTAGTGATAGTCATTGACATCTATACGGATACTTTTACACTCATTACAACCACTACAAATAGGGTGAAAGAAGTATTTACCAAAACGTCTCCAGCCTCTTGCTATCACAGCTGTAGCAAAAGTTTTACTGGCTTTAGCTACATACTTGTAGTTCATACGTACCTTGTTGCCAGGGATATACGCACAGTCGTAGTCCAGCATAGAAAAATCTGTTGATGGTGGGTTTAATAAATCTAATTCTTCGTTCATTATATTTTATATGCCTTTAATGCAACAAGTTGCATGAGCCCACTGCTGAAGCGAACACAGCGTTAGCGTAGCAATAGGGAGCTTTGCTTCATATGCGTCCTGTAATATATGTGGGTTTAATAAATCTAATTCTTCGTTCATAATCGCGATTATACCCAAGTTAGTGTAAAATTAATCAAAATATTTACAAGGCTCTTTGTGTTTCTCTATCAACCTACGTCTGGTTACTGTTACAATAGTGACTCCATCTTTTTATATGACTTCATTTCAAGATTCAAACCAAAAGGTTCATTACTTGATGTGGGCTGTGGTGTAGGTATCATCTCACTTTTGTTAAGTCGTGACTTCAACATAGAAACAACCATCATTGATAAACAAGAAAAGATGCTGAACTATGCACAACATAACTATGCACTTAATGACTTGGAAGTTAAAAGTCATCTTGGAGATTTTACACAGTTTGAGACAGCAGATAAGTTTGATTATATCATCTCAAATCCGCCATTTTATGACTCAAGAGTGACACAAAGTGAAAACACACATCTAAACATTGCCCGTTATGCACATCATCTACCTATAGAAGATTTTATAGCGAAGGTCAAAAAACTGTTGAAACCAAGAGGGTATTTCATTTTTTGTTATGATGCGAAGCAGATTGATTTATTAGTGTATCATTTAACTGGATATGGTATAAATGTTGAGAAGATACAGTTTGTACATTCTAAAATAGATAGAGATTCCAAACTTGTTATGATCGCTGCACGTATGGGTTCAAAGTCTATGACCCAGATACTGCCGCCATTTGTCGTATTTGATGATGAGAGTGTCTATAGACAAAATGCACAAAAAGCATTTGAAAGAGCAAATACAAATAGTATAAAAGGTGATTTTTAACCATGGAATTAATGACACATGAACAATATAATTTCAAATTTAACCTAGCTGAATGTGAATCTTGTGGTGGGCATTGTTGTACGGGGGAGAGTGGTTACATCTGGGCAAAATATGCAGAGATAGAAAAGATGGCAGCATATTTGAAGCTAAGTGTTGAAGATTTCGCTACAATGTATTTGAAGAAAGTCAAACATCGCTATTCGCTTGTGGAAAAACAATTGGCACCTGATAATTTTGCCTGTGTTTTTTTTGATGAGTCTATGAAACGCTGTTCCATTTATCCTGTTCGACCTTTACAGTGTCGTACATTCCCTTTTTGGGAGCAGTTTAAAAATAATGAAGAAGAGGTAAGAAAAGAGTGTCCTGGAATCGTATAGTATTATTTTTTATCACTGTGTTCTTCTTCCATACGGGAGCAGTTCAAGCTAAAGAACTCAGAGTGCTGAGTGAAGATGAACTTATCATACAAGGGCTTTTGTATGAAGAATATAGAGCCTTTGATCGTAGTAGATATGTTTTTGGACAACTATACGACACAACAGGGGCAAAAGTTTATCTTTTTAAGGAAATGACTGCTTCGTTGTTTAGCAAAACAAATATTGATGAAAGTATAAAAAGGTTAAAAATATGGGATGAAAAGCATCCAGATACCTTAGAAGTCAAACGTCTTTTGATCCCTCTTTATCTTACCGCTAATCGAGTAGGAGAAGCCAAAACAGAGGCAGAACATCTTCTTGAGAGATCAAATAAGGCAATGGATATGGAACTTGCCTCAAATCCTTTTCTTTACACAGGTGAGTTTAAAAGAGCATTAGATCTTTTGAGTAAAGTATATGAAAAAACATCTAACGAAGATGTGCTTTTACGTATGGTTGTCATTATGGATGAATATACCAATGAGCGAATCAAAGCCATACAACTTTTAGAGACACATCGTCATATGAATATCGTAAGTAATGATGTCTATTTTACGCTTTTATCTCTCTATGTAAAAGAGAATAATGTAGATGGTCTTTTACGTATATATAAAATACTTTATGACCAAGATAAGGATGAGAAATATCTCAATAAAATTATAGATGCTTATGCGTATAAAAGAGATATTGATGGTGCTATCGTCTTTTTAGAAAAGAATAAGACAGGGGAGCGTATCCTTTATGAACTCTATAAAAGAAAAAAACTTTTTGATAAAGCGTTCAACCTTATAGATAGTCTTTATGCTGAAAAAAAAGATCCAAGATGGTTGGCAGAAAAAGGTGTGCTGCTTTTTGAAAAATCAGAAGATAAAAATGATAAGAAGATGATAAAAGAAGTGATCTCATACTTTGAAAAAGCTATCGATCTAGGTGTAGATGACAGTATCTACCTTAACTACTATGGTTACACACTGATAGATAAAGAGGTGGATGTGAAAAAAGGGATTAAGATCATCGAAAATGCACTAAAACAGCAACCTCATAATACCTATTATCTTGACTCATTGGCTTGGGGCTATTATAAAGAAAATAAGTGCAAAAAAGCTTACGAAATGATGAAAAAAGTTGTAGATGAAGAAGGGCTTGATGAAAAAGAGATCATTGAGCATTGGGAGCTGATACAGAAGTGTAAATAGCGTTCAGCGTTCAGCGTTCAGCGTTAAGATATAATACGATTAAATTTTATAAAGATGGATAGAATATGGCGCAAATATTAGATGAAATTATTAAAAAAACCAAATCAGATTTAGAGAAACGAAAAATAGAGTATCCAGTAGAGTGGTTGGGACGTTCTCTCGCTTTTAATCCTTTCGTGCCTAAAGATGTGAAAAGTGCACTTAGAGCGACTGAAGAGAATCCTTATCGTATTATTGCTGAAGTAAAAAAGGCGAGTCCGAGTAAAGGTGTCATTAGAGAAGATTTTGATCCTGTGATGATAGCGCAAGCGTATGAAAAGGGTGGTGCAGATTCTCTCTCTATTCTTACCGAACCACATTTTTTTCAGGGAGATAAAGAGTACCTGGGAATGATACGTCGTTATGTAAGTTTACCTCTGCTTAGAAAAGACTTCATTGTTGATAAGTATCAGTTAGTGGAAGCGTTGGCATTTGGTGCAGACTATGTTTTGCTCATTGCTATGGCACTGAGTCGTAAAGAGCTTAAAGAGTTGCATGACTATGCATTACATTTAGGGTTAGATGTGCTTGTTGAGGTGCATAACAAAACTGATCTGGTCAAAGCTATTTTTGCTGGAGCAAATATTATTGGTATCAACCACCGTAACTTAGAAACTTTTGAGATGGATATGAAGTTGAGTGAAAAACTTATCCCGCTTATACCAAATAGTAAAATTATTGTTGCTGAATCTGGTATCAATGACCATGAGACAGTGGTTGAGTTGAGTAAAATAGGTGCGGATGCATTTTTGGTGGGTGAGCATTTTATGAGACAAGATGATATTACTGCGGCTATAAAAAAATTAAAATACGGAAATTAATGTAGGGTGTTGTTTCTCGTTCCCATGCTTTGCGTGGGAATGCGCCCTGACCAAAGGGAGGAAGTGCCCTTGGGGTGCATATATCAATTTAATCTACTTAGAGAGTCTTAATTTCCTAAATACTTAAAACTGTGGCATTGTTTCTCTCTTCATTTTTTTAGAAAAAACGAAGCAAAAAAGCGTCTCTGTTCTCGAATCGCTGCGCTTACAAGGTTGTTCACAGAGACAGGGCACACTTTCGTGTGATTTGATTATACTTTACAACAATAATTTCTTCACCATAATATTAATACGTCCACCATCTGCACGACTTCCTATGGCTCCTTTAGCAGCACCCATGACTTTACCCATATCTTTCATACTTTCAGCACCTGTTGAAGCGATGACATCTTTAAGTACATTTTCTAACTCTGCATCGTCCATTGGTTCTGGCAGGTAGGCTTTGATTATGGCTATTTCTGCATCTTCTTTTTCTACGAGGTCATCACGACCAGCATCTGCAAATTGTGTTTTGGCATCTTCTCTTTGTTTGAGGTACTTCATCATGATCGTTTCAAGGTCTGCGTCAGTTACATCTCTACGCTCATCTACTTCTATTTGTTTGACTGCTGCTTGGATGTTTCTTAGTGTATCTCTTTTTACCGTATCTTTTGCACGCATTGCGTCTTTTATGTCAGATTTGATTTGTTGATTTAAACTCATTTAATTTTCCTATATATATTTAAAATGATTATACTATAATCAATATATGATTATTACAATAAAAGAGAAACAATTCGACACTGCCAAGATCACACAACTCTATCCCGCAGCAGTAGTAAAAACAGGGTATGAAGATGAAACAACACAGGTGAGTCTTGAGTGGTTGGATGTGGAAGCTAAGGGGAAAGTGGAAGTGGTAGGTTTTGGTATTTTTATTCATTTAGGTGAAGAAGAGAAACATACTTTTATGTTCGATACCAAAGAAGAGATGGATGAAGAGATAGGATATATTGCTTCACAGTTAAACTAAGGAGATAGAATGACAAGAATTAAAATTCAGTACAAGCGAGGCACTAAATGCTGAGTCGTAAAAAAATAGTATTAATGATATTTGGCTTTAGTATATTAATGACAACAGCAATATCTGCAAAGGAGTATAACTTTGCATCATCACGCTATAAATATATAGGTGTTTTTGAGAAAGAAAGAAAAGATCAACATATTGACAGTACGATGGGTCTAAGGGATTTTCGTAAAATTATCAAGCAGCGTTGGAGTGAAGGTTATGATATCTCTGAGATAAAGTACGGTAGTGGTAACTGGATAGGTGTTTTTACAAAAACTGCTAAAGAGACTCATCAAACCTATGTTGTAGCACGTCGCTGGTCCGGGGTCAATAATATATTACCTGAGTATTGGAAGAAGGGTTATTATGTGACCAGTATTGAGCATGGTTTGTCTGAGTGGATCGTTGTATTTGAAAAAAATACCCCTTATACCAATCAAGCTTTTGAGAGAAGAAAAAATTTAGATGATTTTTATGCAGCTGTTGAAAACAGATGGAAAGAAGGGTTTGATCTTATAGACTTGGAGTACGGTCAAGGACGTTGGACGGGTATCTTTGCTGAAGGTACAGGTTATACAGATCAGGCAATGATCATACGTTCAAGATGGAGTGAGATCGTGCCGTTGATAGAAAGTTATTGGGCAAAAGGGTATCGTATCAGCAATATAGAATCCACACTTGGAAAATGGATGTGTATCTTTTCTAAATCTAAAGGTGCAAGAGGACAGGGTTATGAAACAAGTCCGACAGTAGAAGCACTCAAAGAAGTGTTTGCTGAACGTCAGGAAAAAGGTTTCAAACTTACTGATCTTGCAGAAGGATGGTAGTTACTCCTCTTCAAAGTCCAAAGAAGCAGAGTTGATACAATACCTTTGATACGTAGGTGCCGGCCCATCTGGAAAAACGTGTCCTAAGTGTGAACCACATGCTCCGCAACGCACTTCAACACGTCTCATGCCTAGTGAATCATCTACGATCTCTTCAATATCCTTTTCTTTTATGGGTTGAAAGTAACTTGGCCAGCCTGTACCTGAGTCAAATTTAGCTTCTGAAGTAAAAAGAGGTGTTTTACAGCATTTACAACTATAGGTACCTTTAGCTTTACTGTCATGAAATTCATTTTGAAATGGTGCTTCTGTACCGTGGTTTAGGCATACATTGTACTCTAGTGGTGTAAGTGCTTTTTGTAATTTCTCTCTATCTAATTCTATTTTATAAGCCATGATAATCCTTTGATAATTTTTTACCATCATAGCAAATTTTCTTTGGTTTTAAGTTAGATTATCTTATTATTCGTTATCTATATTTGGAGAAACCATGTCAACATTTCAACTCTTACTTCTTATTGTCGCTGGAGGGGTGTTTTACCTCTTTTTTAAACAACTTTTTTCAGGGAACCATCCTAAGAGAGGCGTAGACTTTGAAGCTAAACTCCCTGATGAACAGATAGGTGGCATTAACCGTCCAGATAAAACATTTTCTACACCAACGGTACAGCCTACACGTATGGAACAGTTACTTGCCATGACAGATGAAGCAGTGGGAAAAGAAGACTATGAAGAAGCAAAAAAAGCTTTAGGTTCTGCACTTATCATCGATGGGAACAATACAGAAGTCTTACAAAAAATGGGCTATGTGTGTATGCAGACAGAAGATTATAGTGAAGCCAAAGAGAGTTATGAAAAACTTTTATCACTAGATGATAATGATGATATGGCACATGTGTCTTTAGCTAATGTACTGCATAAACTTGATGATGAAGCAGGAGCGGAAAAGCATCATGAACGTGCCATTACGTTAGATGAAGAGTATGCTCCTCATCACTTCAACTATGCAAATACTCTATATGATCTGGGACGTACAAAAGAAGCTTTGATCGGGTATAAAAGAGCTTATGAGTTAGATGATTCTCTTGAAGAAGCAGAGAAAATGATCAAAAAATTATCGGAGTAAATGATGAGCAATGCATGTTTTTTGACCCAAGTTGCTACAGAAGAGATACTGTTAAGAGTGACTAATGTATGTGGTGAGTGTTATGATGATATTGCTGAAGGTGATATCATCCACTATGATATGCAAAACTATCGGTATCTTTGTCAATCTTGTCAAGAGAAGCTTTGTGAGCAGATGAATGAGAATTGTGAGATTGTTGGGGAAGAAGAGGGTGGGCTTTTTTGTTAGAGTTACCACTATAGGACACTTTTCGAGCAAAGCTCCAAAAGCTACGTTACCACTTGGGTAACTTTAGCAGTTGGCTCATGCAACTAGTTGCATTTAAGAGAGTACAGCTACTATTTTTACTACTGATTTTCTGTTATGTATTTTATAGCGTTGATGTAACTCAAACTATTTAATTTTATATTTTTATATGCCACATCAAAAGCCGTACCGTGATCTACTGATGTTCTGAGTATTGGTAGGTTTAGTGATACGTTTATGCCTTCGTCAAAATAGAGGGCTTTAAGAGGTGCTAAGCCTTGATCGTGGTACATGGCTATGTAGTGTGTGTAGTTTGCTCTGACTCTTGGGGTGAAGGCTACGTCTGGTACAAGTGGTGATGAGTATATCTTTTTGCCTATGTGTGTATGTGCATTGTCAATGGCGCGTTGTATGATGGTCTCTTCACTTCCAAGTACACCATCATCTCCAGCATGAGGGTTTAGCCCTAAAACACCTATTTGTTTCGTAGGTTTAGCTGTATGGTAAAAATCTATAAGAAATCTTGTCAGGTCTTTTTCATTGATGCTTTTAGCTACATCTTTGAGAGGAATGTGCTCCGTAAAAAGTGCTACATACATTTTAGAACAACCAAGCATCATAATAGCCTCAGCATCAAAGAAGTCTCTAAGCGCATCAGTATGGCCTTTGTAATTTACACCTGCTAATTCCCATGCTTTTTTATGAATGGGTAAGGTACAGATGGCATCTACTTTTTTATCACGTGTCAGTTCAACGGCTTTGACAAAAGAGGCATAGGCATAGGTTCCACTCTCTTTACTTACTCTGCCAGCTTCTATGTCAAAATAGGGTGCGATCTCTTCTATGGTTTGAAAATCATGGGGGATAGTAAATTGAAGTTTTTTAGATGCTTGTTCTAGCATTTTTTCATCAATGCAATAAACAGGTTCAACTTCTTGGGAGATTGTGTGGTGGTTTTCAAGGGCAAGCTGGATGCCTATACCATTGAGGTCACCAATGGAGATAGCTACTTTTTTACGACTCAGCATTTATTGCTTCGCTTGTACTGAACTTTAGTTCTTGTCATTATATCCCTTGTAGGGTGCGTTTGCCAACGCACCACATAATAAAATTTATATAAAATAAACTTTCGCCGAAAGGCTTAAAATATTTAAAGGTGCGTTGGCCAACGCACCCTACGATTATCGTATCATTAAAGCTTTCATATCGAGTATTGCTTGTTCCAGTCCAGTATAGACAGAACGAGCCACAATGCTTTGCCCAATGTTCAATTCTTCTATAGTTTCTATCTCCACGATATCTTTTACATTTTGCATATTTAGCCCATGCCCAGCGGCTACACGTAAGCCATGTTCCATCGCCTCACAAGAGAGTAAACGAAGGTTACAAAGCTCGTCACCTAACATCTGTTTAAGTATCTTACGTGAGAGTTCAAGCTCTGGTATGCTGTGGTGTGTCTTTGAAAGGTTCGTATAAAGCATGGCATAAATATTTGCATATTTTCCTGTATGAAACTCTATCCACTCCACACCTAAAGCTTCAGAGGCTTTGACTGCATCAAGTGCAGGGTCTATGAAGAGAGAGACTTCTATCTCTTCTTTTTGAAGTCTTTTGATGGCTTCTTTGAGTTTAGGTTGTTCCCCTGTCACAGCAAGTCCACCCTCTGTAGTGACCTCTTCTCGTTTTTCAGGTACAAGCGTTACACGGTGAGGTCTTAGTTCACAAGCGATATCTATCATTTCAGGAGAGATGGCACACTCGAGGTTCACAGGTAAAGAAGAGAGTTCTATGATGTTCACGGCATCTGCATCTTGCATATGCCGTCTGTCTTCACGTAGGTGTATAGTGATCTGGTCTGCACCTGCACGTTTGCAAATACTGAGTGCATCCAACGGGTCAGGGTCTGCTACTTTTCTGGCTTCTCTAAGTACAGCGATATGGTCTATGTTCACACCTAACAACATATTCTCTCCTTGTATCTAATTATAGAGATTATACGCAAAAAAATTTAAGATAGAATTTGTATAATCGTTCCAATCAGATATCTTGGAGAAAAAATGCCCAATAAAAAAGTACTACCTGTCATGAAATATACTGATATCAAAGGGAATATAGGCAACGGCAAACCAACTATCTTAGCCTTTGGCATGACACACTGCTACAGCTGTATAGCTATGTCTAAAGTATTTTCTCAAGTGCTAGAAGAACACCCGAAGTTTCAGATCTACTCCATGGACGGACAAAAAGAACGTTTAGTAAGCCGTGATATCTGTAAACTAAAAGAGATGCCTACACAGATATTTTTTGATGCTTCTGGTGAGGAAGTGTTTCGTCATACCGGAGCGTATAAAAAGGCTGTGGTTGATATTATTTTGAAGAAGTATGGGTTTGAGTAGGTCTTAAGGGCACCTCCAATAATAGGTGATATCCACAACATCTCTAGCTTTTTCTTAGGTTAGGCACTCACTCCTAGGACTAGCTGTAGCTAATTCAAGAGTGAGTAACGACGTATATAGGGAAAGCTAGAGATGCCCAAAGGGTGGACAATAAAAGCACAATCTTTCACAAGATACTTCCTTCATCTTAGCTACGGCTAGGATTTGAAAGCCTCTTGTAAAATTTTGCACTTTTATTGTCCATTGTGGGTGTCACCTATTATTGGAGGTGCCCTTAACCAACATTATGGTAAAATCGCGAAATTATATAGAACTAAAGGCTTAGAAAATGGCAAAAAGAAAGATTAAAAAAGCAGTTTTAGCTTACTCTGGTGGACTTGATACGAGTATTATCCTTAAATGGCTACAAGATGAGTATGAGTGTGAAGTGGTGACGTTTACTGCTGACCTTGGTCAGGGTGAAGAGGTAGAGCCTGCACGTCAGAAAGCACTTGATATGGGTATTAAACCTGAGAATGTTTTCATCTTGGATCTTAAAGAAGAGTTTGTAAAAGATTTTGTTTTCCCTATGTTCAGAGCCAATGCCATCTATGAGGGTGAATATTTGCTAGGTACTTCTATCGCTAGACCGCTTATCTCTAAAAAGCAGATAGAGATCGCACATAAAACTGGTGCAGATGCAGTTTCTCACGGTGCGACCGGTAAAGGGAATGACCAGGTACGTTTTGAGCTTGGTTACCTTGCACTTGATCCGGACATTGCCGTGATCGCTCCATGGAGAGAATGGGATCTGAACTCACGTACGAAGCTTCTTGCTTATGCAGAAGAGCATGGTATCGACATCGATGATAAAGGTCAGGCAAAACCGTACTCTATGGATGCAAATTTACTTCATATCTCTTATGAGGGTGAACATTTGGAAAACCCTTATGCAGAGCCTGAAGAAGATATGTGGTTATGGTCGGTCAGTCCTGAAAAAGCACCGGATGAAGCTGAATATATTACTATTAGCTATCTCAAGGGTGACCCAGTTGCCATCAACCGTGAAGAGTTGAGTCCTGCAAAAATGTTAGCTAAACTAAATGAGTATGGTAATAAGCACGGTATTGGTCGTATCGATATCGTTGAAAACCGTATGGTTGGTATGAAAGCACGTGGTTGTTATGAGACACCGGGTGGGACTATCATGCTTAAAGCACATAGAGCTATAGAGTCTATTACTTTAGATAGAGAAGAAGCCCATCTTAAAGATGAGCTTATGCCTAAATATGCAAAACTCATTTACAATGGTTTATGGTGGTCTCCTGAGCGTAAAATGATGCAAGCAGCTATAGATGCAACACAGGATCATGTAGAAGGTACGGTAAAGTTAAAACTATACAAGGGTAATGTAACTGTTGTAGGTAGAAAATCTGATATAACACTTTACTCTGAAGAGCACTCAACATTTGAGGCAGATGATGTATATGATCAAAAAGATGCAGAAGGGTTCATCAGACTTAATGCACTTAGATTTATCATCGAGGGTAAAAAACAGCCGGAGCGTATCAAGTCTCTTATTGGTGATTATGATGAAGTGGAAGTATGTCGCATCGAGACGGGTTCTGTAACGATCTGTGAGCGTATTAAGCGTTTTTTCGGATTTGGAAATAAAGATAAAGACAAAAAATAGTCTTTAAACTTGTTTCCAAGCTTTAGCTTGGGAATGAGAGTTGAGATCTATTCAGGTTTCAATATCTCCTTCATCTCCTTCAATACCCTTGAAGGAGAGAACTTCAACAACTTCTCTCTATAAAAAAGACTTGGTACAAACTCCAATAAAATATATAGCATCCCCATCATCGGATAAAAAGCATAATACTCATTTTTAAATGTTTTAAAAGTATAGCGTGTGATAAACCACTCTTTTGCACTTTTGACATGATTGTAAAAAAGAAGCACTTCCATTGCAAAGATAGAACCCCAGAAAAAGTAAGTCATACCTGTGACAAGTAAAGCACCTTCAACACCATACATCCCCATTACTACTGCAAGAAAAACTGCAAGATAAAGAGAAAAGGAAGAGAATCCGATAGCAGCAAATATCACTAAGATAGAAAAAATAAAGAGCAGAGCACCAAAAAGAAAAAAGAGTTCAAGGTAGGTTTTTTGTTCATTGAAAGTAGGGCTGAAAAAAGCACCTACTAATGTAACGATGAAGATAGCGATGACAGTAAGTGCTAGTGAACGGTATTCTCTCATCTTTTCTCCTTGATAATTAACCTATCTCATAAAGCTCGATAAGACTCTTTACGTCCGCTTTACGTCCAAGCCATTCTTGGTAGAGATCACTCATCTCTTTAGCTCCACCATGTGCCAGTATACACTCTTTATATCCTTTTGCGCTCTTTGTGTCAAATCCTGAATCATCGTCAAGACAAGAGAAAAAAGCATCTGCAGAAAGCACTTCAGCCCATTTGTAGCTGTAGTACCCTGCAGCATATCCTCCTGCAAAGATATGTGCAAAGCCATGTTGGAATTTGTTGTAGCTTGGTGATTTGAGTAACGCAGTTTTTTCACGTATAGCATCAAGAAGTATTTGTACTTCTTCTTCCTGGTAAAGTTTTTGATGGAGCTTAAAGTCAAAGAGTGAAAACTCCACTTGTCTGAGTATACCTAATGCGGCTTGGTAATTTTTTGTCTCTTTGATCTTATCCGTGAGTTCCTCTGAAATAGGTTCTCCTGTTTCATGGTGAAAGCCAAAACGTTTAAGTATGGCTGCCTCATAAGCAAAGTTCTCTAAAAACTGTGAAGGGAATTCAACCACATCCCATGCGACACCGTTGATTCCGGAGACTGAACGCTCTTTACATTTTCCAAAGAGGTGGTGGATGGCATGCCCCATTTCATGAAAGAGTGTTACTACGTCATCATGTCTGAGGAGGGAAGGGTTCTCTTTAGTTGCTGGAGAGAAGTTGCAGACGATGAATGCAGAAGCCAGGTGTTTCTCTCCTTTGCTGTCTACATAATGGGTCTCCCAATCATTCATCCAAGCACCACCACGTTTCTCTTTACGTGCTTCAAGGTCAAAGTAGATACGACCACTCAGTTCCTCTCCTTCAAAGATGTCAAACGGCTTTACACATGCGTGCCAGATAGGAACATCAGCAGGTTTAAATGTCACTCCAAAGAGTTCAGAGACGATGTTAAGAAGTCCTTCCAGTACTTTACTCTGTTCAAAGTAGGGTTTTGTCATCGTATCATCAAAGTCAAACTTCTCTTTTTTGAGTTTTTCAGAATAGTAGCCTACATCATAGCCCAACAGATCTTCTATACCATCCACTCTCTTTGCATATTCTTTGAGTTCAGAAAGCTCATTTTTTGCTTGTGGCAAAGCAGCATCAGCTAAAGATTCCAGGAAAGAGATAACCTCTTCTTGTTTGCTTGCATCTCTTGTTTCAAGTGCATAGTGTGCATAAGATTCAAACTCAAGTAGTTTTGCTTTCTCTTGTTTGAGTGCAAGAATCTTATCTATCACTTCGGCATTTTCAGGTGCTCTGGTACTGTATGCTTTTGAGATAACTTTTCTGTACTCTCTATTTGGTCCGTAAGTCATATAGGCAAGGTAAGAAGGGATCTGTAAAGTAAACTTATAAACAGTTTTACCATCTACTTCTTCTTTAGCAGCATCAATGTCAGACTGAGGCATTCCCTCTACATCTTTCTCATCTTCGATGATAAGCTCAAAGGCATTGGTGGCATCGAGTAGGTTTTGTGAAAACTGATTAGAGAGTTCACTCAGTTTTAGTGATATCTCTTCCATTCTTTTTTTCTTCTCTTCAGATAGTTTTACCCCAGAGAGTACAAAATCTCTAACCTCATGCTTTACAACAGTTTTAGATTCTTCAGATGTAGCTTTGATTTGCTCTATCTTTTTAAAAAGTTCTTCATTTTGTGCTATTTCAGAAGAAAACTTTGAAAGCAAAGGAAGAGACTCCTCATAGGCCTTTTGTGTCTCTTCTGAGTTCATGACAGAGTTAAGATGAGAAAGAGGTGTAAAGAAAAGTCCAAGCTCTTCATCTAGATCTTGAAGAGGTTTGAGGACTTTTTCATAGCTTGTATCATTTGAGATTGTAATATTATTGATCACAGTGCGCTGTTGGTCTAAAAGTTTTCCTAATTCTTGTGGAAATTGTTCTAAATCGTTTATTTTGAATTCTTGAAACATATGTTGTTTATCCGTTATTTTATTTTTTTGATTGTAGCATATTTTTTTAATGGCTTCACTAACAGTAAAAGTTTTGGTAAAAGTATCAGGTTTGATATGAGGGCAGCAGCCATGACCAACATAGTAAGTACTCCAAAATATATAGTTGGGATCAGGTTTGATAATGTCAAAATAGAAAAACCTATGATCACAGTGAGTGAAGTGTAGTACATAGCATATCCTATGCTGTTGTTTGTCCTTTGCATGGTAAAGTAGTAAAGATTATCTTTCGTAAATTCAACTTTAAATCGGTGAATATAGTGAATGGTGTCATCTACGCCTATACCCATAGCTATAGCAGCGATGGTGATAGTCATAATGTCAAGAGGGATGTGTAACCAACCCATAAATCCAAAGACCATACCTATGGGAATAATATTGACAGTTAAAGCAATAATTGTGAGCTTGAATGACCTGAAGAGGACAAAAAACATTAGAAAAATGATGAGGAGTACAAGACTGAGCATCGTAATCTGCGAATGGAACAAGGATTGTAGCATGTTATTGTAAAGTACCATAAGATTTGATAATTGCACCGTTGCAACATGTGGATTTATCATATGTGTTAAGTCATCTGTGATCTTTTTCAACAATATATCCCTGCGTAATGCCTCATTTGAATCTATAATACGTGTGGAAAATCTTAGCTGGTTATGTTCAATATTGACATAGGGTAAAAGTATAATATCTCTATATATTTGAGGTAGTTTTTGATATATAATAGCCAGGTCTACACTGTCTAAATTTTTGTTCTGGTTAAGTATCTTTCCTGTATCGAGTAGTGTAGCAAATGATTGTACTTCTCCTATTTGTTCTATGTGTGTTAAATAGTCATGGATTTTCTTTATGATCGTGATCTTTTCATCGGTAAACCAGTATTGGTCTTTGTTCTCTAAAGTATTAAACTCATCTTCAAATGAGTCTTCATCTTCTTCTGTCTCTGTTTCTGTTACAAGAGATACTGTGATGTTTTCATCTGAAAAAGTGAGTATCACATCTAAGGGCGTTGTACCTCCTAGCTCTTGGTCTATAATTTTCATGCCTTTGTAAATATCTGTATCTTTTTTGAAGTAGTTAATAAAACTGTTTTCTACAATGAGCTGTGAAGCTCCTGTAATGCTAAATACAATCGTAAGTAAAGTGATGATGAAAATATATTTTTTATCATTTAATACAATATTAGCAGTGAGTGAAGGTAAAGAAAAGATAGATTTCTGCTGCTTTACAGGAGGTGTTTTTTTAAGTAGCATGAGCACAGTAGGAAAGATAATAAAAGAGATCACAAGTGACATGGTGATCCCTGCACTCATCATCCATCCCAGATTGATAACAGGGTGTATATGAGAAAATAGAAGTGAAGAAAATCCTGCAATGGTAGTGAGGATGGCAAAGAAAGTAGGTGTCGCTTTTGAAAGCATGGTGAGTAAAATGAGTCTTCTGGATGAAGCACGGGGATACTGTGTTAAAAGTTCTTCGTATCTCACAATAAGGTGTAAAACGATGGAAATCGTGATAATAAGTTGCAAGGCAATAAAGTTTGAAGAAATGACAGTGATTTCCCATCCAAAAAATCCTAAGCTGCTCGTAATGGCGATGACGGATAGTGTACAAATAAGGATAGGCAGCATAACCCATCTTGGTTTTTTGAAAACAATACCCAAAACAAGAATGAGAAGGAGTATAAGAATACTTCCATAGATTAGTAGATCATTTTTAACAAATCCAACAATGTCGTTGGAAATCATTTGGACACCACCTAAAAAGAATGCAGCCTCGTCTTGATATTTTGATATAAGAGAGCGAATTTCTTTGATGTTATTATTGTCAAGTATACGTTGCTTGTCTCTATGTACTTTAAATGCTATATTTACATCGTGAAGGGTCTGTTTTTCTTCTTTTGAAAGAGAAGAGGCTTTTTGCTTCTGGAGTAAAAGATTTCTTTTTTCTAAAAGCGTAAAATATTCCGGGTTATCATATAAATGGATCAAAATAGAAGATATCGTAAAATCTTTATTGACAAGACTATCTTTATACAGAGGACTGGTTAAAAATTCTTGTTTAGCCAGTGACAGATTTATATCAGAGTTTTTGAGTGTTCTTGTTTCGTTAATTAAATCATCCATTTCCCTTATGGGTGAAAAAAACAAAGGGACATTGATAAGTGAACTTACGGATTCAACACTTGGTAATTTTTCTAAATCATCGCTGATATGGGTTAAGATTTGTAGACTTTCTTTTGAAAGCAGGTCTTGTTTTGGTTTATAGGCAAGAACAAGTACATCATTGGTTTTAAATCGTTTTGCTACAATTCTTGTAAATGCCAAGTCTTTATCATCATTTAGTAGAAGTGTCTCTGCAGAAGCGTCTATTTCCAAGTTTACGACATTAATACCAAAAATGAGTATGCTGCTAATAAGTAAAATAAATACAGATAAAGGATATTTAAGTATAAGTTTTCGATAAAGTTTACTTAGCATAAGTCATCTTTTTTACATAAGTATAAGTTTTTAAAAACACAGCAGCTTAGAGTTCTTTCAAAAGTTGTTTAAATGATTTTGTTTTCAAAAACTCAGAAAACTGTTTTCTGTATGTCTGAACAATACTTACACCTTCTAAACGTACATCATAAATAAACCAATTATTACTGTTCTTTTTTTTGTAAAATAGATATATGACCTTATAGGTTTCATTATTTCCTATAATATGACTTTCTAAAGTAATTCTGTTTTGTTTTATTTTTTTCAAATCTTTTATGATGACTTTTTGATTGTTATATAGTCTTAGTTTATCTACATATGAGTGTTTTATTTTTTTTTCAAAGGCAACTGCAAATTGCTTTTTTTCTTTTTTGGAAAGTGTTTTCCATTTCTTTCCCAGGCTTATCTGCGCCATTGTACGGTAGTCAAAGGCATTCTTCATGACAGCGATACTTTTTTTCTCTTTTTGTTTCTGTGATAATGTTTTATCTTTTAATACAAGTAAGACTTTCCTTACTTTGCTATCCATCACTTTTTGAATGTGTTGTTCTTCTATCGCATGGCAAGATATGCTAGATAGAAGCAGTATCAGTAGTATTTTTTTTAACATAGTTTTCCTATTATTATGAGTTATTCCGCTATATCAGAAATTCTTTTTTGTTCATAAATATCTCTTAAAAATGGATATAGATCTATGGCATCTTTTTTAATACTCTCGTATTCTCCTAAATGTAGAGAATTTTTATTGATAAAATGAAGCGTAACAATGGCAATGGATTGACCAAGATTATCAGGTATTTTATAGTGCTCCAAGCCTCTTACATTAACAAGTGGAGAGACATATCCATCTACAGTGATTCCTATTGTATCTCTTACGTTTGATGGCCCAAAGAATGGTAGAACAACATGGAACCCAGAGCCTATGCCATAGTGGCCCAAGGTTTGACCAAAATCTTCATTATGTGGTAGTATCGGTATCTTCATATGGTTTTTTGCAGGATCCATAAGTCCCCCTAAACCTACAGTAGTGTTGATAATAAATCTTTCTATTTCATCAGAACTGTTTTGGAATTTTAATTGCAAGAGGTTATTGACCAAACGGATAGGAAAATTTATATTATGAATAAAATTGGATACCCCCAAACGAAAAGGTTGAGGTAATACATATGCATAAGCTTCAGATACTGGATTTAAGGCATAGATGATCACTTTATCGTTAAAAGAAGTCATTGCTCTATTATAACCACTTAGGGGATCACTTATATTGCTTGTTTCTTCTGCTTCAAATTCTTCTTCAAATTCTTCAAATTCTTCAAATTCTTCTATATCTTCTTCTGTTTTTGGGTTATTATTAATACTGTTTTGGGAAGGTACTGTGGTTGTCTTGGGAGTTTTTATTTGTGGATTGTCCAAGTGAGGTGAAGTTTGTTTGGTACTGCATCCTTGAAAGGAAAAGAGTATAATACTTAGTAAAAATAGTAAATATTTCATAGGAAACCTCTGCTTTAAAATAAACAATTATTATATTCTATCGTGTACTTCAGGTGAAACATGTAGTTGATTTTAACAAATGTCTAGTAAAGTTTTGTTAAAATAATACCAATTATAAATCCAACAAGGACATAGAATGAAAGTATTATTGATAAAAGATGTAAAAACACTTGGGAAAGCAGGTGAGATCAAAGACGTAAAAGATGGATATGGACAAAACTTTCTCATCGGTAAAGGGTTAGCAAAATTGGCTACGCCTGAAGTGGTAGAGAATTGGAAGGCTGAGCAGGAAGAAATGGCCCGTAATCTTAAGGATGAGCTTACTAGACTAGAAGCAGAGAAGATCACACTTGAAGCTGCAACGGTCAGGATAGAAAAACCTACAGCACCTGTAGGCATACAGGGTTCAGTAGGAAATGCTGATATCTCCAAAGCGATAGAAGAGCAACTGAATATCGAGCTGGATAAGAAACACATCAACCTTAAAAAAGCACTAAAATCAACAGGTATACATGAAGTTGATGCAAAACTTGGTCACGGTATCCATGCAGCACTTAAAGTAGAAGTAGTAGGTGTATAGTCATGTTTGACGCTACTACGATACTGGGTTACAAAGGTGAAGGCAAGGCTGTTATCGGAGGTGACGGACAAGTAACCTTTGGCGATACAGTACTTAAAAGTAACGCAACGAAGATACGTACTTTACATGAGGGAAAAATCTTAGCAGGGTTTGCCGGAAGTACAGCTGATGCGTTTAACCTTTTTGATATGTTTGAAGGAATATTGGCTGAGAAAAAGGGAGACCTTTTTAAGTCAGTTATCGGATTTTCTAAAATGTGGAGAAAAGATAAACATCTGCGTCAGCTTGAAGCGATGATGATAGTACTGAACCAAGAGCATATTTTTATACTCTCCGGTACCGGTGATGTGGTTGAACCGCAAGACGGGAAAATAGCAGCTATTGGATCTGGCGGTAATTATGCTATCTCTGCAGCACGTGCATTAGATAAACACAGTACGCTTGATCCTAAAGAACTGGTACAAGAGTCGCTTGAGGTGGCAGGTGATCTTTGTATCTATACCAATAAAAATATTAAAATATTAGAACTATAAGGAATTATCTTTGGAAAATTTAACACCAAAAGAGATAGTCGCTTACCTTGACAAATATGTCATAGGACAAAATGATGCGAAAAAGACCATCGCTGTAGCACTTAGAAATCGTTATAGACGTATGCAGCTTAGCCCAGAGATGCAACATGATGTAGTACCTAAAAATATACTTATGATAGGTAGCACTGGGGTAGGTAAAACAGAGATAGCCAGACGACTTGCCACGATGATGAACTTGCCTTTTATCAAAGTAGAAGCCAGTAAATATACAGAAGTAGGATTTGTCGGGCGTGATGTGGAATCTATGATCCGTGATCTGGCATCTACTTCTATGGGTATCGTACGTAAAAGTGAAAATGAAAAGAATCAAGAGAAGATAGAAAACTATATAGAAAACAAAATTATAGAAAAACTTCTTCCTCCCCTTCCTGCCGGTGCGAGTGAACAAAAGCAAGCGGAGTATGAGGCATCGTTTGCACGTATGCAAGAGAAATTTACCAAAGGAGAGCTTGATCATCTGAAAATTAAAGTAGAGATGCCAAATAATCCTACTATGCCAGAAGAGGGACTTCCACCTCAGATGATACAAGTACAAGAGTCTATCATTAAAGTTTTAGGCGGTATGGGTAAAAAAGGTCCTGAAAAAGAGGTAAGTGTAGCAGATGCTAAGAAAATTTTGGCCCAAGAGGCGAGTGAAGTATTACTTGATGAGGAACAGCTCAAAGCTTTAGCACTTGAAAAAGTAGAAAAGGGTGGTATTGTTTTTCTTGATGAGATAGATAAGATCGCTGTATCTTCCAACTCGCAAAGCAGGCAAGATCCAAGTAAAGAGGGTGTGCAAAGAGATTTGCTTCCTATCGTAGAGGGATCTACTGTGAATACAAAACTAGGTCAGGTAAAAACAGACCATATCCTTTTTATTGCTGCAGGTGCATTTCACATAAGTAAACCAAGTGACCTTATGCCTGAACTTCAGGGTCGTTTTCCATTGCGTGTAGAACTTGACAGCCTAGATGAAGAGACACTGTATCGCATATTGACAGAACCAAATAACTCACTCATTAAACAGTATCAAGCTTTGATGAATGTTGAAGGAGTTGAATTGGTGTTTGATGAAGAAGCATTACATGCTATTGCACACTATTCACTTCTTGCAAATGAAAAGACGGAAGATATCGGTGCTAGACGTTTGCATACGGTGATGGAGAAGATCTTGGAAGATATCAGTTTTTTAGCAGATGAATATTCAGGTGAGAAAGTAAATATAGATAAAGCACTTGTAGAAGAAAAGATAAGCAAAGTGGTTGAAGATGAAGATACCACACGTTATATATTGTAATCATATAGCAATAAAAATTAAAAGTGACGAGTCACGTGAGCCTTACTGCTGAAGTAAACTTAGCGTTAGCGTAGTATATGGAGCTTTGCTCTATATGCGTTTTGATAATGAAAAAGGAAGAAAATGTTTGATGAGAGTGTAGGAACAAAAGCAGGATTTGTAGCAGTTGTAGGACGACCTAATGCAGGAAAGAGTACATTACTGAACTATGTTGTAGGTGAAAAACTGGCAATGGTCTCTAAAAAAGCACAGGCAACACGTAAACGCATGAATATCATCGTGATGCATGATAATGCACAAATTATTTTTGTAGATACTCCGGGTATCCATCAAAAAGAGAGACTTCTTAATAAGTTTATGTTGGATGAAGCATTGAAAGCTATGGGTGACAGTGATCTTATTGTTTTTTTAGCACCGGTCACGGATAAGCTGACAGAGTATGAGAAGTTTTTAGCACTTGCTCAGGCAAAAGGTGTAAAGCATATCGTGATATTGACAAAGATAGACCATGTGAAGCAGGGTGATATTCTGGCTAAACTTGGTGAGTATCAAAAGTATCAAGAGCATTTTGAAGCGATCATTCCTTTCTCTGTCAATAAAAAGGTAGGGAAAAAACAACTGCTTGATGAGATAGCTAAACATCTGCCATATTCACCATTTCTCTATGATACAGAGATCCTTACCACAGAGAATATACGAGATATCTATAAAGAGCTTATACGTGAGTCTATATTTGAGAATCTTAGTGATGAGATACCGTATGAAAGTGATGTAACGATAGAAAAGATCGAGGAAAGTGATACCTTGGATAAAGTGTATGCAACCATCGTTGTAGAAAAAGAGACACAAAAGGGTATGATCGTTGGACAAAAAGGTGTAGGTATTAAACGTGTAGGAAAACTTGCACGTGAACAGATGGAGTTCTTTGCAGGTAAAAAAATATTTTTAGATCTGCATGTTTCTGTCAAAAAAGGGTGGAGTAAAAATAGAGAAAGTTTGGAGGAGTTTGGATATATCATTTAAAAAAGTGGTTGAGTGTTGATTTAATCATAAAATTGTAAGCTTGATATAATGTTAAATAGTATAGCATTTAAAATTATTTATATATTGTTGTGCCACACTTGTTGCGAAGCAAGGCCGGAAAGCCATGGGTCTCAGTGATTGAGATCGCCAGGTTGCCAAACCTCTATTTTACCCTCCATAAGTGAGTTCACGATAAAAATATTTAATACTTTATAAAAAATTTATGTTATGTAAGATAGTTTTAATATTATAACATATATAATTGTTCAACAAACAAGGAAGTTTAGAATGTTTTTGAAAAAAAGTTCGTCGAAAGAATCAAAATCGGCTATAAAAAATATTGTTACACTTAATGCTTATACTGATAAAAGCTATATATTTAAGAATGATTCGTTTCAAACTTTAAATAAACTCAGCTATAACACTTCAAACTTTATCACTTCATATGTAAGCAATAAAGACATTATAAGTACTACAATACAGTTAAGTCGCAGTATTCCACAAGAAGATATTGCAGATATCCTTGAAATAAAAGCATATGAAGAACTAGGTCTAGATCAGGCCAGTGATTATATCATCTCTTCGACTGAGATTGAAAACGGGGGAGAAGAGAGAGACTTTCATCTCTTTGTTGCTGAACCGGAAATTTTAGATAAACTCTATTTGCCTATAAAGCAAGAGACTAAATATATTGACCTTATCATACCTGCACCACTGCTTTATAAAACTTTATATAAAAAAGAGATATTGAATGACAGTGGAACACATTGTTTTATGTATTTTACTCAGCATGATGCATTTGTAACATTTTATAAAAACGGAGAATATCTTTATTCGAAATCTATAGAGTTTTCTTTAGAGCAAATGTATGAAAAATATTGTGAAATAGTTGGGGAACAAGTTGACAAAAAAGAGTTCTTTTCTATTTTAGAGACTGAGGGACTTAAAGCAACCAACAGTGATTACCAGCAAAACTTTATGAAGATCTTCGGTGAAATTTTTATTACGATCAATGATATTATTATTTATACAAAAAGAGCATTCCAATTAGAAACAATTGATCATATGTTTATAGGTAGTGTTCAAGGACCAATTATAGGTTTGGATGAGTATAGTCAAAACTATTTAGGATTACAGTCAGCAGATCTGAATTTTGATTATAATGGACAAAGTGTTAATAATGATGAGTGGTATACAGATCAACTTCAATACTTGATGCTGCTTAGCTCACTTGATTATATGGAAGATGAATCTTCTATTGTAAATCTTACGATGTTCCCACGAGCACCATCATTTATGAATCGTGCAAGTGGTCAGTTTATCATCGCGACTCTTACGGCTATTGCTGCTGGTTTGGCTTATCCTTTGGTTTATTTAATAGGTTCTTATGCAAATGATGCCAAAATTTATGCATTAACGATACAGAATAATGAACTTACTGCAGAAACAAATAAATATAAGAAAATACTAAGTGACAAAAAACAAAAAATATCTGTGCTGGATAAGGAAATTGCTAAATTATCAGATATCTATCAAGGGAAAACAAATACCTTAACTGCCATATATGATAAAAAGGTAAATTATCGTCTTAAGTCAGGGACATTTCATACTATTGCAGATGAATTAAATAAATTTGGCGTTCATGTTGATATGATGTATAGCCAGAATGATACTTTATGGCTGTCTTTAGTAAGTTCAAATGATAGAAAATTTACAGAACTTATTAAATATATTTCAGATAATCACTTTGATGAGCTAAATCAGATTGATATTGAAATAATCCAAAAAGACCAAGAGAGTAATTACTATAAAGGTCTATTAAAGGTTGATCTAAGATGAAATTCATAGAAGATAAATTAGAAGAACTGGACAGTTATTTTGCACCTAAAAAAGAGAGTGAAAAATGGTTGATCATCTTAGGAATAGCAGGTATGATCGCATATCTTGCTTATGCATATCTTTTACCATATACAGAAGATATGTATAAAAAAAGTGAAACAAGTAAGAAGAGCATACAAAAAAGTATAGCTGACAATAACATTTACCTTAATTCTATTACAGTGAATGGTGATCGTGAATTTTATATTAAGAAGTTTGATCGTGATATTGTTACAAAAAAGAGTGATATTGTTAATTTAAACAAAAAAATAAAGTTTATTGATACAAATTTGGAAAAACTGTCTGATATGTTATTTAACCAAAAAAGTTGGTCTAGGTTTTTAAATTCTATTACGGATAAAGCTGAGATACAAAATGTAGATATACAATATATAGCTAATAAGTATGTAGACAACAATGGTAGTTTTGGATATGTTTTAGAGATTGGTGTAGGATGCAAGGGTGAATATAAAGGTATTGTAAAGTTTATGAATGAACTTGAACAAAATGTTTTGGTTACAGATATTTATGGAACAAGGTTTTCTCTTGATCAAAATTCATCACAGATCGTAGCTGATATCAATATTTCTGTATGGGGGATAAATCACTAATGAAAAAGACACTATTTATAGTTTCATTGCTAACAGTTTCACTGTATGCTGATCTTTCTGTTAAACAAATACAGGAAATGGTTAGTATGATACATGAAAAAAGGGAAGGTATCAAATTAGAAACTTTAGAAGAGACAAAAGAACCATTTGTCCGACTGGAAGAAGAGAATAATATAACTACATTTGTCATTCCTGTACAAGCAGAAGAAGCGAAGTTGGCACTACATGCTATTATGAATGGCAAAGCATATATAAATGAATCATGGCAAGGTGTGGATGATACTATCATGGGTTATACACTAAAATATGTGGGTAAAAGAGGTGTGGTACTTAGAAATGGTAATAATGTCAAAAAATTATTTCTCCATCAAAACAGAGATAATTTTATCAAGTTAGAAGAAAGGTAATAGGATGAAAAAAGTACGAAATTTAGGGGTTAAGTTTATTATTGTATTTACAATGATGTTAGGTGCTACAAATACCTTAGTTGCAGGTAGTTGTTCTACGAAATTGTTTAGTGTTACGATAGACAGTAAATTAACCATCAGTGATGTAATTGAAAATCTTGCAGACACTTGTGAATTAAGTGTTATTGTTAGAGATGAGGCTGCAAAGAAAAGAATGAATAAAAAACTTTATTATGTTAAGTTGAAAAACAGTACATTAAAAGGTTTTCTGAATACTATTCTTAAAGACAATGATCTGCATTATACATTAAGTGGAAATAAACTTAAAATTTCATATTTGATCACAAGAACATTTCGTGTTCACTATATTTCCGGACAAAGAGTAGGAAAGAGTAATGCAAATGTAACGATTGCCGGTTCACAAAATTCAAATCAGCCTACTGGAGGTGCTAATGAGCAGCAAAGTGGTTCAAAAACAGGTATTATTATAGAAAGTAATAGCGAATTTAAATTTTGGAAGACGGTTGAGCAAGAAGTTCAGCGTATCTTGATCGGTGCAGGTGATGGTAGTACACATTATACTAAAACAGGTGGAGGTTGGACTGGACCAGATGGTCAAGTTTGGGAGTATAATCCTTTGGCACCTATTGTGAATCCGGAAGCTGGTATGGTTACAGTAACAGGTACAGATAGACAAATCAATAGAGTAGCAAGATATATCCATACACTATCTAAGCAAATTAAACAGCAAGTACTTATCGATCTTCGTATACTGACTGTAACGTTTGATGACAGTAAAACAACGGGAGTTGACTGGTCACAACTTTACGGACTCCAAAATATGACAATTAATACATTGGCAATGGCACAAAAAGATGTGGCTTCTTACACATTTGATGCTTTGCAGGGTATTACTGAAGCAGAATTTGCATCGGGAACACAGCCAAGAACTGCTCAAGTGGTAAGTATGACAGGTAGTACGGAAGTTTCAGAAGTCGTAAAATTTTTAAGTACACAAGGGGATGTAAAAGCTATCTCCAGTCCAAGAGTGATGACACTGAATAATCAACCAGCATTGATTTCTGTAGGTAGAGAACTCTTTTATAAGATCAAGTCTACCAGTGCTTTAGGTACGGGGAACAATGCTAACACTGCAGAAGGAGAAACAGTTGACTCTGTATTTGCAGGTATATTACTTGATATTACTCCCGAGATCGATGCGAATGGGATGATCACATTGAAAATCAATCCATCTATATCTGATACTATAGAGGATGTCACCAGTACAGGTTCTGCGAGAGATATTCCACCGGATCTAATTAGAAGACAAATTGCATCTGTGATTAAAGTGAAAGATGGTGAGCATGCTATACTTGGTGGTTTGATCTTTTCAAGAACTGGTACTGAAATTAATAAAGTTCCTTTATTGGGTGACTTACCTCTGTTAGAGTATGCTTTTAAGCATGAACAGAAAATTAATAAAGTAGAAGAGTTGGTGATGATCATTACACCACATATTATTAAAAATCCTAAATCAGTGACACTTAAAGATCTAGGATATACAAAACTCAATGAAAAGTAGATACGAAGCTGCAAAAAATGTATTTGTCGATTCTATAGATATCGATGACTACATTGAGTTAGAATCTTCTGTTACGGCATATAAACAACTGAAACACAGCATGGATAAGCCACTGAAGATGATCTTACTTTTTGGTCGGCCTGGCACAGGGAAAAGTATACTCCTTAACCGTATTCACGGGAAATTAAAACATCAAAAAGAAATCCATTATTTTGATACACCTCCAATTAATGAGAAAGAGTTTTTTCATAAGTTATTTAAAGTATTGACCAAACAAGATCTACCTAATAATACAGAGGTAAATTTTTCAGCTTTAGTTGATTTTTGTAAAAATTTAAGAGGAAAAAGGGAAATTATTATCCTGCTTGATGAAGCACAGATGTATGGACCGGAAATGATGGAAAAGATCAGACTTCTCTCAGACAGCCGATCGGTAAAATTTGTTGTTTCTCTACATAAAACTGATGATGAAGACCTTATTGCAAAAGAGCATTTTCAATCACGTATATGGGAAGTGATAGAGCTTAAAAATGCGACTAAAGAAGATCAGACTACCTATATACATAAAAAACTTTTAAAAAAGAATCTTTTTGAAATAGCAAATAGTATTAAAGATAAAAATATGAAATATATACATACTTATACAAAAGGTAATTATAGAGAGTGTAATAAATTGCTTTTTACCATATTTGAGATATGTGAATATTATGATACAAATGAACCCTCGAAGATCGATTATGAGGATCTGCCTCAAAGAATTATAGAAATGGCTGCATTGAAATTAGGGTATATTCATGTATGATATTAAACCTTTAGAAGAAGAGTGGAAAAAATATAAGAAAAAAAAGAGAAGACCTTGGTTTGTACTTATTTTTTCTATCTTTTTTATACTTCTTATCTCTTTCACTTTCTTAAATTATAAAGAACTTGATTTCCTTAAATTCAATGATAAGAGTAAGGCAGCTGTAGTTACTAATCACTCTACTGCAGTATTAATAGATAAAGCTTTAACAACCTTGGAAACAAAAAAACCTAAAGGAAGTGAAGTTTCACAGATAACTGAAACAAAACCTATGATAGTAATATCTGAAAATAGCTCTATGGAAATTGTTGAAGATCTACCTATAGCAGAAGATGTTAAAGCGATTAAAGAGCCTAGCGTAAAAATAGAAACACTGGAAAAACCTCGAAAGAAAATGCATATAAATATTATAGAGTCAACAAGTGTAAGTGCATATAAAGATGTTGAAAGGCGTTTTGAACAGTCCCATGATACAGAGGATTCACTATTTCTAGCAAGAAGTTATTATAATAAAAAGAATTACAAAAAAGCAGAATACTGGGCATTGCAAACCAATAAAGTGAATGGAAATATTGAAGAGAGTTGGTTGATATTTACAAAGTCTAAAGTGAAGTTGGGTCGTAAAAATGAAGCGATACATATTTTGACGAACTATGTTAAAAAATCAAACTCAGTAAAAGCGCAAAGCCTATTAAATAAGATAAAAAAGGGTACTCAATAACTTTAGTATGATTATTGTAACAATATAATACTATACCAAATAGAGTAAGAAGGGATAATTAGAATGGTAAAACTTATTGAAATGATGCTTGATGAAAAGCTTATAACCAAAGATGCTATTTCTACTTTAGTTAAAAGCCGCCCACCTAAAAAAATTTCCTTTGCTAACCTTATAGCTGAAAATATGATTGATGCACACTCTGTAGAAATATATTTAGCTAAGAAAATAAGACAGGGTATCATTACTTTACGACATTTAGAAAAGATTGAGGGGATCGATATTACCCCTATTCTTGAAGTAGTTGCAAAGGAACTTCATGTTGAGTATATTGATCTGGATGAAGTTGAAATAGATATGAAACTATTTTCACAAGTACCATATAAGCAACTCATTAAATATAATATTATTCCTATTGAAGAGAATGATCTTAATGTCCTCATTGTTTTTGATGATCCTTTAGATATGATAGCACAAGATACGATACAACGACTTTTTCCTAAGAAACCTGTAAGAATAGCTATATCTAAACCTAAGCAGATAAATCAGCATTTGCAACGTTTGGAAATAAATGAAAGTATTAAAGGTTTAATATCAGACATACGTAAAGACTTAAGTCAAGAAGGTACTTTTGAAGAAGATAAAGATGAGTCACCAGCGGTTCTAAAACTTATTGATATTATTATAAAATCAGCTATTTATATAGGTGCAAGTGATATCCATATTGAAGCAACAGAAAAAAGTTGTATTGTCAGGGAACGAGTAGATGGTATGTTACGTCAAAGTTTTACCTTCGATAAAGATATATTTAATCCATTGGCTTCAAGAATGAAACTGCTTTCAAACTTGGATATAGCAGAAAAAAGAAAACCACAGGATGGTAGATTCTCTACGACAATATCAAAAAAAGAATTTGATTTTAGGGTATCTACACTTCCGACTATTTATGGTGAATCGATTGTTTTGAGAATCTTAGATAAGTCCAAAGCAATGATCAGACTAGAAGATGCAGGCATGAGTAAATTTTGTTATGATAGATTTTCTGAAGCCATTAAAGTACCTTATGGTATCGTACTGGTTACAGGTCCTACGGGGTCTGGTAAAACAACGACACTGTATGGTGCACTCAATGCGATAAAAGATGTTAAAGATAAGATCATTACTGTTGAAGATCCTGTGGAATATCAGATGAGTGGTTTACAACAGGTGCAGGTAAGAGCAAGTATCGGATTGAGTTTTTCTGATGCATTAAGATCCATACTAAGACAAGACCCTGATAAGATCATGATCGGGGAGATCAGAGATAAAGAAACCTTGCGTATTGCTATTCAAGCAGCACTTACAGGGCACTTAGTACTTTCTACACTGCATACCAACGATGCTATTTCTGCGGTAACAAGAATTTTGGACATGGGTATAGAAGAGTATTTAGTGAGTGGAGCTTTGGTGGCAATACAAGCACAGAGACTAGTTCGTAAAATATGTACTCATTGTAAAAAAGAGACAGTACTTCCGGAGACACTTCTAAAAGATGTAAAACAATATCTTCCTGAAAATCCTACTTTTTATGTAGGGGAAGGTTGTAAAGAATGTGGACATAGTGGATATACAGGAAGAGAAATGATCTCTGAAGTTCTAACGATAAGTGAAACATTTTCGCGTATGATCGCTTCAGGTGCATCAAAAGAAGAGATGACAAAGCAGGCAATGAAGGAAGGGTTTATTAATATGTTTGAAGATGGTGTCAGTAAAGCCTTAGAAGGTAAAACAACGATCGAAGAAATTTATAGAGTAGCGAGATTATAATGAAATATTTTAATGTTACAGTCATGGATAGAGGTAAAAAGCGTTTAGAGTTAATTAAAGCAAATGATAAAATGGCAGCGGTTAAATCAGCTAAGCATAAATTTCCATCTTCGATGGTGCTGAAGGCTGTTGAGACAGCCGCACCTTTAGAAGATAGTTTGGGTAATTTATTGAAAGGATTAAAGAAGTCATTTAAATCTAAAGTACCTATCAATGATAAAATATCAACGATCAGACAAATAGCAGTTATGACAGATGCAGGTATTGCTATTAATGATACCTTGGAAGATGTTTCAGATAATACAAGTAATCAAGAACTTAAACATATTTATATGACCATGAACAGTGATATTAATGCGGGTCATAGTCTGTCTGATGCAATGGAACCTTATAAAGAAGAGTTTGGACATGTTGCTTTGGCGATGACAAATTTAGGTGAAAGAACAGGTAATATTTCTGAATCTTATCACAAACTTGCAGATATACTTGAAAATATTAGAGATAATAATGCTAAGTTTAAAAAAGCAATTCGTGGTCCTTTAATTACTCTAGCTGCAATGGGAATTGCTTTTACAATATTAATTATGGTTGTTGTACCGAAGTTTAAAGATATTTTTTCTAAATTTAAAACAGAATTACCACTTCCTACACAAATACTTCTTAAGCTGGAGTGGGCATTCAGTAATTATGGTATATTGATCCTCGTCATTATATTTGGTGGAATTTTTACACTAAAGTATTTTTATAGAAATAATAGAGATTTTAAATACCGGATGGATACAATGATGATCCATCCTAAATTTTATCTTATAAATAAAGCCATATTCCTCTCTACCATGCATAAATATAACTTGGTTTTTGGAGAGCTTGTTAAAGCAGGGATACCTGTATCTGAAGCTTTAGATACAGCTGTCGGAATGGTTGATAACCTGGCGATCAAAGAGAAGTTATTGGCGGTGAATGCAAATATCGGTCGGGGTATGAACCTGGCTGAAGCTTTTCAAATTACAGGTCTTTATGAGAATATGCTTCTACAAATGATCAAAGCAGGAGAAGCAGGTGGACAACTTGATGCTATGTTGGATAAAGTAACGAATTATTATGATATGGAATTTCAAGATCTGATCGATAACCTTTCAGCCTATATCGAACCTATTATGATGTTCTTTATTGCAATACTTGTATTGCTTATGGCTCTTGGTATCTTTATGCCAATGTGGGATCTTGGTAAAGCGGTTAAAGGTTAAATCGAATAAAGAGGAGAGAAAATATTTTTCCCCCTCAATAATATTTTTATTTTATTGTTGATCGTATGCTAAAGCCTATGATGTTTAATGGCTTTTTCTAAATCTTCCTGGGTATCTATACCAAAACTTTCTGTTTCTACCTCTATCATGGCTACTCTATACCCATGATAAAGTGCTCTGAGTTGTTCTAATTTTTCTATATCTTCCAGAGGCGCAGGGCTTAGTGCACAAAACTTCCGTAATGATCTTACCGTAAACCCATAAATGCCTAAGTGTCCCTTATATCTATCAAAATGATGGTCTCTGGGATAGGGTACTTTAGCTCTGGAGAAATAGAGTGCTATATCATCACTGTCTGTCACAACTTTAACAATGTTTGGATCATCTGCTTCAGGATTGGAAATGGTTTTATAACATGAGTTCATCATGATACTTTCATCTGTTTGGTTTTTCTTTGTTAAATTATAAATACCCTGAACTACATCTGTCTCTATAAACGGTTCATCTCCCTGTACATTGATTATGATCTCATCATCGCTCAAACCTAATTTTTGTACTGCTTCATAGATACGATCTGTTCCACTTTGGTGATCTTGGGAAGTCATCACTGCCTGAATATCATGTTCTTTGGCAATATCAATTACATCTTGTGAATCGGTGGCAATGACTACAGAGTCTATGTCATCAACAGCCATGGCAGTTCTAACAACCATAGGAATACCTCCTATATCTGCTAAAACTTTATTGGGAAAGCGACTTGAGCCTATACGTGCAGGAATAATAATCATGAAAACCCTTTATTTGTGAATACTTTATAGTATGAATTTTACACTTTGTATGCTAAGATACTAATAATTTAATAAAAACCCGAACACAACTAGTTGTGTGGGCACTCTGCCGAAGAGAACATAGCGTTTAGCGTTAGGTTTTTGGGCTTTGCTCAAAAGGCGTAATGGATAAAATATGAAAGCACTTTTACTTCTCAATATGGGTGGACCAAATAACATAGAAGAGGTAGAACTCTTTTTGCGTAATATGTTTGCTGATAAAAATATATTGACGATGAATTCTTATATGCGTAAGTTTATTGCAACTATTATCATTACCAAACGTCTTGAAGATGTGAAAACAAACTATCAGTTACTAGGTGGAAAATCACCACTGCCTGCACTTACAGACGAACTTATTTCAAAGTTAAAGATCCATTTGGATATGCCTATTTACCCGGTGATGCGCTATGTTCCTCCATTTGCTGATGAAGCCTTACAAAAGTGTAAAGAAGAGGGAATAAGGGAACTGGTATTGTTTCCGATGTATCCTCAATACTCAACTACCACAACACTTTCCTCTTTAGAGGATATAGAAGAGAGATGTGAGGCTTTGGGTTACAGCCCAAAAATCACTTTGATCGATCCTTATTATGATGATTATGATTATATCGCAGCAAGTTGCGAGAAGATCATAGAGGCTGCAGAGGGTAAAGATACAAAAGAGTATGATCTGCTGCTTTCAGCACATGGTCTGCCGTTAAGTATTATTAAAGCTGGTGATCCGTATCAAAATCAAGTAGAAGCAAATGCTTCTGCGATCAAGATCTACCTAAACGAGCGTGGGATAGAGTTTCATGAGATCAAACTTGTGTATCAGTCCAAGGTAGGTTCTTCTGCTTGGCTTGAACCTAATCTTGTGGATGTATTGCGAAACCCTACACATAGAAAAGTACTTATTTATCCGCTTGCATTTACACTTGATAATTCTGAGACAGTATTTGAATTGGATATTGAACATAGAGAGATAGCAGATAAGATCAAGTATGAAGATTATATCGTTGCATCATGTATGAATGACAGTGATAAGTTTACTCAGTTCATCGTGGATAAAGTGAATGCAGTTTAATTACCCATTGGTTTTTAGGACCTTATTCTGGTTAGCTCTGATCGGAAGTTATATATTTGCAGTAGTACCGCAGGATATGGCACCGAAAGTAGGTTCTTTATCAGATAAAAGTATACACTTTATTGCTTTTGCAGTGTTGACTCTATTGCTTAGATTTGCTTATTCTATCACCTGGTTTCAAACTTTCTTGCTACTCTTTGTTTATGCAGCTTTTATAGAGTTTTCTCAATTTTTTACACCCAATCGCAGTGCTGAACTGTTAGATGTTGTAGCAGATGTTATTGGGATTGGGATAGGATTGTTATTTTATCCTTTTATTCAAAGATTGATAATGAGTTATACTAAATATGAACAGCATTGAAAAAGCCTATAGTGCTACAACAGAAGTCAATCGTTCAAAATTTATTACCTATCTTGTACCGATGTCACAGTATGAGGGGCTACAGAACAGACTCAAAGCAGAACATCCCAAAGCCAACCATGTAGTTTATGCGTTAAGATACCTCAATGAATTTGATCAGGTAGTTGAAAATAGTTCAGATGACGGGGAACCTAAAGGCTGTGCAGGTGTCCCTGCATTAAATGTGCTTCGAGGTGAAGAATTGATCAATTGTGCGGTGCTTATAGTACGTTATTTTGGAGGTATTAAGCTTGGTACAGGAGGTATGGCTAGAGCCTATGCCTTAGCTGTTAAGAATGCAGTGAAAGAGACTACACTTGTACCTTATGAAAAAGAGATAGAGTATAGTTTTGAAACTTCCTATAGTGATGTTGATAAAACACTTTATAGGCTCAAACAATTAGGTTTGGTGCGATATGAACGTGATTTTGGAGTAAATAGTGTGGAGTGGAAGATTAAGGGAAGTGAGGAGAAGATAGAAATATTGAAGGGCATGTAGGGTATTGTGCCCTCACAATACCGTTTTAAATATGCCATACCCTATTTTTAAGTTTTAAATTTATTGGTGTTGTCAGGAGACAACACCCTACATATTACAGTGCCTCTTCATCCTCTTCATCTGTTCTGATACGGATGGTTTTGGAAATATCAGATACAAAGATCTTACCATCACCGATCTTACCTGTTTTTGCTGCTTGAGTGATAGCTTCTATGGCTTTATTGACATACTCATCGTCACTTACAACTATCTCAATTTTTACTTTAGGGATGAACTCTACGACATACTCAGCTCCTCTATACAGCTCTGAGTGTCCCTGTTGTCTTCCGTAACCTTTGACTTCTGAGATAGTCATCCCTTCGATACCTGCTTCTACCAATGCCTCTTTTACATCATCTAATTTGAATGGTTTAATGATCGCTTCTATTTTTTTCATAATTTATTTCCTTATATACTACGTTTAAATTCAGGGTATGCTTCTATACCACATTCTGTGGCATCGATTCCCTCTAGTTGTTCTTCATCTTCTGCACGGAGTACAAAAATCTTGTTAATAGTGTATATTGTGATCCAAGAGAGTGGGAAGACAATAAACCCTACTATAAGTATACCTTTTAATTGTGACCAAATACTTACATCAGCTATAAAGATACCTACTGCAAGTGTTCCCCAAATACCATTTACCAGGTGAACAGAAAGGGCACCTACAGGGTCATCCATTTTTAATTTATCAAATATCGGTACAAAAAGAACAACCAATGCCCCACCGATTGCACCAATTAAAATAGGTGTATGAATATCGTATTGGTCTGGTCCTGCAGTTACTGCAACAAGTCCACCAAGTGCCCCATTGAGTATCATGGTGATATCGAACTTTTTATAGCGGAAGTATGTTAGCAGCCATCCTACAATGGCACCTGAAAGTCCGGCTGTATTGGTATTCATAATGGTTAATGCAACTGCATCAGCATTTTCTTTACTTGAGATAGCTCCTACGGAACCTCCATTAAAACCAAACCAACCAATCCAGAGCAGTAAAGCACCTAATGTAACCAAAGGAATGTTGGATGCAGGGATAACACGAACCTTACCATTTTTAAATCTACCGCGTCTAGGCCCCATGATGAGTATGGCTGCAAGCAGTGCCCAACCCCCTGTAGAGTGGATAACAGTTGAACCTGCAAGATCAGAAAGAGATGAGATATCTAAAGCAGTTCCAGATAAAAAGTTTGCTCCCCATGTAAGGTTAACAATAGTCGGGTAGATAAATGCACCAACGATAATAGTGAATATTGCCAAAGGCAAGATACGAGAACGTTCACTTACCCCACCACTCATGATATTGACTACTTTACCGACAAATGCCATTTGGAACATAAAGAATGCCCATTTGCTCATACCATCTTGATGATCCCAGCTTCCAAAAGCATACTCATACCCTATAAGTAAAAAAGCCATAGAGGCTACAGCGTAGATCATGACATTTACTGTGAGTACAGAAGTGACATTTTTAGTTCGTACCAATCCTGCTTCCAGCATAGCAAAACCGGGTACCATAAAGATGATAAGGGTCATTGCAAAGATAGCAAAGAAAGTATCTATAACGTAATTCATTTCCATGTAAAACTCCTAATATTTTGAATGTATTAGTGTATCTGTAATTGTGAAGGATTGAAAGGGATTCTTGCTGTAAAATTAAGCAAAAATAATTTATTTTTAAGAAAATATAGAGAAAGTATGATTAAAATTTAATCAGTTAAGTTTTGCACCAAGGAAAAACCTTGGGCAAATATCAGACTATAATGCGTCGGCATCCGTTTCGTCTGTTCTGATACGTAGTACTGAATCAATAGTACTAACAAATATCTTACCATCACCGATCTTACCTGTTTTAGCAGCTTCGTTGATTGCTTTTACTGCGATATCTGCATACTCATCTGTACTGACAACGAGCTCGATCTTCACTTTAGGAATGAATTCTACCACATACTCAGCTCCTCTGTAAAGCTCTGAGTGTCCCTGTTGTCTTCCGTATCCTTTTACTTCAGATACAGTCATCCCTTCGATACCAGCTTCTACAAGCGCATCTTTTACATCTTCCAATTTAAATGGTTTGATAATTGCTTCAATTTTTTTCATATTTATTTCCTTAATATTACTATTTAGAAGGTATAAATCTTATAGATTTATACCTTTTTCACCGTGAGTTGCTTCATCTAGACCTTTAAATTCAGTCTCCTCATCTACTCTTCCTCCACCTGTAAGAGCAGCAGCGATAAAGTAAACGATAGCAGTAACAATGGCACTATAAACGATAGTTAAACCAATTGCTTTGAATTGTGCAACAAGTTGTGTACCCATACTGTAATCATCTGCCATAAGGTATGGAGCGATGAAGATAGCAGTAGCAATACTACCCCAGATACCTACAACACCGTGTATCCAGAATGCATCAAGACTGTCATCTACTTTAAACATCTTTTTAAGTTTGGCAACAGCGATAAATCCTAAGATACCACCAACAAGACCAATGATAAGTGCACCGGTAACCCCGGCAGAACCAGAAGCAGGTGTAATAGCAACAAGACCGGCAACTGCACCAGAAGCACCACCGATAAGTGTCGCTTTTTTGTATACGATCTGCTCAGCGATCAACCAACCGATAACACCAAGAGCCGCAGCAACATTAGTGATAAGGAATGCATTACCCGCAACACCATCAGCAGCTACCTCAGAACCGGCATTAAATCCGAACCAACCAAACCATAAAAGAGAAGCACCGAGTACAGAAAGCACTGGAGAAAAAGGTTTCATCGCAGATGTACCGTATCCTTTTCTTTTACCAAGAAGCATCGCAACTACAAAACCAGCTACACCGGCATTGATGTGTACAACTGTACCACCGGCAAAGTCCATTTCGCCAAAGTTCAGTGTTTCACCACCACCCCATGCCCAGTGTGTTACCGGTGCGTATACTGCCAAGATCCAAAGTGCAACGAAAATAGTAAATGTTGAGAATTTTACTCTTTCGATCATTGATCCAGATGCGATCGCAACTGCAATAGCAGCAAAAGTACCCTGGAATGCTACAAAAAGAAGTTCAGGGATTGTTCCCGTAAGTGACTTATCTGTAATACCGTCAAGCATGATCTTTCCTGTACCAAAAAAGTCACCTGCACCAAATGCGATACTGTAACCAGCTACAACCCATACAAGTGTACCTACTGCAAATGCAATAAGACTCATCCCCATTGTGTTAAGTACGTTCTTGCTTCTTGTCATACCACCATAAAATAGTGCTAAACCTGCAGGTGTCATCAGCATAACAAATGCTGTGGCTACGAGCATCCATGCTGTATCACCTGTGTCGAGTGTGTCTTCTGCCATTGCGGCTACTGGCAAGAGTATTGCCATGAGAGCTAAAAATTTTAACTTCATTTTATTCCTTTAAAATAATTTACAAGGAAATAGTAACACGTATTAGAATTTTTTATAGTGTATGATTGATTAATTTTTAATCATTGTGAAGTTTATTAAATATTTTACTATTGAATGAGGGGTATCTCTAATTTAATCGTATGTTCTTTGAGTAAACAGGAGATATGACTTTGGCTTGCCAGAGACTTTATCTCATTATCTGCATCATGATAGCGACCATTGGCTGCTATTGAAAGTTGTACAATAGCTTCTTTTTTATCTGCTATGATGACATGTTCACCTATAAGCAGTTTAAGTGTGATACTAATGGAATCAGAAGCCCGAAATGCATCCAGGGTTTTACGAAGTAGTTTTGAAAATCTGTTTTGATCAAGTTTAAAAAGAGGCAGATCCTGATCAGCTAAGAGTTGCAGAGGGTTACTGTTCTTGGTTTTAAAAAGTGCAATATTTGCTTCAAGCAGTATATTGATATCTGTCATCATAAACTTGTCAGTCTCTAGTGGAGATGATGGTTTTGCACGTGGTGCATTGTAAAAGCGTATAGAGATATGCTCTTCATTCTCGTAACCTACTGTAATAGCATAGAAGTTAAAAGCGTCATAGTTTAAAGAAAGCGTTGTGGTTTTGTATCCAAAGGTTTGTGGGGCATACGCTAGAGCAATGTCATAAAGTTCTTGTTTTGATACATACCCAAATAAGATTTCAGCTACATTATTCAAATAAACTATTTTCCCCTCAGCGTTAAAAAGTATAAATGGACTATTGTCCCACTCTACAAATGGTTGGAAATCAATCGATATGGTGTTCATGTATCTTCTTTCTGAGGGTATTTCTGTTGATACCTAAAACTTGAGAAAGTTGTAGTTGTGAGCCATATTTTTTAAGCCCGGCTTCTATAAGAGGTTTTTCGTAAAGTCCCAAATAGTCTTTGTATGCATTATTTCCATCCAAATGATTTAAGAGATAATGGTAGATAGCTTGTTCAATATTACTTTCATCCATAGAGTGGTTCATGAGATGATGGTAAACTGATCTTCTAAGCGTTTTACTATTATCACTAAGGTTTAGTTGTATATCATCTCCGGCAAAGGTTTTATCTTCCAGCATAAGGTTGGATCGTGCCTCTTTGATAAAAAGGTTTCTGATGTAGACTGTGTCTTCAGGTCGCTCTTTAAGAGAAGGCATAGTATAGATAAAGGCAAAAAGATTATCTATGGTTTGTTTGTTTCCTACATAGTTTGCTGTAGCGATGATACGTTTGTTGTCCAGATCAAGTGACTCTTGATTGCTGAGTTTTTCAAAATCTGTGATGATCAACTCATCAGACTCCTGTAAAGCTCTCTCTACTTCTTCCTGATTTGCACCAGAGACTAAAGGAGCGTTAGGGAACATATACCGAGCTAACGATTTTTTTCCAATGTTGGGCTCTCCTATGATAATAGAAGAGACAAAAAGGGTTTTAGTAAGGTTAAACCCTTTAATAATATTTTGTACCGGCTCTGAATTGGTGAAAAATTGTTCCATGTAAAATACTTTATATACATATAATTGATGAAAAAAACATCATGTTTAACTAAAGTTATTGTAGCAAAAGTATGTTAAAATTATTCAACATAAATTAAAGGTCAAGTATTAGAACACTATTTAAAACATTTCATCAGCACTTCTCTTATTTAGAGTTAGAACAGTCTATTGAGTATTTTTCTGTTTTGGGAGGAGTAGAGGAGAGTATAGAGTTAGACTATTTTGATGATGTTTTTTCTATGGTTGAGTCTAATTTTGTGCAAAACTTCTCTAAATTTCAAACCCTTGTTTCTCCCTCTTATCTTTTAGAAACACCTTATCGTGAGATTCTTGTGGCTGTGGCTAGAGGGGATGGAAAATTTTATTCTGTACTTAGAAAGTCACATTTGAGTGAAACTGTAGGGGCGGAGATCATTGAAGAGCTCATCTCGCTTAACATCCTTTGGCTTGAACGTACAAGAGAAAAACCACTGCGTATGCACCCCAAACATAAACTCAAAAAAGAGCTTCGTTCTTACCGCATACAAGATAAACTTCGGTTTGTAGATCCTTTTATGCGTTTTTGGTTTGGTTTTGTGACTTATTACCGAAAAGAGTTAGTTCAAGGTGACGGTAGTGCTTTTTTAGAGAATTTCCAGAAAAACTATGAACGTTTACGCTCTTTGGTCTATGAGCAACTCTGTGATGCACTGCTTGTAAAACATTATGAATCATCTACACCACTGTTAAGCAGTGGCAGCTATTGGGATCAGCACAGTGAGTTCGATATCTTAGCCATCACGAGTGATAAAAAACTCATTTTGGGTGAGTGTAAATATAAAGACAGAAAAGTGTGTAAAAATGAACTGAGCAAACTCAAAGCCAAAGCATTACAGTCAGGGATAAAAGTAGATGTATATGCACTTTTTTCCAAAGATGGGTTTTCCAATGAACTGATGCAAACAAAAGAAGAGAATGTACTTTTGTTTGATCTGAATGATTTGAAACAATTATTCTAAGATAAAGGAGATGTAACCATGAGAACTTACCTTTTCTTTTCTGTGTTTCTTCTGTTTTTCTTTGCATTGCACTATCTTTTTTACTCCAGAGTGATCAAGAAATTACTGGTCTCAGATAAAACAAAAAAAGTTTTAACCATACTTTTGGGATTTAACTTCATTTCGAATATCTTCTATGTTCTGGGTAGATATACAGAGTTTGTATCTGCCTCCCTCTATTACCTTTTTTCTATCTCAATAGGAATTTCCTTTGTCCTTCTTTTGTATCTTGTTGTTCATGAATTTATCCATCTCTTTCATAAAACACTGAAAAATGTGGATCAGTCAAAGCGGGACTTCATCAAAAAAAGTGGAGATGGTATGATGCTGGCTCTCTCTGCAGGTTATGTCAGTACAGCAGTCTATGAAGGAACGAAAGAACCCGTTATCAATATAGTAAAAGTCAGTCTTTTTGATTTTTCTATCGTGCAGATCAGTGATTTGCATATAGGGGGATTGATAGACAGAGAATTTGTTAAACATTCTGTAGAAAAGATCAATTCTCTTAAAGCTGATATCGTTGTTATTACAGGTGATCTTATCGATACAAAAATAGAGGCAGTGAAAGAAGCTGTCCTTGAACTTATCCATATTCGATCAAAATACGGTATCTATTATATCCTTGGTAATCATGAATATTTTCATAATCCTTTGGAGATCATCACTTTTATGAAAGAAACCAATATAAAGCTTCTGCTCAACGAGAGTGTAGCTATTGATGAACTGAAACTCAATATCGTAGGTGTTACTGATCTTTTTGGTTATCGTGCAAATTTGCTTGAACCTAATATAGATAAAGCATTTCAAGAGTGTAATACTGGCTATAAAACGATACTCTTGGCACATCAACCAAAGTTTATAGAGGAACTCAAAGGGTATAATCCTGAGCTCATTCTCAGTGGCCACACACATGGTGGACAGATCTGGCCATTTAACCATCTGGTGAAACTACAGCAACCCTATGTCAAAGGATTGCATAAACTTCCTAATGGCTCAACTATCTATGTTAATTCCGGTATAGGATTTTGGGGACCACCCATGAGACTTCACTCACAGGCTGAGATAGCGTATATTATTTAATCTATTTTTTCTATTTTCACTGCGCTGTGGTTATAATCAGGCTCTTTTGAAAGTGGGTCTATTTTATCATCTGTGAGGTAGTTGATACCCCTATGTGAAATCGGGATAAAAACAGTTTTACTATTGATTTTTGCAAAGACAACAGTGGCTACAAGTGTAGCGCGTCTTGATGATACTTTTACCTTATCGCCCTCCTTAATATTAAGTTTCTTCGCATCCTCTTTATCTATCTCGATGAAATCTAAAGATTTAAACTTTAGTAACTTTTCAACTTGGGTCGTTTTACTACCTGTGTGCCATTGATCTCTTATTCGTCCTGTAAGAAGGATGAAAGGGTATTCTTGTGATGGTTGTTCAGAGAGATTTTTATTTTCTATGAAAAAGAGATTGGCTTTTTTGTTCACTGTCATAAAAGTGTTATTTTTGAAAAGATTCTCTCCCCAGATATATGGAGTATGAGAAAGTGCATCATAGTCTGCATTATAGATATCAAGATGCCCCTCACTGCTTAGTTTAGTCATCTCTTGATACTCTTCAAATACCTCTTTGGAGGTTTTAAAATCAAAAGCATCAGTATATCCAAGTTCAAGACCTAGTTTTGCAAATATTTCCCAATCTTGAAGTATCCCAGATTTTTCTTCAAATGCTGTGACTCTTGTGAGGGTTCTATCCAAGTTGGTTTGTGTTCCCTCTTTTTGTCCGAAAGGAACAGCAGGAAGTCGTATATGAGCGAAGGAAGCTGTTTCACTGTTTGCATAGGCATTTATCTCAACTACCAAAGGTATGTTTTTGAAAGCTTCCTCAACATACGTTCTATGTGGTAAATGGTACACAGGGTCAGTATGGCAAACGATGAGTATATCTAGGTCACCGTCATGGGCTTTTTGTATCATTTCATAGGCAGTAAGTCCATTGTTTTTGGGCAGTGAGTTTGTATTCCAGAATTTTGAGACTTTTTGACAATTTTCTTCCGAGTAGTCAAGATGTACGGCCAAGGTAGTACTCAATCCTCCCACTTCTCTTCCTCCCATAGCGTTAGGTTGTCCTGTGAGTGAGAGTGGACCAGAGCCTTGTTTGTTGATTTGTCCTGTGATGATGTGTAGGTTATTGATGGCAAGGTTTTTATCGACCCCTTGTACGGACTGGTTTATACCCATTGTCCATGCGGTGATGATATTTTCACTCTCTACAAAAAGGTTGTAAAATGTTTTGAACGTTTCTTCTGTTATATTAGTGCTTTTAAGTAGTGTTTTTTTGTCAAGTGCTAAAAGTTCTTTTTTGTAACTTTCAAAATGATTACTATGATGTTTGATGAAATTATGATCTGTATACCCATCTTCTATAAGCCGTAATGAAAGAAGGTTTAAAAGGTCAATATCTGTACCTACTTTGAGAGGTAGGTACAAGTCTGCACTTTTTGCCGTAAGTGTAAAACGAGGGTCTATAACAACTACTTTAAGACCCTTTTTTTGTGCCTTCTTAATTTTGTTTGCAAAGACAATGTGGGCTTCAGCAACATTTGCCCCGATGAGTATGAGTAGATTGCATTTTTCTATGTCACTCATACGTACTGGAACATAGTCAACACCAAATGATTTTTTGTAACCCATAACGGCACTTGCCATGCATGTTCTTGAGTTCGTATCACAATGTGGTGTGCCTATGAAGCCTTTGGCTAATTTATTGGCAACATAATAGTCTTCGTTGAGCATTTGTCCTGAAAGATAAAAACCTATTCTATCAGGGCCAGTTTGTTTTATTTTATGAGCAATACTCGTAAGTACGCTATCATAAGTAGAGGAGTGAAAGTTATCATTTATGGAAACTCTGGTTTGTGGTGTTAAGAGTCTGTTTGTGTAAATGCTGTCTGTTTGCGATATACCTTTTGCGCAGGAGAGTCCTTGGTTGATAGGGTAACTTTTTAGCCCTTTTAGTTTGTTATTGTTAATCTCAAATTTACATCCTACTCCACAGTATGCACATACAGTTTGTTCCATACTAAACCTCTTTAAGAGCCACAAGCAGTTCCGAAAATACTTGTGCTCTTTCTCTTTTGTCATGATGTGTCATATTATAGATCACTTCACTTAACTTTTCAGGTACTTTAGGATTGATCTTCGTGACTTCATCTCTTTTGATCTTTCTCATATCGGTTTTGACTATCTGGAAATTCTCTACAGCTTCATAACGCTTTTCACCTGTAAGGAGTTTAAACAGTTTTAACCCAAAATCAAAAAGTTCAAACTCCTCTTTTGCGTAAGTTCTAGGTTCTTTCTCAAGTTCAAAGGTCACATCCAGTCCAAGTTTTTCATTTAAAACATAATTGATCTTTGTATAAAATCCTAAAGCCTGATAACTGTAATTTGCACTCAAGTACCTATCTTCAAAGGCTTCAAAGGTCTCTGCTCTTTGTTTCATGGAAGCATAGGTCTTAAGCAGATATTTCACATGATGTTTTGCTTCTACGATAGGCAGTGTTTTGTGTAACATACGTGCCTCTTTTGCTCTACGTGTGATCTTCCCGCCCAGGAAGATATGCACACCGTCTACACGGTTTCCTTCATCATCCTTAGCTTTACACCCCTCAAATCCAATGTCAGCGATACCATGCACACCACATCCTTTAGGACATGCAGACCAGTTCATGCGTACAGTTCCACCATTTATGGCCACTTCAGACTTTAAAAACTCTGCCATTGCTATGGCATCAGGCTTGTTGGGGATAACTCCGAAACTACAAGTCTGTGTTCCTGCACAGGCGATCATGTCATTGAAGTAGATATTATCAAAAGGTTGATACTTTTTGATGATAGCTTCTTCTTCAAAAGTTGTGAATTGATCTGCGTCTATATCAACAACATAACAGTTTTGATCATAAGAGAGACGGATATCTCCTGAACCAAATGTTTGTGCAGACTTGGCAAGGTCTATCATATCAGTTCCGGAGAATATCCCTGAAGGTAAGATGAGCTTATAGGCATACTTACCGTTACGCTGTAAGACACGGTTTGCACCCAATGCAATGTTTTGTGACTGTACCAGTGTCTGACCTGCAGGAGTAAAGTCCATGCCAGCCTCTTTTTTGATGGCTTCTACAAAGGCTTCTACCCCTACATCTTGAAGTAAGAAGAAAAGACGGTTTTTATTACGGTTGTCTCTGTACCCATAAGTTTTAAAGACCTCTAAAAGAGCCATATAAAATGCCGGTACTTCTTCTACAGAGACAAAAAGGTTTGCATCTTTCGATTGTACTCCGACACGTGCACCCAAGTAGACATTGAATCCAAACTCACCATTATTATTTGCAAGAACAAAACAGCAGTCGTGACCGAAGATATTGCAGGTGTTGGAGAGTGAACCAAGTATCCCTGTGTTAAATTTACGAGGTAAAGCAGAGATCCATTCAGGATTTTCAATAATGAGGGCTTGAAGTTTATCTACGATTGGTTTTGTTTGTATGATATTGTCATAAGCGATACCATCAAGTGGGTCAGTCACAATGTTACGAGGATTGTCCGCACCTGTCTGAAAGGTAGAGATATCTACTTCTTTAAGTGCCTGAAGTACTTTAGCAATGTCTTCTATCTGTAAGTAACGTAACTCTATCTGCATACGTGTAGTGATATCTATATAGTCATTGCCATACTCTTTTGCTACTTCACCTATGCGAATGGCTTGTGCATTGCTTAGTTGTCCTACAGGAACACGTACTCTAAGCATGAAGTCTTCACCTTTGTCAAAGAGTCCAAAACATTTTAGAAAGTATGAACTGTCTTCTTTTGTTAAGTTCTCATAACCGGCTGCAGCAATCTCTTCTAACTGCGTATACACATCCATAGATACTTTACTTGCTTTGGTTGTTTCTACTTTATTGACTTTTTTACTTCTTGCTTCTAAAGCTTTTTCTAATGCTTCCATCTGATATATTTCTCCGTGGATATAATTGTTTTTATTATAGCAGAGCAATTAAGACATAGAGGGTATTTATTGATTAAAAATTAATCAATATGTATATTTATAATATAAATTATATGTAATAATACGCTATATAAGCATTGAATTAATTGATTAAAAATTAATCACTGTTGATATTATAATTCCTATAATTCTATTGTATACTTTGCTTAACATTTAGTTTAAGGAAAAAATATGGCAGGATTTAAAGACTTAAAAGGTCAAGGACACGGACAGACATTGTTCATGGCTTTTTTATATTTTGATATGAGTTTTATGGTGTGGACGATGCTTGGACCACTAAGTACGGAGATCGCTGAGGCACTTGCACTGACCGGTCACATTATGACAGCGGGAGAAAAAGCAACGCTGCTTTCACTTCCTATATTGTCTGGAGCCATCTTAAGGATCGTACTTGGCTTTGGTGTTGATAAACTTGGCCCCAAAATGACAGCATTGATCTCTCAAGCTATCGTTGTTACAGCACTTCTAACAGCATACTTTATGGGTGACAGTATCACATATAATGCACTGCTTATTGTGGCACTGGGTCTTGGTTTTGCAGGAGCTTCTTTCGCGGTTGCACTTCCACAAGCTGGACAGTGGTATCCGCCAAAACTTCAGGGTGTTGTCCTTGGTATTGCAGGTGCCGGTAACATCGGTGTGGTTATCGACTTCCTTTTCGCTCCGAAAATTGCTGAGTTATGGGGATGGTCAGCGGTATTTGGTGTAGGTGCTGCGATGGCTATCGTTGTGTTTATCGCTTATGCATTCTTGGCAAAAGATGCACCTGAGTCTGTGTATAAAGCAAGACCTAAAAAACTTAAAGATTATGGAAAACTGCTTAAAGACAAAGATACATGGTGGTTTTCACTCTTTTATGCTATCTCATTTGGTGGATTCGTAGGGTTTGCAGGATACATGAAAGTCTATCTTATGAACACATACAGTGTTGACATGGAAGCGTTTGGACTTGATGTTTTGGATGAAGGAAATGTAAAAGTGATCGCTGGGTATTTTGGAGCATTGTGTATCTTTGCGGGAGCTATACTTAGACCTGTAGGTGGAAACATCGCAGATAAAATAGGTGGAGTAAAAGCACTTTATTTCTTTTATGGTGCAGTAGCCATATTGGTAGCTATCTCTGCATTGGTGAAATTACCATTCTTTGTAGCGATCTTTGTATTGTTCCTGATCATGGCTAACCTTGGTATGGCTAACGGATCAGTGTTCCAACTGGTACCTCAAAGATTTGGTAAAGATATCGGTATTATGACTGGTATCGTAGGATGTGCAGGTGGACTTGGTGGTACAGCACTCATTAAAACACTTGGTTGGTCAAAAGGTGCATTTGACGGATACGCAGCAGGATTCTTGATCTTTGCAGCGGTTGTTGTTGTTGCTCTTGCAGGTCTTAGTATGGTTAAGACTAGATGGAGAACTACTTGGGGTGTTAACTCTGGCGGTATGATTTAAAAAGGCATTTTGCCTTTTTAAAAGCGTTCAGCGTTCAGTGCTGAGCGTTCAGAAAATGCTTCAAATATTTTAAATTATGTCATAATCTTTATCATATAATTTAGAATACTCACAAAGGCACCCCATGTCAAAACAAACCATCGAAACATCAGGTTTCACATTAGCCAAAGGTACCCAACTCAAAGGGGATGACTTTTTTGAGGTGAAGGTGATGGAGAACATTACTGTGGCTGTTGTTTGTGATGGAGTGGGGTCTGCGAGTCAAGGTGCTGAGGCTGCTAAAAGAACTTCTAACTTCTTGGTACATTCACTAAAGAACAGACCTAAGAGTTGGAGTATGGAGAAGTCCATTAAGCACTTCATAGAAAACATCAACAGAGTACTCTACCTTGAGTCTATGGAGGATTATGAACGTGAAGAGTTGGTGACTACACTTACTATAGTAGTGATAGAAGGCGATAGATTGTATGGTGCAAATGTGGGTGATAGTCGTATTTATTTAACTAGAAATGGACAGTTTGCACAACTCTCTGATGATCATGCAATGGATGCAGAGGGTATGGAGAATGTTTTGACTTCTGCTATGGGACTGGAAGAGAGTGTAGCGCCATATTATTTTGAAAATAATCTTTTAGCAGGAGATAAGATACTTCTATGTAGTGACGGACTCTATAATGAACTCACACAAGATGAACTTAGTGACGGGGTGAAGATAGGTGCATCATTTTTAGTAAAAAAAGCAAGTAAACTTCATAATAATGATCTCCCTGATGATACTACAGCAGTAGTCATAGAGATCAAAGAGCTTGACCCCAGACTGAAACTCAAACAGAGTGATCTGATCATTCAGGAACAGTATAAGGTGAATGAAGTAGTTGATGGGTATAAACTGATCAAACCTCTTATACAGAACAACCGTACGTGGCTTTGTGAGAACAAAGGGGTGAAGTATGTCATCAAGTTTGCTCTAGCTGAAGCTAAAGATGATGAGGTGATACTTGATATTTTTGTGAAAGAAGTTTGGATGGCAAAACGTCTAAAAGCAGGATTCTTTCCTAAGGCTGTTATTCCCAAAAAGAGAACACATCGTTACTACATTATGAGTTTCATAGAAGGGGAATCTCTTAAAGAGTTTACCGTTAAAAAACCACTTTCAGTAGATATGAGCATAGAATTGGCACGGTTTTTACTAAAGATGTCACAGTTTTTAACTAAGCTGGATCTGGTACATGGAGATATCAAACCGGAAAATATTCTTATTATTAGACGTAAAGGGAAGCTGGTCTTTAAGATGGTGGATTTTGGAAGTATCACAGAAGCATATTCGGATGTGACACGTGCAGGAACACCTTCTTATTTGGCACCTGAACGTTTTACACAAGCTCCTATCACAGAACAGACAGAAGTGTATGCCATTGGAGTCACACTTTATGAAGTACTCACTCAAAAGTTTCCATTTGGAGAGATAGAGCCTTTTCAAAATCCTTCTTTCGATAAAAATCCTAAACACCCTACCGCATACAATGCAAAAATACCAGACTGGCTGGGGAGTATTATCTTACGTGCAGTTGAGACAGATACAAACAAACGCTACCACAACTACTCTGAGATGCTCTATGAGCTGGATAACCCAATCAAAGTTAAACCCTATTTTGATAAAAATCTCTCATTTATCCAAAGAAATGAGATGATGGTGTACAAGGTTGGATTTATTGTGATGTTTATATTGAATATATTTCAGCTTTTGAAGAGTTGATTATTTAGCTTTCCTAACATTCTTGCGATGTTTTTTAAACGTTTTTGCAAAGTCATGTACGCCTTTATCATTTTTCATAAAGTAGAGGTAGTCTGTTTTTGCAGGTTTTATGGCTGCCGTAATGGCAGAGAGACTTATTGCTCCTATGGGTGAGGGTGGCAGCCCTTTGTGTTTGTAAGTGTTAAAAGTACTTTTATCAGTACGGATACGCTCTGGGGTAACTTTGATATGTGAGTATTTACCATAATTGAGTGTCCCGTCCATCTGTAATCGCATTCCTTTTTTAAGTCGGTTATAGATCACTGAAGAGACCAGAGGCATCTCTTGATTATTTGCTGCTTCTTTTTGGATGATAGAAGCGATGATCAGTACTTTTTGCCACTGTTTTTGATTGTAATTCCCATAAATCTTTTCTGAAATACTTTTATACTTTTTTTCAGATTCTCGTACAAGAAAATGCATAAGATGCTTCTCTTTTATGCCATAAGGTATATAGTAAGTATCTGCATAAATACCTGCTTCGGGGTAGGGAGAGAACTCTTGATAATATTTTTGAAGTTTACCCTTATCTAGTTTTAGCTTTTGTGAAAGCATATCTAAAAATAGTTCAGAAGTTTCACCAGGGATCAGTGTGACCTTGTGTATCATTGCCTTTGCGTTGGTAAGTTTGTATAGAAAATCAATACGGTTAAGTTCATTTTTTCCTATATGGATCCAACCACTCTGCGGACTACCCATAAGACGAAGGATATAGCTATCTATGACTGAGAGTTCGTAGCCTTTTTTAGTCAGCTGTGATATAATGTTTCCTATAGAGCCCTGAGGCACAAAGAGTGTTTGTGTCGTTTTGAGAGGTAGTGTAGTGTAAAAGGCAAAAGAGATGATAAAAACAAGTGCAATGTTTTCTGCCCATGCTATCCATGTTGTTCGTACAGTATTGCGTAATACACTCATCTTTTTGGTTATCCTTTTCGTGGCTCTTTTCTATTGGCTAAAAGTAGGTATACATGCAGATAACCTTACTTTTGGTCACTACAAGATAGACGGATTATACATCAAACTCGATAAAAAACTCACACTTAAAGCACATAATATTGTCATACCTGAAAGTAAAGCAAAACCTTCGTTTGAAAATATAGATAAAACATTTGACAATATTAAATATCTTTTTACATTTTTTGATTATATAGAATTAGAAAAAATCCATTTTAAAAATAATGAGTTAAATATAATTTTTATAGATGATATCCTTTATGTTGGCAGTGATGATTATGAAATCGCTGGTAATATACAAAGAGAAGGAGAGAAGTATATTGCAGATGTGTCTATGTTGTATCTAAAAAAGGATAATATTAATATAAAGGGACAACTTGTTTATGATACAGGTAATGATAGGCTGAAGACAAAAGGTGAGTTTGATGCCTATCATATTAAGGGAAGGTTTAAGGCAAATAAGGAGAATAACACTATAGATTTTACCCTTAATAGTGAAGAATTCACTGATCTGAAAACACTTATAGACAAATTTCCATTGAATGAGACTATAAAAAGTTGGATCGTTGAAAAAGTTCAGGCAAAAAAATATCGATTATACGCTTTGAGTGGAAGAGGAGAGCTCGAGGATGATGGCTTTAAGATGGATTTTGATGCACTCAAAGGAAATGCACTTTTAGAGGATGTGATAATTTACTATAAGGAGAAATTGTCACCGGTGTTGGCAGAGAGTTGTATCTTGTCTTACAAAAAAGGCGGACTCTATTTTGACTTAAAAAACCCTATGTATCAAGATAGAAATTTATCAGGAAGCAAAGTATCTATCGTAGACTTGGTAGGGGAAAAACCTACAACCCTTGTAGTTGACCTGCATATTAGATCTGTGATTGATAGTGTAGTGCATGAGATACTTAACGCATATGATCTGCAGATTCCTGTTACACAAAAAGGAAGTATGGCTAAAGTAGATGTAAAGATAGATGTTCCATTAAAAAAATCTACTCAAAAAACTTCTGTATTTGTGAACATTGATCTGGAAGAAGGAGATGTCTATATCAACAAGGTAAAATTGCCTGTCCTTAAAGGAAATGTACAATATGACAAAGGATTCATCACTCTTAAAGATATCGATCTAAAAGAGAGTTGGTATGAAGGTAGAGCAAATGGAAAGATAGACTTAAAAGCAAAAAAAGTTGATCTAAAGTTTGAGGCAAAGCAGGTCACTATAGGAGAAGAAAATGAAAAATTCTTTATACTGAAAAACAAACTATTACCATTGACTTTGGATTATAGTAAAAATATTGTAGTCGATATTCCAACATTGAAGTTGAAGATAGTGAATCGTCCTAAAGATATGTTGTTGCAAGTAGGAGCGATAGAGAAGATCAAACCTTATCTTAAAGATATCGGGTTACAGATAAATGGAGGAAATCTTGATATTACGACTAAAGACTTCGAGAGCTATATGTTTAAAGGAGTACTTCATAGAGCATCATGTTTTTTCTATGAGAAAGATAATGTGTGTCTTACAAGAGTGCCATGCAGTGGTACGATCACAAAAAAGGGAATTGATTTTTATGCCTTTAACAAACGCTTACATTTCAATGCAGACAGATCATGGGTAAAACTTAAAAATCTAAATATTGACCTTAAAGAATTTCTCTCTTCGAAGAAGAAAAGTAAAACTACAATTAAAAGATATGTGATCGTTGGAGAAAATAGTAAACTAAGATATGATCAACATACGCTTGTCACAGATAGCTATGATATAGAAGTACTACCAAACGGTAATATTAATGCTATAGGAAGTTTAAATGGAGATATAGTAAAACTGAATAAAAAAGGAAAAGTATTTTCTTTACAGGCTTTACGTGTAAAAGATAAAATGTTACATCCTCTGATCGATTTTAAAGGGTTGAAAAAAGGACGCTATACACTTAAAATGTCTGGTGATCCTGATAAGGTGAGGAAAGGACAGATCATTGTTGAGGGTGGAGTAATGAGTGGTTTTAAAGCCTACAACAATACTTTGGCGTTTATGAATACCATACCGGCTTTAGCCACTTTACAAGATCCGGGTTTTTCGAAAAAAGGATTTAAGATCAAAGAGGGTGTTGTTGAATATAGAATGATAGGAGATAAAGTCATTTTTGATTCTGTTTATATTAAAGGGGGGTCTGCAACTATCGTGGGTAAAGGAGAAGTTGATATCAAAAAGAGAAGCATTAAAATGGATCTTGCCATACAAACAGCCAGAGAATTAGGAAAATTTGTTGGGAGTCTCCCTCTGTTAGGTTATATCTTGATGGGAAAAGATAAAAGTATGACAGTGGGACTGAAGATCACTGGAACATTAGAGAAACCAAAAGTGCAAACAACCACAGCAGAAGATATACTCACTTTACCACTTCACTTTTTAAAACGTACATTAGAATCACCAGCTCATATTATTAATAAGTAAGCTTTAGCAGGCTTAGCTAGCGGATGATTTTATTCATTTCTTAAAACAGTCAATGGGTCAGTCTGTGATGCTTTTTTTGCAGGGTAGAGTGCAGAGAGTAATATGATAATGGAAGTTCCAAGGATGATAAGTCCAAAATCACTCATGGTTAGATCTACAGGGAGCTTAGAGGTACCGTAAACGTCTTCAGGCATAGAGATAATATCAAAGGTCTTAAGTACCCAAATACCGAGACTACCAAGTAGGGTACCTGCAAATATGCCTGCTGTGCCTATGATGAGTCCTAGCCTAAAGAAGATAGATCTTAGCTCTATTTGAGTGGCTCCGAGTGTACGCATAAGAGCGATCTCACTTCGTCTGCTCATGACGGTCATCAAAAGAGAAGAGATGATGTTCAGTGATGCTACAAGTATGATGAGCAGCAAAACCAAAAAGAGGGCTTTTTTCTCCATTTCCATGGCAGCAAAGAAATTACCATTTTGTTGCCACCATCCTTCGATGACTACCATTTCAGGTAAAGCACTCTTAATGCTGTCTATTTCTTTGAGTGGATTTTCAGTATAGATATGAAGACCATCATAGATTCCATGTTCTCGCTTGAGTAGTTTCTCAAATGCTTCAAAAGAAGTGTACATGATGGCTTTATCGTAGGCTTTCAAACCTGAATCAAAGACACCATCAACAATGAAACGTTTTTGAAGCGGCATGGTTCCAAAACCTATGGCTTGTTGCTCTGAAAAATAGAGAGTGACTTTTTCACCCTTAGGAGCATTCATCTCAAAAGAAAGGGCATCACCTACAACGACTCTAAATTTACTCTCTGTATCACCTTTGGCTTTTTCAAAGATAGGATTGATCTCGCTCTCTTTGTTATAATCCACACCATAGAGTAATGAACCTTGTACTGCACCCTCATTCCTAGTGATGACTTGAGTGGTGTAGTATGGACTGAATTTTAAATGAGGAAACTTTTTGGAGAGTGTTTGAACGAGATCGTCATTTACAGAGTTTTCTGCAAGAGGAAGTACTGTTAGAGGGTAGTTCATAACAAAAAGACGTTTGGTAAACTCTTTTTGAGTACCGTTCATAATTCCCATAGCTATCATTAGTACCATTACCCCTGCGGCTATACCTAAAAAGGCTAGCAGTGCGGAGATAAAGATAAAAGGGTTCTCTCTGTCATATTTCAGATAGTGTTTGATGATATGCCCAACAAATTTCTTGTTGGGTGAGGGAAGTTTAGCGGGAGTGGACATTATGCCAAAAGACCTTTTTTGGGTCCGCTTTGTCCACAACAGTTTTTATATTTTTTACCGGAACCACAAGGACAAGGCTCATTTCTTTTAGGCTTTTTTGTACCTGTTAAAGGTTTGTTCTTTGGTGCTTCCTGTTCATCTGTACTTAGTGTAGCGTCTACTACATCACTTTCCAACTCTTCTCTTATCTGTTCAACTGCTGCCTCTTCCTCTGCAGGAGATTCAAAGTTGAACTGTACAAGTTGAAGTACTTTTACAGCTTCAAATTTGATACGTTGTACCAAGTCAGTAAAGAGTTTGTAACTGTCTTGTTTATATTCAGTGAGTGGGTCTTTTTGGTTGTATCCTCTAAGCCCGATACCAGTTTTGAGTACATCCATCTCATAAAGGTGATCTCTCCACTGAGGGTCAAGTACTTGAAGGTATAAGATACATTCAATTTCAGTTCGCTGCTCCGGGTCGATCTGAGACATTTTTTCTTCATAAATATTCTCCATCATCTCCGTGATCATGGAAGTGAGTTCTTCCACCTCTTTATCTACAAAGTGTTGATGATCCACTACTACATTAAGTTCTTCTTTGATGAGTGATCCAAGTTTTTCAACATTGAAGTCTTCTTTAGGCATTCCATCATAGATCTCACACTCTGCTAAAAGATGATCAATATACTCTGCACGGTTCTCTTTGATCTTTGCCCCAATATCAAACTCAGGGTCTAAAAGTTGATTTCTAAAGCCATAGATCGCTTTTCTTTGGTGGTTGGCTACATCATCATATTCTAAGATATGTTTTCTTGACTCATAGTGTTGATTTTCCACTTTTTTCTGAGCTTTTTCAACAGATCTTGTAACGATCTTAGAATCGATGTACTCACCCTCTTCAACACCAAGCTTGTTCATGATGTTTCTGATCTTCTCTCCACCGAAAATACGTAGAAGATTGTCATCAAGGCTAAGGAAGAATTGACTCTCACCTGCATCACCTTGACGTCCTGAACGACCTCTGAGTTGGTTATCTATACGACGACTCTCATGACGCTCCGTACCAAGTATCATCAATCCGCCAAGGCTTTTTACTTCATTATCTATTTTTATGTCAACCCCACGACCTGCCATGTTTGTAGCAACTGTTACCGCTCCTTTTTGACCGGCATTCTTAATGATCTCTGCTTCTTGTGCGTGGTTCTTTGCATTGAGCATGTTATGAGGGATCTTCTCTTTTTTAAGTCTCTCATCGATCAATTCAGATTTTTCAATGGAAGCGGTACCTATAAGTACAGGTTGACCTATGGCATTGAGTTCTCTTACCCTTCTTACGACTGCATCGAGTTTTTCACGCTCAGTGTTATAAATAAGGTCATTTTTATCATCTCTTGCGATAGGTACATTGGTAGGAATGGAAATAACATCAAGGTTATAGATCTGTGCAAACTCAGTCGCTTCAGTCTGTGCTGTACCTGTCATACCTGCGAGTTTTTCATAGAGTCTAAAGTAGTTCTGGTAGGTGATCTCAGCAAGTGTCTGAGACTCTTCCTGTATCTCTACACCCTCTTTTGCTTCAAGTGCCTGGTGCAGTCCTTCTGAGTATCTACGACCCTCAGAAAGTCTCCCGGTAAACTCATCTACGATGATGATCTCATTGTTTTGTACAACATAATCAACATCTTTTTCAAAAATATAGTGTGCTTTAAGTGCTTGGTCCAGGTGATGAGAAAGGGCTGCATTTTCAAGGTTGTAGAGGTTTTCTACTTCAAAAAGCTCTTGTGCTTTTAGAAGTCCATCTTCTGTCATGACGATCGTTCTATTTTTCTCATCTACGATAAAATCACCAGTAGTTTGTTCATCTTCACCCGCTTTGGTTTCTAGCTTCTCCCCACGTTCCATCTTTTTTGCTATCTCATCAGCTCTTGCATAGTGGTTATGGTCTCTTTGTGTCGGACCGGAGATGATGAGTGGTGTACGTGCCTCATCGATCAGGATGGAGTCAACTTCATCCACGATGGCATAGTTGTGTTTACGTTGTACTTTTTCTTCAGCACGCACTTTCATGTTGTCACGAAGGTAGTCAAAACCATATTCGTTGTTCGTACCATATGTGATATCTGCTTCGTATTGTGCTTTTCTGCTCATCTCATCATGAACATCAGCAGTAAGACATCCGACAGAGTAACCTAAGAAGTTATAAAGTACACCCATATCTTCGGAGTCCCTTTTGGCAAGATAGTCATTTACAGTAATAACATGTACACCTTTGCCTGTCATCGCATTCAGTACAACAGCGAGTGTGGCTACAAGTGTTTTACCTTCACCTGTTTTCATCTCTGCGATATCACCATCGTTGAGTACCATACCCCCAACCATCTGTACATCGTAGTGTCTTAGTTCAAGTACACGTTTACTGGTTTCACGTGTAATAGCAAATGACTCATAGAGTACATCATCCAAACTTTTTGTGCCATTTTGTACTTCTTCTTTAAGTGCATTAAATGCAGCCTGAAGTTCTTCGTCACTTAAATTCTCATAGTTAGATTCGAGTGCATTGATGTTTTTTACTTTTTTGAGATAATTTTTAACGATTTTCTCGTTTTGTGTGCCAAAAATTTTGAGTATGCTTTTAATCATCTTTCTTTTGCCTTTTATAAATTCCGATTATTTTATCTAAAAAGTCATTAATATGTCGTTAGCAGTTATTTTTATTATTCAGATAGTCTATATATTGCCTTGATCAATTTAAATATGGGTACCTCTAATAACCCTATATGTTCATAACATCACTAGCTTTTGTCTAGGCTAGGCACTCTTTTGAAGTCCTAGCCGTAGCTAAGTCAAAAAAGAGTAACGACGCATAGGTGAAAGCTAGTGATGCCCACAGGGTGGGCTTTGCAAACGCAATCTTTCACAAGATACTTACTTCATCTTAGCTTTGGCTAGGACTTGGAAGTCTCTTGCAAAATCTTACATTTGCAAAACCCATTATGAACGTATAGGGTTATTAGAGGTGCCCATACCACAGTTCCTATACAATTCTATGACAATATGTTATTTATAACCCCGAAATAAGTGGTATTTTGGTATATTTTTATTTATAAATTAAGGAATATATATGAGATTATTATTGATTGGATTATTATCTGTTTCAGCATTGTTTGGAGCATCCATCAACCTTCCAGAGAATTTTCAAGCAGATTTTACACAAAAGATCACAAATGCCAAGAAAAAAACCATAAACTATAGTGGAAAAGTACGCTTTTCAAATAAGACTTTATTGAAGTGGGAGTATCTTAAACCTACTAAAAAAGAGGTGTGTACCGATGGGTTTGAATTGTTGGTAGTAGACCATGATCTGGAACAGGTTTCAAATTATCTTATCAACAAAGGGTTTGACCTTGCCAAAATTTTAAAAAAAGCAAAAGAGCATAGTAAGAATATCTATGTAACCAAATATGAAAACATAAACTATACGATACAGGTGGATGCTAAACAACAACTTCACAGCATTGCTTACTTTGATGACTTAGACAATAAAGTACAGATCGTATTTAAAAAGATGAAGTACGGCAAAGGGAACCTGTCACCTAAAAGTATGAAGTGTAATTATCCTCAAAACTATGACATGATAAGAGGTTAATATGCAAGAACTACTTTTAAAGATCCAAAATGATTCAACCTTAATGCTCATTGCCGGTATTGCACTGGTTGTATTATTGGTTATTGTACTTATTGTCGTTATATTTTCGACTAAAGTCAAATCACAAAGTGATAAATTATGGGATTTTAAAGAACTGGATAAAGAGAAAAACACCAAGATAGATGTGCTTGAAAGAGAGTTGCAGGCAGTTAAAATAAAAAATGCAAGTAATGAGCAAGAGCTACAGCAGTTTATGCAAACCAAAGAAGATCTGGCTTCCAAAATAGAAGAGGTTAAAAGTACACAATCAAAATATAATACATTAGAGAAAGAACACAGCCATGTATCTACTATGCTTGAAAGTACAGAAGATAACTATGGAAAATTGCAGGAAGATCATAAAGTACTGCAAGAACGACATGAACATTTGGTAGAAGATAACAGCAAACACCGTATTAACAATGCACGCTTGCTTACCAAGTTGGAGACAGAGACCAGGCATGCCTCAAATAGACTTGAAATGATGCAAGAACATAAAAAAGAGATCAAAGATGAGTTCGAACAGTTGGCAAAACAGATATTTGATGGAAATTCACAGAAATTTGCAGAGTTTTCCAAACAAAATCTAGACAGTATGATAAAGCCGCTTCAAACACAAATTACTGAGTTTAAAAAGCAGGTAGCAGATACATATAACACTGAGAGTCAAGATAGAGCAGTGCTTAGAAACGAGATAAATTCACTTAAAGAACTAAATGAAAAAATAAGCAAAGATGCCATAAATCTTACCAATGCGCTAAAGGGTGAGAATAAAACACAAGGTGTCTGGGGTGAGATGGTACTTGAACATGTACTTGAAGCTTCCGGTTTACGTAAAGGCTATGAGTTTGAAAGAGAAGTAAGTCTCCGTACGGATGATAATGAAATACTGCGACCGGATGTTATCGTGCACCTTCCTGATAACCGAGACCTTATTATCGATGCAAAGACTTCACTCCTTGCGTATGAGCGTTTTGTGAATGCGGAGGATGAATCAACCAGGGCTGAGTACTTAGCTGCACATTTAGACTCTATTAAGTTGCATGTAGAAGGACTCTCTCGTAAGAATTATGAACGTCTCAAAGAGGTCAATACCTTAGACTTTATCTTTATGTTCATGCCTATAGAAGGGGCACTTGCAGTAGCGCTGGAACATGACAGCAGCATTTATGACAATGCCTTTAAAAAGAAGATACTTCTTGTCGGACCAACCACACTGCTTGTTGCTATGCGTGCAGTGGAAAATGTATGGAAGTATGAACGACAAAATCAAAATGCCCAGGAGATAGCCAGAAGAGCAGGTGCTATGTATGACAAGTTTGTCGGTTTTTCTGAAGATCTGATGAAGATATCTAAACAGATAGACGGTATACAAGGCAGTTTTTCTGCTGCACGTAGTAAATTAAGTGACGGAAAAGGAAATCTTGTCCGACAGGTAGAGCAGTTAAAAGAATTGGGTGCCCAAACTAATAAGAAGATACCTAAAGGACTGGCCGGGGATAAAGATGAGTAGACAAAAGGTCATTTACACCAAAAAACTGGGAGAGTATGAGAAAAAATCTTCCAAAGTCTTTAACAGAATGGAAAGATCGAGCGGGAGTTTTATGAAAAAGAGTCTTTAAAACTTCAGTATGAACTGGTCAAACTTCAAAAATGGGTCATAGACAACAATAAAAGACTTTTAGTCATTTTTGAAGGAATGGATACTGCAGGAAAAAGCTCCACTACTAAAGAGTTTAACAACTATCTAAACCCAAGAGAAGCACGTTCTGTAGCCTTGCCTAAACCAAACTCCAAAGAGTTGGGACAGTGGTATTTCCAACGCCATCTTAAACAGATCCCCAATGTTGTACGTTATCTACTTTTAAATGTAGACTATGTAGGTAAAGATACACGTGTCATTACGGGTGTAGATAAACAGATAGTCAAATTACATAATAAAGGAAAGTACTATGGCAAATGTAACCATAGGACATAACCTTAGATGTACTCAATTAAGATCACAGTACAACAAATAATTTTCTCTTTTCTCCCCTCCTAAAATCATTTACATATACTATATCAGATTATAAGTGTTTCGTTAAGAAGTAATCTTTTCAAATATACAAAATATCTTTTATGGAAAACATACCTCAAATTCTAATTCATAGCACCAACAATATTTATTAAAGGATAAATATTTTCCCTTAAGTTTAAAAAAGCTATACTTCCTAAAGGATAATAACTATCCTTTAGTGTAATAATGAATGATATCACCTAGTATTCATAATCCTAGGTGATATCACGGTAAGGAATGTTGCTGATATTCTTTATCTGGGTTTTATTACTCAAGATGATGAGATTGGCTAAATATAGAATAATTAAACCTAAAGGGGTAAAAAATGAAAGGAATAAATGATTCAAAAAAAGCAGCAAGGCTTTTTTTATCTGTGGCTACTTTATGCTTGGGAGCAACAAGTCTAAATGCAAAAGAGGAAAAATCTTCAAGTTATGCGTCTGTTGTTGTAAAAGAAGATTTTGAGTCAACTATGAAGCGTATGAAAGCGGAAAAACCAGGGATTACCAAAAAACATAATACACTTCTTAAAGAGCGTTATGATTTAAGTAACAGACCATCTAAAAAAGTAAATATGTCTGGGGGTAAGCCTGTACAAGAAGGCGTTAGAGTTAAGTTGCCAGCAGGCATGACTTGGGAAAAACTCTCTTCAATGAGTGCAGAAGAAATACGAGAAAAAAATCTTTTTCCTCAAGGTTTTATGCCGCTTCCGCATCCTCATCACAGCGAAGGGGGGATGTTATTTCCTAAGTTTCATATTGACAAAGTTAAAAAACAGGACAATAGAGATTTAACAAGATTTGACCTCGATTTTGATCTTAAAGATCACTTTTTACCAGAATTTCCATCACCTATATATTTGACAACACGACCAGATATTGGTGATGTCTCACAAGGAAAGTTAGTGAGTGTTGACAACTATTTTGAGCTTTTTGACGGAGTGCTTAATCCTAAACAATTAGAGGGGTTACGTCTACTGGTTACACCTTTTCCACAACAACAATTCAACGCTACCAATGACCGTCGAAGTGAGCATCCAAGCTTTGGTGTTTCTTGTTTTGATTGTCATGCTAATGGAAATAGTAATGCCGCAACCCATCTTGTTGGTGATATTCGTCCTCAAGAAAATAGACATCGTTTAGATACGCCTACTTTACGTGGTGTTTACCAACAAAGACTTTTTGGTTCTCAACGTGCATTAAAAACTGTTGAGGATTTTACAGAGTTTGAACAGCGTGCTGCATATTTTGATGGCGATCACGTTATTGCCGCTAAAAAAGGTGTAAACGCACTTGAACGCGGTTCACAAGTACATTTTATGGCTGAATTTCAATCGATTCTTGATTTTCCACCAGCACCTAAACTTGATGTTTTTGACAAGCTTGATCCTAGCAAAGCTACAAAAGCCGAACTTCGCGGAGAAGCAATTTTCAACGGTAAAGGGCAATGTATCGAGTGCCACGGTGGGCCTGCATTTAGTGATAATATGATGCATGATATGAAAGTTGAACGTTTTTATAAACCAACATTGAAAGCAGGTCTTTTAGCTACCGCTCAGGGTCCTATAAAATCATTTCCATTACGTGGTATTAAAGATACTCCTCCATATCTTCATGATGGTAGATTGTTGACACTTGAAGATACTGTTGAGTTTTTCAATCTTATTCTGAACATAAAACTTTCTGCAGAGGAGAAAAAAGATTTAGTTACTTATATGCAAGCCTTATAGGCTTCTTCTTTCATTCAAACTGCTTCAGTTCAGAACGGTTTGAATGAAAACTACTAATCAATCTTTCTTGAATAATATAAAATATAAAGGAATTAAGTTATGAAAAAATGGAGTCTAAATTTTAGAGTTTGGCACTGGATACATGCGACAGTAGTTTTAGGACTACTCGGTACAGTATTTTTGCGAAAAACATTTTTAAGCTGGAGAACAAACTCTGAGCTTCTCACACAAAAACTCACAGAGATCAATCTGGAAGTTACCGCAGATCAGGCAAAAATGCTTGCCAAAGCCATTCGTGCGCCTATGTGGGAGTGGCATATCATACTTGGATATGCATTGGCTGCTTTAGTGGTTTGGAGAATAATCCTCCTCTTTACAGAGAGTGGAAAACAAAACTACCAAAATCTTGGAAAAGAAACTTTTCATAAAAAGATGGTGAAACTTGGCTATATCGGTATCTATGGTATTCTACTCTTTATGGCTGTAAGTGGATTGATAATTCATTTCTATGAAGCACTTGGTCTTACTAAAGATGGAGCCCATGACATCAAAGAGATACATGAACTTGTTTTTAATGCTGTTCTTATCTTTGTACCACTGCATATTATCGGTGTTTTTGTTGCAGAAAACCAAGATGAAAAAGGGATACTTTCAGATATGGTTAACGGCGGGGAAAAATAAACTAGAAGTGAGATTCACTTCAAACAGATAAAGGTATTTTAGTCAATGACACTATGCAATCTTCCGATTCGAATATTTATGCTGTAGGTGAAGCAGCACAGCTGAGTGAGAGTGGTTTTATTACCGGTCATGTTAAATCATGCATCGATCAAAGCGATATTGCAGTTGCCACCATTTTGGAACAATCAACTGAACCATTTATCAGGGAGGTTTCCATTGATGCTTTAAAGGTGGGGTCTTTTATGTTAAATGATGTCACCTCTCCCTCTTATGATTCAAAAAGTATAAGCAATGAAACGATTTTAATTACTTCAAAAAAAGAGAATAGAATTGATCAATATATTGTCAATGAGGACAAATTAGTGAGATTTATTGGTATGAATACCAATATTGATCTTTTACGTTTGTCTCAAATGATGCAGAAACAAGAGCTTGTAGACCCCTCTTATTTTTATCAAAATCGTCTTGTGAGTGAACGGGGACCTTTGATCTGCTCTTGCGAGGGGAGTTATGAACTTGATCTGATCGATATGATCAAAGAGAATGCAGTGACTTCATTTCCCGAGTTGAAGCCTTTTACCAAAGCTGGACGGGTATGTGGCCGTTGTAAAATGATGATCTCTGATCTCATTTCACAAACACCTGTAGACCCTATGGAAGCCAAACGTTTAAAAGAAGAGCGTCAGAAAAAAGAAAAAGAGGCAGAATATGCCAAAATTCAAGCTCGTATCCAAAAATACAATACCCTGCATCCACACAACGAGATAAACACAGATAATCTTGAGAGTGCATTGGAAGTTTTTGATAAAAACAGAGAGTTCAATAAATGGGTCTCCATGTTAACCGCTGATCTAAAGTTACATCCAGAGTATGAACCCTTAGGTATTTACCATCTCTAGGTTTGTATAAAGTTTCTATAGTGTACACTTTTAAAAATTTTAAAGGATATAAATATGAGTACAGTAACCATTTGGCACAACCCAAGATGCAGTAAATCAAGAAACTCTATGACACTTTTAGAAGAGAAAGGTGTAGATGCAAAGGTAGTAAAGTACCTCGATACTCCTCCAACAAAAGAAGAGCTTAAAACTTTGCTCTCTCAGCTGGCTATGTCTGCAAGAGAACTTATGAGAACAAAAGAAGATATCTATAAAGAGCTTGGACTTAAAGATGTAGAAGATGAAGAGAAACTTATAGAGGCAATGGTAGCAAATCCAAAACTCATAGAGAGACCTATCGTCATTAAAGACAGCAAGGCTGTCATTGGCCGTCCTATTGAGAATGTTGTGGAGCTTTTAGGGTAAACCCTTACTCCAGTTCTCCATTCCCATAATTTTCAAAGAGATAATTTACAACAGTATCTATATCTTTTTGGGTTTTTATGGGAGCTTTAAAGACAACGATCATCTTCATTACTTTTTCTCTCCAAAACTTTTTAGACTGTAACCCTTGATTTAATGTGTATCCCCAGGAGTGGCACATATTGCACTTTCCTCGTGTGGAGTACATTCCTTTTCCCTCTTTCATGGGAAAGTCTATGTAAGGTACAGTAATGCCACCCTCTACCTGTGCAAATAGTGTTGTGCTCATAAAAAGAAGTATAAGTAATAACTTTTTAAGACTCGGCATTTAGTGCCTCCCTGTACTGTATTTTAACACTTGTCACTATACCACCTCCACAGTAACTTCATCAATACCGTTGTATTTGTATCCGCCATGGTTCCACTTGATATCTTTGGCAAATGGCTGCTCTTCACCTTTTTTATTGGTGGCTTTACACATGATAGTTTGTTTACCACTGCTTTTTGGTTTGAATGTATATGTGAAGGCTCTGTATGCATATTTTCCTTCACTGCCATCATCGAGAAGTGCATCTTCCCATAGTTGACCACCATTTATGGAAATCTGTACTTTTTTAATGCCATGACCACCATCAAATGCGACACCTCTCACGACCAAAGAAGAATCATTTTTTACTTTAGTTCCTGTTACAGGGTAACCGATAATCGAATTTACGTTCATCTCTTCAATGGGTTTGGTTTTTTTAACTAGATTCTCTGGTGTTTCGCATTCACATTCATTGTCCGGTATGCGGTATGCCTTCTCCATGAAGTGTAGCTGTTGCTTTTCTTTTGTAGCAGTAATATTTGATATCATCTTGATCCAACTGTCCGAATAGACACCTGGAATGATCAGTCTAAGTGGATAGCCGTTGAGGTAGGGTAGATCTTCTCCATTCATCTCATAGGCAAGGATGATATCATCATTAAGGTGTTCAAGTTTGAGCTCGCGCACAAAGTTGGCTGTCTCACTGTATACAGCTTTGTCTTCTCCATTAAAGCCTATCCATGCAGCCTCTTTTTTGAGTCCTGCTTTTTTGAGTACATCTTTTAGTCTAACACCTTTCCATTTGGCACAACCCATAGCTCCAATACCCCATTGTATACCACCTGCAGTTGGTTTAAAAGCAGTACGGTTGTTACCACCACATTGAAGAACAGCCGTCAACTCTACTTGCTTGAACTCTGTTTTCAGTGCTTTTAGTGAAATGTGAATCTCTTCTTCCACCAGTCCATTTATGCTTATAGAAAAGGTGTTTGGATTGATATATTTTGGTATCATCGGCATATGCCAGCGTACAAAAAAGAGGTCATTTGGAGTAAGTGCTGAGGTAAATACTTCTCTTGGGCTTTCTAACAATGGAGGTCTGTCCGAGTAAGTAATAAGAGGTCTTTTTTCAGGAAAAGCAATATCTGATACTTTTCTGTTATCTATAGGATGCACTGTCTCCGAAGCTTCTATTGTACTGCTTCCTACTGCAGCTGATCCTGCAACTACAATAGCTTTTTTAAAAAAGTCTCTTCTTTCCATAAAATTCCCTTATTTCAGTATATAACATAATGGGATTATGAGGAAAACTCTCTTAATTGACACTGAAACTATACTATTTATTTCATCAGCTAAATAGTTACTATTTTCCACTTTCAGCACATTATGCTGAACCCAAATAAACCCATAGCCTTCAGAACTAGCTATAACCATTGTATTTATTGGCACTTTATAAAATCATCGATGCACCTATGGGTGCTACTCAAATTTTATAAATCACCACTAAACACAAGCGTTGTAGCTATTTCAAGAAATCTATGGATTTATTTGGGTAAAATCCCATTAATTATATAGATAGAAGGATATCATTTGCTTAGTACAGTAAATTTAACACAACGTTACGGAAAGAGAGTGCTTTTCGACAAAATTAACATGACTTTAGATGTGGGTAAACGCTATGGACTCATAGGTGCCAATGGAGCAGGAAAGTCTACATTTATGAAAATACTTGCAGGAGAGTTGGAACAAAGTGATGGTGAAGTACAACTTCAAGCTGGACTTAAACTGGGAATGCTTAGTCAAAACCAGTATGCTTTTGAAGACTATACTTTGACGGATGCTGTACTCTATGGAAACAAAAAACTCTTTGATGCGCAAAAAGAGAAAGAAAAACTCTATATGGAAGGTGACTTTGAGAGTGATGAAGTCAACAACCGTCTGGGTGAACTTGAAATGATCTGTGCAGATGAAGACCCGACCTATGAGTCTGATGTAAAGATAGAAAAACTTCTTACATCGTTAGGTTTCCCTACTTCACAACATGGTGACCTTATGTCTTCACTTACAGGTGGGGACAAGTTTAAGATCTTGCTTGCGCAAGTACTGTTTTTGAAGCCAGATGTATTACTACTGGATGAGCCTACCAACAACCTTGACATGGAAACTATCTCATGGTTGGAAAATGAACTTAAACGTCATGAAGGTACATTGCTTGTTATCTCTCACGATAGACACTTTATCAATGGTGTAGTTACACACATCCTTGACCTTGACTTTCAAAATATTCGTGAGTTTACAGGGAATTATGATGAGTGGTACATCGCTGCAAACCTCATAGCCAAACAAGCAGAAACAGATAGAGCTAAAGGGCTTAAAGAGAAAGAAGAACTAGAAAAGTTTATTACCAGATTTAGCGCAAATGCTTCTAAAGCAAAACAAGCGACATCTAGACAAAAACAACTAGACAAACTAGATGTTCAAGCTATAAAACTCTCAACTAGACGTGACCCGTCTATTATGTTTAAAGCACATAGAGACATCGGTAATGAAGTACTTGAAATAGAAGGACTTTCTAAAAGTTATGATAGAGAAAAAGTATTTGAAAATCTTACATTTAAAATAAACAAGGGTGACAAAGTAGCACTTATCGGTACCAATGGTGTAGGTAAAACGACACTGCTTCAAATCCTTATGGAAGAGATTGAAGCAGATAGTGGAACCTTTAAATGGGGACAAACCATTACACATAGTTACTTCCCTCAAAATACTACAGACTTGGTAGTCGGTGATGAAGAATTGCCGCAATGGATACAAGGTTTTGACCCTAAATGGCACATAGATGACATTAGAAAAACACTTGGTCGTATGCTATTTTCCGGTGAAGAGCAAAAGAAAAAGATTGATGCCTGTTCAGGTGGAGAAAAACACCGTGTTATGCTAAGTAAGATCATGATGGACTCTTCAAACTTCCTAGTCATGGATGAGCCAAACAACCACCTTGACCTTGAAGCTATTGTTTCATTGGGTGAAGCGCTGCATAACTATAAAGGTGGGGTTATTTGTGTATCACACGATAGAGAACTCATCGATGCCTTTGCCAACCGTATCATTAAACTCAATGAAGATGGTACAGTGATCGACTTTGAAGGTGACTATGAAGAGTTTGTGGAGCAGCACGGACACTAAACTAGGTAGCAGGTACTTTGTACCCTATAATATATTTATGAGGAGTTGAGATGTTAATAGATTTTAAAGACAGAGTGCTTAATGAGAAGTATAATCTCATGGCACAACTTATTATCCCTCGTCCTATCGCATGGATAGTCACTGAAGGAGAAGTACTCAACATTGCTCCTTTCTCTTATTTTACAGGACTCTCATCTAATCCTCCTACTATGATCGTATCTATCGGACATCGTCCTGATGGAACACCAAAAGATACATTGCGCAATTTGCGTGAGCATAAAAAATGTGTAGTATGTTTGGTAGATGAACCGCATCTAGAAGCGATGCATTACAGCTCCAAAGGTTTAGATGCTTCTCAGAGTGAAGCTGAACAGTTTGATATAGCTACACAAAAGGTGTTTAATGATTTTCCTCCGATGGTCGAGGGCGTGAAAGCAGCTTTCTTTTGTGAGTATCTGCAAGAAGTTGATCTGAAGGGAAGCAAGACCATCCCTGTGATCATAGAGATCAAACATCTTTATATTGATGAGAGTATCATCTCTGACAGTGAAAAAATGAGTTTAGAGTTAGATGCGATCGCACGCATCGGAAAGAGTTATGCAAAACTTGGAGAGAAGATAGCACCACCGGTTATTCCTTAGTGGTGTAATATTTGATAGTTAATTTATATTTGTATAAATATTTTGAATATCTTCATCATCTTCAAGTTTGTCGATGAGTGAATCTATTTCTCCCATCTGATCATCACTAAGTTCAATAGGTGTATTGGCAATGTATTCGATAGTTGCTTTTTTAACCTCTATTCCTTTGTCTTCAAGAGCATGAGTCAGGTCACCAAACGAAGTAAATTCACCGTAAATTCTAACGATCTCTTTATCATCAGCATCTTCCTGTGGTTCTACATCCTCTTCTATCTCTTCAAGACCAAAGTCGATGAGGTCAAGCTCAAGCTCTTCTATGTCCATATCTTCTGTTTTATCAAATACAAATACAGATTTTTTTGTAAACATGAAGTTCAATGAACCAGAGGTGAGCATCTCTCCACCGTTTCTGCTAAGAATTGCTTTTACATTGGCAACTGTTCTTGTATTGTTGTCTGTAGCACATTCGATTATCATCTGTACGCCATGATGTGCTTTTACATCATACGTTATCTCTTTAATGTCAGCAGCATCTTTTGCAGATGCTCTTTTGATAGCTGCCTCGATGTTGTCTTTAGGCATATTTTGTGCTTTGGCATTGATGATAGCGGTACGAAGTTTAGGGTTCATTTCCGGGTCTTGACCGCCTTCTTTGGCTGCCATAGTGATGATCTTACCTAATTTAGGGAAGACTCTGGACATGGTCCCCCATCGTTTCATTTTTGCTGCTTTACGGTATTCGAACGCTCTACCCATCTTCTTTCCTTACTCGTTAATATGGTTGCCATTATATCCCTAATGCCCTTAAGTCTTCTCAAAGCGTCTATGTGTAGAATGGGTGTATGAAACTAAACGAAATAAAACTAACCAATCCTTACCTCAAGCTCCCAGAAGAGTGCTATACAAGAGTAAAGCCAACACCGCTCAAAAAGACTTTTTTGATCCATACCAATGAAGAGTTGGCAAACATACTGGATATAGACATTGAAGAGTTATACAGTGATGCTTTTGTGGATTTTGTCAATGGTGCTTTGCAGCTGGAAGGCTCTGATACTTTTGCCATGTGCTATGCAGGACATCAGTTTGGCTTTTATGTTCCACGTTTGGGAGATGGACGTGCCATCAACATTGGGACTGTCCCTTCCTCATGGGGCGATCAACATTTGCAACTCAAAGGAGCAGGGCAGACACTTTACTCACGTCAAGGTGATGGTAGAGCAGTACTTCGTTCTTCCATACGTGAATACCTAATGTCTGAAGCGATGTACGGACTTGGCATAGAGACGACCAGAGCGTTGGCATTAATAGGTTCAGAACAACAAGTCTTTAGAGAAGATTGGGAAACAACCGCCATTGTACTTCGTGTTTCTCCTTCCTGGGTACGTTTTGGTACATTTGAGTATTTTGCACATAAAAAGAAGTTAATAGAATTGGAGGCATTGGCAGACTATGCCATCGCAGAGTCTTATCCTCACTTGGTGGGTGAAGAAAACTGCTATCTTCACTTTTTTACAGAAGTGGTAGGAAAAACAGCCAGACTTATGGCAGAGTGGCAAGCGGTAGGCTTCAACCATGGCGTAATGAACACAGACAACATGTCCATAGCCGGACTTACCATAGACTATGGACCGTATGCCTTTTTAGACGACTACGATATCAATAACATTTGTAATCATACTGATGCCAATGGACGTTATAGTTTTGGCAACCAGCCTTCCATAGGAGAATGGAACCTCAGAACTTTGATGCAGGCACTCTCTCCATTGGTTAACATAGAAAAGATGGAAAAAATCCTTGCACACTATGGAAGACTCTACACAGAACGCATTATGTACCTCATGGGTAAAAAGTTAGGGTTGGACAAGTCGGAACCTAAAGATGGTGAACTGATTACACACCTTTTTGGTATGATGCAAGGTCTGACCATAGACTACACACTCTTCTTTAGAACACTCAGCCGCTATGACGGAGAGAGAACAGCACTCCTAAAACTAGGTCTCTTCCACAAGCCTATGAATGACTGGTTGGACAGCTATGATGAGCGACTTAAAGAGAACAGTTCAACAGTAGAAGAGAGGCAACAAAAAATGTTACAGAACAATCCAAAGTTCGTACTTAAAAACTATATGCTCCAAGAAGCAATAGATGCCGCAGAAGAGGGTGACTTTACATTGGTAGATGCACTATTCAACATTGCTCATAATCCTTATGATGAACATGAGGCATATGAAAAATGGGCTGAGGTTACACCGGATGTATTTAAAAATAAGAAGCTTAGTTGTAGTTCTTAATCGTTATAATTTTTAAATTTTTTGAGGATAAACAGATGACCCTAGAAGAACTACAAACCACCATAAGAACCGAAATAGGTGTTCTCCTATACTTCTCAGGAGAGAACTGCAATGTATGCCACGCACTCAGACCTAAGTTTAAAGAGGTGTTTGATAAAGAGTTTCCTCAGCTCAAACAGATCTACCTTGATGCACATGAAAATGCAGAGATCTCTGCGCATTTCCAAGTCTTTTCTGTACCTACGATGATAGTCTTTATGGATGGAAGAGAGTTTGCCAGAGAAGGGCGTTCTGTGAGTTTACATCAGTTGACTGAAAAGTTGAAGCGTCCGTATATGATGATGACATCATAATACATTTTTTTTGTTTTATTGAAGTTTCCTCTTGTCTTCGTTGAGGCGTTGTTTCTCTCGTCATTTTTTTTAGAAAAAAACGAAGCAAAAAAATTGTTCTTGCTCTCGAATCGCTGCGCTTTCAAGGTCGTTCGCAAGAACAAGACACGCTTTGCGTGATTAATGGGAGAGTATCGCTTGCGATACAGTTATTTAATCGTACGCAGTACGCAATGACACTACGAACACCCTTGAAAGCGCAGCGATTTGAGAGTAGTGTCGACTTTTGTATACTTTTCTAGAAAAGTATGGAGAAATACAACGCCACGATTTGGATTTTTGGAAATTTGATTTAAATAAAAGAGTAAGTGGTCAATTATATCGACCCTACGAGAAAAAGATTACTTCTGCGTAATAATAGAAATATTCTCAAACCCTTTAGTTTTAAGAATATCTATAATATCTACAAAATATTGAAACTCAGAACTTTTATCCATACGTAATGATATAAGATCTTTTTTCGGATCAAGCTTCATGAGCCTCTCTCTGATAAGCTCAAGACTCAATACTTCTTTCCCATAAGAGTACACACCCTCTTTGTTTACAGCGATCTGGATACTCTTCTTCTCTTCATTCTTTTTAGAACTGGCAGAAGGCAAGTCAACCTTAATAGTTTGATTTGTTACAAAGGTAGCTGTAGCAAGTACGATGACCAGCAGTACCAATACAATATCGATGAATGGCACAACATTCATCTGATCAAAACGTTCTCTTCTCATTAATGGTTTCCTTTCTGGGCAAAGCCCACAAAGGACTCTTCAGCAGAGGGCTCACGCAACTTGTTGCTTGGGAGCAAGAAAGTGTTATACATTTTATTTTTCATCTTGGGCTATTTCCCATTGTGCTAAAAGCGTATCTACTTTAGTCAGTAGGGCATTGTAGATAACGGTTGCAGGGATCGCTACAATGAGACCGGCAGCTGTGGCTTTCAGTGCAAGGGCTAAGTGTTTCATGATCTCACCGGGGTTGATGGTATCTTGTTGGTCACCGATGATGTAAAAGGTGATGATAATAGCAAGTACAGTACCAAGCAGACCAATGTAAGGAGCGTTAGAACCGATAGATGCGATGGTAGGTAAACGTTTTGAAATATCAAGTTCCAAAGCTGTTTTATTGCTGTAGTCTGTCACTTTAATACCACGATAGAAGAGTATTCTCTCTATGGCAAATGCAAAGGTGATGAAACTTAAGAAAATCAGTAAACCTATCACTCCATAATCTACGATATCTTTTATCTGTTCTATTGGCACTTTTTTGTCCTCGTTTTTTTGTCTGCATTATATTCAAAGTATGTTAAGAGAATGTTAATGTGCAAAAAGCAAAATAAGCCATTGCTATATAAATATTATGTTAACCAAAAAAGTTAAAAAAGTTAAAAAATCCATTTTAAGATACCTAGCAAACGATTTAAGCGCTTTTAGAGGGTTTAATTAAACTTGCTTTAGATATAATAAATGCAATTTTTACAAAGGGAGTCTTATGAGTGACCTGTTTGAAGAGAACCAAAATGTTGAAGAGGTATTGATAGAAGATAGTATCAAAGCGAGCTATCTTGATTATTCTATGTCTGTTATCATCGGTAGAGCCTTACCGGATGCACGTGATGGACTTAAGCCCGTACATAGAAGAATCCTCTATGCGATGAATGACCTTCATCTCTCCCATAGAAGTCCATACAAAAAGTCTGCACGTATCGTCGGGGATGTTATCGGTAAGTATCATCCGCATGGTGACAACTCTGTGTATGATGCACTTGTCCGTATGGCGCAGGACTTCTCTATGCAGGCACCGCTTGTAGATGGTCAAGGAAACTTCGGTTCAGTCGATGGTGATAATGCTGCAGCGATGAGATATACTGAAGCACGTATGACGAAGATCGCAGAAGACCTTCTTTTTGATCTGGAGAAAGACACTGTAGACTTTGTACCAAACTACGATGATTCAATGTCTGAGCCGGATGTACTTCCTGCACGTGTACCAAACTTGTTACTTAACGGTTCAAGCGGTATCGCAGTTGGTATGGCAACGAATATCCCTCCCCATAGACTTGATGAACTTATAGAAGCACTTGTACTTCGTATAGACAACCCGGAGTCAACGGTAGAAGATATGATGAAGATCGTACACGGACCTGACTTCCCAACGGGTGGTATCATCTTTGGTCGTAAAGGTATTACAGATGCTTACACAACAGGACGTGGACGTATAAAAGTACGTGCAAAGACTCATATAGAACAAAAAGGATCCAGAGAAGTTATCGTTATCGATGAACTTCCTTTCCAGGTGAATAAGTCTAGACTCATAGAGAACATTGCGCAACTTGTACGTGATAAGCATATAGAGGGTATCTCTGAATTGCGTGACGAGTCAGATAGAGAGGGTATCCGTGTGGTCTTTGAGCTTAAGCGTGATGCGATGAGTGAGATCGTACTCAATAACCTTTTCAAGAGTACACAAATGCAAGTGACCTTCGGTATCATCATGCTTGCTATCGCCAACAAAGAGCCAAAAGTATTTAAGCTTATGGAACTTTTTGACCTTTTCTTGAATCATAGAAAAACAGTAGTGATCAGAAGAACGATCTTTGATCTTGAGAAAGCAAGAGCAAGAGCACATATCTTAGAAGGTCTTAAGATCGCTATCGATAATATCGATGAAGTGATCAAGATCATCCGTGCATCTACAGATGACACAGAAGCCAGAGAAGGCTTGATGAGCCGCTTTAAACTTTCTGAGATCCAGGCTAAGGCTATCTTGGAGATGAGACTTGGACGTCTTACAGGTCTTCAGATAGAAAAAATTGAAAGTGAATTGGCTGAACTTCTTAAGCTCATCGCTGAACTTGAAGCGATCTTAAAAAGTGAAGATAAGATCAATGAGATCATCCGTGAAGAGCTTGTTGAGATAGGTGATAAATATACAACACCACGCCGTACAGAGATCGTAGATGATTATGATGACATTGATATCGAAGACCTCATTCCAAATGAACCGATGGTCGTGACGATCACACATCGTGGATACATCAAGCGTGTACCGGTCAAACAGTATGAAAAACAACATCGTGGCGGAAAAGGCAAGATAGCTGTAACAACCTACGATGATGACTTCATTGAGAGTTTCTTTACGTCAAATACACATGATACACTCATGTTCGTAACAGACAGAGGACAGCTCTACTGGTTGAAAGTTTACCGTATCCCTGAAGGTTCTCGTATAGCTAAAGGTAAGGCGGTCGTAAACCTCATTAACCTTCAAAAAGATGAGAAGATCATGGCGATCATCCCTACGACTGACTTTGATAATGATAAAGGTTTAGTATTCTTTACGCAAAATGGTATCGTGAAGAGAACAAACCTTTCAGAGTATTCAAATATCAGATCTAACGGTGTAAGAGCTATCAACCTGGATGAAGATGATACGCTTGTAGAAGCGAAGATCGTAAAACCAGATACAAAATGGCTCTTTGTTGCAACCAAAAAAGGTCTATGTATCAGATTTAAAGTAGAAGATGCAAGAGAGATCGGTCGTGTAGCACGTGGTGTAACAGCTATCAAGTTCAAGATAGAAGGCGACTATGTGTGTGGTGCAACCACTATAGAAAATGAAGAAGATGAACTTCTCATGCTTTCTGAAAAAGGTCTTGGTAAACGTACAGCAGCCAGTGAATACCGTGAACAAAACCGTGCCGGCAAGGGTGTCATCTCTATGAAACTTACGCCTAAGACAGGTGATGTGGTAGGCGTGGTATTTGTGGAAGAAGACAAAGACTTGATGTGTTTAACATCTGTGGGTAAAATGATACGTGTAGATATGGAAACCATTCGTAAAGCAGGAAGAAATACTTCAGGGGTTAAAGTGGTCTCTGTAGAGAAAAAAGACATCGTTGTAAGTATGGCAAAATGTCAAAAAGAAGCAAAGCCGGAAGATGAAACTGAAGGCGAAGAGAACAGCGAAACTACAACAAATAATGATAATACATTAGGATTAGAATAGCGTGACAAGAAATAAATTTCAGTATAGCGAGGCAGAAAATGTCGAGTCATAAAAAATATAACGTAGCAGTAGTCGGTGCCTCTGGTGCCGTAGGTGAAGAACTTTTTAGAGTTCTGGAAGAAGTTAAGTTCCCTATAGGAGAACTTCTTCCGCTTGCAAGTGCAAGATCTGTGGGTGAAGAGATAGAGTGTCAAGGTAAAAGTTATAAGATCGAAGAGCTTACCGAAGAGGTATTTGAAGGAAGAGATATAGATATCGCTTTCTTCTCTGCGGGTGGAAGTATTTCGGCTAAATTTGCCAGGTATGCAGTCGAGGGAGGTGCTGTGGTCATAGACAACACGTCTCACTTTAGAATGGATCCGAAGGTACCACTGGTTGTACCTGAAGTAAACCCTGAAGATATTGAACTTTGGGAAGATACAGGTATCATTGCCAACCCTAACTGTTCTACCATCCAGATGGTACAGCTTCTCAAGCCTCTTCATGACCTTTATGGCATCAAAAGAGTAGATGTGAGTACATACCAGGCTGTAAGTGGTGCAGGGAAAGCAGGGATGGAAGAGCTTGTAAGACAGATGCAAGCATTTTTTGAATTTAAACTTGATGAAGCAAAAGTAGAAGCATTTGCACATCAGATAGCACTGAATGTCATCCCTCATATTGATGTACCACAAGAGAATGGTTATACTAAAGAAGAGATGAAAATGGTCAATGAAACCTCTAAGATCATGCATACAGATTTTGCTGTTTCTGCAACGTGTGTACGTGTCCCAGTACTCAGAAGTCATTCGGAGTCCATTACGATCACCTTTGGTGAGAATGTGGATGTAAATGTAGATAAAGCAAGAGAAGTATTGGGTAACTTTGAAAATGTTACCGTTATTGATAACATGGAAAAAAACGAATACCCTATGCCTATCATCTCTACAGATACAGATGAAACGTATGTAGGACGTATCAGAAAAGATCTGTTTGCAGATAATATCTTACACCTTTGGGGTGTGGCGGATCAAGTAAGAGTAGGAGCTGCAACAAATGCAGTGAGAATTGCACAGAAGTGGATTAAATTAGAGGAATATAATTAATGATAGAAAAGTTATTTGAAGGTGCCATTTGGCGAAGTAGATTTATCGTCTTATTGGCGGTTATTTTTGGTTTATTGGGGGCTGTTATTCTTTTTGTGGTAGCCTCAATGGATATTTGGGGTGTTGCGGTATATACATTTGATACTATTATCACACATGCACACCCTGAGAATTTTCATGAAGATATCGTTGCGGGTATTATCGGTGCGGTAGACCTCTATCTTATCGCGGTAGTGATGTTCATCTTCTCTTTTGGTATTTATGAACTTTTCATATCAGATATAGATGAGGCAAGCGGTAAGAGTGGTAGCCAAATACTTGCTATCCATTCGCTTGATCAACTCAAAGACAAGATCGCAAAAGTCATTGTCATGGTATTGGTTGTAAACTTTTTTCAGAGGGTTTTACACACAAACTTTTCAACACCGTTAGAGATGTTATATTTTGCAGGTTCGATCACTGCTCTTTCTGTAGGGCTATATTTTTTAGGTAAGGTAGGTAAGTAATGGGTAAAATATTTGTAGACGCATGTTTGGGTAAAGAGACACCATACACACCAGTATGGATGATGAGACAAGCAGGACGTTATCTGCCAGAGTACATGGCTGTAAGAGCAGAAGCTGGAAATTTCTTAAACCTTTGTCATAACCCAGAGAAAGCAGCTGAAGTAACCATTCAACCACTTGACATCGTAGGCGTAGATGCAGCTATTCTTTTTTCAGATATCCTTGTTATCCCAGATGAAATGGGTATGGATTTGAGTTTTGTAAAAGGTGAAGGACCAAAGTTCTCTGACCCTCTTGAAACACAAGCAGACGTAGACAGACTCATCGGTGGTGATGAGGCAGCGAGCAAGCTCACGTATGTATATGAGACTATCGAACTTCTAAGAGAGCAACTGGATGCAAGAGGTGACGATATAGCCCTCATAGGCTTTACTGGTGCACCATGGACACTTGCTACGTACATGATAGAAGGTCAAGGTACAAAGACATACAACATTTGTAAAAAAATGATGTACTCGAACCCGGAACTTTTACACAGTATACTTGCAAAAGTAACAGAAGTAGTAAAACTCTACATGGAAAAACAGATCCAGGCTGGTATCGATGTGGTTCAGATCTTTGACTCATGGGCGGCAGCGATAGAACCAGGTAAATACGATGAATTCTCATGGAAATACATGGTTGAGATCGCAGACTATCTTAAATCTAAATACCCTGATACACCTATCATCATGTTCCCTAAAGGGATCCCTGCATTTTTAGACAAAGTGTATGGAAACTTCGATGTATTCGGTGTAGACTGGTCAACACCTATGTCACTTGCTAAAGAAAAACTTGGAGACAAATATGTACTCCAGGGAAACATGGAGCCATGCAGACTCTATGACAAAGAAGCAACAACAGCATGTGTAGAAGCTATACAAGATGTAATGGGTGGGAAAAGACACATATTCAACCTAGGACACGGCATTCTTCCAGATGTACCTGTTGAAAATGCAAAACACTTCGTAAGCGAATGTCAGAGAGTTAGTAAAAACTAACTCTCTGACACAGAGTTCAGCGTTAAGAAGGTAGCGTTCAGTAGAAAGGTAAATTATGAGATGTGAAAGATTAGATGTATGGAAGAGAGCTTGCCGACTCTCTGTGGAAGTATATAAAGCTTTTGTATCTTGTAAAGATTTTGGTTTTAAAGACCAAATTACTAGAAGCTCTCTATCTATAGCTAGTAATATTGCTGAGGGTATGGAAAAAGAATCAGATAAAGATAAAAGTCGTTTTATCAATATATCACAAGGTTCTGCTGCTGAACTCATCACACAAATATATATAGGTATTGAAATCGGATATGTAGAAAAAATAACTGGGTTAGCATGGATAAAAGAAGTAAATTAAATCCTAAGAATGCTAACTGCATTAAAGAGAAGTTATGCCAAATAATTCTGAACGCTTAACGCTTAACGCTGAACTCTCACCAAAGGTGATCTTCGGTCCTATCCACTCCCGTCGTTTTGGTAAATCTCTAGGGGTTGATCTAAGTCCTGGTAAAAAGCAGTGTAATTTTGACTGTCTTTATTGTGAGTTGGATCCTGCAAAGACGATGGATGCTTATGATGATGTTGTGAGTGTAGAAGAAGTAACAACTGCTTTAAAATTGGCACTTAAAGAACACGATGACATAGACTTCATCACACTCACTGCCAATGGTGAGCCTACACTCTATCCATATCTCTCAGAGCTGATAGATGAGATAAATGCTTTCAAGGGTACAACAAAGACACTCATCCTTAGTAATGCAGCAAAGATCGATGACCCAAAAATACAAGAAGCACTACTTAAACTTGATGAAGTGAAACTCTCTTTAGACTGTGCAACACAAAAATGTTTGAGAAAGCTGGATCGTTCTCACACAGGCATAGATATTGAAAACATAAAAGCAGGGATGTTGGACTTTAAAAGTAAATACAATGGACCTCTTGTCATAGAAATACTCATCGTTAAAAATTTAAATGACAGTGAAGAAGAGATAGCTAAACTAAATGAATACTTGCTAAAATTGCAACCTATACGTATAGATATCGGTACCATCGACAGACCACCTGCCTTTGATGTAAAACCTCTAAGTTATGAAGACCTGCATCACATTGCCCATCTTTTCGATCCTTCACTTCCTGTGTACATTGCTTCAAGAAAAAAAGTGGAGTCCAAGCCTTCTTCATACAGTGATGAGGAGATTTTACAAACACTCTCAAAAAGACCGTTAAGTCCTGAAGATATAGTCATTTTATTTGATGACGAGAGTCAAAAAAGACTGGAAAGATTAATCAAAGAAGATAAAATAAACTCTATAGAGACAAATGGTGTGAAATTTTATAAAAAAGCCTAAAAAATCCTTGACATTAAAGGTGTTTTTCCCTATAATCTCACCCACGAAACAAGCACTCGCTTATTTCACAACCATTCCGGATTAGCTCAGCGGTAGAGTAGATGACTGTTAATCATTTGGTCGCTGGTTCGAATCCAGCATCCGGAGCCACTTCAAAATTATTTAATTTCACTAAAATATTCATAATAGTATTACAATATAAGCCGATCAGTAAGCATAATTGTTTCATCTATATAAGTGTAAATTGTAACTCATCTAAAATTTAAGTATACCTATATTTATTAGTTTTAATAAAAACAAGTGTACTTAAGAAAAACAATTAGGTTTAGTATGTTTAAATTCTATGAAAATCACCAACCCCCTAAAGTTTAAAACAAGCAAGGGAAGTAAATCTATCAATTTCGGATTTCAGTTTGAAATTGATCTTGTTTTTGAAAACAGAGATGAGATTATTATCTTTGAAGCAAAAACAGGAAACAAGCCTTCTCACTTTTACAATTCTACTACCCCTTGATATACTTACGCTCGATCATAGAAGAACCAAAACCCATCCGAACTATCTTCATCGATATCACCACTGACCAAAACAATGAAACATACTGTTTAGTAGAAATCCATTTCAAAGATGACATGTTTGATCAGGTTGAAGTTCTTGATGCGTATATGTATAGGAGAAATTGAAAAACATTACAATTTGTCATGTTTCTGATGATAAATTATTTTATAGACTACAATAACTTATAAATATGAGGAGTCTTACATGGATGGGCTAGTAGTACAAGGTGAAATAGGTAGTCGTATCTTTACACTTAGAGGCAAAGACATGATGCTTGATAGGGATTTGGCTGAGCTTTATGGAGTAGAAACAAAGAGGGTCAATGAAGCAGTTAGAAATAATCAAGATAAGTTTTTAGAAGATTTTTATTTTGAACTGACAGATAAAGAGTTTGAAGATTTGCGGTCGAAAAATTCGACTGCAAAATTTTCCAAGACCAGAGTAAATCCAAAAGTGTTTACAGAGCAGGGTGTTTATATGTTGGCAACCATACTTAAAAGTAAAATAGCATCCGAAGTTACCGTAAGTATCATACGAACTTTTGCAAAACTTCGAGAGTTTAGCAAGCACTACAACGCACTAGCAAAGAAAATAATGGAAGTGGAAAGAAAAAATGATAGACAATATAAAGAATTATCAAAAGCGCTTGAAGAGCTGATAGAAGAATCAAAAGTATGTGATATCAAAAAGATAGGGTTTTTGAAATGACAAGAATTAAAATTCAGTACAGTGAGGTACTAAATGCCGAATCTTAAAACCATTAAACAACTCCATAAAGATGACAAACCCAGAGAAAAGCTTGCATCCAAAGGTGCACAGTCACTCAAAAATGATGAACTATTAGCCATACTGCTTGGTTCTGGTGTACAGGGTAAAGATGTACGTAAATTGGCAAAAGAGATCATCTATATGTTGGATAGTGACTTTGAGACTTTGACACTTGCCAAACTCTGTGATATTCATGGATTAGGTGTAGCCAAAGCATCACAGATCTTAGCCTCCATAGAGTTGAGTAAACGCTACCTCATACAAAATAATAAACGTATCACCTCTGCACAGGATGTCTACAACGAACTCAAGCCTTTTAGTACCAAAGCCCAGGAACATTTCCTCGTCATTACTCTAGATGGTGCCTCACACATTATCAATACACGAACAGTCTTCATCGGTACACTCAACCAAAGCCTTGTACACCCAAGAGAAGTTTTTGCAGATGCGATAGCAGATAGAGCTGCAGGCATCATTATATCCCATAATCACCCATCTGGGACTCTGGAAGCGAGTAGGGCAGATATACAGATAACTCAAAGGCTTAAAGAGGTGTCAAAGTTGGTTGGAATAGAGTTGCTTGACCATGTTATTTTGGCTAAAGATGGGTTTTATAGTTTTTCTGATGAGGGATTGTTATGAAAAGTAGTATGGTGCTTCCAAAAGATCTTATTCAAAATAAGATATATACCACAAGAGATGTTCAAGTAATGCTTCATAGGGATCTATAGAGCATAGAAGATATATGTTGACTACTGTTATTAATAGCATAACGGTGATAGAAGTTAGTAAAAGTATTATAAGAACTTTTACAAATAGACGAGTTTTAGATATCCTATGTTAGCGACATTAATAAAAGGATAAGCAGATGTCTAAAACAACACCCGAATTAAAACTATTCTCAGTATGCTACAGACCACCTTTCTCTCAAGGTATGGATACATTTATTATAGATCATGTTACATCTTCTATGGTTTCACCACATAAAGGCACACTAGATAAAAGAGAGACGGAACATTATCTTTTCTCGAAGATCATTGAGGCGATCGAAGAGCATAAGCCAAGCATTTCAAATTCAGACCAACTACTTCTCGATAAACTGTATGAAGCTGAGATCGAGTTCGTAGAGCTGTAACTCTGAATATTTGTTATTATTACCAAGAAACTCGACCTTAGCACATATTTGATATAATCTAAAAAACTGTGTGAAGAGGAAAGAGCTTGAAGATTTTAGTTACAGGTGGAGCGGGGTATATCGGATCACATACTTGTATATTGCTGATGGAAGCAGGGCATGAAGTTGTCGTATTTGATAACTTTTGCAATGCATCCAAAGAAAGCATCCGCAGGGTTGAGAAGATCGTGAAGCAAAAGATCGAAGTGGTCGAGGGTGATATACGAAACAGGGAAGATCTGCATAAAACCTTTGATGCCCACAAGATCGATGCTGTTATCCACTTTGCAGGTCTTAAGGCTGTAGGTGAGTCAGTAGCGCAACCACTCAAATATTATGATAACAATGTAAATGGTACTACTGTACTTTGTGAAGTGATGGCTGAACATGGCTGTAAGTCCATAGTCTTCTCTTCTTCTGCTACAGTCTATGGTGATCCTCATACTACTCCCATTAAAGAGAACTTTCCACTCTCTGCGACCAATCCCTATGGGAGAACTAAACTTTTTATAGAAGAGATGTTACGTGACCTGTATGTCTCAGATGAGAGTTGGAAGATCGTACTTTTGCGTTACTTTAATCCTGTAGGAGCACATAGCTCCGGTACCATAGGTGAAGATCCAAATGGCATCCCCAATAACCTTATGCCTTTTATCACACAAACAGCTGTAGGAAAACGAAGCTGTCTGAGTGTCTTTGGTGATGACTATGATACTCCTGACGGTACGGGAGTAAGAGACTATATTCATGTAGTTGACTTGGCAGACGGTCATCTTAAAGCACTGGAAAAGATAGCAGACCTTCAGGATGTCTTGACTGTTAATTTAGGGACAGGGAACGGCTATTCTGTACTGGATATGGTTAAAGCATTTGAGAAGGCATCGGGTAAAGAAGTACCTTACTGTATTGCACCACGACGCAGTGGGGATATCGCTGAATGTTATGCTGATCCCAGCTATGCCAAAGAGATATTGGGCTGGGAAGCAAAGAGGGGCATTGACGAGATGTGTGAAGATAGTTGGCGTTGGCAGAGTATGAATCCTGATGGGTATGCTAAGACATAAATAATGAAAAAAATCATTGCTATTTTATTTACTATAGGGTTATCATCATCAACACTTTTCGCGTATGATACGTATAAAGAGGTCTTGATAGATCTTTCAAACCAAAGAGCATATGCGATAGAGGATGGCTTTGTTGTTTTTGAGGGGCGTATCTCATCTGGTAAATCGGGGAGAGAGACACCCAATGGCGAATTTACGATCATCCAAAAGAAGCGTCATCATAAGTCTAACCTCTGGCCAAAACCCAATGGTGGTGCCAAGATGCCTTATATGATGCGATTGACCAACTCCGGCATCGCTATGCACTTAGGATATGTACCAAATAAACCTGCTTCACATGGGTGTATTCGTCTAAAAAATGGATTTGCACAAAAGATGTATCGTTGGGCAAGTGTTGGCACTTATGTTTATATTGAGGGTGAGGCTAGAGACTACATGGCGGGGAGAGGTAGAGATAACTATTACGATGACTATGGGATCATTGATATTTATGATGACTATTAATGGGGAGAGTCCTATTGTTTATGAATTTACCTTCTTCATGATCTCAAACCAATATCTGGAAAAATGTTTTTTAATGTATGCTTCCTGATGGGGGACTAAACATCCAGAACAATCTTGGTGGATGGCGTCTTCTGTTTGAAAAATATCACCATCTTTGGAGTTAATGTTGCAGGTGCTATAGATAATTTTAGCCTCTTTCTTTGAAATGCCTTCATCATCAAATCTAAAGTTGGGACAGGCACAGAGATAGCAGTTCAACGCTTCCATATCATGGCATTTTTTGTTCTCTTTATAGAGTGGACAAAAATCAGGTTCTTTTTGAACCATGTTTTCAAATCTAAAATAGGCTATGACTTCGTCATCACTGAGCTTGGTCAGTTTCTGCATGATCTCTTTGTGCTTCTTGCCATGTGATTGGAACCATTTTTCATAACTCATGCTTCTACTTTTTTAAAACTTTTGAAGATCAACACAATAACTATGAGTTCAATAGCAATGAGTAAAAAGTGCAGGTCATAGACTTGTATTTGATTATCGTCTATACCGTAGTATGTAAGGATCTTGTAAAAAAGATAGGAGAAGCCCATGCCAAAAAGATATCCCAGTTGTTTGACTGTATCGAGTTTGGTTAAAAGTGTATCTGTCTTGAGTAAAAGTGTTTCCGCTCTTATGAGATAAGACCCAAAGACAAAGGTGATTTGATATCCGATGTATAGAATAAGTGCTGTTTGATAGTTGTAAGAAGCATAAAGAAAATAGAGCATGGCTAAGAGTAAAATAACCTCTACAGAAAGTGAAATTCTGAAAAACCATTTTGCATTGAGAATAGTATGGTAGAATCTTGCAACGATGAGCATAGCTATAGCAAGCAAGACACCACCCAGTGAATAGATAGAGGGCTCCAATGGAGCATAGAGTGTGAAAATGGCACCCACACTCAGTCCCAAAAAGAGAGAATTGAAAAATTTGTATCTGATAAACCAGGATGGGATGAGTTTTAGCATGGGTAATTATATCCTAAAAGCTATACTTTATTTTAGCATAAGCTGATCTGCCTTCTGTTGCGTATCCATAGACTGATTGGTACTCTTTATCGAAGATATTTTTTACATGGACAGTGAGGTCGATATCATTCATGATCTTTGTACCGAAGTTCATATTCCAAACAGTGTAATTACCTGTTGAAACTTCAGAAGCTACAGGGAAACCACCATCTGTGTCTATGCGATCACCAATATACTGAGCATTGATCCCAAAGTGTGTATCGGAGTCTGTGTAGTAGTCTACAGCTGCATTCAATGTATCTTTTGGACGTCTTAAAAGATCTGTACCATCCTCTTTTTCATACTTGAATAGATGGGTATAGTTTGCAGAGAGGTTGAGGTTGAGTGATGGAAGTGCATAAGAGCTCTGGAGTTCTAAACCTTGAAATTTCTCTTTGCCATCGACGTTGTAGTAACCATAGTTCATATAGTCATAGTCTATACCATCTTCTACTTCATTGTTAAAGTATGTAATGGAAAGTAACTCTTTGTAGTTTGCTGAGATATCAAACCCTTTGGTATAACTTGGTTTAAGCAGTGTACCAAATGTTGAATTGGCTAACTGGTAAGAGCTTGGTGCATCATATGAGGTGTAGTAGTTGGCAGATGTTGTGAAACCTTTAAGAAAGAGATGATCATGTTTGATCCCAAGCTTATAGGTTGTTTTGTTCTCAAATGCATCATAGTTATCATATCTGAGGTTGGTTTCCAAGAGCGTATTTTCATTGATATTGTATGTATTGGAAAGAAAGATAGCTTTATTCGTATAGTCTGCCTGACTTTCGGGAAAGGTATTGTATTGGTTAAATCCATCTGTATCTTTATACTCTAGCCCTAAAACAGCTTTACCGACTGTGTAGTCATAGGCATTGATCAAAGAGTACTCTTTGAGTGTTGCTTTATAGACATTATGCCCATCTCCAAAAAAGCCTGTTGTAAAATAGTCTCTATCGTATGTACCTTTACTTGCATGAAAAACAGCAGAGTAGTTGTCCAGTTTAAAATTATAATCCAATGCATAGTTTTCCTGGTCAGAAGTGGCATGACTGTAATCATCGTTTGCCTGATCCATGGAGTAACTGTCATCATATTCAGTCTCTGTTTTAATGCGGTTATAACTTAGTGAAAGTTTATTGTTTTCATCAAAAGCATATCCAAATTTTATATTATAGTTTTTATTTTCATATCCATCTTCTTCTGCAGATCTTGGTGCCAGTGCAGAAAAACCATCTGTCTTAAGGTATGAAGCAAGTACTTGAGCTGTAAGTTTTTCATCTTTGTATGAAAGATCTGCCTCTGCACCTCTGGTGTTGTATGATCCATAGCTTAATGCAAGTGAACCGTGAACACCGTCTTTGGCTTCTTTGGTGATGATGTTGATCACACCGGCAGATGCATTTGAACCCCAAATGCTACTTGAACCTCCTTTAAGGATCTCAATTTGTTGGATGTTATTTGTAGTGAGGCTGTCAAGAAGTGCTGTACCATTGGTTGTGCTTGGATCGTTAAGACGCATACCGTCTAACAGTACGAGTACCTTACCAGAGTCAGCACCTCTGACAAAAAATGAAGTCTGTTGTCCAAGCCCACCAGAACTGGCTACAGAAATACCTGCTACAGTGTTGATAGCCTGGGCAACCGTTTGATAGCCTTTCTCTTCTATCTCTTCAGCTGTAATGACTTCAACATTTGAAGTAGTATTCTGAATAGATTGTGCTGTTTTATTTGTAGAGATCACGGTGATAGGCTCCAGTGTTTCGTCTGCATAACTGTTTGTTGAGAGAAGTAGCGTTGCTGTTATAAGGCTGAGTGATTTAATTGTCATGTATATTGTTCCTATGATTAATAGTATTTTATTGAGTTTGTAAGCGACTAGTCGCGTGAGCTCTCTGCTGAAGAGAACACAGTGTTCAGAAAAAAATTTAGTTTTTTTCTAAGTCATGCTTTAGCATTGAAACGTAGGAAAGATGGGCTTTGCTCATTTTCCGTTCTAATCAATAGGCGGGGAAGTTTTATACTCTTGTACTTTAAAGGCATATTTATGGTACTGAAAATTACTGTCTATCGTACACAACTTATTAAGTGTTGAGTACATAGCAATGATTGCTAGTGAGAAGTAGTGTCTAGTGTAGCCTCGTAAGTGTTTCATGAGTGAAATTTTACATCAAAGTAGCTTATTAAATAGCTATTAAATAAAATAAAGTATAATCTCTTTAAATTATTTTTATTAGATTTAGGAGCATTCAATGGCAATAGAAACAGTAACATCAACAGACGCATTTAAACAATTGGTAACAGAAGTTACTTCACAAGCAGGCTACAGAGAGCCTATGGCATTTGGTATCGCCAGAGTTGACAGAGGTCAGAAAAACGCAGAGAAAGTACTTCAGGCAAACTTTGGGCTTATCAACTGGAAAGAGAACTTTGGTTCAGCAGCTGTGTTCATCAAAGCACTTGAAGAAGCAAAATGTACTGTAGATTTTTCAGGTTCTGAATTTGTTGCAACGATCAACGATAACTTCGTAGCCAATGCAATGGCAGCATTTGCTCCATATGTAGCAGAAGCAACAGGTGATGCACATAAAAATGTACAAGTGATAAAAGCACTTGCCGACATGGAAGATATCGGTAAAGATTTCAGAATTGTATTTTTGTTTGAAGATGCAAATGCAGAGTCAGTTGAAGCTGTTTACTTGAAACTTTATGCACTTTCTCTCTCTAAAGCAGAGTTGAGAAAAGTTAATCTCAATGGTGCGTTTGGTATCTTGTCTAACGTAGCATGGGTAGGGAACATACCATACGAGCTTGACTACTTGAGAGAGAATGAGATCGAAATGAAACTTAACGGAACATACCCGACAGTAGACTCTGTAGATAAATTTCCAAGATTCTTACAGCATGTGATCCCTGCAGACAATACACGTATCTTGGAAGCTTCTAAAGTGCGTATGGGTGCACAACTTGCAGCTGGTACAACTGTAATGCCTGGTGCTTCATACATCAACTTCAATGCCGGTACACTTGGTCCTGTAATGGTTGAAGGTCGTATCTCTTCATCTGCTATCGTAGGTGCCGGATCAGATGTTGGTGGTGGTGCGAGTATCCTTGGTGTACTAAGTGGTACAGATGGTAACCCTATCAGTATCGGTGAGAACACTCTTCTTGGTGCAAACTCAGTGACGGGTCTTCCTCTTGGAGATGCATGTATCGTAGATGCGGGTATCACTATCTTGGCTGGTACGAAGATCAAGATCGCTCCTGAAGAATTAGAGAAGATCAACGCAGCAAATCCAGAAGCAAATCTTGATAGTAAAACGACTTTTAAAGGTGAAGAGCTTCAAGGACTTGACGGTATACACTTTAGACAAAACTCTTTAACAGGTGAGATCATCGCTAGAAGAAGTACAAGAGAAGTGAAGTTAAACGCGGATCTACATTAAGATATGAATGACGAAAATGTAGTAGAACGTGTGTGTCTTTTGGCACTCATGAAAAAAGAAGCAGATGAAACATTTAAAGATGTACAAAACATGCTTGTTGAAACAGGTATGTTTGACATGAAAGAGTGTAAAAAAGTTTTTAAGATGCTTCAAAACGAACAATATATCTCTAATGAACAGCTTACTATGAAAGGTGTCATGGAAGCCAAGTTGGCAGAAGAGATGTTTCGTCAATCTTAGTATATTAATTTAAATATCCTTTTATTTGAATTGAGGCGTTGTTGCTCTCTTCATTTTTTTAGAAAAAACGAAGCAAAAAATCGTCATGGCTCTCGAATCGCTTCGCTTTCAAGGGCGTTCGCCATGACATTATTTAATAGATGGAGTATAGTATGCGTGTAGATAAATGGTTGTCAGCTGTGAATGTAGTAAAACGTCGTACCATTGCTACTGATATGCTTAAGAGTGGTGTTGTTCTGGTAAATGGGTTAAAAGCAAAAGCTTCCAAAGATGTTAAGATCGGCGATAAAGTTACGATAGAATATCTTAAAGGTGCAAAGTCTTATGAAGTTTTGCAGATTCCTACGACAAAGACGATACCTAAGAGTCAAAAAGAGGAATATGTTAAGGAGCTTTAATGAGTATAAGAACAGAATTTGAAAAACTATTTAACAATGAGATGAGTGAAACAGAAGCTCGTACTTTTTTGATAAATCTTTATGAAAAAGGTGAGAGTGGATCTGACATTGCCGCGGCTGCTTCAGTGATGCGTGAACACTCTGTTAAACTTCCTCTCTCTGCCGAACTTCAGGAAAAAGCGATAGATGTTGTAGGTACGGGTGGAGACAAGAGCGGAAGTTTTAACATCTCTACTACCGTTTCACTCCTTCTGGCTTCTTTGGGTTGTGTGGTAGCGAAACATGGGAACAGAAGTATCACCTCTAACTCTGGTTCTGCGGATGTACTTGAAGCATTAGGTATCAACCTCAATCTTTCAGTTGAAAACCAGATTAAGATGCTTGAAGAGACAGGATTTTGTTTTATCTTTGCGATGAACCATCATCCTGCTATGAAACACATCATGCCTATACGAAAGTCCATTGATCATAGAACTATCTTTAATATATTGGGTCCATTAACCAATCCTGCAGGTGCAAAAAAATACCTTCTAGGTGTCTTTGATCCCTCTTACATCAAACGTATGGCAGAAGCACTACTTGAACTAGATACAAAACGTGCGTTTGTTGTGAGTAGTCAAGATGGTATGGATGAGATCTCCCTTGCATGTAACACCTCTTTTGCCTATGTTGAAACAGGGCGTATCTCTGAAGGCGAGATCAACCCTACCGCCTTTGGATTTAAACAAGCCCCTAAAGAGGCGATACTTGGTGGAGATGCGACTTGCAATGCACAGATCACAAGAGATATTTTCTCAGGTGAAGAGGCTGGCGCAAAAAGAGACATCGTTATGCTGAACGCCGCATTTGCACTTTTTGTAGATGGTAATGTCAGAGACATACAAGAAGCTATAGATATGGCAAAAGAGGGGCTGGATAGTGGTAAGGCTAAAGAGCATTTGGATCTGATGGCAGATATTAGTCAGAAATTAGCGTAGGTCGTGGTGTCCTTACCCTGACAAAATATGCATAATTTAAATTAAAAAGAAACAAAACAAAAGTTCAGAGTTAAAGTCGGGGTGAGGGCACCCCGACCTACAAATGTGAAGGAAGTATGTGTCAAAGGAAATTCAAGCTTCATTATCGGAATTAGATAAAGTAGTTACATATTTAAACGAAACTTTACCTAACAATGCCATCGTATTCCTAAGAGGCGATTTAGCAGCAGGAAAAACTACACTGACCCAAGCCATAGCCAAAGCTAAAGGCATAGAGGGCGAAGTCACTTCTCCTACTTTTTCTTTGCAGCAGTGTTATGGTGCAGAAGATGGTACTTATTTGTATCATTATGACCTTTACCGTCTAGAGCATGAAGAGTTCATGCAACTGGGACTTTTTGAAGAGTTTGAGAAAGAGGGTTGGCATATGGTAGAGTGGGGCTCTGATACACTTAAAGCCTTTTTAGAAGGTGTAGGCTATAATGTTGTCACGATAGATATAGAACCCAAAGAAAATAGTAGAATCTACAGGATAGAAGCATAATGCATACACTTGAAGCTAAAAACCTTTCTAAAACCATTAAAAAGACTAAGATCGTACATGATATCTCTCTTTCAGTTAAGAGCAAAGAGATCGTTGGACTTTTGGGCCCCAATGGTGCAGGTAAAACAACATCATTTTACATGGTGTGTGGTTTAACCGGTGCAACAAGTGGAGAAGTTTTTTTGGATGGTGAAAATGTTACCCAACTGCCTTTAAGTAAACGTGCACAGATGGGTATAGGATATTTGCCTCAAGAGTCAAGCATCTTTAAAGACCTTACGGTTGAAGAGAACCTTCTCATCGCAGCAGAAGCACTTAACATTAAAGAAGAGATCATTGAACCACGTATAGAAAAATTACTTGAGATCTTCAACATTGAACCTATCCGTAACCGTCAAGGGATACGTCTAAGTGGAGGAGAGAGAAGAAGGGTTGAGATAGCCAGGGCATTGGTAGGCGAACCGAAATTTTTACTTCTTGATGAGCCTTTTGCCGGGGTTGATCCTATTGCAGTTCTTGATATTCAAAACATTATCAAACAACTTGTAGATCTGGATATGGGTATCCTGATCACTGATCATAATGTACGTGAAACTCTGGGTATCTGCGATAGGGCCTATGTAATGCGCTCCGGAGAGATGCTTGCTACCGGAACCAGTGATGAGATCGCAAATGATGAGAACGTAAGAAAACATTATCTGGGTGAAGATTTTACGTTTTAATTTTTTTTGTTCTTACTGTATTTGTTTACTATTGCAACCGTTCATATCTTAACTGTGATGTTGTTTCTCTCTTCATTTTTTTAGAAAAAACGAAGCAAAAAATCGTCACCACTCTCGAATCGCTTTGCTTTTAAGGGCGTTCGTGGTGACAGGCACGCTTTGCGTGATTAATGAAGAGCAAGCAGCTTATTTTGATGGGAATATATAGATGAATTTATCTGAAGTAAAAATATTATTGGATAAAGAAATAGAATCTCGAAACAATATTTTTGAACTCTCCTACGAAAAACCAGATCCACTGCTCATTGCATCCAAATATCAAGATGAATCTGTTGCTCTTATCTGTGCCTTGTTTGGATATGGTAATGCAGGGCTTATCGTTAAATTTCTAGATAATTTGGACTTTTCGTTACTTGATGGCAGTGATGAAATGATCATAAAAGAATTCTCTTCACATTACTATCGTTTTCAAAAATCTGAAGATGTGATAGCTGTGTTCATCGCGTTAAAACGCTTGAAAGAGCTAGATAGTATTGAAGATATCTTTTATGAAGGGTATAAAAAAGAGCATAATATCTTGGATGGATTATGGTATTTCATAGATACCCTAAGAGCCGCCTATCCTCATACAACACAGGGATATAACTTTCTCATAGGTTCTGTGCCTAAGAAAGTAAGTAGTGCAGGAACATATAAACGTTATATGATGTACCTGCGTTGGATGGTTCGTAAAGATGAGTTAGATATGGGCTTATGGTCCAAAATAGATAAAAAAGATCTTCTTATGCCACTGGATACCCATACTTTTAAAGTTTCACGAAAGCTGGGTTTACTGAAGCGTAAAAGTTATGATATGAAGGCAGTTCTAGAATTAACTGATAGATTTAGACAATGGGATGAAAATGATCCTGTAAAGTATGACTTTGCACTCTATCGTATAGGGCAAGAGAAATTATTAAAAATATAAGTAGAAGCATACTTTTTTAACCGAGTATTTATTACTATTTTTGTATAATTACTGCAAATTATAAATAAGAGGATGTTTTATGGAAGGTGTATTTACTTACCTAGGCGCAATTTTTGGACATGGGCAAATGTTGTTTGTTTCACATTTGATATTGGTGGCTATCATTGTACTACTTATCGCAAAAATGGCGACTAAGAGTCTTAGGGCTGTACCAGGAGGTACACAAAATGTTGTGGAGGCATTCCTAGGTGGTGTGATTGCTATGGGTAGAGATGTTATTGGTGAGGAACATGCACGTAAGTATCTTCCTTTAGTTGCAACCATTGGTCTATTCGTACTTGTAAATAACCTTATTGGTATTATTCCGGGGTTTGAGTCTCCTACATCAAATATCAATGTAACACTTGTGCTTGCACTGGTTGTATTCTTGTACTACAACTATGAAGGTATTAAAGCACAAGGTGCTTTTAACTACTTTAAAAACTTTGTACACCTTGGAGAGATGAATCCGATAGCAAAATTTGCAATGTCACTTTTGATGTACCCAATTGAGTTTGTTTCGCATCTGTCTCGTATTATTTCACTCTCATTTCGTCTTTTTGGTAATATTAAAGGAGATGATTTGTTCTTATGGGTTCTTTTGATGTTGACTCCGTGGATTATACCGATCACACCACTTATACTTCTTACTTTTATGGCATTTTTGCAAACCTTTGTTTTTATGATTCTTACTTATGTTTACCTTGCGGGTGCCATAGCAATAGAAGAAGATCACTAATTTATTTTTAATAATAGACTATGAGACTGAAAGATAGACCTTTAGGTTTTGTAGTCAACTTTCTTTTAGGTGTTGCATGGGCCGCTGTGCTCATCGGTGCTGTTACTTCTTTTCTCTCTTTTTATCACAATAGCTTCTTTTTTGCTATTATCTCTGCATTTGTCGGTGCATTACCAGGCTTAGTAGCTGTACTTTTACTTGAACACATCATTACCAACAAAGAGAAACATTTAGAACTGAAAAAACAGACAAAACTGCTTGAACAAATTCTTAGAGAAAAAGAAAAACATCCTTTAAAATGAATAGTAGAATAATACGAATCAGTTTTATTTTTATCAGTTTTATCTTTCTTTCACCTGTTGTAAATGCAAAAAATATAGAAGCGTATTATAGTGCTGAATTTGGTATTGTAGGTGAAGTAGCAAGAGCACATGCTACACTTACTTCTAATAGTAGATCCTATACTTTAGATGCAAATATAGAGGCAGTAGGAGTCATAGCCAAAACAGTAACAAACAACCTCAAAGAACGTCATATCTCTAATGGGCATATAGTCAAGGGTTTACTGGTAACTGATGTGTACCAGATGATAAAATCTTATGGGGTGTATAACAGTACGACGATCTATCGGGTGGATCATAGGAGAAAGAGAGTCACAAGACACTATATAAAGTGGGAAAAAAGTAAAGAGATCATAAATGAAAAAGTAAGACTTGGCTACTACGGCAGAGATGATCTGATGACACTTTTTATGAATCTTTCCAAGCATATCAAAAAGAAACATAAAAGTAAAAATTATAGATTTTCTGTGGTGGGTGCAGACCGTAAAAACGGACGAGTGGATGTTATTGTACCTTCAGGAAATGCTTTAAAACAGATGAAAATTCTTATGGGTGAAGGTAAAAAAAGAGACTGGTACAGTAAAGTAGTGATGCATCGCAAATTGTATCAGAGCAAAAAAGGTGAACTTGATGTAAGAATAGGCAAAGAGGGCATAGTGGAAAAAGCAGTTTTGAAAGATTTGATTTTTTTTGGTGATATACGGATTATAAGGCAATAACGCTATAATTACTTTAATTATATAAGAACCATTTTACAAGGAATATACCTATGTTTGAAACCGTCATCGGTCTTGAAGTTCATGTTCAGCTTAACACTAAAACTAAACTCTTTTGCTCTTGTCCTACCTCTTTTGCAGAGCATCAAAATATAAATACTTGTCCTACTTGTCTTGCTCTTCCTGGAGCCTTACCTGTAGTCAATAAAGAGGCGGCTATCAAAGCAATGAGGCTTGGATATGCGATCAATGGAAATGTAAATCATATCTCTTATTTTGATAGAAAAAGTTACTTTTACCCGGACAGCCCTTCAGCATACCAGATCACACAGCTTACCAAAGCCATAGTACAAAAGGGTGAAGTGTTCATAGACCTTAAAGATGGTACGCAAAAACGTATTGGTATGACTCAGGCACACCTTGAGGCAGATGCCGGGAAAAATATGCATGAGGGTAACCACTCTAAAGTGGACTTGAACCGTGCGGGTACACCACTGCTGGAGATCGTATCTGATCCAGATATGAGAAGTTCTGATGAAGCGGTAGCTTATTTGAAAAAGCTTCACTCAACAGTACGTTATCTTGATATAAGTGATGCAAATATGCAAGAGGGTTCGTTTAGATGTGATGTCAACGTCTCGATCCGTCCAAAAGGACAAGAGGAGTTTGGTACCAGAGTAGAGATAAAAAATATCAACTCATTTAGGTTTGTTGCTGCTGCTATCGCCTATGAGGTACAAAGACAGACAGAAGCTTATGAAGATGGTGTCTATGAACAAGAGGTACATCAAGAGACTAGACTTTGGAATGTAGCTGAGGGTGTTACCAAGTCAATGAGAGGGAAAGAGGAAGCAGCAGACTATCGTTATTTCCCGGATCCGGATCTGCGTCCTCTTGTTGTCACAGATGAGATGATAGCTGAGGCAAAGATCATGCCGGAATTACCAGATGCAAAAGTAAAACGTTATGTGGAAGAACTTGGCATTAAATCAGATGATGCCCATGTGATCACTTCAGATAAAGAGATGGCATATTATTTTGAAGAGATGTTGGAAAATGGAGCTGTGGCTAAAACAGCTGTTACATGGCTAACTTCTGAACTTCTTGGTCGTCTGAACAAAGCAGGGCTTTCTATTGAAACCTCTCCTGTTGATGCAAAAGCATTGGGAACACTTGTTTCTAAAATTGCTGACAGTACTATCTCCGGAAAAGGTGGAAAAGAGTTACTTGACCATATGATGGAAAATGAGAGTCGTGACATTGATGTGCTTATTGATGAACTAGGACTTGCTCAAGTCAGTGATGATGGTGCTATTTTAGCCATTATCGATGAGATCTTGGCTGCGAACCAGGATAAAGTAGAGCAGTATAAGTCTGGCAAAGACAAACTCTTTGGTTTCTTTGTAGGGCAAACGATGAAAGCGAGTAAAGGGTCTGCAAACCCTGGTAAAGTAAATGAACTGTTAAAGCAGAGACTTAGTTAAGAAAAGAGTGAATTAAATAATAAAGGAGAGTTTCTGTGCATCATTTTATACTAAAGCTCTCACATATGATCGATAACTCTTCACGATACCAAAAAACGAAATCTTTTTTTAGATCACTCCTTGAAGATGTAAATTACCCTTATAAAAAGTATTTTGATTATTTTATGATCTTTTTGATCATAGGGTCTATAACCGTATTGATCGCAAGTAAGACGGTAGATCTGCCTAGATGGCTTATTGATCTTGATCTTTACTTTGTAACAACTGTTTTTGCACTTGAGTATCTTCTTAGGCTTTGGGTAAGTCATGATATACATAAATATATTCTTGCTACTTCTCAAGAAGAAAACAGATCCATTCGTTACATGGCCCTCATTAAATCTAAACTTCGCTATATGCTTTCTTTACCGGCACTCATCGATCTTATTGCTATCTTTCCGCAGTTTAGGATCATACGTCTTTTTAAACTCTACCACTATATGCATGGTACATCAAGCCTCTTTCAGGCACTGATAAAAAAACGATTTGAATTTATCTTTCTGGGTTATTTACTCTTTGGGATCGTTTTCTCATTTGGGACACTCTTTTATGCCTTGGAATTTGGCGTCAATAAAGAACTACACTCTTATCTGGATGCAATTTACTGGGCATTGGTAACGGTCTCAACGGTTGGTTATGGTGATATATCTCCCGTAACAGACCTAGGTAAGATCATTTCAATGTTTGGTATCGTCTTGGGTATTGGTATGCTCTCATTTGTGACTTCTGTTATGGTTTCAGCATTTTCTGAAAGATTTGATGAATTGCGTAACTCAGACAGTATGAATCATGTACATAAGATGCGAAATGTAGTCATTATCAATGGATATGGTCATTTGGGTATGACCATAGCAAAAAAGCTTAGAATAAATAAAAAATATGAGCCTGTGATCATAGAAAACGATGAAACAAAGGCAAGCCTGGCAATGAGTGATGGTTATAATGTGATCAAAGCAGACGGTTCATCTGCGAAGCTCATCAAAGAGTTATATAAAAAAAACAATATTTTAGCAATGCTCACACTTACAAGCAGTGATATAGACAATATCTACTTCATTTTAAATGCAAAAAGTATCTATAGGGATTGTGTGATCTTTGCCAGAATGAATCACTCTTATCTTCTCCCTCAATATGTCTCCAGCGGTGTAAATGAAGTGATCGAACCTTACTCTGTAGTGGACAGTAAAGCTCTGCACTATGTAAAAAACCATAGTGTAGAAAAAGGTAAAGTTGTTGTTTTTGGCTATACGCATAAAAGTAAACAACTGTGTAAAATACTTAAAAATGAAGGTGAACTTGTTACGATCTATGAAAATAGTGAAGAGAATCATCAAAAGGCAATAGATGATGGATTTAATGAAGTCTTTTTTGTAGATTTTGAACAGAGTAAGTATCTAGATGAAATTCCACTCCATAAAGAAGATATGGTAGTATGTGCTATGTATAATGAAGCACTGAATGTATATCATAGTATTTCACTTAAATCCCATGGATTTGAAGGAGAGATCGTTGCCCTGTCAGATAGTAAAGAGGATAACAGAAAGTTTATATTGGCTGGTGTGCATAAGATATTTGATATGTATGAAGAGAGTGCAAACCTCTTTGTTGAGATGATCGAAAACAGTACTAAAGAGAGGAAATCCTAATGAAATTAGCCATAATAGGAGCAGGTAAATGGGGACAGGCGTTGTATCATGCCTATAGTCAAAATAATGATGTAGTGATCCATTCCCGTACAGCAAGAGAGATAGAAAATTTTGTTTCTCTGGAGGAAGCACTGAGTAGAGAGTATTTGGTGATGGCAATTCCTGCGCAATTTGCACGAGAGTGGATGGAAAAGAATTTTGAAGACAGGGGACAGAAGATCCTGGTAGCGGCTAAAGGTATCGAGACTTCAACCGGAGCTTTTCTTAATGATATTTATGGAGAGTTCGTGCCCAATGAAAGATTGGCATTTATCTCAGGTCCCTCTTTTGCTGCAGAAGTACAAAAATCTCTTCCAACTGCACTTATGATAAGTTCTACAAATGCCCAATTGGCGCAAACCTACGCAGATCATCTTCCTGATTTTATCAAAGGTTATATAAGTGATGATGTGGTAGGTGCAGAAGTCTCAGGTGCTTACAAGAATGTCATTGCTATAGCAGGTGGTGTCTGTGATGGACTAGGACTGGGTAATAATGCCAGAGCAGCCTTGATCTCAAGAGGGTTGGTAGAAATGACACGTTTTGGAGTAGCCTTTGGTGCAAAAACAGAAACTTTTCTCTCTTTGGGTGGAGCAGGTGATCTTTTTCTTACTGCGAGCTCTACACTTTCACGAAATTATCGAGTAGGCCTGGGTTTAGCAAAAGGAAAAAATATGGATGAGATACTTCAAGAGCTGGGTGAAGTGGCAGAAGGTGTTCCTACTGCTAAAGCGTTATATAAGATAGCTAAAGAGAAAGAGATCTATTTACCCATTGCACAAGAAGTTTATTCGATGATAGAAGAGGGAAAAGATCCACTTCAGAGTGTAAAAGATCTGTTATTGCATTAAATTAATTAAATTAATATTATAAGAATATTTTAGTCTTGTTTAGATAGAATAGAACTTTTTGGGGGAAGTTTAAATAATGTATAAAAAAATCATATTTGTTCTATTATTGCTATGGTCTACATCTCTTTGGGCATCACTCTTTGGGGATGATGAAAAAGAGATAGTCTTGCCTACACATATCATTCACATTCAAGGTGAAGAATACTTTGATGAGTCTGAAATGTATGATGCTTTAGGTGTTGACCATAAGAGTATGTTCCAATTTTGGAAAGACGATGTTTCTCGTATTAAAGATAAATTATTACCTACTCTACATGCTTCATTAAGATCCTTTTATGACTCTGAAGGATTTTATGATGCTGAATTTACTATTAAAGAGACGAATACAACCGTTACAGTTGATATCACAGAAAACGAACCTGTAAAAGTCAGGGATATAAATATCTCCGGTGATTATAATATCTCTTCACTGGTCTTATGTGAAAAAAATGAAATTTTTCAAGCTAAGAAATTTATATCAGTAAAAAGCAAAATTGCTGCTCAGTTACTTAAAGACGGTTATTGCTCTTATGAACTTGACACTAAGGCATATGTTGATCTGGATAAGCATATCGTTGATCTTCGCTACAGGGTAAAAAAGGGTGGCGTATGTACCTTTGGAAAAGTTACAGTTAGTGGCTTGGAAACAATTGATGAAGATGTTGTTAAATCACGAGTAAGAGCAGAAGAGGGTGAAAGATTTAGTACAGAATTGGTAAAAGATACCTCTGATGCACTTTATGGACTTCAATCTTTTGATTCAGTGCTTATTGGAGTAGATAGAAAATTTTATAATGTTGTACCAGTTGATATAACAGTTAAAGAGATGGGAAAACCATACCATTTTGAAGCAGGTGCCGGTTTTGATACTTATGTCGGTGCACGAGTACATAGTTCAATAACTAAACATAATTTTCTTGGTGATGCTCAGGAATTAAAGCTTCAATTGGCTTGGTCACAGTTAGAACAGTTAGCCATTTTAAGTTTTTACAGACCTGTCCTTTTTAGTATTTCTGATTATTATGTAGGTATAGGTGGAAAATTAGGATATTCAAACTTGGAATATGATGGGTTCCAGGAAGAAAAGGCATTCTTCAGAACCTATCTTGAACACGAAACTAAAAGAACTAAATTAAGAGTGGGACTTGCACTTGAAAATATTATTATTACTGCTTTAGATAATCTTGATCCAGGAGAAGAACTAGGACAAGCTGTCAATGAAGGAACATTTATACTTACTTATCCGTATGTAGATTTCACTTATGATGCCAGAGATTCTAAATTAAACCCTAAATATGGGTATTATTTCCGTCTGTACAGTGAGGTTGGTCTCTCTGATGATGAAGAGTCAAGTTTATATTATAAGACATTGCTTGAAGGCAGATTTATTCATACATTTGGAGATCTTACACTTGCAGCCGTAGGAATAGCAGGTGTTGTCGATGAGGAAACAAGACAAAGTCTTCCTGAATCAAAATATTTCTTTGCTGGGGGATCATTCTCCAACCGTGCATATGGATTTAGAGAATTGGGTGTGATCATATCTCCTACTGAAGATACAATATATGGTGCAGCAACTTGGGCTAACCTCACCCTGGAAGCTGATTATCCTATTTGGGGTGATGTGTATGGAGCAGTCTTTACAGATAATACTATGTTAACTGCAGATCCTTATGATTTTTCAGGGGAAATAATAACTTCTGCAGGTGTTGGTGTACGATACATGACTCCTATAGGACCATTTAAATTGGATGTTGGTATGAATGTACAAGATACTTCTCAGTATGGAATATCATTCCAGATAGGACAATCATTTTGAAGAAATTATTTTATAGCCTCCTGATTTTTTTTCTTGTTCTGATAGCTGCAATTGTTTTTGCTGCCAATTCCTCATGGGTTATCAAAAAAGCAGCCGATAAATTTGCACCTGATTATAAGATCTCTTATGATGATATAACAGGTAATGTGTTTACAGGTGTAAAAATATCTGAACTTAAGTTTGATGGCAAAACACTTACAAAAAATATAAAATTTTCATGGAACCCTTCTAAAATCTTATATAAAAGAATAGCGATCAATGAGATTAGTGTAGAAGCTTTAGATGTTGATGTTGTTAAAGCGTTAATTGCTTCTTTTCCAAGTGATGATAATAGTACTTCAGAGCCTTTCCCTTTAGTCGTACTTGTAGATAAAGTACATGTAAGTGTTGATCCTTTTGAAGAACAGGGAATCCTCATTTCTAAGACACTTTTAGATGTAGAAGATGTGATGTATGCAAATGATGAGATAGGCATTGACTATCTTATGTTAAAAGCAGATACCAATATAACGAATGTTGTACTTGAAGCATCTCTTGATGATGGTAAGTTAGAGATAAATAAGCTTCTTGTGGAAGATGTAGATACCGTTTCTCTAGAGACCATGTTTTTGGTAAAAGAGGCAAACAGCACAAAAGAGGAGCGCAGTAAAACAACGCAAAATGATAAAAAAGAACCTCTTAATCCTCTCATCCCTACAGAAGTGAACTTGGATGAATTGGTTGTTTCTGTAAAGCCAAGAGTGTATAAATCTGCAAATATAGAACAGGTGAAAATTGAGATCAATGATCTTAATGCAAATATTGGAAAGATCATGTCAAACAATGAAAATAGTATCGCTGTTAGTAATTTTGCTCTTTTGTTTGACTCTAATATCAGTCTTATAGATATTTCTGGAAATCTTAAAGATGAGACCCTGACTTTTGAAAATATCAATTTAAAAGAGATAAATACAATTGCACTTCAACATCTTTTTGTACCAGAGACAAATGCAAGTGCAGTTGAGAATGTTGATGAAAATCGTACGGTCATTGCTGACGATAAAAAAGCTGAAAAAAATCAAGAGGTTAATAATTTAATTCCTAAATATGTAGTAATCAAAGCACTAAATACGCAGATAGTACCTGCAACATATGATCCTGTAAATATTGTTGATCTTTTATTGCGTGCGAAAGATGTTAAATTTAATATACAAAAACTTGTAGTTGAAAATGGCTATGTGGATTTAAATGGAACAACAAACCTTTCTAACATTACATATAGGGGAAAAATTAAAGATAATCAGATTGTAGGTGGTGTTGTCCTCAGTCCAAATGAAGAATTGTTTACACTCTATAAATTACCTATACGAAAAGAAGCAATAGGTAACATAACTATTGATATTGATGCAAGTAAAGAGCATGTTATAGCAGATCTGAAAGCTAAAGCAAAACAAATATTAATTGTAGAAAAATCTGATGATAATAACAGTGATACAAATGCAAGTAAAGCATTTAATGTTGATATTGATAGTCTGTTAAGTCATGTAGTTTATACCATAGCAGATAATACAATGGTTGCCGATACTAAGATCATGATAACAACACCATATGCAAAAGACATTTCTGTAACTAACAAATTCTTGATGGATAAGAATATGAGTTACTCTGGAGATATCAAAGCAGAAAAACTGATCGGAATTGATGCTAAATTAGTGAAACCTTTAAACAATTTTAATGTTAAATACTCTGGTGATCTTAAAAGTGTTAAAACTGACATCTCTTCAGATAGTTTAAAAGGAAGTTTTGTCTCATCTGACTTTAAAAAAGGTAATTTTCACATAGAAACTACGAAAGCAATAGAAGTAGATAAGATGGTTGCATTACCAGGTGAATTGAATGGAACAAAAGTAAATGCAGTGATAGACGTACCTTTGGATTTCGCAAAAATCACTCCTATTCAAGCAAAAGCAAAAATAACTTCAAATATTTCTAATATTGAGGCAGATATAACTTATGGGGAAACACTACAGGCTAAAATAACAAGTAATATACCGGCAGACTCTCTTCTGAAGAACTTTGATAAAAATGTTAAATGGAACGCAATAAGTCCACTGGTTATCAATGTTGATTTAGGTAAAAAAGATGCAACCCTAAAATTAAAATCTAAAGAACTCTCTTCTGATATTAAATATGTGTTAGATAGTGGAAAAGTAGATGGAACGATCAAACTTGCAGGTTTAGTTACTGATGTAAAAGGAATTGCTGATGAAAATATTACTATCAAAGCTAAAGTTAACTCTATAGAGTCATTAATGAGCTCTGTAAAATCTTTCTATACTTTAGAAGGTTTACCTCCTGTAGAAGGTGCGTTAAACTTATCTGTTGATGTTATGAAATTAAAGCAGGCAAATCTTTCTCTCTCTTCTCCAAAAATCATTTATCATGCAGATCGTAAAACAGAACATGTAATAAATGATGTAAAATTAGTTGTAAGCGCAGACAAGTCAAAAGTACAATTAAAATCATATGCTGTAACTTATGATGAAATGAAAATTTTCTCCACAAAACCTTCCCTTGTTAAGATGAAAAAAGAAAATATTGAAATTTCAGAACTTTGGTTAAATGATCAACTTAAAGTAGTCGGTACTTATAACCTAAAAACTGCAAAAGGAGATATCTCTGCTGATGCAAGTACTTTGCATATTGCCCATAAGATGATTGAGCTTGATTCTGCTATTAATATTAAAACACTCCTAAATGAAGGAAAAACATCTGTAAAAGGTAAGGTTGTACTACTCGGAGGACAGATCCATTATGACTTGGGAACAAAAACATATCCTTCAGACAGTGATATTATTATTGTGCAAGATATGAAAAAAGAGGAAGCAAGTCCGTTTATGGATAACCTTAGTGTGCTTATAGATGTTACAACAAAAAAGCCGCTTATTTATAAGCAAGGTCCTATAGATATTCAGGCAAAAGTAGATTTAGACATACACAAAGCTGAATATTCTGAACTAATGGTTTTGGGTGAAGTGGTGATTGTAAAAGGCGGTAGTTATACTTTTGAAGGTAAAAAGTTTGTACTGGATAAAAGTAATATATATTTTACAGGTAACCCAAATAAACCTCTTCTTGATATGAGTATCAAATATAAGTCTTTAAACCATCTTATCACAATTGCTGTTTCAGGTACACCGGCTACACCAAATATAACCTTCTCTTCCATACCTAGTTTGAGCAGAGAGCAGATACTCTCTATCATTTTATTTGATTCTGAAGAGGGTGCCGGGACAAATAGTGGTGAAGATATGATGAAAATGATGGGAGGGGCTATGGCTAAGTCAGCGCTTTCAGACATGGGGATAAAACTTGATCATCTTGCAATAGGTTCTGATGGCAGTGTAGAGGTGGGTAAAAAACTTACCGATAAGATCACGTTTATTTATGTAAACGATGAAATTCCTCAGGTAAGAGTTAAATATCAACATAGCCCTCGCTGGGAAAGTGTGATAAGTGCTGATGAAGAGTCAGAGTCTTATGATATTGTCTATAAGAAAGATTTCAGTGAGGATGATATTATACTATTTGGGAAATAGATCTTAGAGATGCCCATAATTCTTTTTAAGTTTTATCCTAGTATAATGAATACAGGTAATAAATGTTAAAAAGCTAAACTTGTTGTGAAGCAAGGACAGAAAGTCATGGGTCTTTAAAGATATCACTGCTATAGTGATAAAGATCGCCAGACTACACAATAGAGTATACCTCTTCTATCAATAGATAATTCTGCCCTTTTTCTTTGTATTGTTTTACAGCAGTAAAAATTGATAAAAGGATTGATATGAAGGTATTAAAAAATAAAAATATACTTAACCTACTTATCATTACTTTCATAGTGCTATTGGGCATTGTATCATACTATACCTATCTCTCCTATCAGAAATATATTACTGTACAAAACAATACAAAACTTTCCTTTTTTGTAGATAAGATGGAATCTGTACTGAATAAGATAGAATTTGAGAGAATCGACAGTGTTACCTATTTGTCAACACAAGAAAAGAGAAGCTTTCAAAAATTAAAAAAGAGAAGAGTTGAGGTTGATCGTGCTTTGGCAGGATTAGATACCTTTGTAAAATATAACAGTAAATATACGATTTTTAACGTACAGATCAAAGTGATCACTAATGAACTCAAGGATGTGAGAAAAGAGGTTGACAATTTAAGTGAAGATCATAGAAATATTTTTTTTCACGCGTATCATAGTAAAGTTTTTGGGTCATTTTTAGAGATATTAAAAGCTATTTCCAGTGCTGAAAGATCAAAGGTAATGAAAAGTTATCTATTGATGTATGAAAAGTACACAGAGCTTAGAGAGAACAGTGTATTGGAGAATACAAGTATTTACTCTGTTTTACTCGGATCAAGAAAAATGAGTGATACAGATATTGCACTTTGGAAGCAACTTATAGGTAAAGACATCTTAGCTCCGTTTAATACATTAGCAGATAGTACAGTAGCTTTAAAACTTAAAGAACTACTTTCAGTAGAAGAATTTAATATTATCATTTCAGAAGAGCGTGATATGATCTTGTCTGAAGCAGGAAAAGGAGAGTATTCGGTTTCTGTTATTGGATGGCAAAATCAGATAAATAAAAAAATGGACTACTTTACCCAAGTACAGTCACTACTGCATACTGAGATACAAAAAATAGAACAAGAGTATATATTATCAAGTAGAATGGTCATGATAGGATATGGGGTGGGGGCATTGTTATTACTGCTTCTTCTGCTTAGACTTTTTGTAATATATACTAAGAGAGATAAAGATAGACAGATCACTGAAGATACTTTAAGAGATATAGAGTTGGTTTTTAATAAAGATCAACAAAATGAGATTAAAAGATTGATTGAAAGTGGGAAGGTTGATCATATTTATAAGTTTTTGATCCAAGCTATTAAAGATGCCAATCAGACAAAAGACCTTTTCCTTGCGAATATGTCTCACGAGATACGTACCCCTCTTAATGGTATCGTTGGATTTACGAATTTACTGAAAGAGACTGATGATAAAGAGGAACAAGCGGAATTTATCTCAGTGATAGAGAAGAGTTCTGCAAATCTGTTGACTATTGTAAATGATATTCTTGATTTCTCTAAGATAAAAGCACAGAAGATAGAGCTAGAGAATATAGAGTTTGATCCTGTAGATAGCTTTGAAGCTGCTGTTGAGTCATATGCTGCCAAGGCTGCAGAAGAGAATATTGACTTTAATATTTTTTTGGATCCCCAGCTACCTACATTACTTATAGGTGATCCTACAAAGATATCTCAAATAATTGTGAATCTTGTGAGTAATGCGATTAAGTTTACTTCCAAAAATGGTGAGGTGAGTGTAAGTATTGAGAAGCTCTCTGAGAATACAGAGGAAGTGGAAGTTAAGTTTGAAGTTTCTGATACAGGAATTGGTATCACTAAGGAGCAAAAAGAGAATATATTTGAAGCCTTCTCCCAAGCAGATGTAAGTACCAGTAGAAAGTATGGTGGTACAGGTCTAGGGTTGTCGATTGCAGGTAGGTTTGTTGAACTTATGGGTGGGAAACTGAATATTTGGAGTGTTAAAGATGAAGGATCTGCTTTCTACTTTACTCTGACATTTATGAAGCCTAAAGCAGCCAGAAGAAGAGAAGTGGTTGATATGAGTTCGTACTCTGTTGGTATTCTCAACCCACATATAGATACAGAATATTATATCAATAAGAATCTTGAATCATATATCACTTATACCGGAGCAGAAATAAAGTATTATACGGATGAATCATTGTTAGCATCAAGAGATAGCTCAAAACTTCCTGATATCCTTTTTATTGATCATAAATTCCGTCATAGAGGGGATGAAATTAAGCAGTTCTTGGACTTTGACACAAAGATAGTGCTGATGTCAACAGGAGATCAGAAGAGAAATCTAAAGCGATACAAATCGCGTATAGACAGGATACTCTATAAGCCGATAAACTTTACAAAAACACTTAAAGCACTTAGTGATCAAGAGGATCTCTCAGAGACCGAGAAAAAAATCACCTTTGAAAATGTACATGTATTAGTTGCAGAAGATAATCTCATTAACCAAAAACTGATACTCAATGTACTGAATAGATTTGGTGTAGAGGTAAGTATCGCAAATAATGGTAAAGAGGCTCTTGAACACCGTATGGAAAATGAGTATGATATGATATTTATGGATATTCAAATGCCTGTCATGGGTGGTATGGAAGCGACTGGAAATATCTTGAGTTATGAAAGACATAACAATAAAACACATATACCTATCGTTGCTTTAACAGCAAATGCACTTGTTGGTGATAGAGAGAAATATATAGGTGCAGGTATGGATAGTTATCTCTCAAAACCTATACAGTTAGAGAAATTAAATGTACTTCTGCAAGAGTATTTTGAAAATAGAATCGTTGAGAGTAAAGCCTAAAAGCATCTAATATTTTGACAGGTGTACTCTTAAGAAAGTCTCCCTTTAAAATCCTCATACCTAAACTCACGTACAACTTCCACATTTCCATCTTCTTTTTCTATGGCGATGCTTGGAAGTTTGATACCGTTAAAAGTAGTGGCTTTAACCATAGTGTAGTGCATTTGGTCTTCGAAGATGACCCTGTCTCCTATCTTTAGTGGAGCATCAAAACTATAGTCACCCATGATGTCTCCGGCTAAACAAGTATTTCCTGCAAGACGATAGTTATAAGCCTTTTCTCCTGCTTTAGCTGCACCACGTACTTCTGCACGATAAGGCATGATGATGGTATCAGGCATATGGGCTTCTGCAGAAGAGTCCAATATAGCGATATCCATACCATTATGAACGATATCCAAAACGGTGGTAATTAAGGTACCAGTTTCCCAACCTATGGCTTCGCCAGGTTCGAGATAAACTTCTACATTATATTTTTCTTTGAAGTTATTAATAAGGATAATCAGCTTTTCCATATCATACCCTTTTCGGGTAATATGGTGTCCTCCACCGAAGTTGATCCATTTCATTTGGAGAATATATGGACCAAATTTCTCTTCAAAATTTTTAAGCACATTTTCAAGTGCATCACTGTCTTGCTCACACAGTGCATGAAAATGCAAGCCATCACATTGTTCTAAAACAGATTTATCAAGATTGGCTAAGGTTGTACCAAGCCTGGAATTGAGTCCACAAGGGTTATATATCTCTTTAGGTGACTCTGAATACTCAGGATTTAGGCGTAATCCAAGGGAGAGATTTGGATTTATATTTTTAGCCTGTGTTGCAAATCGTTTAAATTGTTCAGGTGAGTTAAAAACCAAGTGATGGGATATCTGTGCTATCTCTTCAATCTCTTCTTCCTTAAAAGCAGGGGAGTAAGTATGTACTTCTTTGGAAAATGTTTCATGGGCAAGTTTTGCTTCATGCAGACCACTGGCACAACAGCCATCAAGATAAGGTTTGATCAGTGGAAAACTTTTCCATAAAGCATAACCTTTAAGTGCCAGGAGAACTTTTGCACCTGACTTGTTCTTTATTTCTTCTATCAATTCAAGGTTTTTTTGAAGTAAAGTTTCTTCAAGTAACCAACAAGGAGACGGCAGTTTTTTTCTATTTATGTGATTCATAAGAAATTATAGCAATAGAAGCTAAAATATTTTGATATAATTTTGTTTAAGAATATAGTAAAAAGTTTTTTAAGAGGGGTATACGTATGGAAGTAAGAGAAAACGAAATGCAAAGAGATTACATAAGATTTGATGGAAATGATATATCATTGGCAGCTAAAATGGTGGATAAACTTACAAGCACTATTGATATTATTTATTATCTTATGAATCGCAGAGAGGAACGGGCCTTTGTTGTTATGCTCGTATCGGCACAAAACATAGATGTGAAAGCATTATTGACAGAAGAGAAACGTAACACAGATATATTGTTTGAGATTGATGAAGAAGCCTCTTTATATGCGATTATTTGTCAAAACACTAAAATAGATGGAGGATATTATTTTGCAGATAGAGTACTTCGTAGTATGATATTAGCTAAAGGTGAAGATATCTATTGTACAGAACTGGAAGTAAGAACAACAGTACACAGTATAAAATATGTAATTTTAAAACTTATAGAAACATTTATAAAATCAAAACAAGATAAGAAACAGGGGCAGATTGTTTTTAGAACGCTTCATTAGTATGCTTTAAGCCATATTAAGGTAAAATCGCGTCCAAATAATGGCTTACAATGTATGTAGCTAAAATAGATTAAGGATAATCCAAAATGAAAAGAACGTTTCAACCACATAACACACCTAGAAAAAGAACACACGGATTTAGAACAAGAATGAAAACTAAAAATGGTAGAAAAGTGATCTCTGCAAGAAGAGCTAAAGGTAGAAAAAGATTAGCAGTATAAAAGACTAGTGGTATAAAGCCATCAGTTCTATAAAACATTTTACTAGGATAAAAACCAGTAAAGAGTTCAATGGAGTGTATCATCGCTCCTCAAAAACTTGGCATACACCTTATTTTGTACTTTTCTATAAAAAGAGCACAGAGAACAAAGTAGGTTTTGTAGCCAGTAAAAAAATAGGAAATGCAGTTCACCGAAATAGAGCAAAGCGTTTGCTTAGAGCACATTTCATCGAAAATATTGACCTTTTATCAGAAGGGTCTTATGTCTTGGTTGCAAAACCGGCTCTTTTAACCGAAAGTTTTTTAGAGATTCGTAAATCATATCTTCATGCACTTAAAAAGTGCGCTGCATTAGCTAAAGACCTCTAAAATTAGAGCTTTTCTTAGCACAATTTAACACATATAACACTATACTATCGACGATATATAATAAAGGTATAATTTTGGAACAACAAGATTTAAACAAACGACTTATTCTCGCACTCGTGCTTTCTTTCTTTGTATTTGTAGGCTTTGGTTATTTTTTCCCCCAACAACAAGCAGTACAAAATGTGGAACAAACAGCAAACACTAATACTGCTACAACACATCAAACACCTACTACAACATCACCAAGTAGCAGTGCAATGGCACCCACAACAACGCAACAAGCGACAAGTGCACCTGTAGTTACTTCAAGTGCCACAGTGCTTGCTGTGGTTACATCTGATACTTTCAAAATGAGTATAGATGAGCTTGGCCGTGTTGCTCAGTTTGAACTTTTAGAAGAGAAATATAGAGATGATGAAGGAAAAAACCTTCAAATACTGGGTGCAAATAAAGTAAAGCCTTTAGAAGTTAGATTTTCTGATGTAAAATTAAATGATGAAGCCTTTAAGATAGCGTATATAAACAGTGGAAGCAAAACAGTTGATGTAACCTCTGGTGCACAGACCATTACTTTGATTCAACAGCTTTCATCTCTGAGCATTACCAAGAAGATCACAGTACAACCAAATGGTGCATATAGCATTGATGTCTCTACATCAGCAGCAGCACCATACTTTATGACTCCAGGACATAGACCGATGGCAGATGATTCTATGTATATGCTTGTAAGAGGTGCTTTGGTGAAGGGTGCCGATGATATTATCACTACTATAGAAGATGGTGATGCAGAGGGGCATGAGACAGTCAAAAATGCAAAGATTGCTTCAGCCTTTGACAGATATGTTGCTTCCATGTTTTATGATTTTGACAAAGGGATGAATGTCTCTATATTGAAAGAAGGAGAGGGCGATCCTCTTATTTTCATAGAAGGAAGTCAAACCTTAAATCTTGGTGGATATATAGGACCTAAAGATCATGAAATACTTAAATCGATCAATCCTGAACTCACAGATGCTATAGAGTTTGGCTGGTTCACGTTCCTCTCGACTCCTTTCTTTAAAGTACTTCTATGGATCCAGGATATAGTTGGTAACTGGGGGTGGACGATCATCCTCTTTACATTGCTTGTAAAACTTGTACTTTTCCCTCTTTCTTATAAGGGAATGATGTCTATGCAAAAGCTTAAAGACTTAGCACCTAAGATGAAAGAGCTTAAAGAGAAGCATAAAGGTGATCCTGCAAAACTAAATGCACAGATGATGGAAATGTATAAGAAAAACGGTGCAAACCCAATGGGTGGTTGTCTGCCTATGTTGCTTCAGATCCCTGTTTTCTTTGCACTTTACCGTGTACTTTTAAATGCCGACGAGCTTCAAGGTGCCTCATGGATACCTGTATGGATAGATAATCTTGCAATAGCAGACCCGTACTATGTTTTACCTATCTTGATGGGTGCATCTATGTGGTTCCAACAAAAGATCACACCAAACAACTTTACCGATCCAATGCAAGAGAAGATCTTTCAATGGTTCCCTGTGATCATGGCTCTTATGTTCATTATTATGCCTTTCCCTTCAGGTCTTGTACTTTACTGGGTTGCGAACAACATCTTTACTATCGGACAACAGTATGTGATCAATAATGCGTATGCTAAACATAAAGCAGCAGCTGTTGCGGCACACCACAAGGGAAAGGATAGCTAATGAAAAAGGTTGAAGCACCTACACTTGAAGAAGCGTATGAAAAAGCTGCAACACAATTGGCATGTTCTATTACTGATCTTGAGTATGAAGTAATTCAGTATCCTTCAAAAGGTATTTTAGGTTTTTTAAAGAAAAAAGCTATTATTGTTGCAACATGTAAAAGCAGCGCTAAACAAGAAGAAAAAGCAGAAGTAAAAGTAAAAATTAAAAAAGAAGATATCTCTCCTCTTATAAGTGAAGAAGAGAGTGTTGCCTCTGAAATCCTAACAACGGTTAAACAAGAAGCGCTCAAAGAAGAATCAGATAATCTAGACACTCTGCCGGTAAATAGTGAAAAGGATGCTGTCTTAGATAGTTTCTTTGAAAGCAAAAATGATGAGAGTGAAGAAGAAGTTGAAGAGGAGAATATTGTCTATGATGAGTTAGCACTTATGATAGAAGATCAACTCAAAGAACTTCTTTCTCACTCATGTTTTGAGATAGATGTGGTTGAAGTGGATGTGAGAGATGATACAGCACTCATATTTATAGATGGTGATGATGCTGCACTTCTTATAGGAAAAGAGGGTTATCGTTATAATGCACTCTCTTATATGTTATTTAACTGGTTGCATACAAAATATGAACTCTTTATCAAACTTGAAATTGCAGAATTCCTCACTTCACAACAAGAGATGATACGTAACTATATTAAGCCTGTCATAGAAAATGTAGAAAAACATGGAAGAGGTAAAACACGTTCACTTGATGGTATTTTAGTGCAAATTGCACTGGAACAACTGCGTGAAGCCTTTCCAAATAAGTATGTAGCCGTAAAAACAGGTAGAGAGGGCAATAAGTTTGTTGTCATCAACGAATTTAATAATAAGAGCAATGGATAATATACAAAACTCCATAGCTGCTATTGCAACTGCACATGGTGTCTCTTCTATCTCTATTATTAGAGTAAGTGGAGAAGCTGCATTGAGCATTGCTCATAAAATCTCTCATTTAGAAAAGATCACCCCCAGATATGCACATCTCACTTCACTCTACACTACAGATGATGCCCTCATAGATCAGGCTATAATGATCTATTTCTCCGCTCCAAACAGTTTTACAGGTGAAGAGATAGTAGAGTTTCAGTGCCATGGAGGGATGATAGTTGCACAAGAGATACTAGATACCATCCTTTCATATGGGGTAAGATTGGCAGAACCTGGAGAGTTCTCAAAACGTGCATTCCTAAATGGAAAGATAGATCTCACTGAAGCAGAAGCTATCTCCAAACTCATCGAAGCAAAAAGTGTAGATGCAGCTAAGATCTTAGCGAAACAAATGAAAGGCGAGTTAAAAACATTTGTAGATGAAAGCAGGGATGCTTTGCTTAGATCCTTGGCTTATTCTGAAGTGATGATAGACTATGCAGAAGAAGATATCCCTGATGATATCATGGAAAATATTGTACGTCAGTTAGATGAATTGACAGATAAAATAGAACAAATAGTAGAGGCAAGTCATCGCCGCAGAGGACTTATAGAAGGTTTTAAAGTAGCTATTATCGGTAAACCGAATGTAGGTAAAAGTTCTTTACTGAATGCTCTGCTCTCTTATGATAGAGCTATTGTAAGTGAGATTGCCGGCACTACCAGAGATACGATCGAAGAGCAAGTACGCATTGGTTCGCATATCATTAGACTTGTAGATACCGCAGGTATACGTGAGTCTGAAGATACTATAGAAAAGATAGGTATAGAACGTTCTTTGAGTTCAGTGGAAGATGCAGATGTGATCATTGCACTTTTTGATGGTTCACGTGAATTTGATCAGGAAGATGAGAAAATACTTTCTATCATTGATACTTTAGAAGATAAACATTGTATCGTTGCTATTAATAAATCTGATTTAGATGTTAGCTTTGATAGTGCAAAGATCTCAGCATATTCTCCACTTCAGGTAAGTGCTAAAAAAAGTTTTGTAAAACTTACACAAAGATTGGAAACACTTTTCGATGGCATAGGAGAAGGTGAAGAACTAATGCTCATATCTGCTCGTCAGATAGAGGCTGTAACTAAGGCAAAATATGCCATCCATGAAGCAAAGATCCCGCTTATAGAGGGTGAGTTGGAGTTTTTCTCTTATCATTTACAAGAAGCAGTGAAAGCTATCTCCTCTATCTCTAAACCTTACGACAGTGAAGAGATACTGGATAAAATGTTTGGTGAGTTCTGTTTAGGCAAATAGGAAATAGAAATGGAAAGTATAAAAAATATGGAACTTTATATCATCGTAGGACTTTTCTTTTTTATCATTTGGTTTATTTTTAATACCATCAAATATTATCGTGGAGAAAAGAGAAAAGTAAAAAATCTGCATCGTTTTGCAAAAAAGGGTGAGGCGGATGCGCAACATCATCTTGCCCATCACTATCAAAAAGGTGACATGGTGAAAAAAAATTGTGAGAAGGCTGCATTCTGGTATCAAAAGGCTGCTTTTTCAGGGGATGAAGAAGCAAAAGGGTCTTTGCAAAAGTTTTTAGAGAATCGTCAAAATAAAAAGAAAAAGAAGTGTTAACATAGTATAATTATCACTTACTAAATACAAGGAAACAATCTTTATGACTAAAAAACTATCATTACTTTTTACTTTGTCTGTTATGTTATTACTCTTTTCAGGGTGTGTAGAGAGAGAAATATCTATTTCTCCACAATCAGGACTAAATGCCTGGGGAGAAGAGACAAATGTGAATGATATAGATATCTCTGATCTGGATCAAAACTTAACTGAAAGTGAAACGATGATTACTGAAGATATGGATACTGAAAAGATGGAACGCATTGCGTTCCCAACATCTGAATATTATCGTTTAGCAAGAACAGGTAAAGGTACAGTGAAGGGTAGTATCTATGTAAAAGATGCATATGATAAAAAAATAATGGGCGCAGGAACCAGACTTTATCTTAATCCTGCAACAAGTTATTCAGACCAATGGTTTCGTGAAAGTTATCTTGGCGGATATAAGATGGAAAAAGCGGATTCCAGACTCTTTAATTATTTAAGATTTACAGCAGCTAACAGTGATGGTAAATTTGCGTTCTATGGTGTACCTTCTGGTAGTTATTATCTTATAGGTACCGTAAAATGTGGAACTGAATGTGGATATGATACACCTAAAAATATACGTATCGCAACTAAAGTAAGTGTATATGGTAATAAGATCGTAGAGAAAGATCTAAACAGGTTTGTAGATTAATCATATAAAACTTACCCTTTTGGGTAAGCTTCTTCCAGTACTTTATAGAGTTCTTCTGGGCTTACATTTTCATTTTCTTCTAAAACACGCTGCATGCTAACGTTATCCTCTTCACCATTCCAAATCTTAATGTATGAACCCTCTTTATATCCATGATCTTGTCTAAACTTATTTAAAATATTTTTACCAATGTAAAGTTTATAAAGTGTGTCAAGGTTTAATCCAGATTGTATTGCTACATCGATGAATGTCTCCATGAGTTTTTTAGTAGATGTTTCACAAAATAGTGTTTTCATCAACATTTCTGCTACTGCTATCTGTTCATAATAATCTTTCGTTGTAGGAGTGATATCTTGATCAAATGATTGAAAGTTAGGAAGAGCATTGATACTGGTAGCTAAATCTTCAATACTTCCAATATCTTGCATCTTGTAGTCCTCAAGTCCTTGTGACATGATAAAGTGCCAGATGTCTACTGCTTCTATCTTGATATTTGCATAGTCAGGTTGTGCATCAATGTTCTTCCAGTGTTTCCACGGGTAGCTCTCTATAAGTTCTGCACACTCCAGATAGGTACACCGTTTCCAGTCGATTCGTTTTCCATTTTTAGTGACTCCTTTTTCCCAACCTTCACCATTGGTCGCATCATTGAGTTGTTGTTGTAGTTGTAACATTTGTAATATTTTGTCCATAAAAAGCCTTAAGAAATTAATTCTCATATTCTACCTTTTCAACCCTTATTTAGTACTTTTTGAGTAAAATATACCCCTTATTTTACGCCCTAAAGGACGCTACATATGTCACAACCAGTTGAAGATTTAGATGAAGTTTTAAAAAATCATAAGCTTAGTAAACCAGAGTATGAGGATATCTTACGTATATTAGATGGTCGTCACCCGAATATCGTTGAGATAGGCATCTTCTCTGCGATGTGGTCAGAGCACTGTTCATACAAGTCAAGTACAAAATACCTTAGGGGTTTCCCTACAGAGGCACCATGGGTCATCCAGGGACCAGGTGAAAATGCCGGTGTTATCGATATTGGTGACGGTATGGCTGCTGTCTTTAAGATGGAGAGTCATAACCACCCTTCATTCATCGAGCCTTTTCAAGGTGCAGCAACAGGTGTAGGTGGGATACTTAGAGATATCTTTACTATGGGAGCAAGACCTGTAGCAAACATGAATGCTTTACGTTTTGGTACAGTAAAAGGTGACAGTGATATCGCCAAATACCAAAGACACCTTGTACGTGGTGTGGTAGATGGTATCGGATCTTATGGTAACTGTATGGGTGTACCTACCATCGGTGGTGAAGTAAGTTTTGATGAGAGTTATAATGGAAATATCCTTGTAAATGCATTTGCATTGGGACTTGTGAAGTCTGATGAGATCTTCTTGGGTGTTGCCTCAGGTATAGGTAACCCGGTCATGTATGTTGGTTCTAAAACAGGTCGTGATGGTCTTGGTGGAGCAGTAATGAGTTCAGATTCTTTTACCGAAGAGTCTAAATCACTTCGTCCAACAGTTCAGGTAGGTGATCCCTTTACAGAAAAACTTCTTCTTGAAGCATGTTTGGAACTGTTTAAAACAGACCTTATTGTAGGTATTCAAGATATGGGTGCCGCAGGGCTTACCTCTTCGGCATTTGAAATGGCAGGGAAGACAGGGGCAGGGCTCATCATGCACTTGGATAAAGTACCGGCACGTGAAGAGGGTATGACTCCTTATGACTTCATGCTTTCCGAGTCTCAAGAGCGTATGCTTATTTGTGCTAAACAAGGAAGCGAGCAAGCTATCATCGATATTTTTGAAAAATGGGAATTGGATGTAGCGGTGATCGGTGAAGTAACAGACACTGCTCGTATGGAACTGATGTGGCATGGTGAAAAATGTGCAGATATGCCTATCGCTCCAGTAAGTGAAGAAGCACCTGTACTTGACAGACCAGTCTCAAGACCTAAGTACTTAGATAAAGTAAATGCTAAAAATGTAGATAGTTACAAATCTGTAGCAGATCAAGAAGCATATGAAACATTGCTTTCAAATATAGAAGTGTCAGATAAAGCATGGGTATACAACCAGTATGACTCAATGGTACAAACAAATACAACAAAAGCACCCGGGTCTTTGGATGCATCTTGTATCCGTATCAAAGAGAATGGTAAAGCTTTGTCTATGAGTTCTGACTGTAATCCACGTTACTGTTATATCGACCCTCGAAAAGGTGCAGCACTTGCAGTTGTTGAGTCTGGGAGAAATGTTGCGATGTCAGGGGCTAGACCACTTTCTATTACAGATTGTCTAAATTTTGGTAACCCTGAAAACCCGGAAGTGATGTGGCAGTTTGCTGAAGCTTGTGAAGGTATAAAAGAAGCATGTTTAGAGCTTAATACTCCGGTTGTAAGTGGGAATGTTTCACTTTATAACGAAACAAATGGTGTGTCTGTGTATCCTACACCTGCTATAGCGATGGTAGGACTCAATGATGATGAAAATAGAGTCCTTCCATCTGCATTCCAGGAAGAGGGGAGTCAAATTCTTCTTCTTGGTAATACAAAAGGTGAGTTTGGCGGTTCATTGTATGTAAAAGCACTTCATGGTGAAACATCAGGGTCTCTACCTGCATTTGATTACAGTGCAGAGCTTAGACTTTGGGAACTAGTGATCGAAGCGAACAAAAAAGATTTATTGAAATCTGCTAAAGATGTGAATGTAGGTGGTATTGCTATAGCACTTTCTAAAATGGCTGCAGTATCTAATAAAGGTGTAGTTGCTCAAGTAGCAGTAGAAGAGAGTAGAAATATCTTTGATGAGACACAAAGTAGGGCTTTAGTAGAAGTAAGTCAAGAGAACATTGAAAAATTTGCAAAAATGGCAATGGATCTTGGTATTAAAGTAGAGAATATTGCTAAAGTAGGTGGAGATAAGGTTAAAGTCAATGACGTAGAACTTCCACTTGAAAAAGTAAAAGAGATCTATTTTACAACGTTTGCCAGAACGATAGAACAAGATCTGTAAGCGTACGTCATTCTCGGGTTTGGCCCATGGATGACGTAAGTTATTAAACTTTTTTCAGAGAGTTTAAAACTCTCTGAAATTATTTGAGTATAGCCTCTAACTCTTCTTCAGAATCAATATATTTAACTGCGTTAACCACACCATTTTCCAAAGTAACTACAGCGATTTTATCTGCCTCTTTTTCATTTTTAAGTTGTTTAGCAATGTTTTTATCATAGATCAACAGTACAGAATAAGCACTCTTTTTCAAATCAGGTAATGCAAAAGTGTTACGGATAACCGTTGGCATAGGGCTGATATCTGCAACAAAAAGGGTAGCTCTTTTTGCCAAGTAATCGCTGTCTTGTTTTTTCAAAAACTCTTTAACTGTATGTCCAGTTGCTTTGGCAAATACCAGAACAAGTGTTTTAGTGTCTGCTTGTAAAGTATGTGATTTATCAAACTGATCAGGGAGTGTGAAACTGATAGTTGAACCGCTATTTAATCCATTACTTACATTTGCGCTGTATTTACTTGCATCATAATTATCTTTTCCCTTTATGAAGAAAAGAGCTCCACCACCGATAATAATTAGACCTAGAAGTCCCAAGAGTATTTTTTTAATCATATATTTCCTTTATTTAAGACAAATATTGTCCTATTTGTTTCTGCATTTTACCCAAGCAAACTATTAATGCTCTTAATAGGGTCATAATCAGTTATATTTGATATAATGTCAGCCTAATTACCACACTTACCAAGTATCTAAACCTTATAAAAGAATGAGAAAAGGTGAGTGTGGTAATACTATTCCCAAAAGGTTAAGTAATATGAGAGCATTGCTAAGTGTAAGTGATAAGAATGGTATAGTTGAGTTTGCTAGAGGTTTAGAGAAACTGGGTTGGGAGATCATCTCTACAGGTGGTACATATAAAGCCCTCTCTACTGCAGGTATAAAAGTCATTGAGATAGATGAAGTAACAAAGTTTCCAGAGTGTTTTGAAGGACGTGTGAAAACACTTAACCCTTATGTTCATGGTGGTATCCTTCATAAAAGAGGTGATGCGGCACATGTGGCACAAGCCAAAGAACTTGGTGTTGAAGGCATAGACCTTGTGTGTGTAAATCTTTACCCATTTAAAGAGACTATAGAGAAAACAGAAGACTTTGATGAGATCATTGAAAACATTGATATCGGTGGGCCGACGATGGTTCGTTCAGCGGCGAAAAACTTCAATGATGTGCTTATCGTAACAGACGTTAATGATTATGAAAATGTACTTGGTGCAATAGAAAACAAGCATGATTCTCTAGAGTTTAGAAGAGGCCTTATGATCAAAGCATTTGAACATACTGCAGCTTATGATTCTATGATAGCAAACTATATGAATGGTCGTTTTAACGATGGCTTTGGTGAGTATCAATTCATTACGGGTAAAAAATCTTTCCAGACACGTTATGGAGAGAATCCACACCAAAAAGGTGCACTCTATGAATTTAACAATCACTTCACAAACAACTTTAAACAAGTAAAAGGTGAAGCAAGTTTTAACAATATCAATGATGTAAACGGTGCACTAAAGATCGCTTCGAGTTTTGGTGATGAAGAGGCTGTGTGTATTGTTAAACATGGTAACCCCTGTGGTTTTGCGATCAAAGGTACGTTGATCGATTCATATACTGAAGCACTTAAATGTGATCCTGTATCTGCCTTTGGTGGTGTTGTTACAGTGAATGGTGTGGTGACTAAAGAGCTTGCAGAGAAGATGAATGAGATCTTCCTTGAAGTAGTAATGGCAGCAGATTTTGAGCCAGAAGCACTGGAAGTATTTGAGAAGAAAAAACGTCTTAAACTTTTTGCTCAAGGTGGTACAAAACTTGTGATGTCAAATGACACTCATGATTTCAAACATGTAGATGGTGGATTTGTGTATCAAAACTCAGACTGCATCTGTGACAATGAAGTACACAACGCACATAAAAAGTCAGAACTCACTGCTACAGAGCAAGAGATGAAAGACTTGGAGATCGCATGGAAAGTGGCTGGTCTTACAAAGTCTAACTGTGTTGTGTATGTTAAAGACTCAGCAATGGTAGCTGTAGGTATGGGTATGACATCTCGTGTTGATGCTGCACAATGTGCCCTTAAAAAAGCTAAAGAGATGGATATAGATGTAACAGGTGCTGCGATGGCATCTGAAGCATTCTTCCCATTCCGTGACAGCATAGATGCAGCTGCCCAAGCTGGGGTTAAAGCTATTATCGAGCCTGGTGGAAGCATTAGAGATGATGAAGTCATCGAAGCAGCCAACGAGCATGGTATCTCACTTTACTTTACTACAGTAAGACACTTTTTACATTAATAGTTTTGATGGGCACTGCCCATCAAAACAACTTCTTTTTTCTTTTTTTACATAAACCTCATGTTATATTTTTTAAGATATAATCTATGATTAACAAGGGAGTTAACGTAATAAAAGATGTTTTATAAAAACTTTTTAAACCTAAGCAAACGAATATCTATAGAGATGTTTACTATCCTTTCTAAGCCATTCCTCCCGCATGGTACTAAAATCAAAAAATATTTTACTGTTAAGACCCACATATGAAAAAAGCATTAATCGTATTTGGGACAAGACCTGAAGCTATCAAGATGGCACCACTTGTTTTAGCATTTCAAGAACAATCCAGTGAGATAGAAGCAAAAGTCTGTGTTACAGCACAGCACAGAGAGATGCTTGATCAGGTTTTGGATATTTTTGACATTCTTCCTGATTATGATCTTAATATCATGAAGCCGGGGCAAGATCTTTATGATGTAACAAGTAATATTTTACTAGGGATGAAAAAGGTACTTGCTGAGTATGCACCGGATGTAGTCTTTGTCCATGGTGATACTACAACTACTATTGCTACTGCAATGAGTGCATTTTATCAGAAAATCCCTGTGGCACATGTAGAAGCAGGGCTTCGTACTGGAGATATCTACAGTCCATGGCCGGAAGAAGCCAATCGTAAACTTACGTCACAGATCACAAAGTATCATTTCACACCCACACAGACAAGTAAAGAGAACCTTCTAAAAGAGAATGTTCCTGAAGATGATATATATATTACAGGGAATACAGTGATCGATGCATTGCATTGGGTCTTAAATAAGATAGAGAAAAATGAAAGTCTCAAATCTACACTTTCGGATACCATAAAATCAGACTTTTCCGCCTTTGGCAATGATGAACGTTTAGTATTGATCACAGGGCATAGAAGAGAAAATTTCGGGCAGGGTTTTCTTGATATGTGTTCAGCGATCAAAATCTTGGCTGAAGAACATCCTGATGTGAACTTTGTCTATCCTGTGCATCTTAACCCTAATGTTCAAAAACCTGTACTTGAACTACTCTCTGGCATTAATAATGTATATCTTATAGCACCTTTAGAGTATGAACCTTTTGTCTATTTGATGAGTAAAACATACTTAATATTAACAGACAGTGGAGGGATACAAGAAGAGGCTCCTAGCCTAGGAAAGCCAGTACTTGTTATGCGTGATACTACAGAAAGACCAGAAGCTGTTGAAGCGGGAACTGTTAAGTTGGTAGGAACAAATCCAGCTACTATAGTGAATGAAGTCAATCAATTACTTAAGGATGCACTCTTGTATGAGAGTATGAGTCAAGCCCATAACCCCTATGGAGATGGAAAAGCATGTCAAAAAATCGTAAATATCATAAAGGAAAAAAATGCAAAATAAAACAGTATGTGTCATGGGATTAGGATATATAGGGCTTCCAACAGCTGCACTTTTGGCAAACCGTAAATATCATGTACATGGAGTTGATGTTGTACAAAGTACAGTAGACACTATTAATGAAGGTAAGATCCATATCGTCGAGCCTGATCTAGATACCTTTGTGCGTTCCGCAGTTAACTCTGGAAATCTTATTGCTGATACTCAACCAAAAGAGTCTGATATATTTATTATTGCTGTACCGACTCCCTTTCACGAGGGGTATGTTCCAAATATAGATTATGTTGTTTCAGCAACAGAATCTATTGCTTCTTATGTGAAAGAAGGAAATATTGTTATTTTAGAGTCTACATCTCCTGTGGGTACAACTGATAAAGTAGCCGAAGTTTTAGCAGAACAAGGTGTAGACATCTCTAAGGTGCATGTTGCACATTGTCCCGAGCGTGTTTTACCTGGACAGATCATGCGAGAGTTGGTAGAAAATGACCGTATTGTCGGGGGGATCAATGAAGAATCAACTAAGGAAACAGTTGCTTTTTATAAAACCTTTGTAAGCGGAAATATTCTTGAAACAGATGCAAAAACAGCAGAGATGGCAAAACTCACAGAGAACAGCTACCGTGATGTCAACATTGCATTTGCCAATGAGCTCTCTATCTTATCTGATAAATTCAGTATTAATGTATGGGAGTTGATCTCATTGGCAAATCGTCATCCACGTGTAAATATTTTACAACCAGGTGCCGGTGTAGGAGGGCATTGTATTGCCGTTGACCCATGGTTTATCGTTCATGCAGGTGGGGAAGATGCAAAGATCATTCGAACAGCTAGAGAAGTGAATACTTATAAAACAGAATGGTCAATCGAAAAGATAAAAAATTCTGCACTTGTTTTTGAAAAGAAGAATGGACGGGCAGCTAAGATAGCATGTATGGGATTGGCATTTAAACCAAATATCGATGACCTTAGAGAATCACCGGCAATTTATATTACAAGACGTTTGATCGCAGATGGTTTTGAAGTACTTCCTGTAGAGCCGAATTTAAGATCATCATCTGAGTTTAACATTGTTCAAGATGAAGTAGCTATCAATGAAGCAGATATCATCGTCTTTTTAGTTGCACATGATGAGTTTAAAGGTCTTCGTATCTTTGGTAAAGAGGTATTTGATTTTTGTGGTGTGACAAATATAAAGGATGATGAAAAATGAAGATAGCTATAGCCGGAACCGGATACGTAGGTCTTTCAAACGGAATACTTTTGGCACAACACAATGAAGTTGTTGCACTTGATATTATGCCTGAAAAAATCGAGATGCTAAATAAAAAAATATTACCCATAGAAGATACAGAATTGGAAGACTATCTTTCAAATAAAGCGTTAGACTTCACGGCAACTTTGGATAAAGACAAAGCTTATGAAAATGCTGACTTTGTTATTATTGCTACTCCTACTGATTATGATCCTGTAACAAACTATTTTAATACCAATTCTGTAGAGTCTGTGATCAAAGATGTCATGAGCATCAATCCAGATGCAACTATGGTTATAAAATCAACAGTACCTGTTGGATATACTGAAGATATAAAAAAAGCATTAAATTGTGAAAATATCATTTTTTCACCAGAGTTTTTACGAGAAGGAAAAGCACTATATGACAACCTTTATCCTTCACGGATCATCGTTGGTGAGAAATCAGAACGTGCAAAAACATTTGCCGATCTTTTAGCCCAAGGTGCTATCAAGGAAAACATTGACATCCTTTTTACGGGCTCTACGGAAGCAGAAGCCATTAAACTCTTTTCTAACACTTACCTTGCAATGAGGGTTGCCTATTTTAATGAGTTGGACTCTTACGCTGCAACTCAAAATCTTGACAGCAGACAGATCATCGAAGGGGTTGGACTGGATCCTAGAATTGGAAACCATTATAATAACCCTTCATTTGGTTATGGGGGTTATTGTTTACCAAAAGATACCAAGCAACTGAGGGCAAACTATAAAGATGTGCCCAATAGTCTTATTGGTGCCATAGTGGATGCCAATACTACCAGAAAAGATTTTATTGCTAACAGTATCCTTGCTAAAAATCCAAAAGTAGTAGGTATCTATAGGCTTGTGATGAAAAGTGGATCAGATAATTTTAGATCTTCCTCAATTCAAGGTATTATGAAAAGAATCAAAGCTAAAGGGATCGAAGTAGTCATCTATGAACCATCACTTGAAGATGATGAGTTCTTTCATTCAAAGGTGATCAGAGATTTAGAGGTGTTTAAAAAAATGTCAGATGTCATAGTTACCAACAGACGCTCAGAAGATCTCAAAGATGTAGATGTGAAAGTTTACACCAGAGATGTGTTTGAAAGTGATTAAAGATTTGAAGTTAGTACTTCAATTTTAGAGAGTAACAACAAAGAGAAACTAGTGTTAGAAAGTTCACTCTTTCTTTATATTGTTATCTCAAATTAATTATAGGAGGAGATAAAATGAAAGGTATTATATTGGCTGGCGGGAGTGGGACAAGGCTGCATCCCATAACAAAAGTAATCTCAAAGCAACTACTTCCTATCTATGATAAACCGATGATCTATTATCCGTTATCTGTTTTGATGCTGGCAGGTATTAGAGAAGTACTCATTATTTCTACACAGAAAGATATACCAAGATTTGAAGAGCTGTTAGGTGATGGCTCTAATCTTGGTATGGAATTCTCTTATGCTGTTCAAGCCTCTCCAAATGGTCTAGCCGAAGCTTTTATTATCGGAGAAGAGTTTATTGGTGACGATAGTGTTTGTTTGATTTTGGGAGATAATGTCTTTTTTGGTTCAGGGCTTACTCCACGACTTGAACGTGCGACACATCAAGAAAAAGGGGCAACTGTTTTTGGCTATCAAGTTAAGGATCCGGAACGTTTTGGGGTTGTAGAGTTTAACGATGATTTAGAAGTTCTTTCTATTGAAGAAAAACCTAAATACCCAAAAAGTAATTTTGCCGTAACCGGACTCTATTTTTATGATAATGATGTAGTTGAAATTGCAAAAACTATCCAGCCATCACATCGTGGAGAACTTGAAATAACATCGATTAATCAGGCTTATCTCAAACGGGGAGATTTAAAAGTAGAACTTTTAGGACGCGGATTCGCCTGGTTGGATACAGGAACGCATGAAAGCCTGGCAGATGCCAGTCAATATATTCAAACAATCGAGCAGAGACAAGGCTATAAAGTAGCATGTATTGAAGAGATTGCTTTTTATAAAGGGTGGATCACAAGTGAGCAGCTTAAAGCATTGGCACAGCCACTGAAAAAGACAGAGTATGGTCAGTATATGATTGAAATGGCTGGTGAGGAATGAAATCAATTTTAGTAACAGGGTGTGCCGGATTTATCGGGTCTAATTTTGTACCATATTTTTTGGAAAAATATAAGGATTATAATATTATTCATCTTGATCTATTGACTTATGCCGGTGATATAGAGAACTTAAAAGAGATAAAAGAGAATGAACGTTATAAATTTATTAAGGGTGATATCTGTAACCGTGAATTAGTAGAATATATTTTTACAGAATATGATATCTCTGGTGTGATCCATTTTGCAGCAGAAAGTCATGTAGACAACTCTATCAAAAATCCGGGTGTATTTATTGAGACAAATGTAAATGGTACATTTACACTGATCGATGTTGCATATAAGTACTGGATGGATGCGCCATTTAAGTATAAGGAAAAATATTCCCAAGAATTTCCACGTTTTCATCATATCTCTACAGACGAAGTATATGGAACACTTGGGAAGGAGGGACTTTTTACAGAGAAGACATCTTATGCACCTAATTCTCCCTATTCGGCATCAAAAGCAGCAAGTGATATGGTTGTAAGAAGCTATTTGCATACTTACGGGATGAATACTGTTATCACAAACTGTTCTAACAATTATGGCCCAAAACAACATGATGAAAAATTGATCCCGACTATTATCAGAAAAGCATTGAACAATGAAGATATTCCTATTTATGGAGATGGAAAAAATATTCGTGATTGGCTTTATGTTTTGGACCATTGTAAGGGCATAGATCTTGTATACCATACAGGTAGAACAGGAGAAGTATATAATATCGGCGGTCGTAATGAACGTGACAATAATTATATTGCTAACAAAATTTGTGAAATACTCGATAAGTTGAGTCCGAAAGATTCAGGAGAGAGTTATACTAAGCAAATAACATATGTGGAGGACCGTGCCGGTCATGACAGACGATATGCTATTGATGCTACTAAGTTGGAAGATGAACTTGGATGGAAGGCTGAAGAGAATTTTGAGAGTGGGATAATTAAAACTATTGAATGGTATCTGGATCAATATAATGTTCAATAAAGACAATTATATATTTATCTAGATTTGGGATCAATGGTATTGTGTCTTTCTCTATCTTAGAGAGGTATCCCCATGAAAGTATATCTCTCTAGTTATAGCTGATATTATCAAAGTTGGCATCCTGATTCTCTGCTCTTATGGTAAAGGAGCTGACATTGATAGAGGTTTTGCTTGTATTGATGGTCAGGGTTTGACCAAATGCATTTACAGTTGTTGAGCCTGGACTGAAAGTGACTGATACCGTATAGTTTCCACCCTGGACATAGTTGGTTCTAAACCATTTTGCATCAACTCGTGTACCATTGACATATTTAGTAATGCCGCCTGTTATGCTGCCTTCCTTGTTGACGATTCTGTAGCAGGTATTGGCACTTTCTTCAAGGCGCAGTTCGATGAGACCGGTGGCATCGTTCTTTTGTACCGGATTGACATTGAAGCTGAAAGTTCCTTCGTCCGCTGCCGGAGAGAGTACACGAGAGAAACTTAGGCTGGCTCCACAAGCACAAACTTAACATTGCCGCCGGTACCTGCATTGAACGAGAAGACACCCAGTGAAACCCAATCTCCTGAACCTTGGTTCTGATCAATTACTATAGTCTCAGAACCTCCAGCATGATTGACAGTATAGTCTGCATTCGTATCACGATCATATGAAGAAGAACCGCTATACCATACATAAACATAATATGAGCCTGCCTCCGGCAGAGTAGGTGTCCAGATCGCACTGCTATTCATGGTCTTACTCTAACTATAAATAGAGCTTCCGGCATACTCATCGGATGCTCCTGACTCTGACCAGGTACCGATTATACTGAACTCGGAATCAAGATTGTCTACTATTATTTCACTTATTGGTGCAGGTTCTGCTGTTACAACCACATCCATACTATCCGTTCCGGTTGCCCCATCATCATCCGTTACGGTGAGTGTCAGGGTGTCGGTTCCCACTGTGGTCGGTGTATAGTTAAATGATGCTGTGGACGCCAGAACCGTACTGCCCTTTTTCCATTCGTATGATATGACTGTTCCGTCACTGTCCGTACCGCTTCCTGTGATGGTGATTGTATTGTTTACCTGTACGGCCTTATCCGCTCCGGCATCGGCTGTCGGGGGAGTGTTCGGCGGCGGTGTACCCGTGGCGTCTTCGATCGACAGATGATCTACATTGGCGCCACTAAGACCCGTGGTGCTTGCATAGATCGTATGGGTACCTGCAGTGAGTGAGACCGTAGTACGTGTCTCACCCCAGGTTGACCAACCACCTGTAGCCGGAAAATCAATAGTTGATCCACCACTGGTACTATCAACACTGATATGTAACGGCCGGTTCCCCGATCCTAGTGCGTAACGGAAAACCAGATCATAGTTACCTTCGGTAGCTAGTTCCACTGTCCATTTTACATAACCTTCACCTGCATAATCTACATAACCCGTACCTGTATAGCCAGAGTGGGCACTACTGATCGCAAATGCAGAACTCATTTCTGCATCTTCGGCTTCATAGAGTACATTTGGCGGAGGTGGTGGATCTTCGGTAACTATCACATCCATACTGTCTGTTCCGGGCTCACCATCATCATCCGTTACCGTAAGTGTCAGGGTATCCGTTCCTACTACAGTCGGTGTATAATCGAATGAGGCTGTAGTTGCCAGAACTGTTCCATCTTTGCTCCATTCGTAGGATGCAATGGTTCCGTCTGGATCAGTTCCGCTTCCTGTGATGGTAACGGACTGGTTCACCTGTACACTTTTATCCGGTCCGGCATTGGCTGTGGGGGGGATGTTTGGCGGTGGATCTTCGGTAACTATCACATCCATACTGTCTGTTCCGGGCTCACCATCATCATCCGTTACCGTAAGTGTCAAGGTATCCGTTCCTACTACAGTCGGTGTATAATCGAATGAGGCTGTAGTTGCCAGAACGGTAGTACCTTTTTTCCATTCATAGGATACAATGGTTCCGTCTGGATCAGTTCCGCTTCCTGTGATGGTGATTGTATTGTTTACCTGTACGGCCTTATCCGCTCCGGCATCGGCTGTCGGGGGAGTGTTCGGCGGCGGTGTACCCGTGGCGTCTTCGATCGACAGATGATCTACATTGGCGCCACTAAGACCCGTGGTGCTTGCATAGATCGTATGGGTACCTGCAGTGAGTGAGACCGTAGTACGTGTCTCACCCCAGGTTGACCAACCACCTGTAGCCGGGAAATCAATAGTTGATCCACCACTGGTACTATCAACACTGATATGTAACGGTCGGTTCCCCGATCCTAGTGCGTAACGGAAAACCAGATCATAGTTACCTTCGGCAGCTAGTTCCACTGTCCATTTTACATAACCTTCACCTGTATAATCCACATAACCCGTACCTGTATAGCCAGAGTGGGCACTACTGATCGCAAATGCAGGACTCATTTCTGCATCTTCGGCTTCATAGAGTGTACTTGGCGGAGGCGGTGGATCTTCTGTAACTATCACATCCATACTGTCTGTTCCGGGCTCACCATCATCATCCGTTACCGTAAGTGTCAGGGTATCCGTTCCTACTACAGTCGGTGTATAATCGAATGAGGCTGTAGTTGCCAGAACGGTAGTACCTTTTTTCCATTCATAGGAGACGATCGTTCCGTCTGGATCAGTTCCGCTTCCCGTGATGGTGATTGTATTGTTTACCTGTACGGCCTTATCCGCTCCGGCATTGGCTGTCGGGGGAGTGTTCGGCGGCGGTGTACCCGTGGCGTCTTCGATCGACAGATGATCTACATTGGCGCCACTAAGACCCGTGGTGCTTGCATAGATCGTATGGGTACCTGCAGTGAGTGAGACCGTAGTACGTGTCTCACCCCAGGTTGACCAACCACCTGTAGCCGGGAAATCAATAGTTGATCCACCACTGGTACTATCAACACTGATATGTAACGGTCGGTTCCCCGATCCTAGTGCGTAACGGAAAACCAGATCATAGTTACCTTCGGCAGCTAGTTCCACTGTCCATTTTACATAACCTTCACCTGTATAATCCACATAACCCGTACCTGTATAGCCAGAGTGGGCACTACTGATCGCAAATGCAGGACTCATTTCTGCATCTTCGGCTTCATAGAGTGTACTTGGCGGAGGCGGTGGATCTTCGGTAACTATCACATCCATACTGTCTGTTCCGGGCTCACCATCATCATCCGTTACCGTAAGTGTCAGGGTATCCGTTCCTACTACAGTCGGTGTATAATCGAATGAGGCTGTAGTTGCCAAAACAGTAGTACCTTTTTTCCATTCGTAGGAGACGATCGTTCCGTCTGGATCAGTTCCGCTTCCTGTGATGGTGACCGGCTTGTTCACCTCTACAGTTTTATTAGGTCCGGCATCGGCTGTCGGAGGTTGGTTAAGCTCTTCAAAGCTCTTACCTGCTGAACTATTATTATAATGTTCAGTAATTTCGCCCTGAATCAATGCCTTGTTGAAAACAACCAAGTCATCGATACCGCTGTTGTTTCCGGTATTCAAATAGAAGCCTGCTGACCCATTATAATTCAGATAGCCAATATTGACAGCCGGTGTGCTGCTATCAGTGAAATCACTTGAATAAGTATGGGGTGTTGTATTTTGAAGTACACCATCGACATAGAGTCTTGTCTCCCCACTGCTGCCATCCCTGATAATGGAGATATAATAACCATCATTGTTTCCGAGAATGGAATTATTACTTTTAACTGTAATCGCTGTAGGGCCATCGCTGTCACGCAAAGAGAAGATTGCATGGCCGGTATCTTTCGCAATACCTGCCCACCAAGTGTAGGAAGGATTACCACTGCCGTCACGCCCTATGACAACCATGTTCTGAGAAGGGGCTGTAGCATTGTCTACCTGTATCCAATACTCTATTGAGAAGCTTTGATCACCTGTCCATTCAAAGCTTGCCGTATCTGCTATATCGATAATATTTGCACCTGTGAAACTTTGGGCTCCATTGACTTTTCCGGCAAGTGGCTCAGGACATCCGCTACCCGTGCATGTCCCGTCGGCACCTGCGTAAGAATCGATATAGGTTCTCTCAGTTGTTGTAGCACTTTCATCCAGTTTCCAATAGTGACTCATACCGTCTGGGAGGCTATCAGGGTTTCTAACTTTGAGTACATAGTCCTGAATTGCTGTCTGGCTACTGTTGACTGCTTCGACTGCCATATCGATATTACCCACTGTATCAACTGTTGGTGTACCTGTTATTTCACCCCTATCCGTATCGATTTGCATCCAGGCTGGATCGGGGTCGGCCATATAGGTATAAGAGGCCGCAGGATCGTTGCTCTCTACATCGTAAAGATAAGAAACGCCAACCTGTGCAAAGGTATTTGGTATACTTGTGATACTGAGTTTTGGTGCATTCAATCCATTCTGGTAATGCAATTTGACCTGATCAGTATTGACTGCACCACTGTAGATTGTTAATTCATCGATTGCGCTATCCAGGTGGAACGTGTTGTTTCCCTGGTATGTAAGATATCCGATATTTACAGGAGTTGTTCCGACGAAGTTTCCTGCATAAGCAATATTGCTTGAGTCGTCTGACAATTGTCCATTGACATAAAGTTTGTTTTCGTCATTTGCACCGTCACGTACACACGCGATATGGTACCAATCGCCATTGTTGAGCACAGGACCATCTAAGTTGTTTTGCTTGCCATCGCTATCTCGGAGTCGGAAGGTAATATGCCCGTCTGTACCTATAATTCCTGCCCACCAGAAAAAGTTATCTTTGATCTCGTTCTCACGTCCAACTACTACCTGATTTACGCCATCTGTCCGGGTTGGCTTGACCCAGAACTCTACTGTAAAGCTCTCATCCCCATTCCAGTCAAATGTACCGTCATCGGCTACGGTCACTTCATCGTTGCCATCAAAGAGTTGCGCTCCACCGATCTGTCCATAGACTGTTGTTGGACAGCCGGCACCCATACATCTCCCGTCATTGTCACGGTAGGTATCGACAAAGGCAGTAGAACCGGAAGGTTCATCCAGTTTCCAGAGGTGCGTAGGAAGAGTGGATGTCAGGACTGAGTACCACAAACTTGCCATTTTTTCATACCCGCTGTCAATGGGGTGAAGGTCATCGTGCATATCGGTTGCATCATAAATAATTCCTGTATCGTTTTCCATATCTACAACGACAATATCGTCCCCATTGGCAATACGATCTCGTACCATAATTTCTAGATTTTCGTTGAATGTTGTGGTGTTAGTTTTGTCCTGCTCAGTACTGCGTGTATCACCATTTTCATCTGTCCATTCAACCCAGCGGTTGATGATTCTCGCCAGTATGACTGATACGTGGGTAGCGGTGTCAGTTTCATATCTTTTTATTTCATCAAGCGCGTCACTGACATCATCAGGGCTTGTCCTCAGAACATTCGTTCCAATATGCAACAATATGACATCAGCTGGATTATCTGTCAGATATTGATATACGTCTGCTGCTATTCCTGCGGCTGTATCTCCCGGATGGCCTTCATTATCGGGATCAAATGGCGGGAAGTCTGTTCCCCCTGTCTTTGAACCGACAAAATCCACAGCGTAGTTTTCATTGTTCAATGCTTCCCATAAGTGCAATCTGTAGGATACAGAAGTTGCTGTATCTGGGGGATTCAAGACACTATTGCCATATGTGATGGAGTCACCCAGAGGCATAATTCTGACAGTCTCTCCACCATAGATGAATATCGGGATAAATAAAAAAGATAGTAGCAAACTAAGGAATTTTTTTGAAGTATGGATTTTTTTTGCAGCTTTCATGTTTTGCCTCTCTCAGATAATGAAAAATTTTCTGAGCAGCATGGCAATCTCAAAAAGACCCATAACTTTCTGTCCCATCTTTTCAGATAGTTTAGCTTTTTGCAGAATATATTAATCTAACTAACTTATTATAATATTAATTGTATAAAAAATTTCTGAATATAAGAATTTAAAATATATTTTTTAATCTGAACCCCAGAAAGGGGATCATTTGACCGTTGCTTCACCTGTGATCATACAGGCCGATTTCGTACCGTCAGGATCATGCCAGATCCTTACTTTCGCACCATTAACCACTTTTTTGATAGTTTTCCCGGTTACATCGATCGTATTGGATTTTTCCAGATCTGCAGCGGTACCGCATTGGGGTACCTGAACGATAGTGGGAGGAGGAGTGGTATCGCCAGGAGGTGGAGTGGTATCGCCAGGAGGTGGAATACTGTCACTGCTACTGCTGCTTCCACCGCCACAGGCACTCAGGAGGAGTCCCGCCGTTACGGCAAAAATAGTCTGTTTCATCATTATGCTTTTCATTATATACCTCCCAGTACTAGATCGCTTGTGAGTGGTGTCTCGATAAGGAGAACCATATCAGTACCAACGCTTACTTTTGTTCCCGGAGCGAACCCTTTTTCTGATGTTAAGCTCGCTACTACTTCGTTACAACCATTTTCATAACCTGTGAGGATTTCTCCATTACTTTTCATAACTATAGTTACACAATCTTTTTTGAAAGTAATCATGTCAGCAGTAGGATATATATTAAAAAGGCTAGCATCTATCTCTACTGTAGAGCTGCCTTCTTTTGATGTATATGTACTGCCGTCAGGGCTAACTGTGTACCAGTCAGGAACCATCGCAACTACATTCACCGTTCTTGTTTCAGTTGCCATGTTGCCTGCAGTATCGGTTGCACTGTATGTCAGCGTATAGGTACCGACGGTGGAAGTATCCACCGTTCCGCTTACGCTTACAGGGACATCACCGTCTACGGCATCTGTCGCGCTTGCCTCGGGATCTGTAAATGTACTTCCCTGAATAATACTCATTGGATTAGATCCGTTGAGTGTGATGACTGGCGGGGTAGTGTCTGCTGGCGGAGGTGTTGCTGATACAACCACATCCATACTGTCTGTTCCTGTTGCACCGTCATTATCCGTCACCGTGAGTGTCAGCGTGTCTGTCCCTACAGTGTCCGGCGTATAGTTAAATGACGCTGTAGAAGCTAAAACTGTACTGCCTTTTTTCCACTCGTAAGAAGCAATCGTTCCGTCCGTGTCGGTTCCGGTTCCTGTAATAGTAACAGGCTGGTTGACTTCTACAGTTTTGTCAGGTCCGGCATTGGCTGTCGGAGGTGTATTTGGCACTGCAGTCACCGCCACATCCATGCTGTCTGTTCCTGTTGCACCGTCATCATCCGTTACGGTGAGCGTCAGCGTGTCTGTTCCCACTGCGGTTGGTGTATAGACAAATGAAGCCGTTGTGGCTAAAACCGTACCGCCTTTTTTCCATTCGTAAGAAGCAATGGTTCCATCTGTGTCAGAACCGCTTCCCGTGATAGTGACAGGCTTGTTCACCTCTACAGTTTTATTCGGTCCGGCATCAGCTGTCGGAGGTGTGTTTGGAGCAGCCGTAACCGTTACAGTCATGCTGTCTGTTCCGGTAGCACCGTCATTGTCCGTTACGGTGAGCGTCAGCGTGTCTGTTCCCACTGCAGTCGGTGTGTAGTCAAATGATGCTGTAGTAGCCACAACCGTAGTGCCTTTTTTCCATTCGTAAGAAGCAATGGTTCCGTCTGTGTCAGAACCGCTTCCCGTGATAGTGACAGGCTTGTTCACCTCTACAGTTTTATTCGGTCCGGCATCGGCTGTCGGAGGTTGGTTAGCCGGCGGATTTAGATCTTCAAAACTATTTCCCAATAATCCATTTTGATAATGTTCATTGATCTCTGTTTCGCTCAAGGCAGTTTGGAAGACCGCTAAATCATCTAATACTCCGGTATAGAAGAAGCCAGGTGTATTATTGTAATTTAGATAGCCAATATTGACAGCCGGTGTGCTGCTATCAGTGAAATCACTTGAATAAGTATGGGGTGTTGTATTTTGAAGTACACCATCGACATAGAGTCTTGTCTCCCCACTGCTGCCATCCCTGACAATGGAGATATAATAACCATCATTGTTTCCGAGAATGGAATTATTACTTTCAACTGTAATCGCTGTAGGGCCATCGCTGTCACGCAAAGAGAAGATTGCATGGCCGGTATCTTTCGCAATACCTGCCCACCAAGTGTAGGAAGGATTACCACTGCCGTCACGCCCTATGACAACCATGTTCTCTGAAGGGCTGTAGCATTGTCTACCTGTAACCAATACTCTATTGAGAAGCTTTGATCACCTGTCCATTCAAAGCTTGCCGTATCTGCTATATCGATCTTCCTTGTTCCATCAAAGCTTTGTGCACCATCTACCATTCCTTTTCGAACAGGATCAGGACAGTCGGCCCCCGTACATGTTCCGTCAGCACCAGCGTAAGAATCGATATAGGTTCTCTCAGTTGTTGTAGCACTTTCATCCAGTTTCCAATAGTGACTCATACCGTCTGGGAGGCTATCAGGGTTTCTAACTTTGAGTACATAGTCCTGAATTGCTGTCTGGCTACTGTTGACTGCTTCGACTGCCATATCGATATTACCCACTGTATCAACTGTTGGTGTACCTGTTATTTCACCCGTATCCGTATCGATTTGCATCCAGGCTGGATCGGGGTCGGCCATATAGGTATAAGAGGCCGCAGGATCGTTGCTCTCTACATCGTAAAGATAAGAAACGCCAACCTGTGCAAAGGTATTTGGTGTACTTGTAATACTGAGTTTTGGTGCATTCAATCCATTTTGATAATGTAGTTTGACTTGATCGGCATTAACTGCACCACTATAGACATTCAGGTTATCGATCGTGCCATCCAGATGGAAACTATTGTTCCCATTGTAAGTAAGATACCCGATATTCACAGGAGTGGTTCCGACGAAGTTTCCTGTATAAGTAACACTGCTTGAGTCTTTCAATTGTCCATTGACATAAAGAAGGTTTGTCTGATTCTCTCCGTCACGCACACATGTGACATGGTACCATTCGTTAGTATTGAGCAGACCGCCATCTAGATTTAATAAGGTGCCACTGCTATCTCTGAGTCGGAAAGTGATGTGACCATCTGCACCAACTATTCCTGCCCACCAGTAATAGTTATCTTTGGCCTCATTCTCACGTCCTGCAACTACCTGATTTACGCCATCTGTCCGGGTTGGCTTGACCCAGAACTCTATCGTGAAACTCTCATTTCCACTCCAGTCAAATGTATCGTCATCGGTCACAGTTACTTCATCATTGCCATCAAAGCGTTGCGCTCCACCGACCTGACCGGAAACAGCTGTCGGACACCCGGCACCAGTACAAGTTCCGTCGTTGTCGCGATAAGTATCCAGAAAACTTGTAGCACTGTCTGCTTCATCTAGTTTCCAGAGGTGTGTTGGGATAGTGGACCCAAGTGCTGAAAACCAAACATTTGCCATTTTTTCATACCCGCTGTCATTTGGGTGCAGGTCATCGGTCATATCAGTAGCGTCATAGTTGATCCCGGAGTCTGTTTCCATATCGACCACGATGATATCATCACCCGCGGCAATACGCGCATCTGCCATGGTTTGCAGATTGGTGTTAAATGTAGTTGTATCAGCTACATCTTGTGGGGTAGTTCGGTTTGTATTATCTGGATCATCCCACCCGACCCAACGGTTGATGATACGTGCCAGGATAACCTGGATATGCACATTTTTATCATTTTCATATTGGTCGATTTCATTCAGGGCGAGCTCAACATCTGCAGTATCGGTACGCAATTCATTTGTCCCGATATGCAGCAGTACGACTTCAGGTTCATTGATCTCCAGATAATTGTATACTTCCGCTGCTATCTCAACAGTGGTATAACCAGGATGCCCCTGATGGTCAGAGTCAAATGGAGGATTAAAGTCCGTTCCACCCTCTTGCCAACCAATAAAATCTATAGTGTAGCCTGCAGTACTCAGATCTTCCCATAAATGTTTTCTATACGCAACCTGTGTCGCTGGATCTGGTGCGTTATAGTAGTTATTACCATACGTGATGGAATCTCCCAGCGGCATGATCTTAACTGCTTGTGCACCATACGCTGCTACTGAAACAAACAGCGGTATCACCAGAACCTTTACCAATTTTTTAAACATCGAGATTTTCATTTTTTCTCCTTACTTTACTTTCCCAAACAAAAATGTATATTTACTTATATTAATGCATAATTCTATCTAAAGGATAATGTAATTTGGCTTATTGCTACGTAACACAATGCATAGCCTAAAAATTAAATCTAAAATGCAGTTTTTTTAAGAAGGAAGAATAAAAAGGTGTAATTTAAGTTGATTATTTTTCTTTAAAAAGCATTATAGAAGTTTCTTTGAAATCAGTGTTTTTATAGTAAGTTTTATGTTGTTTTTCGATATAATTGAAATAATTTAGATTATCAGGTAAAGAAAAGAGATGGTGGTAGTGTGCAATATATAGTTCTTATTACCATTATTGTTCTGATTTTCTTACTTGCGAAAAGTTCGATACGTCCTCTCTATCTCTTTGGTGGGACATTGGCATTTTTTTATTTTATAGAATTAATCAGTACGCAAAGCCTCCTCCATAATTTTGTCAACGAGGGTCTAGTAACCTTGGTTTTGCTCCTGTTGATTTCAACTGTGTTGGAAAACACTATATTTATACGCCAAAACAGCAGTTCTCTTTTTTCAAAAAATAGATATTATTTTTCTTTATTTAAAATTACCTCTATTACATCATTTTTTTCTGCTTTTTTAAATAACACTGCAGTGGTAGCGATCATGATGAGTGTTATCAAGAGGCAAAAAAATGAAATTTCTAGTAAATATTTATTGCCGCTTTCTTATGCTGCCATTTTGGGTGGTACAGTCACATTGATCGGAACATCAACTAATCTGATTGTCAACAGCTTCGTTATTGGTGAAGGAATGCCTTCGCTGGGAATGTTCGACTTTGCTCCCATAGGAATTGTTCTTGTTCTGGCTGGATTTGCCTATATGCTGCTGTTTTCAGAAAAACTGTTACCGAAAATTACAGTTGATGATACTGCTGATGAACTCTCTTATTTTATTGAAGCAAAAGTCAGTAAAAAATCGACATTAATTGGCAGAAGTGTTAAGGAGAATGGACTTAGAAATATGCGTGAACTTTTTCTTGCAGAAATTGTTCGTGATGACAGATTAATTTCTCCAGTAATACCCTCTGAAGTTATTGAGCCGAATGATATATTGGTATTTACCGGTAATGTTCATGATATTGAGGAGTTACAAAGTTTTCACGGCTTGAGTATCTTTGAGGAAAAAAGCAGGGTTTTAAATTCTAATTTGGTAGAGGTTATCGTTTCACATCAGTCAACCTTGATAGGACAGAAGATCAAAGAAGCAGGTTTCCGTTCAAAATTTAATGCTTCTGTTGTAGCAGTACGTAGAGGAAGTCAACCCTTAAAAGGTAAAATTGGTCTTATCAGCATTGAGGCAGGTGATCAATTGATACTTTCAGTTGGTCAAGATTTCAAAACAAGAGGGAATATTGGGAATAATTTCTATCTGATATCAGATGTTAATAAAAACAGTTTTCTTTCTATAAAGGATAGCATCATAGCTATTTCAATGTTTACAGGAGCTATTTTACTCAGTGCATTGGGAATTATCTCACTTTTTAAATCAATGTTAATCGTCTTGATGCTCTACATTGTACTGAAATGGACAAGGTTGAGACAATTGAAACTATACTTACCATTTGAATTGATCATTATTATCGGATCAGCACTTGGGATTGCTGAAGTAATGAGCTCTAGCGGCGCCGCCATGATCTTGGTTGATTTTATAACCCTACTGTTTCACGATATGGGTAATTATGGCTATTTGATCGCGATCTTCCTCCTGACATTGATCCTGACTGAAGTGATAACCAATAATGCAGCTGCAGCACTGATGTTCCCTATAGGCTATGCGACAGCACAAAGCCATGGTTTGGATGTCATGCCGTTTATTATGGCAGTAGCCTATGGTGCAAGTGCAAGTTTCATCACTCCTTACAGCTATCAGACGAATTTGATGGTCTACAGTGCAGGAAGGTATCAATTCACTGATTATGTCAAATATGGTATTCCAATGAGTCTGATATACAGTATTATCGTTATAGTGATGTTACCGATCGTATTTCCATTTAATTGATAATGTGATATACTATTTGTCTAATGTAAAAATAAAAGCAATCTCAAATTTAAAGGAATTAGTATTATGATCAACCCACACGGTTCAAAAGAGCTTGATCCACTATTTGTCTACGATTCAGTCGAAAATGAAAGATTACAAAAAGAAGCAAAAGGTCTGAAATCCATTCTTGTAAGTTCAGCAAGTGCAGCCAATGCAGTACAATTAGGTGGAGGATACTTCAATCCATTGACCGAGTATATGTCCAAAGCTGATGCACTCTCAGTTGCAGAAGATATGAAAACCACTTCAGGATTGTTTTGGCCTGTCCCTGTGTTAAATCTCGTTGAAGATGCAGGTAGTATGGAAGTGGGAGATCGCATTGCCCTTAAAGATCCCAATGTTGAAGGTCATCCTGTACTGGCTATTATGGATGTCAAAGGGATCGAAGAATTTACAGATGAAGAGATGGCTCTCATGACAGAGAAGATCTTTCGCTCAGATGACAGAACCCATCCCGGTGTTGAGGCATTTAATACTCAGGGTAAGACCTGTCTGTCCGGTCCGATAAAAGTATTGAATTTTTCTTATTTTCAAACAGAATTCCCTGATACCTTTCGTACAGCCGTAGAGATCAGAAATGAAATTAAAGAGCATGGATGGGAAAAAGTGGTTGCATTTCAAACCAGAAATCCAATGCACCTGGCTCATGAAGAGCTCTGTCATATAGCCATGGATCGTTTAGGATGTGACGGTTTGGTTATTCATATGCTGCTTGGGAAACTTAAGTCTGGTGATATTCCGGCAGATGTTCGGGATGCTGCGATACGTAAAATGGTTGAACTCTACTTCCCTCAAAACAGTACCATGGTTACAGGTTATGGTTTTGATATGCTCTATGCCGGTCCTCGTGAAGCCGTGCTCCATGCACTCTTCCGCCAAAACATGGGTGCAACGCACTTTATTATAGGTCGTGATCATGCCGGTGTTGGTGATTACTATGGTCCGTTTGATGCACAAACCATCTTCAGAGAAGAGGTACCTGAGGATGCTTTGGAAATAGAGATATTCGAAGCAGACCATACTGCCTACTCCAAAAAATTAAACAGAGTAGTGATGATGCGCGAGGCGCCGGATCATGTCAAAGAGGATTTTGTATTGCTGTCGGGCACTAAAGTACGTGAAATGCTTGGGAACGGTATGGCACCACCTAAAGAGTTCTCACGTCCTGAAGTGGCAGAGATACTCATGGACTACTATAAAAGCATTAAATAAAACTAAGGGACAGAAAAGTGAAAAACAAAAATATCGTTTGGCATGATCATCAGTTGAACAAAGAAGAACGCTCTGCAATGAAAGCACAAAAACCATGTATCTTGTGGTTTACTGGTTTAAGCGGAAGCGGAAAGTCAACTATTGCCAATGCCGTTGAAGTCAAACTGGCTGAATTAAAAAAACATACCTATCTGCTTGATGGTGATAATGTACGCCATGGACTTAATAAGGATCTTGGTTTCAGTGATACGGATAGAGTAGAAAACATCAGACGTATCGGTGAAGTCAGTAACCTTTTTGCAGATGCAGGGATGATCGTATTGAGTGCCTTCATCTCTCCATTTCGTGAAGACAGAGAAATAGTACGTACGTTGGCACAAGAGGGTGAATTTATTGAAGTTTTTATTGATGCGCCTCTTGAAGTGTGTGAACAGAGAGACCCTAAGGGATTATATGTGAAAGCAAGAAAAGGGGAGATCCCTGATTTTACAGGTATCAGTTCACCTTATGAAGTCCCGGAAAAACCTGAGATACATATTAAAGGTGAGCCTAGCATAGAAGAATCTGCAGATATCATCGTAAACTATTTACATGATAAAAACTATATATAAGGATCATCTAAATGCTGGATCAAATTAATCAAAAAGATATTGTGAATATTGCCAAAGAAGCAGGTGATGCTATCATGAAAATCTATGACAGAGATTTTACGATCGAATATAAAGATGATAAATCACCACTGACAGAAGCAGACCTGAAATCAAATGAGATCATCTGTAGTGCTTTGGCAACTCTTTATCCTGATATTCCTATTCTTTCAGAAGAGAACAAAGAAGTACCCTATGTTGACAGGAAGGACTGGGATTATTTCTGGTTGATTGATCCTATTGACGGTACCAAAGAGTTTATTAAGAAAACAGGTGAGTTTACGGTTAATATAGCACTTATTCATAAGGATGAACCTGTTTTAGGGGTTGTGTATGCTCCTGTATTAGAGGATATGTATTATGCCAAAAAAGATATGGGTGCTTATAAAAATGATGAGAGGCTGCCGATCAAGAAAAACATTGAAGCAGAAAGAGAGTTAAATGTGGTGGCTTCAATATCACATCTTTCTGAAGAGACGCAAACTTTTATTGATGAATTGGCATTAAGTACTGAGAAACTAAATCTTGTATCAAAAGGCAGCTCGCTTAAACTCTGTATGGTAGCAGAGGGAACAGCCGATATCTATCCAAGACTTGCTCCAACCATGGAATGGGATACCGGTGCTGCCCATGCTATAGTAATTGAGAGTGGAAAGCAAGTGGTCCAATATGAGAATGACAAGCCTGTTGTTTATAATAAAAAAAACCTATTGAACCCTTGGTTTGTGGTTAGGTAGGGCAATGCTTTAGTAGTGAGAAGAGCAAATTTGAGAATGCAGGCTGATGCATATTTGGGGTTTAAATATGATGGTTCAGCTATGTTGGAGATAAGCCAGTTATGATTCTCGATACTATAAAAGAAGTAATACCAATATTAAAGTGCAAATTTAAATAATAACTATTTAGGGAATAGGATGATTGAAAAAACTGAAGATGAGATCATGCAAAACTGGAAATCACGGCAAAAGCCGTTGTTGAGCTGCTGCTGTATAACGTATAACCATGAGAAGTTTATATCCCAGGCTATTGATGGTATGTTAAAACAGGAGACAGATTTTCCGTTTGAGATCATTATACATGATGATGCTTCAACAGATAGTACGGCTGAGATCATAAAAAAGTATGCAGATAAATACCCGCAGATAATACGAACGATTTTACAGAAAGAGAATCAATACTCACAAAAGAAAAATATTATGGCGATACCCATAAATGAAGCCAGAGGTCAATACATAGCTTCTTTGGAAGGCGATGATTATTGGATTGACCCTTTAAAATTGCAGAAACAGGTTGATTTTTTAGAAAAAAACAGTGAATATGTATGCTGCTATCATAATTCTATGGTTGTAAATGACAACGATGAAGTAATAAGAGACACTTATATAGGCGGACCAAAAGATTATTCCAGAAGTGAAATGCTTGCAACCGGTACCGACATTACGACACATTCGGTTGTGTTTAGAAATATCATAGTGTATCCGGATGATTTGAAGGAGATTCCTTTTGGTGATATGGCCAGATGGCATTTAATGGGCTTTCATGGAAAAGCTAAATACCTGGATGATGTAGAAAAAGCGGCTTACAGAGTACATGATAATGGTGTATGGAGTAACTTGGACAATTATAGTAAATTTGATAAAACGATACTGTCAAAACTGATTCTTAGAAATAATTTGATTAAACATCATTTATCGACAAAAGATATCGATGATAATATTAATCACTATATTGCCAGAATGCTAACCGAGGCACTTTCGAAAAAAGAGTTTTTGATGTACAGGAAGGTTATTGAGAATATTATTGGAAACAAAGATCTTTCAGCTTTTAAAATAATTGTTTCGCACTTACATATGTTAGGTAGTCGAATTTTCAGAAAAACAGCGAAAGTTACAGAAAGATTATTTGATTCTAAAAGTTAATAATCTGTAGATCAAGTATATTTTTTAGGTCGAATGATACACTTCTTGAAATTCTGCAGATAGTACAGGATATCAAGCCGCTTGGTGTTTATCTTTTTAAACAGGGTATGAAGTGCTGTTTTTTTCAGCATGGTACGGAAATTATCTGTATCTGATTGTCCTGAACTGCTTCTTGTTTTATTGCGTTCTGCCGCTATTGAGCTATTTAGACCCTGAATAGGATCAATGCTAACGGGCTTTGGATGCAAACCATAGAGGTTAATATGGTGTTCATCGCCGGTATAGTGATCTATTGGTTTGTACATCCTTTCATCTAAACTCGACAGTAACCTTGCTGCCCCTGATAAATTGATCGCGTATCCTGCGGTACTGTGCATCAAGTCGATAAAACGAACAGTTTTAAAATTCTTGCTTACCGGCATACGATCACGGAGACTAACACAATATCGATTTAAGGATGGAAGTATTCTGTAGTAAATTAATAGGGTCACTTCCCAATCATCAGGGAAATTATCCAAGGAAGACAGTACTTCATGAATAGATTGATCAAAAATGACGTCGTCTTCAAAAATAATTGCTTTTTCGATATGCTCATTTATCATTTTTTGATAGATACTCTTATGGCTTAAAGTGCATCCGATTTCTCCGGCAGTGAGCTCTCTTCCCATTTCTGCAAGTGTTCTTTTTTTGTCATATACTTTAGCTAATTCATTTTCGTCTACTTCTTTGCCATAGACTGCATCAATAAATTGACAATCCAACCCATACCGTTTACATAATTGCTGCATATGCTCTTTTTTTTCAGTATCTTTTTTCAGGTTTACTATAAAGATTGGTACATTGTTCATTATTTTCTCCATAACAATCTAGCTAAATGACTAAAAAACGTGTAAATGCTCTCAAAAATCAAGATAACTAACCATCATCATTCACTTCCTTATCATACTTCATGTTTGCTGACATTATGACATATTTTCAGTAGATTTTAAATAATTAGGATGTAGATTAAATCAAGATGGCATCTACCTAAAGAATATGGGCATAATTTACCTCGGATTGCGTTCATTAAGATCCGTATTTTATACGAAATAACTGATAACTGATATTTCTCAGGAGTGGCTAAGTATATAAGGTATAAAATTCAACTATAAAACAATATAAGGTCGGACAAAATGAGGAAGATTATTATTTTTACTGCGATGTTTACTCTTGTGCTCTTCGCTGATCCTGTATTAAGAACAGGACAGATATTAAGCTATGGACAATACAGTAGTGATACTCCTGTACCTCTTTGCAGCGTGAAGGATGATGGCTGCTATAGGGCAGGTGAAGAGTTTAATTATACGCGTAGCAGTATAGGTATCGTTACTGACCATGTAACAAATCTGGAGTGGCAAGATACCTCTATCAAGAATCGTGATTGGTATGGTTCCATAGATCATTGTAGTGCACTGACACTCGATGGGAGCGGATGGAGACTGCCTACAATCAGGGAGTTGGAGTCACTTATAAATTATTCAAAGGCTCATAATCCAGTAGATGACATATTTCAATCCATTCCTGGCGGAAACTACTGGTCATCGACTCCTTCTAAGAGTGATAATTCGGAAGCTTGGATTGTACGCTTCCAAAATTGGGGTTATTCGTTACCAATAGATAAGACCAATGACATAGTTGAAACAGTAGACCCTGAAACCAATGCTACTTCATATACTTATTATTATGCACGTTGTGTGCGGGGCCAATCATATGGGAATTCAGATTTCCATCGAAGTAACAATATCGTCACTGATCGGGCAACCGGTTTGGAGTGGCAGGATGATTTAGCTGCAAAAACAGTAAGAAAAAACTGGATAGGGGCAATCAATTATTGCGAAGGACTAACGTTGGGTTCGTACACTGACTGGAGACTTCCAAATCAAAAAGAGCTGCTTAGCATAGCCGATCGTACAAGGTATTACCCTACTATCGACACGACAGTATTCCAAAACTGTGCCACCTATAAATATTGGTCTTCTACCACCCGTATCGGGCATCCGATAACAGTTGATGCCTGGTTTGTGAACTTTAGAGGGGGAGTAAACTACTATGATGAGAAGAATAGTACAGTTGCTACATCTTATGTACGATGTGTACGTGAAAATATCCCTCCGACAGCCGATGCCGGCCCGAACGAGATTGTAGAGGTGAAGGAGGCTATTACCATTACGGGAAGTGGAAGCGATACGGATGGGACTGTTGCTGCATATGAATGGAAAAAAGGCGATACGGTTTTGGCGGCAACAGCGTCATTTGACTATACTCCAACCTCGGTGGGTACAGACACCTTGACACTCATCGTAACGGATGATGATGGGGCAACGGATACGGATAGCATGACTATAACTGCTGTAGACACTACATCTCCGGATATCACGCTCAACGGAGATAACCCCATGGAAGTGGTGCGGGGGAGCACATTTACAGATCCCGGGGCTATCGCGACAGATAACGTAGACGGTGATGTCCCTGTAAGCGTAAGCGGAACGGTGGATACCTCCACCGTCGGTACCTATACGCTGACCTACAGTGCGACCGACGCTGCAGGCAACGCGGCAACCGAAACGAGAACGGTGCATGTTGTCGATATCATACCACCGATCATCACACTCAATGGTACTAACCCTATGGATATCGTAGAGGGGAGTACATTTACAGATCCCGGGGCTATCGCGACAGATGACGTAGACGGTGATGTACCTGTAAGCGTAAGTGGAACGGTGGATACCTCCATCGTCGGTACCTATACATTGACCTACAGTGCGACCGACGCTGCAGGCAACGACGCGGCAACCGAAACGAGAACGGTGCATGTAGTTGCTAAGGCTCCTGACTGGTGCACAGTTAGTCCTGACGGCAATACCTATACTGCAACAAGCGGATCTAAAGTAGCCAGTTCAGATGGTTTTGACGATATAGAAGTGAGTGAGGACAAGATCACTTTCAAGGCAGACTGCCTGACTATCGAAATGAAAAGCAACGGAGAGATCATTACAGGCTATCAAAGTGGCTGCAGTGCCAAAGCAGGCTTGACAGTGGAGGGTGTATTTGCTCCGGGAACAAAGGTAAGCGTTCAATCAGATGGCAGCATCATCATCGATGCACCGCTCGCAAGCGATCTAGTACTGGGAGGTATATAATGAAAAGCATAATGATGAAACAGACTATTTTTGCTATAACGGCGGGACTCCTCCTGAGTGCCTGTGGCGGTGGAGGTGGAGATGACAGCACTACTCCCCTTCCTACGGTTGTCAAAGTACCCCAATGCGGAACCACTACGGATCTTGGTATGTCCAATGCGATAGATGTAACCGAGAAAACCATCAAAAAAGTGGCTAATGGTGCGGAAGTAAGGATATGGCATACTCCGGATGGTACGAAGTCGGCTTGTATGATCACAGGTGAAGCAACCGTCATATAAAAAATCTTGATTCCCTGAACACTATCATCCTTCTCTCAATAAATAGAGAGAAGGATGATAGTTATGCTGTTTTTCCTTTTCCATTCATTTATACAAACCATTAAGTTTTCATTAACTTCTTTGATCTATAATTATGTGATAAGGGTATTTATTTTATCTTAATCATAAATATTTATAATTAGATGTTTAAGTAACGAGTTATTTTTAATTATCTGAAAAAGGCCAAACTGCCTGAAAGGGCAGGACGGAAAGCTATGGGTTTCACAGAGATCGCCTGGCTGCTCAGAAATAATGTATATTTCAAAAGGTAGCCAAAATGAAGCAACTTCTTAACAAGAATTTAAAAAAGTTTCTGAATGTATTAATAACTACTCTATCGATACCGATTATTTTGTATAGTGGGGATACCATTAGGATCATGCCGTTGGGGGACTCTATTACCTACAGTCTCCCAGAAGTGGGGATTGAGGCAGTAAGTTACAGAAAAGACTTACAAGATGCACTCTTTAATGCAAGCTATAGTGTATATATTCCTGTTGTTTTCGCCCAGATCATCAATCACACTAACAATGAAGAGACAAATATCAGACAGATGACATCACAGTTCAACAATAATCTTGAGACAATGGTACAGACACGTATAGCCAATGGTGACAACATTGTTTTTTATGTGAAAGGAGTGTTGTATGTTTAAGGCAGTAATCGTTTTTATTACGCTTCTAATTTCCATGCTATGGGCATCTCCTGTAGTAAAAACAGGGCAAACCAAAAGTTATGATCAATATAATCATATTGTAACTAATGGCAGTGTAAAAGATGATGGCTATTATCAGACAGGCACAGATTTTTACTATACGCGCAATAATATAGGTATCGTTATCGACAATGTTACAAGTTTGGAGTGGGATGATAGTTTTATTGTGAGGCGTACATGGAATGATGCCATAGTCCATTGCAACGCACTGACACTTGATGGTGGGGGATGGAGATTGCCGACAGTAAGAGAGTTGGAAACGCTTGTGAATTATGACGAATGTTGCCCAAGTATGGATACTGTAGTATTTCAGAATATTACCCTGGGGAACTACCGGACGTCAACTACTTATGAGAATGATAGCTCGAAGGCTTGGATTGTACGCTTTCAAAATTGGGGCTACTCAAGTCCTGAACTAAAAGATTGGGAGGTAGATGATGGTGGTAGTTCGTATTGGGTACGTTGTGTACGGGGCGAAACATATGAGGATCCAAATTTCTATCGCAGTGACGATATTGTTCATGATTTGGCAACCGGATTAGAGTGGCAGGATAATACGGATGCTAAAACAATTAAAAAAAACTGGATAGAGGCAATTAATTATTGCGAAGCATTAACGTTGGGTTCATATACTGACTGGAGACTTCCAAATCAAAAAGAGCTGCTTACTATAAACGATCGCTCAAGGTACAACCCCACTATTGATAGCACAGTGTTCCAAAACATTGATCCCAGTACTGCGAGCTATTGGTCTTCTACCACCCGTATTCTTCATCCCGAAACGATTGATGCCTGGCATGTACATTTTATGATTGGCTATAATTACTACGATCGTAAAGCGACTTTCCGGAATGTACGCTGTGTACGCGGTGAAAGCGCTATACCAGGAAACATCCCCCCGACAGCCGATGCCGGAGCGGATAAGGCCGTACAGGTAAACAATACAATCACCATCACAGGAAGCGGAACTGATCCAGACGGAACGATCGTCTCCTACGAATGGAAAAAAGGTACTACTGTTCTGGCAACTACAGCCTCATTCGATTATACACCGACTGTAGTAGGAACCGATACCCTGACACTTACGGTAACGGATGATGATGGTGAGCCCGGAACAGACAGTATGGATGTGATAGTTACCGAAGATCCACCACCTCCGCCAAATGTACTCTATGAAGCCGAAGATGCAGAAATGAGTTCTGCATTTGCGATCAGTAGTGCCCACTCTGGCTATACAGGTACGGGTTATGTGGATTATGCAGGTGAAGGTTATGTAAAATGGACAGTGGAACTAGCTACCGAAGGTAACTATGATCTGGTTTTCCGTTACGCACTAGGATCGGGGAACCGGCCGTTACATATCAGTGTTGATAGTACCAGTGGTGGATCAACTATTGATTTTCCGGCTACAGGTGGTTGGTCAACCTGGGGTGAGACACGTACTACGGTCTCACTCACTGCAGGTACCCATACGATCTATGCAAGCACCACGGGTCTTAGTGGCGCCAATGTAGATCATCTGTCGATCGAAGACGCCACGGGTACACCGCCGCCGAACACTCCCCCGACAGCCAATGCCGGAGCGGATAAGGCCGTACAGGTAAACAATACAATCACCATCACAGGAAGCGGAACTGATCCAGACGGAACCATTGCATCCTACGAATGGAGCAAAGATGGAACAGTTCTGGCAACTACAGCCTCATTCGATTATACACCGACTGTAGTAGGAACGGATACCTTGACACTTACGGTAACGGATGATGATGGTGCGCCCGGAACAGACAGTATGGATGTGATAGTTACCGAAGATCCACCGCCAAACATCCCCCCCACAGCCAATGCCGGACCGGATAAAAGTGTACAGGTGAACCAGTCCGTTACCATCACGGGAAGCGGAACTGATCCAGACGGAACGATCGTCTCCTACGAATGGAAAAAAGGTACTACTGTTCTGGCAACTACAGCCTCATTCGATTATACACCGACTGTAGTAGGAACCGATACCCTGACACTTACGGTAACGGATGATGATGGTGCGCCCGGAACAGACAGTATGGATGTGATAGTTACCGAAGATACACCACCTCCGCCAAGTACACTCTATGAAGCCGAAGATGCAGAAATGAGTCCTGCATTTGCGATCAGTAGTGCCCACTCTGGCTATACAGGTACGGGTTATGTGGATTATACAGGTGAAGGTTATGTAAAATGGACAGTGGAACTAGCTGCCGAAGGTAACTATGATCTGGTTTTCCGTTACGCACTAGGATCGGGGAACCGACCGTTACATATCAGTGTTGATAGTACCAGTGGTGGATCAACTATTGATTTCCCGGCTACAGGTGGTTGGTCAACCTGGGGTGAGACACGTACTACGGTCTCACTCACTGCAGGTACCCATACGATCTATGCAAGCACCACGGGTCTTAGTGGCGCCAATGTAGATCATCTGTCGATCGAAGACGCCACGGGTACACCGCCGCCGAACACTCCCCCGACAGCCGATGCCGGAGCGGATAAGGCCGTACAGGTAAACAATACAATCACCATCACGGGAAGCGGAACTGATCCAGACGGAACGATCGTCTCCTATGAATGGAAAAAAGGTACTACCGTTCTGGCAACTACAGCCTCATTCGATTATACACCGACTGTAGTAGGAACGGATACCCTGACACTTACGGTAACGGATGATGATGGTGAGCCCGGAACAGACAGTATGGATGTGATAGTTACAGAAGATCCACCGCCTCCGCCAAGTACACTCTATGAAGCCGAAGATGCAGAAATGAGTCCTGCATTTGCGATCAGTAGTGCCCACTCTGGCTATACAGGTACGGGTTATGTGGATTATACAGGTGAAGGTTATGTAAAATGGACAGTGGAACTAGCTGCCGAAGGTAACTATGATCTGGTTTTCCGTTACGCACTAGGATCGGGGAACCGACCGTTACATATCAGTGTTGATAGTACCAGTGGTGGATCAACTATTGATTTCCCGGCTACAGGTGGTTGGTCAACCTGGGGTGAGACACGTACTACGGTCTCACTCACTGCAGGTACCCATACGATCTATGCAAGCACCACGGGTCTTAGTGGCGCCAATGTAGATCATCTGTCGATCGAAGACGCCACGGGTACACCGCCGCCGAACACTCCCCCGACAGCCGATGCCGGAGCGGATAAGGCCGTACAGGTAAACAATACAATCACCATCACAGGAAGCGGAACTGATCCAGACGGAACCATTGCATCCTACGAATGGAGCAAAGATGGAACAGTTCTGGCAACTACAGCCTCATTCGATTATACACCGACTGTAGTAGGAACGGATACCTTGACACTTACGGTAACGGATGATGATGGTGCGCCCGGAACAGACAGTATGGATGTGATAGTTACCGAAGATCCACCGCCAAACATCCCCCCCACAGCCAATGCCGGACCGGATAAAAGTGTACAGGTGAACCAGTCCGTTACCATCACGGGAAGCGGAACTGATCCAGACGGAACGATCGTCTCCTACGAATGGAAAAAAGGTACTACTGTTCTGGCAACTACAGCCTCATTCGATTATACACCGACTGTAGTAGGAACCGATACCCTGACACTTACGGTAACGGATGATGATGGTGCGCCCGGAACAGACAGTATGGATGTGATAGTTACCGAAGATACACCACCTCCGCCAAGTACACTCTATGAAGCCGAAGATGCAGAAATGAGTCCTGCATTTGCGATCAGTAGTGCCCACTCTGGCTATACAGGTACGGGTTATGTGGATTATACAGGTGAAGGTTATGTAAAATGGACAGTGGAACTAGCTGCCGAAGGTAACTATGATCTGGTTTTCCGTTACGCACTAGGATCGGGGAACCGACCGTTACATATCAGTGTTGATAGTACCAGTGGTGGATCAACTATTGATTTCCCGGCTACAGGTGGTTGGTCAACCTGGGGTGAGACACGTACTACGGTCTCACTCACTGCAGGTACCCATACGATCTATGCAAGCACCACGGGTCTTAGTGGCGCCAATGTAGATCATCTGTCGATCGAAGACGCCACGGGTACACCGCCGCCGAACACTCCCCCGACAGCCGATGCCGGAGCGGATAAGGCCGTACAGGTAAACAATACAATCACCATCACGGGAAGCGGAACTGATCCAGACGGAACCATTGCATCCTACGAATGGAGCAAAGATGGAACAGTTCTGGCAACTACAGCCTCATTCGATTATACACCGACTGTAGTAGGAACGGATACCCTGACACTTACGGTAACGGATGATGATGGTGCGCCCGGAACAGACAGTATGGATGTGATAGTTACCGAAGATCCACCACCTCCGCCTGTAGGTTTTCCAGTAGGTAAAACCGGCCAAACCACTATATATCTATCAGGTGATGATGGCTATTACAGGTTTGGTCAAGATAGAAATTATCTCAACAATGGAAATGGAACAGTCACCGATACAATGTTGCAAGTGATATGGCAAAATGATTATAATGATAACAAAGGCTATGCAAGCAATGATACTATCCCTAATCTCAGCAAGACAAGTGCCGAAGCATACTGCAATGAGATTGATCTTGCCGGATGTACTGACTGGAGACTGCCCACAAGACTTGAATTAGCGAGTTTGGTAGAGTATTCGAAATCACGCCCTGGCCCAGTAATCGATGATGTTTTTATCACTGCTACCGTAGACATTGATTATGGTATGTATTGGACTGGAACTGACGATGCCTCTGACACAACTCAGGCATGGTTTGTTCGTTTTGGCTGGGGTGATACCAATAGGAAGCCAAAGACTGATACCTATAATGTACGATGCGTTCGAGGGGATAACTAATGAAAAAAATCTTTTTATTTTTAATTGTGTGTTTCGCACTTCTGCAGGCAAATTATACAAAAACAGGTGGTATTGTTACAGATAATGGAACCGGTTTGATGTGGCAGGATGACTTTGCTGATAATGGCGGCAGCATTAAAATGACCAATTGGAATGGTGCTATAGCTTATTGTAATGATTTAAATGCTTTAGGCTATGATGATTGGCGGTTACCTAATGTGAATGAACTTGTCTCTATTAGTGATGACCAGGATGGAACAGAACCGGCGATCAATGTTATTTTTGATCAAACACAATTTAGTAATTTTGAACAAGTCCCATGGTTCTGGAGTTCTACAACTTATGCTACAAGTACTGAAAGTGCATGGGGTGTCTGTTTTTTAGATGGTCATATATCCATGCACGATAAAGCTGAGACGCATCGATATGTACGTTGTGTCCGCAATAAATGAGGCCTACCTGGAAACCACTACCCGACAGCTGATGCAGGTCAGGATAAAAACGTAGAGCTCAACCAGACCGTTACCATCATGGGAAGAGGAAGTGACCTGGACGGAACGATCGTCTCCTATGAGTGGAAAAAGGGCACTACGGTTCTGGCGACTACAGTGTCCTTCGACTATACACCGACTGTAGTAGGAACGGATACGCTTACTCTGACGGTAACAGATGATGAAGGGGCGACGGGGACTGACAGTATGACAGTGACGGTTGCCAATCCTTAGATGCTTCAGCCATAGATATGCACAGGGGTAGTTTGCAGATAATGTGATTTTTTAATGCGCTTTTCATAAAAGCTGGGCTTGATGCTTTGTGCTTTATATTGCAGTGCCAGTGATTGATCAAGATAGTTTGGAATGTCTTTGAGCTCTTTGACATCGATCTGGATCTTTTCAAAGGGTTTATATTTGGCTTTGATCTCTCTGAGGTCTTTTTTCTTTTGGCTCTTTTTGTAGTGTTTGCTCAGCAACCCATACTTGTGCCAAATGGTATATGTTGCACTCTTGGAAGGAATCTCTTGACAATTGCGACTAAATAGATAATGGTGAAAATAGTCATACTCCAAAGAGGGATGATTATCTTTGCTAAACTGCACCAACAGCGCCCCTGTACGTTCATTCATCTGTCTATACGGCTTGCTTGGGTACTTTAGAACGGTTGCAAAGTGAAGCGATTGACCCACTTGCGAACAGTCAGCCTTGTTGTTTGAAACTCTTTGGCTATCTGCGTGATGTTTCTGATCTCTTGATAGCACTTTATGATCGCCAATCATAACTATAATAGCTCTTGTGTATATTTGAGAAAGTCCTGGTATGTTAAAATGTTATTTGCCAGCATGGTTCTTACCCTTTCTAAAATTGGGGAATCCTGGATAGCTTATACCTACTTGATTAAGTATCTTCTGATACATTAGGTGGTTATCATGTTGATGTACTTTCCTTGTGTTTTAATAAGGATTTAATCTATTTAGTTAGATAATAGTAAACTGTGATTACTAAAAGAAAAGCCAAACTATTTGCGAAAAAAGGACGGAAAACTTATGGATTTCTTTTCTTTAGAGAAAGCCGAGTTGCCTAAAAGAAGTAATCTAGTTTTTTTGGTTTTAATACCAAATAATACTTTATTGTTTTGTATAAAATAAGGAAGAGAGAATGGAGAAGAAAAGCAAAATTATTATGATGATGGTCGGATTGCTAATCGCTCTCTTCGGAGTTCAAAGCTATGGTGGAGAGGAAGCAATAAAAATTGGCTGGGCGGAAATCGATATCACACCTACTGAAAGCCTCCTTCCTGTTGACCTGCGCGGGCAGATGTATGCACGTGTCACCTCCACTATTAACGATCCTCTGACTGCGACCGCACTTGCTATAGAATCGGATGCCGGTGAACAGTGGATCCTAGTTTCTATTGATACTATTGATCTGGGTCCCGGGGGAGCTAGAGAGTGGTGGCCTATGGATCATGAAGGTATGCTCGTTCCTCTTCGCAACAGCCTTCAGGGAACATTATCAGGTTTTGACCTCAATAAATTAACATTGGTTGCCACACATACCCACACCGCGCCTTACCTGAATGAGACTATAAGACACTATCATCCCACTCATGAGCCTGTAAAAAATAACCCCTATTATGATTTTGCAAAATGGAAGCTTGAGCTAGTTATCCAGCAAGCCTGGAACAACCGTACTTATGGTGGTCTCAGTTTTGAAAAGGGAGAGGCGGCGGTCGGGTTCTGCCGCATTGTTAAATATACAGACGGTCACCATGAAATGTATGGTGATACAAGCCGTCCCGATTTTGCCGGAATGCTGACACCATTTGATCATACACTGGAGCTAATGTATACTTTCAACCCTAGTGGTGGATTGACAGGAATTATGATAAACATTGTGTCTCCGTCACAAAGAGTTGGAGGCGCTGAGTATCTTTCTGCTGATTTCTGGTACGATGTCAAGCAAAAACTCAGACAGACCTATGGTAATGATATATATATTCTGCCTTATGGTGGTGCTGCTGGAGAGATGTCTCCTTGGAATTTAGAGGGAACTAGGGCAACTCGAAACGAAATTGGTGAAATGATCGCGGATAGCGTTCGTAAGCGGTATCCATCTGCAATGAACACAATTAAATATCAAGTTGAAATGAAGCACACTGCAAGAGATGTCAATTTGACAACAAAAAGTTATTACCATACTAATCATCCGGTTTACAATGAACCCCGACCTACCTACCTGGTTGAGATCCATGCAGTACGCCTTGATAATACTGCATGGGTTAATAATCCGTTTGAGCTTTTTAATGCCTGGGGGAAAGCTATTCAAAATGGAAGTGTGCCAACACAAACCATTATCGCGCAGATGAGTGGTCTTAACCGTGGTGGATATCTACCGACTCAAGAAGCTGTTAGTGGAGGCGCATACAGTTCATTGATACAGGATGGTTGGTGCGACCACATTGGCGGTCAACAGCTGGTGGATAACTCAGTTGATATGATCAACGGTCTTTTTGAAGATGATACCGCTCCTATAGCTAGAAATGACAGTGCGAACACTGACGAGGACGTCGAGCTAACTATCGATGTTCTTAGTAACGATACAGATCCCAACGGAGATACTCTTTATATTATGTCTATAACACAACCTTTTAATGGTTTCAGTGCAATAGATGCAGTAAATGGAAATGATGCTGTAATCTACATTCCCGGAACTGGATTCAGTGGCAGTGATTTGTTTACCTATACGATCAGTGATAGTAGCGAAACAGACACAGCCAGTGTAACGGTTTACGTAGGATCTATCAATTATGAAGCCGAAGATGCAGAAATGAGTCCTGCATTTGCGATCAGTAGTGCCCACTCTGGCTATACAGGTACGGGTTATGTGGATTATGCAGGTGAAGGTTATGTAAAATGGACAGTGGAACTAGCTACCGAAGGTAACTATGATCTGGTTTTCCGTTACGCACTAGGATCGGGGAACCGGCCGTTACATATCAGTGTTGATAGTACCAGTGGTGGATCAACTATTGATTTTCCGGCTACAGGTGGTTGGTCAACCTGGGGTGAGACACGTACTACGGTCTCACTCACTGCAGGTACCCATACGATCTATGCAAGCACCACGGGTCTTAGTGGCGCCAATGTAGATCATCTGTCGATCGAAGACGCCACGGGTACACCGCCGCCGAACACTCCCCCGACAGCCAATGCCGGAGCGGATAAGGCCGTACAGGTAAACAATACAATCACCATCACGGGAAGCGGAACTGATCCAGACGGAACGATCGTCTCCTATGAATGGAAAAAAGGTACTACCGTTCTGGCAACTACAGCCTCATTCGATTATACACCGACTGTAGTAGGAACGGATACCCTGACACTTACGGTAACGGATGATGATGGTGAGCCCGGAACAGACAGTATGGATGTGATAGTTACAGAAGATCCACCGCCTCCGCCAAGTACACTCTATGAAGCCGAAGATGCAGAAATGAGTCCTGCATTTGCGATCAGTAGTGCCCACTCTGGCTATACAGGTACGGGTTATGTGGATTATACAGGTGAAGGTTATGTAAAATGGACAGTGGAACTAGCTGCCGAAGGTAACTATGATCTGGTTTTCCGTTACGCACTAGGATCGGGGAACCGACCGTTACATATCAGTGTTGATAGTACCAGTGGTGGATCAACTATTGATTTCCCGGCTACAGGTGGTTGGTCAACCTGGGGTGAGACACGTACTACGGTCTCACTCACTGCAGGTACCCATACGATCTATGCAAGCACCACGGGTCTTAGTGGCGCCAATGTAGATCATCTGTCGATCGAAGACGCCACGGGTACACCGCCGCCGAACACTCCCCCGACAGCCGATGCCGGAGCGGATAAGGCCGTACAGGTAAACAATACAATCACCATCACAGGAAGCGGAACTGATCCAGACGGAACCATTGTATCCTATGAATGGAAAAAAGGTACTACCGTTCTGGCAACTACAGCCTCATTCGATTATACACCGACTGTAGTAGGAACGGATACCTTGACACTTACGGTAACGGATGATGATGGTGAGCCCGGAACAGACAGTATGGATGTGATAGTTACCGAAGATCCACCGCCAAACATCCCCCCCACAGCCAATGCCGGACCGGATAAAAGTGTACAGGTGAACCAGTCCGTTACCATCACAGGAAGCGGAACTGATCCAGACGGAACCATTGCATCCTACGAATGGAGCAAAGATGGAACAGTTCTGGCAACTACAGCCTCATTCGATTATACACCGACTGTAGTAGGAACGGATACCCTGACACTTACGGTAACGGATGATGATGGTGAGCCCGGAACAGACAGTATGGATGTGATAGTTACCGAAGATCCACCACCTCCGCCAAATGTACTCTATGAAGCCGAAGATGCAGAAATGAGTTCTGCATTTGCGATCAGTAGTGCCCACTCTGGCTATACAGGTACGGGTTATGTAGATTATGCAGGTGAAGGTTATGTAAAATGGACAGTGGAACTAGCTACCGAAGGTAACTATGATCTGGTTTTCCGTTACGCACTAGGATCGGGGAACCGGCCGTTACATATCAGTGTTGATAGTACCAGTGGTGGATCAACTATTGATTTTCCGGCTACAGGTGGTTGGTCAACCTGGGGTGAGACACGTACTACGGTCTCACTCACTGCAGGTACCCATACGATCTATGCAAGCACCACGGGTCTTAGTGGCGCCAATGTAGATCATCTGTCGATCGAAGACGCCACGGGTACACCGCCGCCGAACACTCCCCCGACAGCCGATGCCGGAGCGGATAAGGCCGTACAGGTAAACAATACAATCACCATCACAGGAAGCGGAACTGATCCAGACGGAACCATTGCATCCTACGAATGGAGCAAAGATGGAACAGTTCTGGCAACTACAGCCTCATTCGATTATACACCGACTGTAGTAGGAACGGATACCCTGACACTTACGGTAACGGATGATGATGGTGCGCCCGGAACAGACAGTATGGATGTGATAGTTACCGAAGATACACCACCTCCGCCAAATGTACTCTATGAAGCCGAAGATGCAGAAATGAGTCCTGCATTTGCGATCAGCAGTACCCACTCTGGCTATACAGGTACGGGTTATGTGGATTATGCAGGTGAAGGTTATGTAAAATGGACAGTGGAACTAGCTGCCGAAGGTAACTATGATCTGGTTTTCCGTTACGCACTAGGATCGGGGAACCGACCGTTACATATCAGTGTTGATAGTACCAGTGGTGGATCAACTATTGATTTCCCGGCTACAGGTGGTTGGTCAACCTGGGGTGAGACACGTACTACGGTCTCACTCACTGCAGGTACCCATACGATCTATGCAAGCACCACGGGTCTTAGTGGCGCCAATGTAGATCATCTGTCGATCGAAGACGCCACGGGTACACCGCCGCCGAACACTCCCCCGACAGCCGATGCCGGAGCGGATAAGGCCGTACAGGTAAACAATACAATCACCATCACAGGAAGCGGAACTGATCCAGACGGAACCATTGCATCCTACGAATGGAGCAAAGATGGAACAGTTCTGGCAACTACAGCCTCATTCGATTATACACCGACTGTAGTAGGAACGGATACCTTGACACTTACGGTAACGGATGATGATGGTGCGCCCGGAACAGACAGTATGGATGTGATAGTGACAGCAACACCGTCGTCGGCGGTTCAGAAAGGTCCTTATCTTATATATGATGGTGCCAATACAGAGATGAGAGTGCTCTGGCAATTGGACAGTTCACGGTCCTGTACGATCGATTGGGGAGAGGATGCTTCTTATGCAAAGGGCACTGCAGGTACCAGTGAAAATGGGGATGGCACTTATGACCATCGGCATATATACACAATCACAGGACTTACTCCCGGTATACACTATTTCTATAAAGTGACCTGTGATTCCAATTATATCGGACGTGGCTCTTTTCATTCTGCTCCTTCAGATGATGCAGACAACGTTAAATTTATGGTCTATGGAGATACCCGATCCTATCCTGCCGACCATAACTCTGTCAATTACCAGATGATCAATACCTATACAACTAATCCAGAGTATCAGACCATAACACTCCATGTAGGTGATTGGGTTAACAATGGTGACCTTGAAGCTGATTGGGCCAATCAGTTCTTCGATTCCTATTACACCAACACAAATGAATTTCAAGCGAATATGCCCATTAACGGTGCGAGAGGTAATCACGAAGGTTCCGGTGATCTTTTTTATAAGTATTTCCCTTATCTTTATGAACCTGGTGGTTTTTATTGGTCTTTTGATTATGGCCCGGTTCATGTTACTGTTATTGATCAGTATGTAGATTACAGCCCTGGTTCTACACAATATATATGGCTCGAGAATGATCTATCTTCCAGTACAAAGAAGTGGAAATTTTTAGTATTTCATGAGCCTGGTTGGTCAGCAGATGGTCCCCATAGCAATAATGTTGATGTTCAGAATTACATTCAGCCTCTCGCTGTGGAAAAGGGTGTGGATATAATATTTGCAGGACACAACCATTACTATGCCCGTGCGACTGTAGATAGTATACAGCACATCACTACCGGGGGAGGAGGAGCTCCGCTGTATTCACCAGATCCTAACTATGAAAATGTTGTAGCGACAGCGCAGTCACACCATTTCTGTGAAGTTGAGATTCAGGGGGATGATCTTTATTTTACTGCTCGAGATGCATCTGGTTTAGAGCTCGATTCGTTTCATATGGATTAGGTGCAGAGCTTCATACCCTGCAAACTGGTATCACTTCCAAAAACCATGTAAACTGATCTTTAGGTGAGACTGCAGACCATATGAGAACAGGAAAATAGATGGCTAACCAGATATATTTCATTTACTTCACTGCGGTCATTAAGAAAGATCGTAAATAATTAAGTAGCCAACCTACTAAATAGTACGATTTTATGTAATCTAATAGGAATTATCTAAAAAGATGGAGGTGTTTGTGGTGTTTAAAATAGTTATTACTTTTACATCAATAGTTATTGTATCGCTTTTGGCTTCTCCTGCAGTAAAAACAGGACAAACATTAAGTTATGATCAAAACAACAATATTGTAACTGATGGCAGTGTTAAGGACGGTAGCGGAAACATCTATGCGGAGGGAATCACTGATTCTAATGATGGTGATATCAGTAACGGCAATAATGGATTTACCGATACCCTGTTAACGGCAGGCTCCATCGATGCTGATAAATGGAAGCTTGTTTGGTCGGATGAGTTCAATTACGAGGGTTTGCCCGACAAATCGAAATGGACCTGCGAAGAGGGATTCATACGTAACGAAGAGAAGCAGTACTATACCCGTGACCGAAAAGAGAATGCCAGGGTCGAAAACGGTACATTGATCATCGAAGCGAGAAAAGAAAAATTCGAAAACCCCATATATGATGAGAATTCCACCGACTGGAGAGAATCACGTGAATATGCCGAATACACTTCGGCAAGTCTCATTACAGAGAATAAGGCGAGCTGGAAATACGGGCGGATAGAAGTCAGGGCCAAACTTCCGCAGGGATTAGGTATCTGGCCGGCCATATGGACCCTGGGTACCTCCTGCTCGGAGGTGGGCTGGCCCGAATGTGGAGAGATTGACATTATGGAGTACATTGGGAGGATGCCAGACACGATCTATACCACGGTAGCCTACGTTCTTTCAGGCGGAATGGTTAGAGAGAGAGGCAATCACGTTACGGATAATCCCTTTGCTGATTTCCACATCTATGCCATGGAATGGTACCCGGACCGTATCGATTTCTTTTTTGATAAGATAAAATACTATTCCTTTCAGGTCGAAAATGCCGGGGAAGGAGAAGACAATCCCTTCCGCAAACCTCACTATCTTCTCATAAACTTCGCATTGGGAGGTAAATGGACCGGAGAAATCGATAATTCTATTTTTCCGCAGAAGTACATCATTGACTATGTGAGGATATATGAACAAAAAACTTGTCAGTAGGTGCTGGACAACCAATCTTATCAATGTGGAGCGGAACAAAAGTACATTCACTTTCGATATCAGTATGATCAAATACAATGTCTCCGAAGCTGAAATCGAACTGATCTTGTATAAGATTACCAATCTTCAACAACTGTAAACGTATTTGGAGAGACGTTGACCATTAATACCAACCAACACCGATCACTGTCACTTCCTTAAGGATCAGAATAAAGGGTAAGGATGCTGTTTATGATAATATTGTGTATCGGACAATAAAATAAAATTCGCATTTTTGAAATTTTAGGGGCAGATTATCAATAATTTGACCTTTTAATGCGCTTCTCATAACAGATTCAATATAATTTTTAAAACCCACAAAATAAATAACCTGGTACCAAGCAAGGGAAATAGATTATGCTTAAAAAACTCTTTAATTTATTAATAACAGATCCGCTGAAAATTCCTTATTATCTATGGATCAAGTTTTACAAGCTCCGGCTGTCGTCAAAACCAAATGTGAAGATCAAAGGCAGGCTGATTATAAAGGGTTTGCCGCTTATCGATATCCGGAAAGAAAGCAGGCTGTATATTGGAACTGATGTGACACTAAACTCCAAAAACAAAGACTATCATATTAATCTTCATTCACCCGTAAAACTTTTTGCAGAGGGAGAAGGGGCAGAAATAAGGATCGGGGATAAAACCAGGATACATGGTACTTGTATACATGCTTTTGAGTCGGTCATAATTGGCAAGGGTTGCTTGATTGCAGGAAATTGCCAGATAATCGATGGTAATGGCCATGACTTGTCATTCCCCAATGTGGAAGACAGAATCAATACGACAGGAATAAGCAAGCCCATAACCATAGAAGACAATGTCTGGATCGGTGCCAATTCGATTGTATTGCCAGGCGTCACAATAGGAAGAGGCTCTGTGATTTCTGCCAATAGCGTTGTGGTCAGGGATATACCGCCAATGGTGGTTGCAGGTGGAAATCCAGCCATCATTATTAAAGAATATACAGAGAATTAATACCAAAGAGGATACTTATGAAATTAAGTTTTTTAGGGGATGTTGTTTTAAATAAAGATTATAGCGTTGATCTGCCGTTTCAGGAATTTATATTTAATCTTGAACATCCATTGTCATGCGAGGGTATCCCTGCAAAAAACAAAGTAAATAAATGTGAAGAGAGATCGTACATAGAAGAGACATTTGGTAAACTTCCGCTTGCAGTCAATCTTGCCAACAATCATATTGCGGATTATGGTGATGTTGCATTTGCAAAAACGATAGAATTTCTGGATCATAACAATATTGCCTATTTTGGTGCAGGAAATAAAAAAAATAATTTCAATAATCCTGCCATAGTCAACTTTGACGGAAAAAAAATTGCTCTTTTGGGATACAGTTGCCCTACTACGAGTCCAGTATTTGGAGAGGATGAGTCAAACGGCAGCGCACCATTGGATCAGGAGAAAGTACTTCATGATATTGAAGGGTGTCGCAGTGATGTTGACTATATTGTTATTAATCTGCATTGGGGAGATGAAAATATCCGTTATCCCAAACCTGATGATGCACAAAAAGCAAGGATGTTCATTGATGCCGGTGCCGATCTTATCATAGGCCATCATGCACATGTGATCCAAAGTTTTGAGAAATACAAGGACAGATACATATTTTACGGGCTTGGCCACTTTTTGTTCCCTTATCAGGACCGTCCTGCCAATTATGATGGCACAAAATTTCAAAATATCTATTCTCCCAAAGAAGATCCGGCAAATCGAGAAGGTCTTGTTGTTGATATAGATAGAGATCTCAATGTTGCCTACTCGACCATATTGTTTGACGGAAAGTCTGTTAAGCCCTATAAGGTAAAAGTGCCTGGTTGGGTTCCTAAAACACAAAAACAGTATGATTTGTATTTAAAAACCAGGCAAAAACAGAAAATGTTTGAATCGTTCATTCAAAATCCACGATTTCCTTCAGTTGAACAGATTAAACGTTTTTTGAGATTATGAAATCAATAATGCTACAAAGTTAAAAAATAAAAGGAAACAATTTTGAATTATTTTGCAATACTCAATCAACCGATTAATAAAGATAATGATATAGAGTTCAATGGTAAATATATACATTTTGAACAGTATTGCTCTTTGAAGCACTGGAAGCCGTATTTTGATGAAAAGAATCAAATAAGAATGTTTGTGCTTGGAAGGCCGACAATTGAGATCGATGAATGGGAACATTATCAGGCAAATGAAGAGTCATATATAACTCAATTACTGATTAAAAAATATATACAAAATAATCTGAATCAATTTTGTAATGAACTAAATGGTGCATTTACCATTTTGATCTTGGATGGTATCCAAAAAAGATTAATTGTTATTACAGACAAGTTGGGAATATATCCAGTTTATGAAAATTCAAAAAACAATATTAAAGATTTTCAGGTTTCAACACATGCTGATATTCTAGCCAATAATTTAGCCAAAACAACACTGGATGAAGTTTCTGTTGCAGAATTTCTTAAAAGAGGTTTTATAAATATCCCAAATACTTACTATAATGAATGCAAGACACTGGAGCATAGCCATTTTTATATTTGGGATTTTGGTAAAGAGCAGTTTGAATTCAGGAAATATTTTGATTTTAAGTCGAACTACAGTTATGATGTTGATTTTTTGGTTAATAAACTTTCAACCAGTCTATTAAATGCTATACAAAGAAGAACAAACAAGTATTACGGTAAAAAAGCAGTTTTGTTAAGCGGCGGTGCAGACTCCAGGGTTATTCTCTACAATACGGCAAGTGATGCAGATGCAATAACACTCTATAATATTGAGAATACAGAAATCAACACTGCAAAAGATATATCAAAGATATTGAATACAGAGCATCATTTGATACAGAGGGAATTTGACCACTATATCGATATCCTTGACAGATCGGTGCTTGGGAGCGGTGGCACGGCAGAAATTACCAGTGATCACTATCTTACCTATAAAGACAATGATATATTTACTTCATATGATCAGTTGCTCACGGGGTGTTATTTTGATTATATGTTCAAAGGGCTCAGTTTAAATACAAAGAACATTTCACTGTTTGGTAAAAAACTACACTATAAGGTACTTTCTAATGTGCACAGTCACTACTATACCGGTATTTTTACTATATCATCACATTATGATTTGAAAGTGACAGAAAGAGAAAATCAACTTTTCAAAAACTACAGTGATTTGACAGAACTGGAAAGCAAGCGTTCTTTTCCTTTTTTTAGAGAAGGTGATGCCATCATGAGACTTTCGTTGATCAGATTTTTCCAAGCAGATTTTATTGCTGCAGATAATGATCTGATCGATTGTTTTTTGGCCATTTCTCCCAAGTATAAGATCAATTCCCAGATCTTCGGTAAGGCAGTGGCTAGAATAACAGAGAATATCAACCATATCCCGCATGCGAATACCAATATTAAAATAGGTGCGCATCCCTATATATTTGCGGTTAAATCACTGATCAATTCTATGAAAAAGAAGTTAGGTAGAGGCAAAGCAGATAAATTGATAGGTGAGGGGTCATGGATCAATTTTATAGCATATGCCAGAAAGAGTAACAAAGTTGATAATGTATGGAATTCCATCGATGATGTTGAGCGACAAATTGTAATTGGACTTTTAGATTATGATCCTTGGGAGAGAGGAAAAGAATATATACTGAATCAATATAATGGGCATAATCTTCTATTTAGAATCATCACTTTTTGTAGATGGCATGAAATGTGCAGAAAAGATCAACTCTTAAAAAGGTGAAAAAATATGCGGAAGATACGCTTATGATATGGACGGTTAATAGACATATAAATAAAAACAAGATAGCATACCATACAAAATAGTTAAAAAAGAAGTATTCCACTATGAATGATCCAAAAGTTTCCATCTTGATACCATTATATAACTCTGAAGAATATATTGCAGAGACCATCGACTCCTGTTTAAAACAAACATATGAAAATATAGAAATCATTATTGTTGATGATGAATCAACAGATTCTAGTTTGGACATCGCCAAAGAGTATGAAAATAAGCATGCGAATATAAAGGTTGAAGCCCAAAAAAACAGTGGAGCACCAGTTGCGAGAAATAGGGCTTTTGCATTATCTACGGGAGAGTATATACAGTATATAGATGCAGATGACCTTCTACATCCGGATAAGATCCGTTTGCAGATAGAGGTTTTGAAAAACTCAGATGATCTTACAATAGTTTTTGGAAAATATGGATATTTTATAAAGACTATAGAAAATATAGATTGGAAAGATCTTCCTGTAAATAAAAACTATAATGATCCCAAACAGTTTCTTCTTAATTTATGGGAAAATGGAGTAGCAATAATTCCACATTTATGGCTGATACCTCGTAAACTAATCGAAGAGAGTGGGGGTTGGGATGAAAGTTTGGTTAAAAACCAGGATGGCGAATTTTTTTCCAGAGTAGTATTTATAGCAAATAAAGTATTTTTTGTTGAAAATAGTATAGGGTATTATCGCAGAGATAACCTAAATAGTATATCAAGACAGGTTTCAAGAAAAGCTTTTGAAGCAAAGTTACAATCTTTTGAGACATATGTTAATCTCATGAAGGAAGATCTAGATAAACTTGAAGTTCGTAGAAGTTTAGCATTGGTATATTCAAGAAACATCTACTATATGCGTTATAATTATCCTGAATATGAAGATTTAATTCAGAAAGCTGAAGAAAAAATAAAATTCTTAGGATTTAAAAGACCTTTAATAACAAGAAATAAGATAGAATATTTATTAATGGATTCTATTGGACTAGATGGTCTATCTTATTTGAAAAAAATTATAAAAACAATTATTAAACCCTTTAAATAACCTTTCTTCTCTATTAGTCTACCAATTATCATATAATTAAGAAGCACTATAAGGAAAAAATATCTATTCAAATTAGACCAAAATTCAAGTTAAATAAGTACAGCCATTTATAATGAAAAATATGGTAAATTATTTATATTTATATTTATATACAGATATTAAAAAATGCTAGGAGAGAATGTATTGAAAACTATAATCATTGGTATTTTTTTAAGAGATGGATCTGCGGTATCAAACTATTTTTTAAGATTATCAGATGAATTTGCTAAATTAGGATATAGGGTAATTATTATTGCAGATGAAGACCGAAAAAACCTGGTAGACACTACAAGTAACCCTATGATTTTAACCTGGCCATCTTATCATCCAACAAAATTAAAAGATTTTATATTTTTAAAAAATATTATACAAAAATATAAAGTAGAAATGTTAATATCCAGCTTTAATGCAGTTAACTTTTTTGTAATTGCTGGTTGGCTATTAAAGGTTCCAAATAGGGTTGCATGGATACGTACCATGAGTGATCAAATGCTAGAAGTCCCCAAATGGAAATTCTTTAGAAAAAGAATAATCTATAAATTAGCAACAAAGATAATAGTTAATTCTGAAGCAACTAAAAATGATGCTAAAAAAACATACAAAATACAAGAAAAAAAAATAATTTTATTACCAAACCTGATTAAAGAAAATGATAAATATATTAGTTTCAATAAAGAGTATAAAATAGTTTTTGTTGGTAGATTTCATAAATCCAAGGGGATTGATGTACTTATCAAGGCATTTTCGCTAATAATAGAAAAATTTCCTGAATTGAAACTTGAAATTATTGGTGGTGACGGTAATCAAGCAGAGTTTATCAAACTTGTAAAGCACCATGGTATTCAAAGTAGTGTAAATTTTCTTGGAAAGCAACCTATGCAAACCGTATTGGAACATTTTGCAACTGCGCAATTCAGTGTAGTACCAAGTTTGGCAGAAGCGTTTGGTATAGTCGTTATTGAAACTTTTAGTGTAAAAACCCCGGTTATTGGTTCAGATACAGGGGGGATAGCCAAAATTATTGAGGATGGGAAAAGCGGACTTTTGTTTCCTCCGGGAGATTATAAAGCTTTGGCTTCAAAAATGGAGATCTTGTTGAGAAGTCAAGAGCTGATAGATAGACTTGCCGAAGGTGCATATCAGCGATTTAAGCATACTTACTCACTTGAAGATAATATTGAACATGTTGCAGAAATGTTTCATGGGCTTATCGAATCCAATAAAGAGTAATATATTGTACAAATGGCATTTTTTGAAAATGAAACCAACCAGAGACGTATGAGATGAGAATTCTACACTTTTTAACAAATATCGATACAGGAGGAGCTGAAAAATTTTGTGTTGATATCTGTAATACACAGACTGATATTTCGGACAATGAAATTTATATCTGTGTATTGGATAGTATCAGCGAAAACCAACCTTTGGCAAAAATGGTATCACCAAAAGTCACATTGATTTCTTTAAATAAAGAGGGTGGGTATAGCCTGAAGATGTTTTATAAAATCTATAAAATTTTATCCAAACTTAAGCCTGATATTATTCACTTTCATAGCAGAGATTTAATATATGCATCATTGTCAATTTTAATAAAACGAATTCCATCTGTATATACCGTACACACTATGGCAAACAAGCAATTTAATAAATACTTTCGTAGCTATATGAAGTTTCTTTTTAATACATTCCCTTCCTTTTTTACGCCTGTAGCGATAAGCAAAAGCGTTAGGGAATCAGTACAGAAAACTTATGGAAAGCATTTGAATGCCTATATATTCAATGGAAGTTCGGAACTCAATCTTACTCACGAATCAGATAATGTAAGCAGAGAGATTAATTTATTGAAAAAAGATGAGAATACTTTGGTCTTTGTCTCTGTTGGACGCATTGCCCGAGAAAAAAATACTTTATTGTTGGTAAAAGCCGTCAATGCATTACTTGATAATTCCAAAAATGTTTGTTTATGTATTGTCGGGTATGATGGGAGAAAAGATCAAAATTATATAAATAAATGCAAAAAGGAAAACAGATATCCTGAAAGAATCAAGTTTGTTGGACGTAAGGAAAATATTGCTGACTATTTATATCCTGCTGATGCGCTATGCTTAACCTCAAATTATGAAGGCTTGGGCATCGCTGCACTAGAAGCATTTTCTATGGGAGTTCCTGTGCTTTCAACTCCATCAGGTGGCCCTTCTGACATTATTGTGCCGGGGTTAAATGGATATATTTCTAAGGAAATAACTGTTGAAAGTTACATAGAAGTACTAAATAGATTTATAGAAAAACCTCTTAAAAACAGGGAGAAGATCATTGAGATATATCAAGATAAATATACAATGAAAAGATGTGCTTTACAGTACCTGGCACTTTACAGAAGTAGATACGAAGAGCAAAGCGATCCTGAATGAATATAGTGAGAACTCATGGAGACCCCATAATTAGTTTAGATTATATATCTATTGTGATGCTTTTATTACCTCTATCCTCATTAAGTATTGTTGCGTTGTATGGAAGCCTTGCCCCTATTTCTATATTTTTTCTCATGGTTGTATTGGGCTCTATTCTAATTGTTGTTTTTTCCAATAAGAGTGAGATATTTTTGAAAATAAAATTGTTTGTTTTTTTCTTTTCTTTGTATTTAACTTACTCCTTAATCAATTACTATATTTTACTGGAAATATACCCCAATAAGTTACCTTTTGGCTACGTGGATGAAAAAACACTATATTCTTTTTCAAATTTTGGTTTACCCTATATTTCCGGTGAAAAATCTTTTTTTGATATATTTTCTGTTTTTAAATTAAGCGAATTGCCTTTGCATACGGCAATTACTTCTGTTATTGCATATTTGTCGATCTTGATAGACGGTGCGAATACGGTTATGGTGCAAAAACTCTTGTCGCCTTTTTTAGGAGGATTATTTGCCGTTGTTCTGTATTCAACACTGAAATATCAATTTACTGACCGCAACTTTTCACTGAATGCAGTGTTTGCATATTCTCTTTTGTCTGCAGTATTTATATACTCTACTCCCATGTTGAGAGATATTGACGTGGCACTGGCATATATGATATTTTTTTATCTTTTTTTACAAAAAAATAGCATTGGTAATTTACTTCTACTTTTCCTGGTTTCTTACATTACTATGTACTTAAGAACTGAATCTGGAATGGTTTTACTTGCTCTCATTCTTTTGTATATCCATTTTTATGCTAGAGACGTGCAATCCAAAGTATTGAAATCTATAATATATATTATGAGTATAATACTGATTTCTTTTGTGCTTATACTAATGTATAACATGGTTATGGGAAAGATAATAAGTTTGCATGAAGGAACGGTTACAAGAACAATTGCAGCCGCATCTTCAGACTCTATCGGGGTACTTTTCAACAAACTTCCTTTTGGCGTTAGTCATACTGCCAAAGTTTTGTTTGCGCAAATACTGCCTTTTCCTTTCTTTCACAAATTAGCCTATCCCCCATATATTATTAGCGGGATATTTTGGCCTTTTATATTTATAATGATGCTCTATGTAATAATGAAAAAAAACATAAGGGTTCTTGTAGATGAGAAAGTTAAATATTTATTGCTTGCTGTAATTACAGTTTTGTATTTGATGTCAGGGGAGCCGTTGACCAGAAGAATGATGGCCGTTTTCCCAATTATCTATATTGTAAGCTTATATGCATTTATTGCTATTCCAAAAAATAAGATTAAAAAAATTATTTCATATTATTTTTTTGGTATGATATCCCTTACTGTGCTCTATTATTTCATAAAAATTTAGTAATAGACGTAAGCAAAATAAGTTTATATTATGTAGTCAATCCTGAAAAACCCACTTCTCAAATAAGCCAAATATTCTATACCATCCATTCTACCACAATCTAAAAAGCAATAGGTAAAGATCAACATGTTTTCCTCTCTGACCTTTCCTGATATGTGTTAAGCTTTGGAATATGTGTGCTGTTTTCAATATAAAAATGAACAATAAGAAGAGGTTCATCCACTTCTTGAGGTTAAATACAGAGGCAGCGAGTAAGAGGTTTATTTCATCTTCAATAAATCTTTTAAGATAGTTCCTCTGCATCCCGTGATCTGTTTTCATATGACCAATGATAGGTTCAATGGCAGCCCTTCTTATAATTAATCCAAAGTAAACCTTTGGCTATGCCGGAGGACTCCCACAATTTGATAATTCCGGGAGTCAATGTGATATTCTATCTTCGAATCGCTCTAAGTTCAAAGAGAAGGAATATCAACATGAAAAGTATACAGCAAAAATCAGGTCATACAATATGGGAGTGTAAATATCATATTGTATGGATACCGAAATACAGAAAGAAAAGGCTCTATAAATAGTTGAGGCGATACCTTGGAGAGATGCTTAGGGATTTGGCAGTACAAAAAGAATGTACAATTGAAGAAGGACACTTAATGAGTGACCATGTATATATGCTGGTTTCAATACCACCAAAATACTCAGTGGCACAGGTTGTTGGATTTCTCAAAAGGAAAAGTGCTATATCTATTGTACGAACATACTTTGGGAGAAGAAAGAATTTTACAGGGCAATATTTTTGGGCAAGAGGTTATTATGTTTCTACAGTTGGGAGAGATGAAGAGAAGATACGAAAGTATATTCGCCATCAAGAGGAAGAAGATAGAAAGTTAGATAAAACTATCACTGTTTTGTGTTGTCGCCTATAGGCAATTAAGACCGCTTTGAGTGGTTCACATTTTCATGCCTCCGGCTTTGCCGGAGGTTTATGACTAGCGAATGATAAAAGCACTCTTCATTTTTCAGAGTTGACTTATTTTTCATTCAGAAGGTTCAGTTAAAAATTCTTCAATTTTTTTCATTTGTTTATTATAAATACATTTTTCCAAAATTAAATCATTATTTATCCTATTGATTCGTTCTATAGAATGATCATCTAAGTCCAAAATCTCATCTAATTTGTCAATAAATTCTTTTTTGGTATTAAAAAGATATCCATTGACACTGTCTAAAATCCAACTTCGATTTGAAATAATGTTGGAAACTAAAGGTACTGCATCATTTTGCATTGCTTCCATAAGTGATAAAGAAGTACCATCAGATTTTGTAGCACTAATATATATTTTTGTTGTACTGATCATCGTCATCATTTTTTCATGAGATACATGTTGATAAAACTTTATAAATTGATATTCTTTTTTTAACTTATCCAGTTTTGTATTATCTATATGAGGCAATACAAAAACTATATTTAAACCATCATGTTGATACTTCTTTAATGAATTAAGTAAAAAATCTATTTTAGAGTTGTTAACGTAATTTCTGTTTGATAATATATCAATATCTTTTTTTAAGCTTTTTTTTTCGATATCAATTCCATATTGCCCAACAAATACTTTTTCTAAATCTATACCGAAATCGTTTAATTTGTCATTTATCTGATCTGAAACTGCATAGATTTTGTCACTTTTATTTAATAGGTACTTATTAACTGAATTAAATATCAATGGTATTGGAGGGTCTAAAACATCAGTTCCATGACAAACAACACTAAACCTACAATCTATACCAGAATATTTTTTAGCGATCAAAGATACTAGCCCCATACTATAACTAAAATGAGCATTCATAATATCTGGTTTTATTTTTTTTATTATTTTTGTTAATTTTGGAATTCCAAAAATATAGTGATAATTAATTTTAGATACTTTCGTTTCCCTTTTTCCTAAATAATAGATATTTTGACACTTTGTATTATTAATAGGTGCAAAAGTTGCTAAATGAACATCATAACCTTTACTAATAAAATAATCAATCCATTTTGCAGTATGTATAAACCTTGCGTCAGCTATAAATAATAGTTTTTTATATTGCATTTAAATCCTATTAAAATTAATCAGTATATTTTTCTCAAAAGTAAAAAAGAGACGAAAAAAATTCAACCAAACTATACTTTATAAAGAGTAAAATTAATTATACCTTCAATTGGCTATATAAAAAGTTAACACAAGATTCGAATATAGAAAATAGCAAAAATTAAATTTAAATTAGAAATACAATTGGTAAAATACAGTAGTAAAAATGTAATTTTTTGATTTGAAGAGGTTAAATGTTATCTTTAACTGACCAAAGAAAGGTTCAGCGAGTGATTGAGGAAGTCTTTATATATTAAAATAATACTTGTTAACATTGTTGTTATCTTTTATTTTTTGTGCTGAATGAAATCTTGGATACCATGGTGTGAAAGTTGAGTTAATATATCAAAATCTAAACTTTTAGAGATATTATTTATAAAAAATTTATAAAGGAGATGATTTTATGAAAATACTATTTATAACTGATAATTTTCCACCAGAAGTCAATGCACCAGCGACACGTACTTATGAGCATTGTATGGAGTGGATAAAACAAGGTGTTGAAGTGACAATTATTACATGTGCTCCAAATTTTCCACATGGTAACATATATGCTGGCTATAAAAATAAATCTTATCAAAAAGAACAGCTAGATGGTATTGAAGTAATACGTGTATGGAGCTATATCACTACCAATAGTGGGTTTGCGAAAAGAGTGGTAGATTATTTTAGTTTTGCGTTTATGGCATTTTGGGTGGGCTTGTTTCAGAAGCATGATATTGTCATCGCTACATCACCACAATTTTTTACTACTTGGGCAGCCTGGGGTATCTCTAAGATTCGGAGAAAACCGTGGGTTTTTGAGCTAAGAGATCTTTGGCCCGAGTCTATACGGACTGTAGGAGCTATGAAGCATGAACGTGCACTTGATTGGCTGGAAAAAATAGAATTGGGACTTTATAAGGATGCAGACAAAGTAATAGCTGTAACAGAGGCTTTTAAAAGTAATCTTATACAACGTGGAATATCTCCAGAGAAGATCGATGTAGTTACGAATGGTTCAAATATAGATCTATTTTTTCCTCGTGAAAAAGACTATGGCCTATTGCAGTCGTTAAATTTGGAAAATAAGTTTATCATTGGCTATATTGGAACTCATGGAATGGCACATAGTTTAGACTTTATTGTGCAGTCCATTTCTAAGATTGACGATGAAAATATACATTTTTTATTTATTGGTGATGGATCTATGAAGAGTAAGATCATTGAAATGGCTTCTAGATTATCACTAAAAAATATTACATTTTTGGATCCTGTTATTAAAGATGAAGTCCCAAGATATCTATCAATTATCGATGTGTCATTGGCTCCTTTGATTAAATCAGATACATTTAAAACAGTGATACCATCCAAAATTTTTGAGGCATCAGCTATGCAAAAACCGATATTACTTGGTGTGGAAGGACAGGCACAGGAGATAATCGAGCATTATGGTGCAGGATTGTGCTTTGAACCTGAAAATGAAAAAGATTTTCTTGCTAAAGTAAATCTATTAAAAAATGATCAAGAAGTTTATGATAATTGTAAAGAAAGATGCAGTCATCTGGCTATAGATTATGACCGTAAAAAATTGGCAATTAAGTTTCTTACATTATTATGGCAGTTCACCAATTCTAACAATAAGTGCAATTTCTGAGTAGTAGTGTGAAAGTAAGGGTTAATCTATCATAGGTGATTCTTTTTTCACCACAAATCCAGAAAAACACTATGAAATACAAACAATTAACCCTGAAAGAAAGATACCATATTTCAACTTTATTGAAACGTGGAAGTAGTCAAAAAAAGATAGTAGAATCTATTGGAGTGCATCCCTCAACAATATGTCGAGAAATCAAACGTAATAGTGATGAGATCAGTAAAGAATATAGCTATGATTTTGCGCATAGTACTTCAGAAGATAGACAACACAGTAAAGTAAAATATACAGTTCTAAACTCCAAGATAAAAGCCTACATTAAATCCAAACTCAAAGAGGATTGGTTACCAGAGTAGATGGCAGGTAGAATGAAGATAGACAACGGATTTAGTGTATGCCACGAAACTATTTACCGCTATATCTACTACAATAAATTAAGAGGTGGGAGACTCTATAAATACCTGAGACACAAGAATAAAAAAGTATCACAATAGAAGTAACAGCTATCAGCGTAGAAGAATCATCATCGATAGAGTCTCTATTGATAAGCATCCAAAGATCGTGGAGAAGAAGAACCGTATTGGTGACTTTGAGATAGATACAGTGATAGGTAGACATCATATTGGAGCACTGGTTACGGTTGTAGATCGTAAGTCAAAGTTCACGTTAATCAAAAAAGTTTCATCTAGGAAAGCTGAAGATGTAACCAAAGCTTTAGTTGAAATGTTAGACCCTATAAAAGAGATCACTAAAACCATTACAAGTGACAATGGTAAAGAATTTGGATATCACAAAGAAGTATCAGAGGCTTTAGATGCAGACTTCTATTTCGCACATCCTTATTCATCTTGGGAGAGAGGTTTGAATGAACATACAAACGGACTTATTCGTCAATATCTACCTAAGAAAACAGATTTTACACAAGTTTGTAAGGAGGAAATCATTCCTGAAAAAGAGTCCAGATTCAGGGAAGAGACCAGTATGTCAAAAAGACTACTCAGTCGCTTATGTTATTGAATTGTATATTACTCCCAGGTAAAACTATAATGTTTTAACCTGAAATAAGTATTTAAATTTTTTAAGGTAGCTGAAAAAAATACTTTGGGTTCCCAAAAATAAGGAATTCTTGGGTTTTTCTTAAGTCACTAGTTATCTTCTATCGCATTTTCTAGCGTAATAACTCTCGGATTGTTCGTAAACTTGTCAGCTGTAAATACCAAATCTTTATTGTAGATTTTAGCACAATTTGTATTGCTGGATAATGAATTTATGAAAGCTGAATGATTGGAGTTTATATATTTTTCTTCACTCCACTCAGATGACTCACCACATATGTCATTGTTTCTAAAATATGTTTCTTGCATGGAAGCCCCATTGAAAGCCAAAAAGGCGTAGTATTTATAGTGATTATTTACAAAACTGTTGTGTGACATGTCAGTATCTCTCATAGAGCTGAATTTAAGTGGATATCTTGTTCTTGTGCCTCCTCCGCAATCATAGATAAGATTATTTTTAATCACACTACCTATAAAGCCCTTATCAAACCCGGTTGAGGGGCCGTTTGAACCGATATTAATAGCAGTCTCACAATCAAAGAACACATTATTGATTATATGAATATTTTTAGGACTATAGTGACCTTGAATAGCAGATACACCGGGCCCGTATGACCCTGGTACATAATCAGGATGTTGTCTATATCCCCACATATAATTATTGGAGATAATCACTGGATTATTGGGATTGTCTGAACCGCATTTTATGTCTATTGCATTTTCCATATATGGCACATCTTTATAGAAGTGGTTAGAATCCACGATAGTACCTTCAGCGTTACCGTCTTGATAAGCTGTTCTGTAATTACTTACAGCTCCTCTAACAATCTGGAATCCGTCATTCTGGTTGTAAAACTCATTATTGATAACTTTTGTATTGTGGACTTGAAAATAGTTAGTACCCCAAGCTTGAATTTGAATACAAACTGAACCATCATATCCTGGGTCACGTTGATCCTCAAATCTACTGTTCTGTATTGTATTATTATGGGCATTATCACGTATAGAGACACTACTGCCTACATCTCTAGTATACATTCTATTTAGAATATTATAAGAAGCCCCTGTCTCCATTGTCACTACATACCCTCCATCGTTTATTATAGCACATCTATCAACTGTCCAATAAGAAGCTTTAAATTTTAATTTATAGTTGGCCAACTCACTGTCATTAAGTTTGCCCGGATGTGTATCATTTCCATTATTAAGAATAATATAACGTCTTTTTTCAGCTGTACCGTTTGCTGTTAATTTAATATTTCCAAGTGATTTGTAGTTTCCTGGAGAGACACAAAATATACGTTTACTGCTACTGTTAATCGTCTGCCAGTCTGCGTTGTTTCGAATAAACTGTACTTCTGGATTGTTCGCATCACACTTTGGAAGATTGACCGGTTCAAGATAAGAACTGATTTCTCCAGGAACTGTGCCTGGATCAGGGGGTTGTGTTGTGGTTTCGGCAAATAAGCCTTTTTCTGTCATCGTAAAATCAATTGCCATTAATACTGTTAATGGAAGTAGAAGTAGTAAAATCATTTTTTTCATACTGAATATCCTTTTTAACTTTTAGTTTTCAACCACATCACCAGAGGTGATTGCAGCGATAGTACCATTGTAGCTTGCACCATATTTGTTTTGGTAATCATAAGCAGTGAGTTCAAAACTCTCACCTGGGATTACTTTAAGTTCAAATATACCATTCTCATCGGTTGTAAGATCAGAGCTTACCCAGTTTTCTCCTACACCATAAACTCTTACATTACCAATAGGTGATCCATTTTCATCAATGATTCGTCCAAGGTAAATACCAGGGTCTTCCTCAAGTGGCCTGTTCACACTCCAGGTTCCAAGATGTGAGATATCACCTTTATAGGTACCATCTTCCTGTAACTCAGCATACCCTTCTTCAAACCACAATCCCTGATCATAGTCATAATACCATAAAGGAAGAGTATTTGGCTTTTCCAAAGAAGAAACCTTATCAAATCTGAGTGCTACTGTTTCACCCTCAGCAAGACGCAGTCTGTCCCCGTTACTGTCTTCAAGTAATATACTGATCAGACCATAAGTATCAAACTGTACCAGTGTACCATTGCTGTTTATTCCTTTAAAAGCACCCGGGAAAGCTGCTTTTCCTTCGTCAGAAGTAATATCAAAGTATATTAATTCTGCTGTATTTGTTCCGCTATACGGTTTTCCATTTATATCACTATAGGATACAGAAGCATCTATCATGATATGGGTACCGTCAATTTCATCACTGCTATTATAATCCCATTGGTAATTATTTGTATGCATAGCATACTCCAGATAGTTGGAAGAAGTTGTATTGTCTCCCGATAATGCTTTAAGTTGGATCTGGGTACTGCCGAGGAGATATCCTTCTTTTTCAAAGTTAACTACTGCTGCTTCTTCTACCATAAGATCAGAAAAAGTATAGAAGCCATTTTCATCCGTTGTCGTAGTAGCTTCACCGAGACTTACTTTGACATTTACCAGACCATTTCCTGTACTGCTGTCTTTGACTTGTCCGCTGTGAATAGCCTTAGCAGTTGGAGCTGAAGTAGAAGTTGAAGTTGCTCCTGTAGAAGAAGTTGAAGTTGCTCCTGTAGAAGTTGAAGAACCTCCACCACACCCCGCAAGTAGTGTTGCTAAAGAGAGTATTAATATGCTTTGTTTTATATGCATTGTTATCCTTAAATTTTATAGGTAATATTTGTGCGATGTAATAGTATTTAATTACCATTACCACAATATTACCTACGATATGTTTTGTGTTTAAATAAGTTATGTAATAAAGATATATAGGAGGAAAATTGCTTATAAAAATTGTAATTTATTTATATCATATTTGTAAAAGATACATTGATGGTAAATAAATGCAACCCAGCTATCTTCTTTTCAAGAGACCTGAAGCTTTCCGTCCCTGCTTCACAACAGGTTTGGCCTAATATTTTTATTGTTTAAATTATTTTAAATTATGCTTGTCCTTACAAATATAATTTGTGTAATAGGATTATAATTAAACTCTATTACCTTTGTATTACCTAGATTAGGTTTTTTGGTTAAATGATCTAATTATTTTAATAATAAAAATACAGATAAGATAATCAGGAGAGGAGGCCAGCTTATAAAAATTGTAATTTATTTATAAAACACATCCATAAAAGATATGTCCAGGATAAATAAATGCAACCCAGCTATCTTTTTTCAAAGACCTGAAGCTTTCCGTCCCTGCTTCACAACAGGTTTGGCCTAATATTCTTATTGCTCAAAATTATGACTAAAATATATTTTAAATCATAGCTTAATAGCAGTCTGACATAGTTTTCCTGAAAATAATATAAAAGTTAGTGAATATATGTGAATAAATAGTAAGTTTTATGCTATTTTCGATATAGTTAAAATAATTTATATTATCAGTTAAGGAAAGAAGATGATGAAATCGTGTAGTATATTGCCGCTCTCCTATGCTGCCATTTTAGGTAGAACAGTTCAATGTTATTTGCAGAAATACAAAGGCAGCTTTGAATGAGAGAGTTGATATTTCTGACTTTGGCTAACAATCTGCCCCGACTAAAGATTTCGGATAAAATAAGATTTAGGTTATTGCGTCTGGCAGGGATGAAGATAAACGGAAGATGCATGATACTGTCTCCGCTTAGAATTAGTCCAATCGGAGGAGCCAAAAATATTGATATAAGAAGAGGAGCGTTCATAAACATGGATGTCCGTTTTGGAGTACCAGATGGCCAAGTGATTATTGGAAAAAATGCACTTATCGGAGCACGGGTGTCATTTGAGACTGTAAGTCATCCAACAAACTATACTCCAGGAAAAATGAGAACAAGAACCACGGGCTCGATAGTGGTTGAAGATGATGTATGGATCGGTGCCGGGGCGATTATCATTCAAGGGGTCACGATCCATCGCGGTGCGATTGTTGCTGCTGGTTCAGTAGTGACTAAAGATGTTGAGGCTAATACCATTGTGGGCGGTGTTCCTGCCAAGTTTATTAAGAATGTCGAGGTCAATGATAGCAATTAGGCCTTAATTAAAATCTTATCCAGATTGATTTTTTTATATTGATTTCGCTGCTCTTTTAAGTGCAGTTCAATGTTGTTTGGTGTCACGAATACTCCAAAACCCTCATAACCCTTAAAGACAGTGTCTCTAAATAATTTTGCCATCACCTCTTTAGTCTGTTCTATCCTGAGGTGAGATGAATCCCAATAATTGTTTTTATTGCTTGTAATTGGATTGGCACCGGTAAAATCCATATAATCGGTAATTTTTACGAGATCTCTTTTAAATCGCTCAAACTCATCAAGCAATCCGGCCTCTTTTATGGCATGGAAATGCTCAACATACAGCGGTGAGATATAAACGTATAGATTAATATCGTTTATTTTGCAATACTCCACGATTTTTTTAACCAGCGTCATGAAATCGTCTGAATATTCATAATTTGAGTAGATGCCCTTTTGGGGATCGAAATAAAGTTTTAGATGTTTGTTGATGTTTTTTTGTAAGTCAAATGTTCCCTTTTCATATGCTTCTATATAATTGGAATACTCACGCATACCGTTCGGATAAAAATGGAGTTTCTTCTTGGCGGTGCCGGAAAGATTTTTTTTGATTACCTCCATGGATTTTTTTAAAGTATCAGTATTGAGGTAGAGGTCAATATTGCTGAAGTGTTCATAAGCGCGAACTTTCTCTTTTAATTCGACATAATCCCGGTTAAGTTTCAGGTTTTTGTTGAATGATAAAAAATCGACTGCAAAAATCAGATTTTTGACATCATTGTAGTTAACTGCATACATAAAGGCATCAAATTGGATCGGCATGACCGGGGTGGGCTGATCCATATTGAAAGTTTTGCCTCCGAGGTAGTGCTCAACTACATGATTATCCATTACACCTATCTTTGATGAGCCTAGCATTAGATTGGTCCATTCATGTTTAACGAGCTGAGGCATTTTGTATTTAATAGTAAAACCGGCATTGCTCTCTTTAATACTGTTAAACTTTTTGATTATGACTAATTGGTTGAAACCATACGGATCAACTATATAATTAAAGAGACCAACCAAAGGAATGATAAGAACAAGTACAAACCATATTTTGATCCATTTTACAACGCTCATTATAACCCCTTTTAAAAATTAAAATACAAAAATTCTGAAAATTTGTTCATCGACAAAACAGCCGTGACAAATAAGAGCGCCGAGAAACAGACGGAAATGGCAGAAATCCTGAGACTGTTTATTTGCTGTACAGAGTTTCTAAATAACAGTGTCAGCACAAATCCGAATCCAAGCCAGATAGGAGTATAGGGTGTTGCTTGAACAGCATTGAGGAATCCCCCAAACTTCACACCATACCGCTCAAGAAAAGCCAGTTTATCAGTTAAAGCAGCAGGAAGCATTATGGTACCAAAGAACATCCCATCCAACACCTTTAAGGCATCATCCCATTCTTTTGCACGAAAGAAGACCCAGGTCATATTGACAAAGTTAAAAGTGATAAACCAGGCCAGAAGCACAGGCATCTTAAGCCCAAGCTTCTGCCAGGCCCTGTGCATCATCAGTGCCACTCCATGCAAAGCACCCCAGAAAACAAAGGTCCATCCCGCACCGTGCCAGATCCCTCCGATCAAAAAGGTGGCAAAGAGATTAAAATAGGTCCTTGTTTCACCTTTTCTATTGCCTCCAAGCGGGATATAGACATAATCTTTCAAAAACCTTGAGAGCGTCATATGCCATCTTCGCCAAAAATCCTGTATGGAGAGTGCCTTATAGGGTGAATTGAAGTTGATTGGCAGTCTGATATTGAAAAGCAGGGCTATACCGATCGCCATATCGGTATAGCCGCTGAAATCAAAATAGAGCTGAAAGGTATAGCTCAGTGATGTTACCCAGGCCTCAAGCATATTGAGTTTTTCCGCTACATCAAACCCATTGGTCGCCCATACAGCAAAGGTATCTGCAATGACCACTTTTTTAAACAACCCGATAGAGAAGATAAATAGACCAAGTGCGATATTGTGATAGTCTTTAACCTTGTTGCGTACTCTGGCAAACTGAGGCATCATCTCGGTATGATGCACGATAGGCCCGGCTATGAGCTGAGGGAAGAAGGTAACAAATACGGCATAGTTTAGAAAGTCATACTCTTTTGTTTCTCTTCTATAGCTATCAACCAGATAGGCGATCTGCTGGAACGTATAGAAGCTGATAGCCAGGGGCAGGGCAAGATGTAAAAGAGAGACATCTGCACTAAAAACTGTATTGAAATTGGCGATAAAAAAGTCTGAGTATTTGAAATACCCCAGCATACTCAGGTTAAAGACGATCCCTATACCCAAAAGTGCTTTTTTGGAACAGCATTTTTTTCTCTGTTCATACCCGGAAAGCTGTTTGCCGACTACATAGTTAAAAAGCATTGAAATAAGTATCAGCGGAAGATAGGCTATGTTCCACCAGCTGTAGAAAAAGAGAGAGGCAAAGGCCAGAAAACCTTTACTTGCGTCTGTCAGCCGTTTTTGATTGAGATAGAAATAGATGAAGAAGGTGATTGGTAAAAAGAGAAAAATGAACTCGTATGAATTGAACAACAATGTTTTATGGCCTTGTAATTTAATTCAAATATAATAGCTAATATATAGTTAATTTTTCCAAAAATAAAACCACTATTTAATATACACTTTTTATATAATACATACTTAATTGATTATTGGATAGTATTACATATATTTTTTTCAAAAAAACTTTGAAGGACAGTATATGAAACTAGGAATGATGCAGCCATATTTTTTATCCTACATCGGATACTTTCAATTGATTCAATTGGTAGATGTTTATGTTGTTGCGGATGATTTGAATTTTATCAAGAATAGCTATATTAAGAAAAACAGCATCTTGGATAATGGTGCTCCAGCTTTGATCTCACTGGAGCTTATCGGTGCCAGTCAAAACAAACTGATCAATGAGATAGAGGTCGGGAATAATATGGATAAGCTTTTGACAGCTATACAGAGAAGGTATGCCAAAGCACCATACTTCAAAGATGTTTTTCCACTACTGCAAACTATTTTATCAAGTAAGGAAAAAAACCTTGCCAGATTTCTAGGATACTCTTTAATGAAGATATCCAGCTATCTTGGTATGCAGACAAAATTTCTTTACTCCAGTGAGATTGAAAAAAATAATGATCTGAAATTTGATGCACGAATTATGGATATCTGCAAAAGAGTAGGTGCGGATCACTATATTAATGCGATAGGCGGAAAAGAGCTGTATAGCAAGGATAAATTTGCTACAGAAGGTATTAAACTGAGTTTTATTGATACTAAAGACATAGAGTACAAGCAGTTTGATAAGGAGTTTGTTCCTAACCTGTCCATTATCGATGTAATGATGTTCAATTCAAAAGAAGAGACCAGAGAGCTTCTTCAGAGATATGAGCTGGTTTAAAAATAGCAAAGAGGATGCAATGTATAAAGAAGAGAAAAACAGGACCAAAAGTTTCAAAAGAAATGCGACTCTTGAAGAGTTTTTGATTGAAATAAACGATAATATGTATGAATCTGAGAAAAAACTTCTTGAGAAAAAGGTGCCTGAGTTCCCAATAGTATTTATTATGGGACCATTAAGGTCTGGTTCCACACTCATAACACAGTGGTTGGCAAACAGCGGTATTGCCGCTTATCCTACAAACTTGATGTCCCGTTTTTACAAAGCTCCGATCATGGGTGCCAAGATCCAAATGCTATTAACTGATGAGCGCTATAACTTTCGAAATGAGATCAAAGATTTTAATTCCGAAGTCAATTTTTCATCAGAAAACGGAAAAACAAAAGGGGCACTGGCTCCAAATGAGTTTTGGTATTTCTGGAGAAAGTTTTTGCCAGATACTGAAAGGGACTATTGGATCAATGAAGAACTGTTTGAAAAAGCAGATATACAAATGATGCTGAGTGAATTTGCAGGCATTACTGATGTCTTTCAAAAGCCTTTCGCACTTAAAGGGATGAACCTGAACTATAACATCGCTTTTTTAAATAAGGTGTTTGATAAAGCTATCTTTATCCACACAAAGCGTGATCCACTGACCAATATTGCATCCATATTGAAAGCCCGAGAGAGACAGCTTGGAAGTATTGATAACTGGTACTCGTTCAAGATACCCGAGTATATTGACCTGATCAAACTCAACCCTTATGAGCAGGCTGCAGGACAGGTGCATTTTATCAATCAAGCTGTTGAAAATGGATTGAAAGACGTTCCTGAGCATAAAAAAATAACGATAAATTATGAGGATTTCTGTAGTGATCCAAAATATTTTTATGATGAACTGGTAGAAAAATTAAATATTCAGGGATATTCGACTGAGCAGCCATATAACGGTGAAAAATCTTTTTCATTGACCCGGAAAGAGATCACGGATGAAAGGATCATCAGTGCAAACAGGCAGTTTGAATTATGAATAGATCCAATCCCATTTTTGATCTGATAGGAAATACCCCACTGATTCCGATCAAAAACGAAAATATCATTGCCAAAGCCGAGTTTTTCAATCCCGGCGGCAGTATAAAGGACAGGGTTGCACTTGCTATGATAGAGGCTGCTGAGCGTGATGGAACATTGGAGCCCGGCATGAGGATCATTGAACCTACAAGCGGAAACACAGGCATCGGCATTACGCTGATAGGTATGGCAAAAGGGTATGAAGTCAGCATTGTCATGCCTGAGGGGATGAGTGAAGAGCGAAAAAAGATTATCAGGATATTTGGTGGAAACCTGATATTGACCCCTGATAGCGAAAGTGTTGCCGGTGCAGTTTGTAAAGCCAAAGAGATGGCAGAAAACCTGAATGCTTTTATGCCGCAGCAGTTTAAAAACCCTAACAATGCTCTGGCCCACTATGAGCATACTGGTCCTGAACTTTGGGAGCAATCAGGCAGAAAGATCGATGCTTTCGTCTCCGGTATTGGAAGTGGAGGGACGATTCAGGGTGTCGGCTCTTTTTTAAAAGAAAAAAACCCTGACATAATGATCGTAGCTGCAGAACCAAAAAATGTCTCTGCACTTCTCGGCCATGAACCGGGGTTGCACAAGATCCAGGGGATTGGTGACGGGTTTATCCCTGAAATTCTTGATGTATCATTGATAGACAGGGTAATAGAAGTGACAGATGATGACGCTATAGAGACAACACGAGGACTGGCGGCAAGCGACTCCCTATTGTGTGGCATTTCATCCGGTGCAAATATCTGGGCCGCAAGAGAGATCGCCAAAGAGCATCCGGAATGGATAATCGCAACGGTATTGCCGGACAGAGCTGAACGTTATTTCAGTACCGGTTTGCTTGATGAATAAAAGACAATAGAAAGTTGGGATGACATTGAAAGCAATACATGTAACGGGGACATATCTGTCTGAGAGACAAAAAAATATCAATCATATGTTGAAGAGATATTTGGAAGCAAGCACATCAGTAATATCAGCGCAGTAGTCTGAAAGTTACAAGAGAGGCTTGAAGGGTATCTTGGTGTCAAGAATTCACTACCGGTCTCCAGCAGTACAACAACTATAGATATACTCGGGAGCAATGCAAAGATGAATGGATTTGAAGCAGCTATATGCCTGTGCGTACTAGTTATAATCAAAGATTATATCAAAGTAAGGTATTTTATATGAGTTTTTTTAAAAAGAGAACAAAAGTATTTTGCATAGGGCAGAATAAAACCGGTACCACTTCAGTTGAACATGTTCTGAAGCAGCTTGTATACAAGATGGGCAACGAGGCTAGGCCGAGCTCCTTATTCATGATTGGGCAAAACAGGATTTTAGAAGCATTGTAAAGTTCTGTAAAAGTGCTGACGCTTTTCAGGATATCCCATTTAGCAATGATTTTACGTATGAAATACTTGATTATGTGTTTCCTGACTCTAAATTTATTCTGACGGTAAGAGACAGTAAAGACGAATGGTTCGAGTCAATGAAAAGATTCCATACTAAACTTATAGGCAAAGAGAGATTGCCTACAGCTGACGACCTTAAAGTATACCCTTACCGCTATAAAGGCTGGATGTGGGAAAACGTGCAGTTGAAATATGGCATTGATGAGACATCTCTGTATAATTATAAGATCTATACTGATCAGTATGAAAGACATAATCAAGCAGTGATAGAGTATTTTAAATATCGTCCGGATGATCTGCTGGTATTAAATCTGTCAGATGATGATGCCATGAAGGGCCTGTATGAATTTTTGGGTTTTAAATACGATGGTTCTGTCATACCACATTTAAACCAGTCGAAATAAGTTCAATATGGATGATCTGAAGTCAAAAGGTACCAAGGCATTTATCTGGGACTTTTTTGGAAAAATGGCCAAGCAGGGTATTATCTTGTTCCTTTTTAGGTAAAAAAGATATAATAATTTGATTTTGAATAAAGGGTGGTAATGTATAAAATTAGCCTGTCCCCATTTTTTAGAGAGTGGTATATGGAAAAATATGATGTTAAATAAATCAATAGAGTATAAAAATAAATTATCTGAGTATAGAAATGCTGTAAGTCCATTTGTTAAGTCAAATATATATGATAATACAGTGGAGTCATCATTTGAGGCATTGAATGATTGGTCATTATTTCATACACTTAATGAGGTAAAAAACTGGTTTACTTTAAAACAAGATGAGTCTGATATGGAAGTAATTGATATTCCATTAAATGAAACAAAAGGTTGGTGTATTGATGAAAAAACAGGAAATATTTATCATCAGTCAAAAGATTTTTTTATAATTCACGGTGTAAGGGTAAAAACAAAAAGCAGAGAAACTGGTACTGAGTGGGATCAGCCAATTTTAGAGCAAATTGGTTATGATGGAGGTCTTCTTGGTATCATTCGAAAACGATTTAATGGAGTTCCACATTATTTATGTGAAGCAAAAATGGAGCCTGGTAATTATGGAAAGGTTCAGATAAGTCCATCATTGCAAGCAACTTTTTCCAATCTAAATAAAGCGCATAAAGGGAGAAAGCCACATTTTGCTGACTATTTTGAAAATACAGATAAATATAATGGGTTTAATAAGATATTTGATGCTTGGTTGGCAGAAGATGGAGGGAGACTTCATCTAAAAAGAAATAGAGGTATATTAATAGAAGTACCAGAAGAATTTAATATTGAAATACCTAATGAAAATTTTATATGGCTAAGCTTATATCAAATTAAAGAATTATTAAAAGAAGATGCTTGGATTAACCCACATATTAGGGGGATTCTTGCTCATGTCTAAGAAAATAAATATTGGTGTATTGGGCTGTGCAAATATTGCAGAAAGGTTTATATTACCGGCGATTAATGAACTAGAGGAATATTTCGCACTCACGGGAGTTGCAAGCAGAGCAGAGGAGCAGGCAAATATTTTTGCAAATAAATTTAGTACAACAGCTTTCTTTGATTATGATAGTTTGTTGAATGATGAAAATATTGAAGCCACTTATATTCCTCTACCAAACAGCTTGCATTATAAATGGATAAAAAAATCCCTTCAAAAAGGCAAACATGTTTTAGTAGAGAAGTCAATGGCATGTACTTATGATGAAGTAGTAGAGTTAAATGATTTGGCAAAAGAAAAACAGCTTGTTCTTCTGGAGAATTTTCAATTCCGTTTTCATTCACAGCTTAAATATATAAAAGTGTTAGTTGATAGCGGTAAAATTGGTGAGCTTCGCAATATAAGAAGTTCATTTGGTTTTCCACCATTTACTGATGATAATAATATAAGATATAAAAAAGAGTTGGGAGGCGGTGCTTTGCTTGATACCGGTGCTTATCCTCTTAAAATTTCTCAAATATTTTTAGGTCAGGATCTTTTTGTTGATTCAGCATCTTTATTTGAAGATACTCATAAAGGTGTGGATATCTGGGGAAGTGCCTGTCTTAAGCAAAAGAGTGGGAAAGTCACCTCTCAAATAGCCTTTGGGTTTGACCATTATTATCAAAATAGCATAGAGCTATGGGGGAGTAAAGGTAAAATTTCTACTAATCGTATTTTCACGGCAGCACCTGGATTTGAACCGGTTATAGAATTAGAAACAGCGAATGGGCAAGAGCATGTAAAATTAGATTCTGACCATCATTTTAAAAATATGCTGCTACATTTTTATAATCAAATAAAAACTAAAGATAATGTAGAAAATGAATATACACAAAATATAAATCAAGCAAGACTTATTGAAGGGCTAAAGGATAAAGCCAATGGCAAATAAACCAATCTATGTAACTCAACCATCTCTTCCCCCTTTGGAAGAATATACAGAACTTTTACAAAGTGTATGGGAAAGCGGTATTCTTACCCATAATGGCCCTATGGTCCAAAGGCTAGAAAAGGAACTATGCAGTAAGTTACAAGTAGGTAACTTTACTGCAGTAACAAATGGGACCGTTGCCATACAAATGGCTATAAAAGCACTTGAGTTACAGGGAGAGATCATTACGACCCCTTTTAGCTGGATAGCAACAATAGGTGCCATTAAATGGGAAGGGTGTACTCCGGTTTTTTGTGATATTGATGCGGATACTTTAAATATGGATCCTGGTAAAATTGAAGCACTCATTACAGATAAAACTGTTGCCATTATGCCGGTACATGTTTTCGGTAATCCTTGCGATGTTGAAGCGATAGAAGCTATTGCTAAAAGGCATGGTTTAAAAGTGATTTATGATGCGGCACATGCTATAGGATCCACATACAAAAATAAAAGTTTACTTGAGCATGGAGATATTTCAGCCACAAGTTTGCATGGAACAAAGCTTCTAAATACCGCAGAAGGCGGCGGATGTATCACAACTAATCAAGAGTTGCATGAAAAATTAAAAAGAATTCGTTTTTTTGGACATGATGAAAAAAAAGATATAGTCGAAGATGGCTTTAATGGTAAAATGACAGAAGTGCATGCAGCACTGGGTTTAGCGAATTTAAAATATTATGAAGAAGTGCTAAAAGACAGAAAAGAAAAATATTTTTACTATAAAAAAGAACTTGTAGAAAATACTGCATTGACATTTCAGGCTATTAAACATGGTGAAACTAATTATTCATATTTTCCGGTGATTTTTGAGAACGAAGAAAAGCTCTTGGAAGCGGAAAATGCGCTAAATGATATCAATATTTATCCACGCAGGTATTTTTATCCATCATTAAATACATGTGAACATATTGTTGATTATGTAAAAATGCCTGTTTCTGAAGATATTTCAAAAAGAATTTTATGTTTACCTTTATATTGGAAATTGAATTATTCTGATATGGATAGGGTAATAGGAACTATTTTTGAGCAAGGCTATTAAGTTTACAAGTATATTGGCTTGTAACACGTATAATCAAAAAGATTTCCCCGAGGCTTGCATCGGTTGGAGTCAAGTTGAAGAGGCTGTGTGATATGATATAATATGAGCGATCATATATTCAAAAGTCACAATAAAACAGTATTGTTGTACCATTTGGTATTTCCAGCAAAATATCGAAGGAAAGTTTTTACAAAAGAAGTAGAAAATACATTAGTTCAAACATGTATTGAAATTTCAGAAAGATATGAAATAAACTTTATAGAAATTGGAAATGATGAAGATTATGTACACTTTCTAATACAAGGGATACCAAAAATGCCTGTTTCTAGGATAGTTCAAGTTATAAAAAGTATCACGGTACGTGAACTTTTTTTACAACATAAAGAAATTAAGAAAATGTTGTGGGGTAGTAATTTATGGACAAGTGGTTTTTATGCCAATACTGTTGGACAATATGCCCGTGAAGAGACAATAAATAACTATGTAAAGAATCAAGGAAAAGAATATAACAAGGTGCATGTAGGTCAGTTAAAATTTGATTTGTAAGCTAGAACTGAGATGATACCCCGCTGCAAGCAACGGGGTTGTCCATTAGATTGCAAGATGGTATTTGTGATTACAGCTTATGATGGAAGTGACTCAGGTGGCAAGGAAAAGATTAAATGGCCAAAAACAAGGGATGAGCTGACATGAAAAAGATACTCCATAGTTTCACAATTTTATATGATGAATTGACTGGTAAAAGTAGCCTATCTCAGAGGATATTTCCAGGCGGATTTTGTGTCTGCCCCTGTATCCGGGACTTGAGCTGGAAGCACAAAGGAAAATTGTGGATATCATTTTCAATGGCTGAAGATAGCATTTTCGAAGATTACATCAAAGTAAGGTATTTTATATGAGTTTTTTTAAAAAGAGAACAAAAGTATTTTGCATAGGGCAGAATAAAACCGGTACCACTTCAGTTGAACATATTCTGAAGCAGCTTGGATACAAGATGGGCAACCAGGCGAGGGCTGAACTTTTGATCAATGATTGGGCAAAACGTGATTTTAAAAAAATTGTAAAATTCTGCCGTAGTGCGGATGCCTTTGAGGATATTCCTTTCAGTAATGATTTTACGTATGAAATACTTGATTATGCGTTTCTTGACTCTAAATTTATTCTGACGCTCAGAAACAGTAAGGATAAATGGTTCGAGTCAATAAAAAAATTTCATACCAAACTTATAGGCAAAGAGGGACTGCCTACAGCTGATGACCTTAAAGCATACCCTTACCGATGTAAAGGCTGTATGTGGGAAAATATGCAGCTGAAATATGGCATCGATGAGACATCTCCATATGATTATAAGATCTATACTACTCAGTATGAGAGGCCCAATCAAGCAGTGATAGAGTATCCAAAATATCGTCCAGGTGATCTGCTGATGCTGAACCTGTCAGATGATAATGTAATGAAGAGCTTGTATAAATTTTTGGGCTTCAAATACGATGGTTCTGCTATGCTGTATTTGAACCAGTCAAAATAGGTGTATTATGGATGATTTGAAGTCAAAAGGCACCAAGGCGTTTATCTGGGATTTTTTTGGAAAAATGGCCAAGCAGGGTATGGGTTTTGTCGTTACCATTTTTCTGGCAAGGTTGTTGGAGCCGTCTGATTTCGGTCTGATCGCGATGGTGATGGTGATTGTCGGTATCGCTGAAGTTTTTTCCGATATAGGTCTCGGTGGCGCTCTGATCCAGCAAAAAAGAGTGCTTCCGGTGCACTATTCATCCGTATTTTATTTGAATGTTGCAGTGGGTGTTCTGTTGGCGCTGATACTCTTTTTCTCTGCTGAGTGGGTAGGTGCTTTTTACGAAAACGAAAAGCTGGTACCGCTTGCCAAAGTTATCTCGCTCACTTTTATTCTAAATGCTTTCAGCAGTGTTCAGGTGACCAAATTGCGTAAAGAGCTGAATTTTGCACTGATAACAAAAATCAGTTTTCTTGCATCCCTGATCAGCGGAATAATCGGCATCTCTCTGGCTTTTTACGGAGCAGGGGTCTGGAGCTTGGTTGTCCAGATAATATCTGCCGGGCTTATGTTCAATATTTTTATCTGGTATGCAAGCGGCTGGAAGCCATCCTTTCTATTTTCATTCAAGGCATTGATGCAGTTATGGGGTTTTGGTTTTCGTATGTTTTTGGTAGGTGTTCTTGACGCTGTATTTTCGCGACTTGATTACATAGTAATTGGTAAATTGTTCACGCCGACAACACTTGGCTTTTATCAGCGTGCAAAATCCTTAAGCACCATGCTGATACAGTATTCATCAGGCAGTTTGATGTCTGTTATGTTCCCTGTACTAAGCAAAGTTAAAAATGATCTACCAAGGTTTCAAAATATTGTAATAAAGCTGCTTGGAAGCATTAATTTCATTACACTGCTGCTATTTGGTGGGCTGTATCTTGTTTCTGAAGAGTTAATCGTGCTTCTGTTTTCAGAAATATGGCTTCCTTCCGTCGAGTACTTTAAGATTTTGGTCTTAAGTGCTTTTGGTTTCCCGATTGCTACACTGTTGGCAAATATACTGAAAAGCAGGGGAAATTCAAAAGCTTTTTTGCGTATGGTAATTTTTCATAAGATAATTTTCAGCATCAATCTTTATGTGGGATTCTTATGGGGCATAGAAGGATACCTTTACGGCTTGATAGTTGTCGCGGTATTTAATGTTGGAATAGCAATATATATGGCTTCTCGTGAGATATCGCTCTCTCCTTTTGTGTTTGTAAAGCCCCTGATGGTCCAGGTAGTACTCACAGTTATTGCAGTATTTGTTACAATATTTATAGCACAGAGTATGGAAATGACATATGTCACTTCTCTTTTAGTAAAAGGAGTGTTTTTTACATTTTTATATTTTTTAATAAATTGGGTTTTGAAAACAAGTGCTTATCTTGCTGTTATGGAACAAGTTATACCTATATTAAAACGTAAATTTAAAAAATAACTATTTTGGATATATGATGATTGAAAAAACTGAACATGATATTATGAAAAACTGGAAATATCGAGACAAACCTCTTGTAGGCTGCTTAACGACAACCTATAATCAGGAAAAATATATTGCTCAATACCTGGACAGTATGCTGATGGAGGAGACGGATTTTCCATTTGGAATTTATTGTACGTGATGATTGCTCTACGGATCAGACGCAGTTATTGGTCAAAAATATGCTGATAAATTCCCAAATATCATTAAGACGATCTTTGAGGATGAGAATAAATTCCATATCCATCCGTGATGGATATTATACGGCAAACCCTCGAACATAGTGTTTGGGAGTATAAATATCATATAGTGTAGATACCCAAATACAGAAAGAAAGCCTCTATGAGAGCTGAGAAAATATTTGGGAGAGATATTTCATGTGTTGGCAAAACAAAATTATTGTTATAGTGATGTTATCTAAGTTGCCCCTTATTTTAAAACAGTTTATAGTATTATACGTTTATTATTTTATAACTCCAACTATCAGAAGTCTTTGGGAAACCTTTAAAAATAGGTGCCCTTTAGGTATTGTGGTGTAGTCGGAGCTAAAGAGAGAGGAGAAGTATATCTGATGAATACTCTATTATTGATTGGTATTTTTATTACCTCTTTTTTGTCTATATACCTTTTAATCCATTACTCCAAAAAACTTGGTCTAGTGGATGTTCCCAACGAAAGGAGTATGCACAAAAAAGTTACACCTAGAGGTGCAGGTATTGCTTTTGTACTTTCAGTATTTTTACTAGTAATTCTTTTTAATTTTGGACATTTTAAAACATATTATTATATTTATTTAGCTATTGGCATTGTATTTATAGCAGGCGCATGGGATGATATGAAAAATATTTCACCTAAAATAAAGTTTATTTTTATCTTTTTTTCATCCATATTATTATATGTAAATGAACTTGCCATATATTCTTTGGGAACATATTTTGGATATGAGATAGTTTTACCTGTATGGTTTGTTTTCCCTTTTACTTTTTTTGCCATAGCCGGTTATACAAATGCTTTAAATTTAATGGACGGTCTGGATGGGCTGGCTGCATCAATATCTATAGTGATATTTGTTACTTTTTTGGTTATTGGCATAGAGCATGGAGATGAATTACTTATTACGCTATCATCATTATTTACTGTAACACTTTTAGCATTTTTATTGTTTAATTGGAATCCTGCAAAGGTATTTATGGGTGATAGTGGTTCTTTATCCTTGGGGATAGTGATAGCTATTTTAGCGATACATGCAATTGAATACATTACACCTGCATCTGTTTTGTTTATCATAGCATTGCCCATTTTGGATACCTTTATTGTAATGACACGAAGAATGCAACGGCATATATCCCCGTTTAAAGCAGATAAAAATCATATGCATCACTTTTTATTCAACGTGAAGGGTGATGTTTGCTATACGGTGATCATTTTAGTTCTTATGCAAATGGTATTTTCTATTATTGGATATCAGTTAGATCCATCAAATGAGTTTCTCTCTTTAATACTGTTCATGATTCTCTTTTACTTGTATTTAAATTTATTTGATCAACGTCTTAAAAGACGTACAAAGTATGATAAGATTGAAACTAATACTAAAAAAGAGGGTAAATAACTTTACGGTTACTGCATACTGGAATCTATAAATAAGGCAAGTTAGATAAATATATTATAACTTTTGTACAGGTACTTCTGTTTCTGTTGTCATTTCCGACTAGATCGGCACCCCAAGGGCATTTCTTCCCGATGGTCATAGCAATAATCTACAAGTTTTTTATGTTCACTTAAAATTTGGTTTGTGGATCCCTGTATGGCCATAGGAAATGCCCTTGGGGTACAAGCATGAGGATGACCGTATGTATGAAAGCTATATCTAATAAGAACGGCAAAGTGTGTCTTTTATAGTCTATCGTCTGTAGAGGATTGAAAGGCAAGATACAAAAAGCCCTATGATACTATGTGTATGGTAGGGGTTTTCTAAATCATAATGTGAAAAAAGGCTCTCATTACATTACTTCTTACTTACATCTTCCCCATATCCGTATCCGTATCCGTATCCGTATCCGTATCCGTATCCGTATGATGACCCTGAAGATATATCTACGGAATTGATCACTATACCTATGTGTTTAAGATCATGTCTTTCTACCAGACTATTTAGATCCGTAACAAATGATTTCTTAGCATAATTCTCTCGGAAAACAATAAGGCTGGTATCAGCATATTGCATGAGATGCATGGTGTCTGTTACCAGTCCCAGAGGAGCGCTGTCTATAAAGATATAATCATATACCTCTTTTAGATCATCCAGTAACTTATCCAATTTATCTGTGAGAATAAGTTCTGAAGGGTTAGGGGGAATAGGGCCAGAGGCAATAATATCCAGATTTTCATATTGAGTTGACTGAATAATCTCTCCAATACTGTTTTTCCCACTTAAATATGTACTTATTCCGCTACTATTATCTACATTGAAATAATGATGAAGTGTAGGCTTTCTCAAGTCAAGATTGATCACTATAGATTTATAATCTGCCATCTGAAAAATTGCACCCAAATTCGCTGCTGTTGTGCTTTTTCCTTCTCCTGCAATAGTTGACGTCACTAATATAACATTGGCTTGGTTTTCTTTTCGTGAAAATTGTAAATTTGTACGTAAGCTTCGATAACTCTCTGCAAAAGGTGATTTTGGATCTTTGAAGACTTCGAGCTTAATTATATTTTGTTTTAATGTAGGAAGGATACCATAGATCGGTATTGTAGTCAGGCTTTCAATATCATTTTTACTATGGATCTTGTCATTCATGAGGTTACGTAAAAAGGCTTGAGAAATACCCAGTATCATACCAACCATAAAAAATATAACTAGAAAAAGAGCACGTTTGGGAGAAATAGGTTTACGGCTGTGATAAGCACTGTCAATGACCCTGTAATCTGAAAGTATTGCTACCTTGATCATCTCATTTTCAGATTTTTTCTGAAGAAGGTACTTATAGGTTTCTGCACTTACTTCATAATTTCGTTTTAGATTAATCAGTATTCTCTCTTGAGTTGGTAGTGTTTCAATGTTTTTATCATAAGATTTTTTTAATATCTCAAGATTGAGATTTCTATGCAACATGCTTGATTTTAAATTTTGAACATTTAAAATTATTTTCTTTATGATATATTGGATCTGTTTGCGCACTGCTATCAAGCCAGGATGTCTACCGGAGTACTCCGCTTTTAATCCTTCTTCTTTGATCTGTGCTTCTTGCAATTTGGTAATAAGAGCTAATGTTGATGGTTCTTTCAATTCCATCAACAGTGGTGCCATTGCATCAAGGTTTTCACCTTTTTTTATAAATGCAAGAATATTTTGCATCAGCATATCTTTTAGGTTATTTTGTGAGAGTTCGATTTCAATATTGCTTAATTCCCTGATATAAGTTGATCCCTGTAATTTTGGATCAATAGCTTTATTTTCTATTCTGTATTTTTCCAGTTTTTTCTCAGAGTTGTCTAGTTTTGTTTTTATATCAGTAAGCTGTTTATCGATAAAGGCTATGATCCTATCATTACCTTTGGTTTTTTCAGCCACACTTTGATGTATAAAGCTTTCAGCTACTGCATTGACATAAGCATCTGCTCTTGTAGGAATAGTGTCTGTATAAGTAATATTGATTATTGGTGCATCTGGATTTATTTGGGTAATTTTAAGACTGGCTTTCATGCCTTCGAACATGTTTCTGTTGTCAGTCAATAAAACAAAATAAAATGGTTGATCTATCGTGTCTTTTTTTTCAACTGTCAATTTAAAATAGGTATTTTTGATAGGTTCATCATAGTGATATATCTGTTGATCGTCCAGCTCTATGATCTCTTTGTTAAATAGTGAATGCATCATTTTATTTTTAAATGTATTTTCTATTTGAAGATGATAACCATCTTCTACCGGAGTAACTTTAACTTTGCGTCCTGCAATTTTTTCATCGATAACAGTTACGTTTTTTATTTCTATAGGTAGACTGTCATAAATCTCAACTTGCTTAAAACCTTTATCTACATAATATCGTGTATTAAAGTTTAGTTTGTTGAGTACAGTATTATTGACATGAAAAGTTTTTAAGATCTCTATATCTTTATTTACATTTGAGCTGCCAAAACCGGAGAGGGCTCCTCCTAAAAAGTCACCTCCCGACATACTGCCTTTTGTTCCACCAGCACCGGACTTTACCTCGATTACAGCAGAGGAGCTGTAAATATCAGGCTTAAAATAAAGAGAATAACCCGCTATTAACAATGTTAAGAAAGTAATAAGTAAAATCGACCATTTATAATGAAGGAAAGTGTTGAAGACTTCCCTTAGATCATACTCATCTCTATTAAGGTTATGATCACTTCTCTCTAGTGTGGTCTGATTCATCTATCTTCTTTAGTTATCAGCTAAATAAGTAACAGCAACTGCAGGTGCTAAGATATTTGATATTAACTGAAGGGTCGGATTAACTTCATTTATACCAACATTAATGGATTTAATGTCATTTGGAGCTACATAGACTATGTCGTTAGGATAGATCATCAAACTGGCCATCCTAATTGAGTTTGGACCGGTTAGGTCAACAGTTTCTGTATAGACTTTATTACCTCTAGCTTTCAAAACAACAATAGCATGTCTATTGGCAGTATCTTTCAAGTCTCCTGATTTAGCTATCAATTGTATGAGTGAAGTTTTTTCGTTAAAGAGTCTTACTTCCCCTGGTTTATTTACTTCTCCCAGAATATAAGCTCTCTTGTTTAATACTTCCAGATAGACTTCCGCATCTTCAAGATAGGCACCATAAGCTTTCTCTATCTTTCTTTGTGCTGCTGTCTGAGAGAGTCCGGCAACATGTATAGTCTTAATGAGTGGCAATCTAACATTTCCTCTTGAATTGACTAGCACCCCGCTCACATCCTGCTTTTGACTTGCAACACTTGTTGTACCAAGTTCCGGATGATTATACATAGTGATGGAGATCCTGTCATGTGGTTGGATCTTATACTCATATCTTGGAGCAGAGCTTAAGTCAAGTACATTCTTCTTTGCGTCTGGAGTACTTATATTTGTGTCATGGAATAAAACAAAATCCTCTTTAGTCGTACAGCCTGCCATAGCAAGAGCCACAATTACATACAATAATACACGTTTCATAATATTTCTCCCTAGAAATAGATTTTTATAAACAACTATATCAAACAATATGAAAAAAATTCCTTAATTTACCTGTATTTGTTAATAGTTTGTTAATATTTAAGATATTAAGATAAATATACAAGTAATTCTTAGTTGTAACAATGAATATTTTTATAAGTTAATTATCTTTAACTTTGTGTGTTAATTGATACATCATTATAGAAGCAGCAACCCCAACATTAAAACTTTTTACACCCTCTATCATCTCTATAGTGAGCACTTCATTACAAATATCAAGTATCTCTTGAGAGATTCCTGATCCTTCATGACCCATGAGGAGTACCCATTTGTCTGCAACCTTTACATTTGAAAGAGGAGTGGAACCGGGTATGACTTCTGCTGCATAGATGTGATAGCTATTTGTTTTAAGCGTTTGTATGGTTTTAAAAATATCATCATAAAGGTGTGTTTTTAGCATACTGATGTGTCCCATAGAGACTCTTAGTGCTCGTCTGGAGTATGGGTGTGGTCCGTAAGTAGGTAGGAGGTAGGAGTTTACACCAAGAGCAGCAGCTGAACGAGCGATGGAGCCTATGTTTTGAGTTGAACTTATCTCATCCAGCATGATGATATGATCATCAAGTTCTTCTAGCGTGGCTTGGGCAAGACGTGTACCGTGCATCATTACGTTATGATGGAACGATACCCTTTATGAGCTCTTTTGAGGCTACATAAAGGTGAGAGATATTTTTCGCTTTTAGCAAGCAGCCATACTCATCATAATATGCTTCCATTGCAAGCAGACTTTTCACTTCTATATCAGCCTCAAAAGCATATTGACTACTTTGGGGCTGTCTGCAATGAAACTGTTATCCTCCGTAAAAGCGTTATCTCGAAGTTGATGGTATATTTGCAATGAAGAAGTGTTGATATTATCAATATAAATGAAATTCACATTGTATTGTACTCTATTAGCCATGAAGGTCAATTATCTCTAAAAGGTTTATAGAAATTCTCATCTGCAAGCTTTAACATCTCTCTGTCTCCTTGACTGTCACCATAGGCATAGATATAATCATAATCGCTTAGATTGTACGCTTCTTTGATTCTATTGGCTTTTTCAATGCCATAGCAGTTTTTGGTGAGGAGTTTTCCAGTCACAATGTCATCTTTCATCTCGATCTTTGTAGCTATGAGATCCAGATCATTTCTATCACACCAGGGTTTTAGCCAGCACTGTATGGATGCTGAGACTACTACAATGGTATGTCCCTGCTCTTTGTGCCATGTGATCTTTTCCATGGCTTTGGGTCGCAAGATGGTGTCGATATGTTTTAGGGAGTACTCCATGGCAACTTTTTGGAATTGCTGATCATTCATTCCTTTAAAAAAGTAAGAAAGCATCAACTGTTTTGCTTTGTAGTTGGGGATGAATTTTAGCTTGTATGTGATCATCATAGGGGAAAGAAGTAGCATTCCCCATAGAGTTTTTATATCACCGACAGCATATCGGATGAATTTGATCAAGCTATCGTCTGTGGTGATGGTGCCGTCGAAGTCGTAGAGAGCTAGTATCTGTTTTACCAAAAGTAAAAACCTAATATTTGCATTAAAATGGTTTGTAAAGCTGCGAATGAAATTAAAGAAGTCAACAGAGAGTTTGGTATATCCTTTAGGAAGATTAATATAAAGCTTACAATAAACAAACATGCTCTAGCCGTTTCTCCTGTTCTATAGGCGCCAGAAAGAAACATTAACAACAGCATACTTATAGCTATTAAAGATAATATAATATATAAATTATTTTGCAGTTTATGCTTAATCGTCGTCAGTACGGCGGTTACTCCTAGAGATAAAAAGATTGCTATTTCAAATATATCTTCTATTCTGGTAGCAAAATAGTTTAATGGTTCTGAGAATAGCATAAAGCCATGAGGGTTTTCGAGTCTTGAAGCTGTAAAAAATGACTCAACATAGTTATAGTCATAAACTTGATCTAAGAATAATATTGTACCCAAAAACAATATGAATGAAATACTAAGTAATATTAGTATCTTTTTGTTGCTATAAAAATAAAATAGATAAAATGAAAAAACACCTATTACGCCCCATAAATATATGCTAGCAAATGTTAAAAGGCTTACCAGTGATATACTGGCCGCACTTAAAACACCCCAAATAATCAATCTTTGTTTTTGTTGGGACTCCATTATGATAATAACTCCCAAAACCACAATGTTGACCAGCATCGCTATAACTGCATCCAAAGTTGCAAGGCTGTAGATATTTACAGATGGAATAACAGCATAAAGTAAAGCCATTTTATTTGAAAATATTTTATCCTTCCCAAGCTCAATAAATATCTTGTAGATAAGAACAATGGAAATTGAAGATAAAAATAGAAATACTACACTTATCCATATAGGGCTTTTTGATATTGTGAAAAAAAGTTTTTCTATTAATAATGCACCTGGTGGGTGTGTCTTTGCGTGACAAAGTAAGGATTCCTGGGCACTATTAAATGTTGATAACCAATTTTGCCAAGAATCAATTTTAATAGCATCATGATAGTATTGTAAATCTCCTCCTGCTATAGGGTTCACAAATGCTAACTCCATATTTCCAAGACTCATATTGCCTAGCACTATCAAGAAAATACCCATCATATATGTACTTATGATACTATTGTGAAGTTTATATTTAATTGCAAAATATACAACAAAAATAAATAAAAAAGCATAAGGTAGCCCACTGACATGAAACATTGGTTTAAACATTGAAAATGGAAAATATATAGATGGACTAATCCCTATCTCAAAAATATACTTAGTAATATAATTTAATACAATTGTAAAAAACCACACATACATAATAGTTAGCATTCTTTTGTATGGTAGATCTGTAGGAAATAAGATATTCCAAACCTTGTTAAGTAGTTTTATCATATACTCATCTTCTTAAATTTCCACTCAGGAATCATCTTAATCACCATCATCACATATCTCCATATCCATTTCGTATAGATCACATTCTTGTCCTTCTGCTGAGCCCTATAAATATCCTCTGCCACTTCTTCAGGTTGAGCAGTCAACTTCTCAGGCAGATCCATACCTTCTGTCATCTTGGTAGCCACAAACCCTGGCTTAACAGTAAGTACCTGCACCTGTGCATCATAAAGTCTATTTCTAAGTCCTGAGAGGTAAGTTGCTAGTGCTGCCTTAGCAGAGCCATAGATGTAGTTACTTTTACGACCACGATCACCAGCTACTGAACTGATAGCCACTATAAATCCACTTCTTCTCTTTTCAAAGTCATCAGCAATGATATTGAAGAGACTCACTACACCTGTAAAATTCGTATCGATTATCTTCTTGGCTTCACTGAAATCAGACTGTGCTTTCTCTTGAACCCCCAGATAACCTACAGCGGAGATGACGCCAAGAGGTTTTTCTTCCAAATTGTCATAAAAGGCTTGATGGCTGTCATAGTTCAATATGTCAATTTCTACCAGTTTGACAGTTTTCTGTGTTCTGGTGATAACGTCTTTAGCAAACTCTTCCAGTTCATTTACATCTCTTGCTGCAAGATAAAGATCATAACCGTGTTTGATATACTCTCTGGCTGTCGCTTTGGCGATATCGCTTTTGGCACCGATGATCAATATATAGCTCATATTATATTCCTACTCTTTTTGATTGTAATGACTGGAACTTGGTGTCCATTTTATTCTCTGTTCTGAATTGCCTGAAAGTCTCGATCTGTGTGTAGCCTTTTTCAAAGGTCTCTTTGCTGACACGTACATCTTTCGTGAGGTAGATGCGACCCCCATATTCAACAACGATCTCGTCGAGTCTGTCCAGCAATTCAAAAAGTCCCTTCTCTATCTTGAAGTCCAGTGCAAGACTGTAGCCCTCTATCGGGAATGAGAGATAGTTATCATTAGCTTTACCATAGAGTTTAATTACGGCAAGGAAGGAGCCCTTTCCTGAGTCTGAAATCGTCTTTAAAATCTTTTCCATACCTTCATAGCTATGTTCTTTTGGTAAGATGAATTGATATTGAGTAAAGCCATTCTTACCATAGATACGGTTCCAGTGACCGATGGCATCAAGTGGATAAAAGAATGTATCGATATCAACTTTCTGCTTAGAAACTCCCTCTTTTGCCTTGCCGTAGTAGAGCCAGTTGAAGGCTCTGACGCTCCAGTTATTCAGAGCAAAGGACGGAAAGTTGAATGGGATAGTTTTTTGTTTTTTGATTTGGTAGTCAAGCTTACCGTCATCTCTGAAGTTACCGACCATCAACAGACACTTACCGATCTTATCCCCTTTTGCGAGGCAGTCAATCCAGGCAACGGAATATGGCAACTCTTTATACTTTTCAAAGGCTTCAAAGGTCTCTTTGAGGTTTTTGGTCTTGATAGTAGTCTGGTCGATATATTTGGAGTTGATCTTTTTGAGGTAGATCTTGGCATCAAGAATGACACCGGTCAATCCATCCCCACCGCAGGTGGCTCTGAAGAGTTCGGGTGTTGCTTCTTTGGAGCAGGTAACGACTTCACCATCAGCAACCATGATAGAAAATTCTTTGACACACGTACTGAAGCAGCCTTCAACATGGTGGTTTTTACCATGAACATCTGAAGCTATAGCACCGCCTACGGTGATGAGTTTGGTACCCGGTGTGACTTTGAGAAACCAGCCCTTGGGTACATAGACTTCCAATATTTCTGAGAGAAGCACACCTGCCTGGATATGCAGGAGCCCGCTCTCTTCATCAAAGTTGATGAAATAATTATGGGGTTTGACGTTGATGATATTGGAGCTTAGAGCACTGTCGCCATAGCTTCTGCCATTACCGTAAGGGATAAGTTCATCATGTTCATCAATGATACGCTTGAGTGTTTCCTCTTTGTTAAACTTAAAGACATTGTTTTTGATTTTAGGGTACATTCCCCAGCTCATAAGACTCATAATATTATTTTCTCCTTGTAGATGAATACATACTTCTTATCCAGAAAGTATTTGATGATATAACCGATACTAAGACCGATAACAGCTCCGATGTATTTGGCGTTGGGGTTTTCTAAAAGTGCATCAAATGTAATCTCCGTTCCCCAGAAGATGATAGTGGTGAAGATACCCATAAAAGAGTAGAGCATAAACTTCTTTGCATCATCTTTTTTATCTTTGGGGGTATGATAGAAGATGTACTTCTTGTCCAGAATATATTTGGCAACCAGTCCTGCCAATGTTCCAAAGAACATGGCGATATAGAGTGAAGCAGGGCCTAAGTAAACAAGGAAGCTGAGATACTGAAAAAATAAGTTAAAGAGTGTCGAGATTATGGCAAATAGTGTGTATTTTACGGCTAGCATTAGTAGAGTATCCCGGCAAATGAAAGAATCCAGCCAATAAGTATCAGTTGTATGAAATGGTCTTTAAGGACGATATTGCTGGGTGATCCGCTGCTTTTTAGAACAAAAGCGATTTTCAGATAGCGCATGATTCCAAGTATGACAAAGAGCGTTGTAAGATAGAGATACTCATTGTGAACTCTCTCAATTACTTCTGTTGATGTCGTATACTGTATATAAGCAACGATAATCACGGCAGCCATAATTGCCATGGCAGTATCTAGGAACCGAAGATTGTATCCATTGATGACCTTACGCATCTTCTTGCCAGTGTCAAGATAGATTAGAACATCATCTCTTCGTTTGGCTAATGCCATAAAGAGTGCCAATAGGAAAGTCATGATAACGATCCACATCGAAAGATGAATATCTGTAATTACTGAACCAATAAAGATGCGTAGTATAAAGCCGATAGCAATGATAGTGACATCAAGAATAGCAATATGCTTGAGATAGAGGCTATAGGCGATATTCATAATGACATAGGCAGCAAGGATAGCAGTAGCTTTGAGGGATAGGGAAGCCATTAGAGTGAAACCTGCCACGAATAGTATTGTCATGATACCAATTGCCTGAGGTTTACTGATGGCTCCCGATGCCAGTGGGCGGTTCTTCTTTTTTGAATGCTGCCTATCCTCCTCGATGTCATGATAGTCATTAAAGATATAAACTGCACTCGCAGTGAGAGAGAAGGCAATGAAAGCTATAAAAGTATTGGCAAGCAGCTCAGTGTCAGTGATCTTTATGGCAAAGAAGAGTGGGAGGAAAATGAAGAGGTTTTTAATGTATTGATGGGGACGCATGAGTTTGATAATTGATGATAGTTTCAATGCATATACCTTTCCTTATATTTATTAGCAAGTTTCACTACGTTGTTCCATTTTATCAAAAATATAAACCCGAAACACATCAGGTGAAATCTTAAATAATTCAGGTTTCGTTCGAAATCAACTTTGGACTGCTTCGAAAAGTGTCTTAAGCTTTTTAAGTATCTTTTACAAGCTTCTGTGCCAACTATAGAAATTATAGTGAAAACTTGTTTAAATCCTCCTCTAGTTCTTTGGAATTGGTGTACCTCTGAACTTTTAACTGTTCCACCTTTGATTGTTACGTTAGCTTTATCTATCATATCATTAGTTTGTACTGTAAACGGTGCTATTGGTCTGTGTTCTATGTTATCTTTTGTACATGCTCTACTTTATCAACTGAACCCTCTGAAAAACCGAGTTAAAGTAAGAAATCGGGTTGCTGAAAACCTAAGCAAAGTACGGTATTATCGGAGTTAAAAAGGGATTATCTACAGATGGCTTGTAAAAAAGATGTCCAAATTGCAACTCTACCCATATAAAAAAGAATGGAAAACGTTCCGGAATACAACGTTATTTTTGTCTTGATTGTAGAGAAAGTTTTTCATCAAATAGACGACCAAAGAGATTACAACAAGCTATCTTCAATGACTATTTTTACCATCGCTATACTTTGGATGAATTGGATGCTACTTTTTTTGGTAAGAGAATTGATAAGTTTGGGCTGATCATAGCTAAAGATGTCATAACACTTGAACCAGTATCCTATCACTTCATCACAACAGAAAGTATCAAGGAGTATAAACGTTTACGCCTTAGCATTGAAACACAAGGCTTTACTATCAAAGCAATCACTATTGATGGCAAGAGAGGCTTATTTAGCCTATTTGCAGATATTCCTATACAAATGTGTCACTTTCATCAACAAGCTATTCTCACCAGGTATCTAACAAAGAACCCAAAACTTCAAGCATCTATTGATCTAAAACGAATCAGTTCATATCTAGGTAAAGTATCTGCAAATGTTTTTCTTTATTACTTGCATCTTGGCATAAAAGATATGCAACATTTCTCAAAGTAAAAACCTATAATTCTGAGACAAATAAATGGCATTATACACATAGAAGAGTTCGTTCTGCATATCGTAGTCTTATCTCTAATTTACCTTATCTTTTTACCTACAAAAAATATCCTGAACTAAACATACAAAATACAACAAACCATTTAGACGGAGGACTCTTTGCACCTATGAAAATGCTACTTAAAATTCATCGTGGTATTGGTATTGAAATGAAGAAGAAATTGATTGTTGATTATTTGGAAAATATCGGGAAATAGCAACCCGAAATCTTACTTTAACTCGAAAAACCCAAAGAATCCATATGATTTCAAATATTATAGCACCTAAAAAATAAAGTCCCGAATTTTTAGCTATTTTTCTCTAAAATATCCTCCAATATCATGATGTATTTTGTCTATAAGTGCTTATTTTGCTATTTTTATACTATTTCACATACCTATCCATACGCTTTCATCAGTTGAGGCACTCTTCGTAAGTTTACACAAGCAGCAATGAGATTGAAGTGTTCTTGGTTTTTTTCCAATCCTAAGTATCTTGTTTGCATAAAGTTTATATGGTGTTTGATAAATGCAAAGGGTAGTTCGACTAAGCCTCTGAGCTTCGCAAAGCGTTTATTGTTTCTTGATTGTTTAGCTCTTAGTTTAGATTGACCTCGCACCCTTCCTTCTACGATACCGTTATAGATACCCTTTTCTCTTAGTTTTACTTTTCTCTCTTTTGACATATATCCACTATCTGCAAATATGGCTTTTTCTTCATCTTTGGTAAGAATATCAAATTGTGTACTGTCATGGGTTTTAGCTGTGGTAGCTATCACTTTTTTGATGACACCATTAGTATCTGTGGCAATATGCATCTTGTGCCCATGATATTTCTGTCCTCTTTTGGAAGTATACGTAGCTTCCTTATCATGACCTTTATCATCTTTTTTTCTTTTTGGTTGGGAACTATGGATGAGTATAGCATCTACCAGCGTACCCTCATTTAGGATAAGATTCTTTTGTATCATCATCTCTTTTACTTCTTCAAAAATGCGTGAAAGCAGTTTCTTTTTTATAAGCTTATTTCTGAAGTTACAGATAGTTGTCTCATCTGGTATAGTGTCTTCATCACGTATATCTAAAAACTTTCTAAAAGATATCCTATCGTGTATTAACTCTTCAGTCATTGGATCACTTAAGCTATACCAGTTTTGCAAGAACAATGCACCCAAGAGTATCTTTGCAGATGTCTGCGGTCTCCCGCCTTTCTTGCATACTTCTGGTTTATAAACCCCCTCTTTTATAAGAATGGACACAAGATGTTCAAAAGGTATGAGTTCTTTCATCTCATCTAAAAATTTCATACTCTTTTTACCATCTTTGTATTGCATCGCATGGTCGAAGAAATTTAGTTGCATAGGACTTTTCCTTGATAGATATTTGTTGCTCTTGATATATCTATTTTAGCTAAATTGTGGTTTTACGTGGGTTAGTGAGGTTATTCAGAGGGGTCAGTCATAGACCTCCGGTAAAGCCGGAGGCATGAAAATGTGAACCGCTCAAAGCGGTCTTAATCGCCTAAAGGCAACAACTCAAAACAGTGATAGTTTATCCAATTTCCTATCTTCTTGTTCTTGATGTTGAATATACTTTCGTATCTTCATTGGATTGTAGCTACTATTTTTGTCACCCTTATTCTTCTTGGGAAAGAGGACTCAATGAATATACAAATGGTCTCATCCGTCAATATTTTCATAAAGGAAGTGATTTTACAAAGATTACTCCTCAGAGAATTCAGGAAGTAGAAGATTCTCTCAATCACAGACCTAGAAAAACTCTAGATTGGAGAACACCTTATGAAGTATTTTATGGATCTGAAGAAGTAGCCTAAGAAATATTAGGTTATCATCTTAATCATAGGGGTTGCATTTCAGATTTAAATTTTGGTTCTCTTCATCTCTTCCAACCGTTGAAACATGATAGCCTCTTGCCCAGAAGCTTTGTCCTGTAAAATTTTTCTTTCTTCCTAAATAGATCCGTGTAATTGAAATTGCACTTTTACCTTTGATTAATCCTACAATCTGAGCTACCAAATATTTCGGTGGTATTGAAATGAACATGTGAATATGATCACTCATCAAATGCCCTTCTTCAATTTTACACTCTTTTTGTTTTGCAAGTTCATGAAATATCTCTCCCAAATATTTTCTTAGTTCACCATACAGTGTTTTCTTTCTGTATTTGGGTATCCATACTACATGATATTTGCACTCCCATACACTATGTTTGAGAGTTTGTTGTATAATATCCATCCCGTGATATCCTTTTTCTTTGAACTTTGAGCGGTTCAAGAACTAGAATATCACAAAGGCTCCCGGATCTGTCAAACTTTGGGAGTTCACCAGTAGAACTGGTGGTTTAGCTGGGGGGGGGAATTAAGACATATACAACTTAATCCTTTTTAATTTTGTGTATTAATTGATACATCATTATTGAAGCTGCTACAGCAACATTAAAACTCTTTACTCCTTCTATCATCTCTATGGTTATTACTTCATCGCAAACATCAAGTATTTCTTGGGAGATTCCTGAGCCTTCATGACCCATAAGGAGTACCCATTTGTCAGAAACCTTGACATTTGAAAGAGGAGTGGAACCAGGTATAACTTCTGCTGCATATATATGATAACCATTTGTTTTAAGCGTTTGTATGGTTTTAAAAATGTCATCATAAAGGTGTGTTTTGAGCATACTGATGTGTCCCATAGAGACTCTTAGTGCTCGTCTGGAGTATGGGTGTGGTCCGTAAGTAGGTAGGAGGTAGGAGTTTACACCAAGAGCAGCAGCTGAACGAGCGATAGAGCCTATGTTTTGAGTTGAACTTATCTCATCCAGCATGATGATATGATCATCAAGTTCTTCTAGCGTGGCTTGGGCAGGACGTGTACCGTGCATCATTACGTTATGGTGAATCTTGTGTCCTACTATCTCTTGCATGAGTGCTTTACTGGCTACGAAAAGCTGAGAGATGCCTTTATCTTTTATAAGATGATTATGTGTGTCATAGTATTCCTGTGTAGCAAGTATGCTTCTGACTGTAATATCTGTTTCTAAAAGTAAATTGACTACTTTAGGACTGTCTGCCACAAAACTCTGGTCTGCAGTAAAGGCATGGTCTCTAAACTGGTGATATATATTCAGTTCCGGGATGTTAATGTCATCTATGGTTATAAAATTCATAATGTATTGTACAGGATAGCTGCAAAATTCACGATTACTTTACTTTCTTTTGTTACAATACGCCAATATATGAAATAGGAATAATAAATGAAGAAAATAGTAATAGGATTATTGCTCTTAGGAACTTTGCTTTTTGCAGAATTACAAAATATATGGGTGACAAAAGATTTTTTAAAAAAAGATATTAAAATTATAGATATACGTACCCCGGGTGAATGGCGAGAAACGGGTATTGTCAAAGGGGCATATACGATCATGTTCTTTGATGAAAAAGGTAGATTTAATGTACCAGAATTCCTAGAAAAGCTTGATAAAGTTGTTAAGAAAGGTGAGCAGTTCGCACTCATATGTCGTACAGGTAGTCGTACAGCAGAAATATCTAAGTTTCTTTCATCAGAGTTAGAGTATAACGTCATTAATCTAGGTGGTGGAATGATGAAGCTTAAGTATGAAGGGTATAAACCAGTTCCTTATAAGCCGTAAAATTATTCTTAAATTATTTCCAAACTTGATTGACATAGACTAAACTATTCTGATATAATAATTCTAATTTAAGAAATAATTTATAGAATTAGGAATAGTATGTCAAAAAGTTTATATGAAACACTTGGTGTAAGTGAAAATGCCAGTGCCGATGAGATAAAAAAAGCCTACAGAAAACTTGCAAGAAAATATCACCCGGATATCAATAAAGATGAGAGTGCAGTAGAGAAGTTTAAAGAGATAAATGCTGCTTATGAAGTACTTTCAGATACAGAAAAAAAGCAGCAGTATGATCAGTTTGGTGATCAAATGTTCGGTGGACAAAATTTCCATGACTTTGCACGTGGTCAAGGTCAAGGAGTTGATCTAGATGAGATCCTCAGACAGATGTTTGGTGGCGGCGGTGGCGGCTTTGGCGGTGCCGGAGGTGGTTTCGGAGGTGGTTTTGGTGGTCCAGACCTCGATATGCAGGCACGTATCACCGTGCCCTTCATGGTGTCTGTCAAAGGTGGAAAACATAATGTTTCTGCCAATGGTCAAAGTTTTGACATCAAGATCCCTGCAGGGATAAAAAGTGGTGAGACTATGCGTGTACGCGGTAAAGGTAAACAATATCAGGGACAAGCAGGAGACCTGCTCATACAGGTAGAAGTGGCAGCTTCCGATGAATATGAAAGAAAAGGTGACAATCTCTATAAAACTTTTGATGTCCCTCTGAAAGAAGCACTTTTTGGTGGGAAAATAGCCATAAATACCCCAGAAAAAGAGGTTTCACTCAAAGTACCACAAAACACCAAAAACGGTCAAAAGTTCAGACTTAAGGGAAAAGGTGTAGCTGATAGAAAAACAGCGATGAAAGGTGATCTGTATCTCGTAGCAAATGTTGTGTTGCCTGATGTAGATACACTTGATGATGAGCTTAAAGCGATGATAGAAGCTAAACTTTAAAGGAATTACTATGCACAGTTATGATGAACCCGTTTACCTTATTTCAGTAGTAGCAAATATGCTAGAGATACACCCACAAACACTTAGACAGTATGAAAGAGAAGGACTTGTAGAACCCTCTAGAACACAAGGGCGTATGCGTCTCTACTCTCAACGGGATATTGACCGAATGAAGCTTATTTTACGTTTGACCCGTCAGATGGGAGTGAATCTTGCCGGTGTAGATATCGTGTTGCAGCTCAAAGAGCAGATAGATGAAATGCAGGCAGAAATAGATCAGCTTCGCGAAGAACTAAGTAAGGTCAATCGTAACGGTTCTGTGCATATAAGCAAAGCACTGGTAGCTAAAAGTTCTTACGATATTATTATTTTTGAAGACTAAGGGTTAACCCTTAGTATGAAGTACAGTGATTACCTCGTGAACCCCATTTTATGATAATACCTTTTTTATTTGTCTCTAAAAAGAGCTTACAAGACTTTTGTATAATATCATTTCCGTATCCATACCCATACATGCCATAACCTCCATAGTATCCACCGTATCCGTAACCCATCATATGCATAGAAGGAACAGAGTAAATTCTGGATCTTGCGTAGACATAGACCTTATTTTTATTTGGTAAAATATAGGTACTGTCCGGATAACCTATCTCTTTCATAAGATGATTAATATTGTGACCTACCCAGCTATCATACCTTTTTACAAAGTTTTCGTGTGTTGCACAACCTTGCATGAATAATATGCTACTTACAAGAAGTATGATTTTTAATAAATGATGCATGATTCACTTCTCCATTTTATATGGTATTTTTATTATTATATCGTATTTTAGATTTAGAAATTTTTTTCTATCTTCACCTGGGTTAACATAGTCAATATGTGTCCTGGATCTAAATGATTTTTCTTGTTTTAATTTTCAATCCTTTATGAAATGCCAATAGTTAATAATTTATGTTAGAATATACGCATCAAATCAAAAGGATTTTTTTGAAAATAAAAGAAAAAAAAGCACTGAAACGAGAGTCTATTATTCAAACTGCTTTACAACTTTTCTCACTAAATGGTTTTCATAAAACAACTATCCCGGATATTGCAGAAAAATTACAAATGAGTGTTGGAAATTTATATAACTATTTTTCATCTAAAGATATATTGGCAAAAGAGATCATCAAATACACTTCTGAGGTTTTAGGAGATGAGATACGAGTAGTGAATATGCTCGATATCTCTTCAGAAGAGAAGATCAAGAAGATCGTTGAGCTCTATTTTCGTATGGCAAAAGAGAAACCTGAAAGAATAGAGTATTTCTTACGGGTCTATCTCTCTAATCGTGAAGTGTTTAAAGATGGCTGTGAAGGGACGATGTGTGTTTCTGGTTTTATTACTGAAATAATGATCTTTTTTGATGATGGAGTAAGCTCTGGAGAGTTACGAAATCAAGACTTCTTTTCTGCTTTTGGGCTCTTTATGGGTTATCTGGGGGGTATGGTATTTCTCAAGGGAGAGGAGTTGTTGCCAAAAGATATTGAGCAGTATACTGATGATATATCTCGTAATATTTACGCCGCTTTAAAGGCATAAACAGTGACAAGCCATTTTCTTGCCTTTAAGCAAAGCTTTAGTGAGAGGAATTTTTACCGAAGCTTTGCTTTGGTAAAAAGGAGAGAATAATCATGAAACCTAAACTTCTTTGGCTACAGTCTATTACCTGTAATGGCAACACTCACTCTTTTTTAAACCATCCAAATCTCTTTTCTATTCTTTCACGTTTCGAGCTTATCTATCACCCTGTACTGGAGACAGCATTTGATATAGAAGTAGTTGCAACAGGTGAGTTGGAGTGTGATATTCTTATTTTGGAAGGATCATTTAGAGAAGAGGGTTTTACCAGAGGTAGAGTAGAGGTTTCACATTTTATTGAAACCTATGCGAAGAAGGCTAAACATATTATATCGGCAGGAACATGTGCAACATTTGGCGGGATATTTAAAGCGTATGATCCAGAACATATTTCAGGATTCTGCTTTGATGGAGAGGAGCCAACAGGGCGTTATGAGACGTATGCCTCAAAACTTATCTCTCTGCCTGGTTGCCCTATCCATCCTAAATGGCTCTCTTATGTGCTCATGATGATGGTAAAAGGTAAACATATACCCATAGATGAGCTGCATCGTCCTCAAGAGCTTTATGGTATCACTGTGCATACTGGTTGTGCCCGTAATGAGTATTTTGAGTGGAAGGTAGATACTAAAGGCTTTGGACTCAAAGAGGGGTGCCTTTTTTATCAACAGGGATGTCAAGGTCCTTTCACTAGGGGGAGTTGCAACAAGATTCTCTGGAATGATACAAGTTCTAAAACCATTGTGGGTACTCCCTGTTTTGGATGTACAGAACCAAGTTTTCCAAAAACAGCACTCTTTAGTACCAAAACCAATATGGGTATACCTGCTACGATGCCATTGGGTGTACCTAGACGAGCTTATCTTACGGCCACCGGGATTGCTAAGAGTTTTAGAATTAAGCGATTTGAAGAGAGGATAATCACTTATGATAGTTAGACAACTCATAGAGAAGATAGAGGGTGAAGCAGAGTTGGATTTTACCTTTAATGAGGGCAAGATAGAAGATGTGCGGATCAACTTTGGTTTCTACAGAGGAATGGAAGAAATACTTGTAGGAAAAGATGCCCGTGATGCCTTGGTAATAACACCAAGAGTGTGTGGTATCTGTAACCATGCCCATCTTATAGCAGCTGTAAGAGCCATGGAGAACGGTTATGAAAATGCCGGGATGACAGTAGAACTTACCGATAAAGCTAGTGATATACGAGAGTTTACTCTCTCCTGTGAACTGATGCAAAACCATATGACATGGTTCTATATGACCATTTTGCCACGATTGAAGAAACTTATAGGTGAGCCAAGTAGTGAGAATTATGCCCTTAAAGCTTCATACTTCTCATCTACCATTACAAAAGCATTGTCTATCTTCGCAGGTCAGTGGCCACACTCCTCTTATGCAGTACCAGGTGGAGTGACATGTGATCCTACTTATGTAGATGTTATGCAGGCTGAAAATCTTGTAGATGAATGCCTTCGATTTTTTGAACAGATGGTAGTTGGAATGCCAATGGAGAAATATCTGGAAATTGACTCAAACTCTTTTTTGTATGATATAGATGGAGATCTTGGTAGTGTTCTTCAGCTTATGGGCATGAATGAATTGGCTGATATGGGACAGAGTCATGATAGGTTCATTGTGTTTGGAGATTCTGTTTTGTCTAAACCTGGAAAGTCTATAGGGACAACAGTTTCCAGTGTCGATGTTCGTTATGTAGAGGAGTCAATACAGAATGGAACTCTAGCTAAAGCGGTAAACTATAAACAGAAGCTTTATGAAGTAGGTCCTTTGGCTCGTGCTATGGTTGGCAAAGAGTCTATGGTCAAGCAGCTGCATAAACGCTATAAAGATTCCATACTCACTCGGGTGTTTGCACGTGTACATGAAGTGGCACTTCTTTTAAACCATAGTAAAGAGCTACTGCAAAATCTAAAACTCGATGAACCTTCTTTCACACTTAGTGGAGATTTAAAGGTACTAGATTTTGAAGGAGTAGGAGTGGCGGAAGCTGCACGGGGCTCACTTATCCACAAAACAACTGTTAAAGAAGGACTCATACAAAACTATGAAATAATAGTACCGACACAATGGAATCTTAGTCATGGTGATGATATTGAACGTGGTGTTGCCATAGAAGCTATGGTGGGTTCAACAACTACAGAGGAGGCATCTTTTATCTTTAGAACTTTTGATGTCTGCTCGGTCTGTACTACACAATAATATTAATCTATTCTTTTTACTTATACCTAAAAATCAAGAAGTTTGTTCTTTTTTTATTAAAATGAATGATTATTCATTTTAATTTAAGTTTACTTTTCATAGAATACTGAATAGTTATTCATTTTTTAGAAGGAGAAGCAGATGGGTATTGATAATAAAGATACATCTTATGATTCGCTTTATAAAGCGTTTGAAGAGAGGATTGAGTTATTGGCAAAATTACCAAAGATGGATGAAGATAACTCCATCGAAAAGGTAATAAAAGAGAATGGTTTCTCAAGAAGAGACTTTATGCAGTGGGCAGGAATGGTTACGGCGATGTTATCGTTACCTTCAACATTTACACCTCTCATGGCTGAAGCCGTAAAAGTGGCAGATAGATTACCTATTATCTGGCTACACATGGCAGAGTGTACAGGATGTAGTGAATCTCTGCTTCGTTCTGCAAACCCTTCCATAGACAGTCTTATCTTTGATTATATTTCATTAGAATATCATGAAACACTTATGGCAGCTTCAGGCTGGCAGGCAGAGCAGAATCTTGAGAATGCAATGCATAAGTATAAAGGAAGATATATATTAATGGTTGAGGGTGGTATTCCAACAGGAAATGAGGGTTCATTCTTAACAATCGGTGGACATGGTAAAAAAGGTAAAGATATTGCGATTGATGCAGCTAATGATGCTGCTGCTATTTTTGCTATTGGTACTTGTTCATCATTTGGTGGAGTTCAGGCAGCTGCTCCAAATCCCACAGGTGCAGTACCACTTAGCAAAGTTACAAACAAGACAGTCATTAATGTTCCCGGTTGTCCTCCAAGTGAGAAAAATATTGTTGGAACTCTGCTTCACTATCTTCTTTATGGGACACTTCCCGCTCTTGATGTCTTCAATAGACCAAAATGGGCATACAGACTTAGAATTCATGACCTTTGTGAAAGAAGAGGACACTTTGATGCAGGTGAGTTTGTTCAGCAGTTTGGTGATGAGGGTGCAAAAGACGGATACTGTCTTTACAAAGTAGGGTGTAAAGGTCCTTATACTTTTAACAATTGTTCCAAACAGAAGTTTAATCAGGGTACATCCTGGCCGGTTCAAACCGGTTTTGGGTGCATGGGTTGTTCTGAACCAGATTTCTGGGACACTATGGGTACTGTAAATGAACCACTTAAAGATAGATTGTATCATACTGCATTTGGTGGGCTTGGTGCTGATGCAACGGCAGATAAAATCGGTATAGGCATACTTACAGTTACCGCAATAGGTATAGTAGCACACGCAGCTATAGCAGTGATTAAACCGCCAAAAGAAGGAGAATAGTCATGTCAAAAAGAGTAATAGTAGACCCGATCACTAGAATTGAAGGGCATTTAAGAGCAGAAGTTATAGTTGGTGATGATGGTGTGGTGCAAGATGCTTTTATTTCATCAACATTATGGAGAGGACTGGAGGTTATTGCCAAAGGCAGAGACCCTAGAAACATACCTCTTATTATGCAGAGGATATGTGGGGTTTGTACTTACTCTCACTATTTAAAAAGTACAATGGCAATAGAAAATGCTTTAGAAATAAAAATTCCTTACAATGCAGAACTTGTTAGAACTTTGATGAATGCGGCACTGTTCATGCATGATCATCCTGTGCATTTCTACCATCTGCATGGTGTTGACTGGGTGGATATTGTTTCAGCATTGTCTGCTGATCCAAGAAAAGCCAGTGAATTAGCATTTAAATACAGTGATAATCCCATAGGTACAGGTGAAAATGAACTTAAAAAAGTACAAGAAACCATAGCAAAATTTGCTAAACATCCTCAAGGACTTGGACCATTCGCTAATGCATATTGGGGACATGGAACCTATAAGTTTACGCCAGAGCAAAATCTTATAGCACTCTCTCACTATTTAAAAGCGTTAGAGATGCAAAGAATGGTGGCACAAATGATGGCGATATTTGGTGGGAAACAGCCACACCCTCAGAGTCTTGTTGTTGGTGGTGTAACTTGCGTTATGGATATACTCGATCCAGCAAGAATGGGCGAGTATATGGTTAAATTTAAAAAGATGGCAGATTTTATCAAAAATGCATATATGGCAGATATCAAGATGGCTGCAGAAATGTATAAAGCTGAACCTTCTGTTGTGAAACCCGTAGGTGTCAAAAACTTTTTAGCTCAAAAAGAGTTTATGATCGGAAGAGATCAATATCTGTTTGATGGCGGATATATCCTAGATGGTGATATCTCAAAAGTCTTTGATCTAGATGAAGATCTTATTACAGAAGAAGCAACGCACTCCTGGTATAAAGATGACGGTCCACAGCATCCTTATGATGGAACTACAGTTCCAAATCATACAGGTTTTGTAGATGGTGAAAGCATAGGTCCTGATGGGCAACCAATTGAGTCTAAGCTCATCGATCCTGAAGCAAAATACTCTTGGATAAAATCTCCAAGATATGACGGTAAGCCAATGGAGGTTGGTCCTTTGGCTTGTCTGCTTGTAAGTTATGCAAGAGGGAATAAGATAGTTCAAGATTCTGTTAATGGATTCCTTAAGGCAACAGGACTTCCGGTTGGTGCACTATTTACTACATTGGGTAGAACAGCAGCAAGAGCACTTCAGTGTGAGATCATAGCTGACAATGCACTGGTTGCATTCAATAACTTAATTGAAAACTTGAAAGTTGACCAGGAGACTTGTGCAACTTATGTGATTGATAAAGATAAAGAGTATAAAGGTAGAGGAATGGGTGATGTTCCAAGAGGAATGCTTAGTCACTGGGTTAGAATTAAAAATGGTGTAATTGAAAATTATCAAGCTGTCGTTCCTTCAACCTGGAATGCAGGTCCAATGGATGCAAAAGGGGCCAAAGGACCTTATGAAGCAGACCTGATAGGGCTTAAGGTCCAAGATATTACTCAACCATTGGAGATCATAAGAATTATTCACTCTTATGATCCTTGTATCGCCTGTGCGGTTCATGTTATGGATACAAAAGGCAATAAACTGAGTGAATATAAAGTTGATCCACTCTATGGTAGTTGTAGCGTATAAAAGGAGCTAAAATGGAAACAGTTCATAAAAAAGTCTCCACAGATGAGGTTCAAATTGAGCGTAAGTTGGAGTTTAGTACATTCTATAGATTACACCATTGGGTGAGAGTACTTAGTATAATTGTTTTAATGGTAACAGGGTTTTATATTGCTGCACCTTATGTTTCGCCAGCTGTAACTCCTGAACCAACAAATTTTATGAATGCACTTTTCAGAAGTTGGCATGTCATATTTGGTTTTGTTATGATCTCTATGTTTATAGGAAAAACATACTATTTTCTCTTTGTTAAAAGTGACAGGGCTGAAATAAATTCTGTAAAAGATCTATTTTCTTTGAAAAATTGGTCTAAACAGATAGGATATTACTTTCTTGTAACTAAGCACCCACATTTAACTGGTGCATATAATGTTGTACAGTTCATGGCTTATACAGCTTTTTATTTTATGACGATTGGATTGATACTTACAGGACTTATACTTTATGTCCATGTCTATCATCAAGGTATTGGTGGTATATTGTATGACAGTATGAGGCATCTTGAAGTTATGTTAGGTGGTTTAGCAAATGTTAGAGAGATACACCATCTCCTCATGTGGGGAGTTATCCTTTTTATTATAGTTCATATCTATATGGCAGTCTTTAATGCTGTGTATGGAAAAGAAGGAAGCATTGATTCTATAATCAGTGGATATAAATGGCATGAAAAACACTAAACTCTAAGATCTAGTATTAAAAATAAGGAAATCATTTGAAAATCTTAATATTGGGTATTGGCAACATTATCTTCGGGGATGAAGGTGTAGGCCCTCATCTTGCAAATCTTATTGAAGAGAAGTATGCGTTTATCTCTAATGAACATAGTGTAGATGTGGTTGATGGCGGTACCCTGGCACAAAGACTGATACCTATTATCACAGAATATGACAGAGTTATTCTGATCGATTGTATAAATGTTGAGGATGGCAATATCGGTGATGTCTATAGTTTCGATTTTAACAAAGTACCAGACTTCATTACCTGGAATGGTTCAGCCCATGAGGTGGAGATGTTGCAGACGCTACAGATGATAGAGATGATGGGTGACTTGCCTCCTGTTAAAATTGTCGGTGTTATCCCCTATGTAATAGGTGAAAACAGTACTTTTGAGATGACAGATGAAGTGCTTAAAGCAAGTGTAACTATGGAAAAAACGATCATTGACCATATAAGATCATTTGAGATAGAAGTAAAAGTAAAAGATGAGAATCTTACAATAGTGGATGTTTCTGCCCATACCTACATGAAGGGTGTAAATTATGATATTGGAGTTTAAACTTGATTATCGTTCATCCTCTTTGGTGTATGAGAAAATATTTTTAAAAACCCTGAGAGAACTCTCTTTAGAGGGAAGAATTGTTAAAGAGCATTTCCTTTTAAAACTCTATGTTGAAGCAGGGAAGGCAGAAGCACTGGAAGAGTTTGCAACTAGGTTTAGCCAATCTCTCCCGCATTCTATATTTTTACATGTAACTGAAGCATCCATGGTTGATACGATGCCTAAAGAGAGTTATGTACTGCCAGAACAAGAAAAGTTGCCTCTTTCTTTTTGTCCCAAATGCTTTAGTGAAGTCATGGATAGTGAACATGAAAACTATTACAATATTTTTACAGAGTGTGAAGCCTGTGGATATAGTGTGGACGGAGAGAGGAGAAGTTATAAAGATGAGTTTGAAAAAACAGCCAACCTCATAAAAGAGGGTAAAGTCGTTGAACTGAACACCTTTTATGGAAAATATTTTGTAGGTTTGCCAGCTAAAGTTTGTAATGATATATCATTTGACATTATCGCTTATGATCTTGCTACCATTGAAAAGTATGCCAATGTTGAGAAGTATGAGATCTCTGCTCTGGGTGCAATTGAAAAGCCACTGGTAAAACTTAAAAAGAAAATGAATTTCACTATGGATTTTGAAGAGGTTGAGGCTGATCTTATTCGTTTTAAAATTTCTGATGATCTTATACTTCATCTACTTATAGAGGAGTTACATAAAATTGGCATAGATATACTTTTTATGACAAATGAAAAGATCGAAACCAGAGAGGGTCTGCTTCTGCTTGAGCCTAAAGAGGAGTTGGAACCTATCGAAGCGGTTGTATCTGAAAATGACATTGCTATAGTTAGTGGAGAGAAGGGCTTGCCATCTTTTCCTATGTGTACTGAAACGGTAATACCTTCCGTTGGATCTTTTTATTCAGTGATCAAAGAACATCAGCTTCAAGATGAAAATATTGCCGGTGTTAATTTAAGTAAAGAATATAAGAACAATATTTTAGTTTACGGAAAAAAATATGGTTTGGTTGAATATTTGTCGTTTCATTTTGAATTTGACTCTATGCAGGATATATTTGAACAGATCGTGGCTACAAATGAGACAGGAGAGAAGATAGTTCAAAACTATAAAAAAACGTATCCAGAACATTTTGATCAAATCTTGAAAATTGTTTTTGAAGATAGAGAGTTCAATCTCTATAAACTATGGGGAGTGGTGGCAATGGTGCTGGATTTTGCCAAAACAGATGATCCTATTGAAGCTGCCAAAATCCTGGAAGAGAGTGCCATGTCATTTTTGGGGACAAGAGGCCCAAGAATAGATTATAAACTGTTGAGTATAGAGGGGAAAGTACATTTGGATCCTCTTATGACCATACGTACTGCAATGAGTTTTAAACTTGCAGGCATCGATCAGTTGACGCTATGTTATGGTGTTATAGAGAGTTTTCTTGAGTTTATTGCCAATGAACTTGATGAGGTAAAACAAAGTATGGATATCACTGCTGTTGCAGCAACAGGTTCACTCTTGGGAAATAAGCATTTTTTTAGTAAAATGAGCAAAGAAATTGTAGTGAATTACCCTATCTATTTTAACAATGAACTTCCTGTTGATGGACGAAATATGTTTTATGGTGGAACATCACTAGACAAATAAAAATAAAGTAGATTAAAAATGAAGTTTGAAACCTACAGAATAGCCATTAATGGTACAGTTCAGGGAGTTGGGTTTCGTCCATTTATCTACCAACTTGCTACTTCATTACATCTTTATGGTACTGTCTCAAACGGTACACAAGGTGTGGAGATAGTTATCAATGCTACTTCGGATACCTTAAAAATATTTATCCAAAAGATAGAAGAAGAATTGCCACTGTTGGCTGCCATAGATAACATCACTACGACACAAATAGTACAAAAACTTTTTACAAGTTTTCAAATCATCTCTACAAAGGAAGAAGGTAAAAGAACGGTACGTATTCCTCCAGATGTAAGTATTTGCAAGGAGTGTGAAGCTGAACTTTTTGACTCAGGTAATCGTCGTTACGGCTATCCTTTCATCACTTGTACACATTGCGGGGTACGTTACTCCATTATTTTTGATCTGCCCTATGATCGTAAAAATACTTCCATGAAATTTTTTGAAATGTGTAAAGCCTGTGAAGAGGAGTATACAAATCCTCTAGATAGACGTTACTATGCACAGCCTATCGGGTGTTGGGAGTGCGGACCCTCATTATCCTTGTGGGATAATCAGCGTTCAGTGTTCAGCATTCAGTGTTCAGAAATTATTGATGTTGCAGTACAATTTTTGTTAGATGGAAATATTTTGGCTGTTAAAGGGGTTGGTGGCTACCACTTAATGTGTGATGCTACGAATGATGAAGCAGTACAAAAGATGAGGGAACGTAAAAAGCGACCGACTAAACCCTATGCTGTTATGGTAGCTAATGTAGAGTTGGCAAGAGAATTGGCTGTAATGAGTGAACAGGAAGAGGAGTTACTGACTTCAAAAGAGAGACCTATAGTGTTGTTGAATGCTAAAGAACAAGGGTATAGTAAACTTGTTGCCCCCAATATGACTAGAATAGGCCTGTTTTTACCGTATACCCCTTTGCATTTGTTGCTACTAAAAAAACTAAACCGTCCCCTCGTCGCTACCTCTGCCAATATTACAGATGAGCCTATCTGTACTAACAAAGAGTCATTGGCAAAACTGCAAGGGGTGTATGATTATGTTTTGGATCATAACAGAGAGATAGTTAATGGCTGTGATGATTCTGTGGTGATGGCAGTAAAAGATCAACAGATCATACTTAGGCGGGCTAGAGGGTATGCACCTGCAAGCATAAAGCTCCCGTTCGCACTTAGTAAGAATGTATTGGCTCTTGGGGCAAACCAAAAAAGTACCATCGCCATTGGATTTGATAATGAAGTTATTCTTTCTCCGCATATTGGTGACCTTGATACCATTGACTCCGTGAGTTACTTCGAAAAGAACATCCAAACGCTAGAATGTATCTATGACTTCAAGCCCGATGTAGTAATGCACGACAAACATCCTAACTACGAATCTACCAAGTATGCTTTGAGCCATTACGACAACACAAAAGCTGTTCAACATCACTACGCACATATCTTAGGAGTGATGGCAGAAAAGCAGATAAGAGGTAAAGTACTGGGTGTAGCTTTTGATGGTACAGGGTATGGGGACGATGGTAACCTTTGGGGTGGTGAGTTTTTGATTTGTGACTATACAGGTTATGAAAGAGTAGCACAGATAAACTACTTCAAACTCCTTGGAGGAGCAAGAGCCATAAAAGAGCCTAAACGAGTAGCACTCTCTTTACTCTTTGACCTCTATGGTGAAGATGCTATCACACTACAAAATCCTAGCATAAAAGCCTTTTCGACCACTGAACTAAAAACTTACTTCATCGCATGGGAAAAAGGCTTGAATGCTCCTTTAAGCTCCTCCGTAGGCAGACTTTTTGATGCTGTAGCATCTCTAGTTGGAGTATGTCACACGATGAGCTTTGAAGGTGAGAGTGGGATGATGCTTGAAGAGTTGTATGACGCTAGTGTAGCAGGGTATTACCATTTTGATTATGAAGATGGTAAGATAGGTATTTTTTCCGTTATTAAAGAGATACTTTTAGAGAAAAACACCTCCGTAGCTGTCTCAAAGTTTTTTCATACCCTGGTTGAGATAATATATACTATTCATAGGCAGTATGATCTGCCAGTTGTTTTAAGTGGTGGAGTGTTTCAAAACAGGGTGCTTTTAGGGTTGGTTTTAGAGAGAATACCTGATGCTGTCATCTCTAATGCCATTCCACCCAATGATGGTGGGATTGCTTTGGGACAGGTTGTGGCTAGATAAGTATCTTGTTTCTGTAATTAAAGCGCCACTCCGCCTCTTTCAAGTAAAACACAAACTGTTCATCACTCACACCTTTATATTGCAATATGAACCTTTCAAAAAACCCCCAGAATTCTGTAATGGTATTGTGTACTTTAGAGAGTTTTGCTACTTTGTTGAAACGGAGGTATTTTAAGAGGAGCTTCTTCTCCTGCTCGTCGTTAGTGTCGAGGTTGTAGCGTTGGATGGTGGGCATCATGAGGTTGTAGACTTTGTTGTCATAGGAGAGGGTGAGGAAGTGTTGGAGTTTGTCTATGTTATCTTCTATCTTTAGACTTTTTGGAAGGTAGAGGTATTCGTCATAGCCTGTAACGCTTTGGTTATGAAGTTGATACTGTTCATCTGAATAAAGAGCAATGGTTCTTCGGAATTTTTCGTAGTATTTTTGTACGGTGGCAAAATGCATGCCCGTTTCTTTGGCGGCCTTTCTGGCGTTGTAGCCTTCTGTGAAAAGTGAGAGTAGCTTCTCTTCTCTGACTACTTTTTGAGGACTGAACTTACGCTTGCACTTGCTGCATTTACGCTGCCTGTCTCCCAATAGATATGTGTACGGATGTTCACAATAAATACATTTCATAAGTAAATCATAGCAATCTATACTTTTTTAGTCCTTAAAATAGAGTAGAAATTATTTTTTTAATTTAAACTTAATAATAAAAGACTACTATAATGAATATTCATTCAGTTTTGGAAAGGAAAATGATGGAATTGTCTCTGCTTGTTATTTTTTGGTATGGCATACTTCATGCATTTGGTCCTGATCATCTTACTGCGATCGCTGATTTTTCTATAGGAAAAAATAAAAAGAAAACACTCCTTATTACTACACTTTTTGCCATAGGACATGGACTTAGTCTTTTTGTATTTGCAAAAGTGTTGCAGAGTGTAGATATCTCTAAAGGTATTTTGGCTTATGGAGATGTTATATCTGCAACAGTCATCATAGCTATGGGTGTTTACCTACTTTTTATGGTGGCAACAGACCGTATACAACTTCGTAAACACATGCATGATAGAAAAGAGCACATACATATCTGGTTCGGCAAATCACATGAACATAACAATACAGACACTACTTCCTCTTTTGCACTGGGACTTCTTATGGGTATAGGTGGTGTAAGAGGTATGCTTATTACTCTTGGAGTAGTTCAAGGTGGGGTCGTAGACTTTACAATGGTAGGAGCCTTTACTTTAGGAGTGATGCTTATTTTTGTAGCTTTTGGGATGCTTATCCTTTACGTTAATCAAAACTTTTTAGGTAACCTTCAAAATGTAAGAAGAGCCTTTACTACTGCGGGTGTTGTCTCTCTGCTTGTAGGTAGTAATATTTTATTTGGATAAATTAAACTTTTAGGAGAAAATATGTGTACAGACTGCGGATGTAGTATAACAGATAGTGCTACGGCACACACTCATGAACATAGTCATGAAGAGGATCATTCTTATGATCATCAAAAGGCGCATGAACATTTGCATCATAACCCCCAACTCAATGATGCAAAAACCATTTCAGTTATTCAGAAGATCTTAGATAAAAATAATCATGAAGCAGAGCACAACAGAAGTCATTTTAATTCAAAAGGAATTCTGGGAATTAACCTTATGAGTTCTCCGGGATCTGGGAAAACAACTCTTTTGGAGTACCTTGCTGATGTAGCAGAGTTCAAATTTGGTGTAGTAGAGGGTGACCTTGAGACTAGCAAAGATGCAGATAGACTTAAAGCCAAAGGCATCCCTGCAATGCAGATACAGACAGGATCTGCCTGCCACCTCGATGCTTTCATGGTACACAAGGGTTTGCATGATATGCCTCTTGATGAGCTAGATGTATGTTTTGTAGAGAATGTTGGTAACTTGGTCTGTCCCGCTTCTTATGATGTAGGTACACACTTAAACATAGTCTTGGTTTCCATTCCTGAAGGTGAAGATAAAATTGCCAAGTATCCGGTGATGTTCCGTCAGGCTGACCTTATACTTATTACCAAAACAGACTTACTTCCACACTTTAAATATGATATCGAAGCAGAGAAGGCAGAAGCAAGACGCATTAAACCAAATGTAGACATACTAGAGGTGAATGTTCATGATATAGATTCAGTCAAAGCAGTTGCTGACTGGATAGAGTTCAAGAGAAAAATGAGGAGTTAATATGTGTCTATCAATTCCAAGTAAAGTAATGAAAATTTCTGAAGATGAAACTACCTGTACAGTTGATACAATGGGTGTACAGCGTGATGCAAGTCTTTTAATGATGATCGGTGAAGAGCTAAATATCGGTGACTATGTACTTCTGCATATTGGTTTTGTCATGAATAAAATAGATGAAAAGGAAGCACTTGCTTCCATTGATACCTATAAAGAGATACTTGAATCAATGGATGAAGAAGAGAGACAGAGGGCTATCTTGGAAGATGATGAATGCCCCAGTAGAGGTAGTAGTGAGCAAGTAGCAAGTAGCAGTGAGCAGTAGGCATGGCAGATTTAGAACTTAAAAACTTATATGATGATTTTCGTGATGGGGAAACCATTAAGGCTTATGCTAAGATCATTGCTGAAGATGCAGCTAAGTTAAGCAAACCTATTAACATCATGGAGGTGTGTGGCGGGCATACGCATACTATTATGAAGTATGGTTTACCTCAACTTATGCCTGAAAATATTAACTTCATTCATGGACCAGGTTGTCCGGTTTGCATTATGCCTAAAGAGCGTATAGACCATGCCTATGTTTTGGCGAGGCAACCTGATATTATCTTGGTGACTCTAGGTGATATGATAAAAGTCCCAGGGAGTAACGGAAGTCTGCAAGATGCCAGAGCAAAAGGTGCGGATGTGCGCTTTGTATACTCACCTATGGAGTGTATCAAGATAGCTGAAGAGAACCCTGATAAAACGGTCATTTTCTTTGCTATAGGTTTTGAAACAACGACACCAATGACAGCTGTACTTGTAGAACAAGTCATTAATCTGAGTATTTCCAACATTCTTTTTCACATCAACCATGTAACGGTTCCCGAAGTGATGGTAGAACTTATAGACAGCCGTGATGTGCATGTTGACAGTTATAACAATAGGATCGATGCATTTTTAGGACCCAGTCATGTATCTGTGATAAGTGGTTCAAAAATCTATGATAAATTTCCAAAAGAGTATGGTCGTCCTGTAGTGGTGTCAGGCTTTGAACCTGTTGATGTAATGCAAGGCATTAGTATGATCGTCAAACAATTTGTTGAAGATCGTTGCGAATTGGAAGTTCAATACAAAAGAGTGGTGAATTATGAAGGAAATCTAAAAGCGCAAAAACTTATAGACACTTACTTTGAAAAGATGGATCTTTTTAGATGGCGAGGACTTGGAAATGTGCCTGAGAGTGGACTAAAATTAAAAAAGGAATTTACTTCTTTGGATGCAGAGGTAGTCTATAGAGATGTGTTGCCTATCGCAGAAATAGAAGATCATAAACTTTGTATCTGTGGTGATATATTAAGAGGAATGGCAAAGCCGCCTGAGTGTACTATTTTTGGTACGGCTTGTAAACCTACCAATCCTATCGGGTCTTGTATGGTTAGTAGTGAAGGGGCCTGTGCGGCTTATTATAAGTATGGGAATTTAATTTAATACTTTAAAGATATATTTAATTTATTAAATTTCCTTACATATAAACTTGTGGCGTTGTTTCTCTTTTCATTTTTTTAGAAAAAACGAAACAAAAAATCGTCATGGCTCTCGAAACGCTTTGCTTTCAAGGGCGTTCGCCATGACAAGGCACACTTCGTGTGATTAATAGAGAAGGAAGATAATGACTAAGACAGTAACAATTGCACATGGTAACGGTGGAGAAGAAAATAACGAACTCATCAAAAACATCTTTTATAAACACTTTGAAAATGAGATTTTGGCTAAGAGTGAAGATGCTGCTGTTATAGAAGATGGTAAGCTTGCTTTTACTACAGACAGTTTTACGGTAAGTCCTCTCTTTTTTCCCGGTGGAGACATAGGTAAATTGGCTGTTTGCGGTACATGTAATGACTTGGCAATGATGGGAGCAAAGCCTAAATATATGACCTGTTCTGTCATCATTGAAGAGGGATTCTCTACACGTGATCTTGAGAAGATCGTTAAGAGTATGAAAAAAGAGCTTGAGATCAATGGTGCTATTGTCGTAAGCGGTGACACAAAAGTGGTACCCAAAGGATCTGTAGATAAACTTTTCATCAATACAGCGGGTATAGGGAAGATAGAACAAAAAGGTATCACTGCTTCAGGACTAAAAGAAGGAATGAGTATCTTGGTAAGTCGTGATGTAGGTGCGCACGGTGCAACCATATTTGCAGCCCGTGAGGGGATAGCATTAGAGAGTTCTCTTGAGACGGATTGTGCTTCTCTTTACCCACAGGTAAAAGCACTGATGGATGCAGGTATTAACATCATCGCACTACGTGATGCTACACGAGGAGGTGTAGCTGCGGTACTTAATGAGTGGGCAAAAAGTTCTGATGTCTGCATTGAAGTAGAAGAGGAGAGCATCCCTGTGCAAGAAGAGGTAAAAGGTATCTGTGAAATGCTTGGTTTTGAAGCGGTCAGCCTTGCCAATGAAGGGACTTTTGTTTTGACCGTAGCCAAAGAGGATGAAGAAAAAGCTTTGGAAGTGTTGCAGAAAACACATATCACATCTGCTATTATTGCTACAGTAACCAAACAGTATGAAGGTAAAGTGATACTGAATTCTTCCTGGGGAACAAAGCGGTTTTTAGACTTACCTACGGGTGAGCTTTTACCTCGTATCTGTTAAGGTCCTAAATGAAAATACTCCTACTTTGCACTGCCTTCAACTCTCAGACCCAAGCAGTCTACACTGCACTGGAAGATAGAGGGGATGACATTGCTGTAGCTTTTGCTATAAGTGAAAATCAGATATTAGCGGAGGTAGCAGCATTTGAACCACAATTGATCTTATGCCCTTTTTTGAAGTGTTATTTACCTGAAAGTATCTATAAAAAGTATCCTACTTATATTTTTCATCCAGGACCTTTGGGTGATAGAGGACCTAATGCTCTGGAGTATGCACTTAAAAGCCATACAAAAGAGTGGGGAGTTGTCATTTTTGAAGCCAATGCGCTTTATGATGGAGGAGATATCTATGCGCAGCAAAATTTCACAGTACGAGAGACTTATAAAGCTTCACTCTATCGTCAGGAGATAGTACAGGCTTCACTAAAAGCATTGGAAGCATTTTTTATGAATCTGAGAAAAGATGTTAAAGTGCCACAACTTTTAAACCCGATACATGAGAGATTTACACAAGCCAAAAGAACCATTGACTGGCTAAAAGATGATACACAAACCATTATTGACAAGATACACCTCTCAGACAGCTTTCCCGGGGTACTTGATGAAATATTGGGAGTACAGTGTTATTTATTTGGGGCATGGAAAGAAGAGTTCTTCAGAGGATCACCTAAAGAGATTCTTGCCAAGAGAGATGGGGCTATTTGTCTGGGAACCATGAATGGTGCAGTGTGGATCACACACTTAAAAGAGGTAGGGAAATTCAAACTGCCGGCTACTTATGTATTGAAAGATAGGTTAGAAGGGATAAAGGAAGATAGGCTTCCACTGCTTTTTGATAAGAGTTATAATACCTTTTATGAGACAAGTGTAGAAAAACGAGATAATGTAGCCTACCTCTGTTTCAATTTTCACAATGGAGCGATAAGTGCAGAGCAGTGTATGCGACTAAAGTATGCAGTGGAGTACTTGAAAAATGAGTGTGAAGTGTTGGTGCTCATAGGCGGGATGGACTTTTTCTCGAATGGCATTCACTTAAATATTTTGGAAGATAGTGTAAAGCAGGGTGAAGATGGCTGGGGTAATATAAATGCTATGAATGACTTGGTGCGTTCCATACTCTATGCAGATGAGGTAGTTACTATAGCCTCATTTGGACGCAATGCTGGAGCAGGTGGGGTTTTTATGGGTCTTGCCTGTGATTATGCAGTGGGTAAAGAGGGAGTAGTGTTAAACCCTCACTATAAAACATTGGGTCTTAGCGGAAGCGAATATCATACCTACAGCCTGCCTAAAAGGGTAGGAGAAGAGATAGCAGAACGTCTGCTTAATGAGTGTTTACCCTTGTCGGTAGAGAAAGCAAAAGCTATAAAGATGATAGATGAAGTGTATGCCCATGAGAATTACTATGAAGAGCTGCACAGCTTTGCTAAAAATACTTATGATGATGACTTTATCTGGGAGAAACAGGAGTATTTGGAAGAGCATACCGAGCGTATAGAGGCACTCAAAGAGAGAGAGCTTGAAGTGATGCATCCAGAGTTTTGGGATGCTAACAGTATCTTTCATAAACTTCGGGAAGCGTTTGTTTATAAAGTATGTCCAAGAGACACACCAGAGAGATTAAAAAAGGTAGTTATTGATGCATGAGTATAGTATTGTTCAGGCTTTGTTGAATCAGTGTGAAGGTATAGCCAAAGAGAATAAGGCCAAGAGGGTGACGAAAGTAGTCACTAAAATAGGTGTGATGAGTGGAGTAGAGATACATCTGCTGCAAACAGCATTTGATACTTTTAAGGAGGGTACAATTTGTGATGGAGCAGAGTTCATTATCAATCATCAGAAAATAAAACTCTATTGCAATGAGTGTGAAGCTGAATTTGAGATAGATGAGTTGACCTATAAATGTGTAGAGTGTGAGAGTTTAAATGTCAAAGTGATAGATGGTGAAGATATGTACCTTATGAGCTTGGAGATGGAGTAATAATTTTATTACATAACTTAAAATAATACTATATCTCATAAATAAAGTATATTAAATCACTTTAAATTTTATAAATGAATATTTATTCACTCCTATTTAAGTTTACTTTTCATAGAATACTGAATAGTTATTCATTTTGTAAGGAATGTTTATGAAAACTGAAATATCAAGACGGCGTTTTCTTCAGGGTTCTGCTGCATTAACGGTTGTAGCTGTGTCGGGGGCTGCTTCGGCACTGATCGAGACGAAAGAGAAGAGCAAGATAGCTGACTTTGCTTTGACAAAGACTCAGATAACAGGCAAACTTCAACAAATCCCCACACTTTGTGAAATGTGTGTAAATAAATGTGCAGCTATCGCACGTGTTGAAGATGGAAAACTGACCAAACTCAATCCCAATCCTCTTTTCCCAAAATCCAGAAACATGTTATGTGCCCGTGGTAATGCCGGGATACAGGCACTGGAAGACCCAGATCGTTTGAAATACCCGCTTATTCGTATGGGTGAACGCGGTGAAGGTAAATTCAAGCGGGTGACGTGGGATGAAGCTTATGAACATATCAAAGATAAGATGGTCAAGATCCTTGATGAAGAGAAAGATAACAGATCTACCATCGGATTTTGTGCCGGTGAGGGAATGGCGGAGCATACCTATGCCTCTTTTATGAAAGATAAAATAGGTTCATCTAACTTTGTGAACCATAGCAGTATTTGTCTCACCACTACGATCGCCGGGTATACACTTACCCTTGGGGGTTATGGGCAGGCAGATCTTGATAATGCCGAATATGTCATTATGGCGGGGGCTAACCGTGCCGAAGCGATCGTGACCCCTGATACGATGGATCTTTTCAAACGGACAAAAGGCAGGGGAATAAAACTTGTTGTGATTGATCCCCGTTTTACCAATACTGCTGCACATGCTGATACATGGCTCCCTATTGAGGTGGGGACTGATCTGGCTTTTGTACTGGCTCTTACCTATGTGGCATTCATGGAGGGACGTTACAACAAACGCTTTGCCCAAGAGAATATGAGTGATTTTGAAGCCTATAAAAAACATATTATCGATAGTAAATATACTCCAGAATGGGCAGAGCCTATCACCGGTATTAAGGCAGAGGAGATTCGTAAGATCTCACGTGATTTTATGGCTCATGCACCCAGATCCATCTATTATCAGGGGCGACGAACGGCTTGGAGCCATCAGGATTATCAGCTCAGACGAGCACAGGCGATATTCACTGCTCTGGGTGGTGGTATAGATAAGAAGGGGGGAATTGTATTTGGAAAAAAACTTCCTCTTGGTGAGCATGCCATCCCTTCCCCAAGTTATGACAATGCCAAAGAACGCATTGAGAAAGACAAAGCTGCAGTCGTTGGCTCAAGCGGATCATGGCTTGCCTGGCGAAATACTATTATTGACGGAACAGCTCCCTATCCGGTACGTGCATTTTTTGCCTACAAACAAAACCCTATGCTCTCTGTTCCCAATACAGCAAAAACAAAACAGATGCTTGAGAAAATGGATCTGGTTGTGGTGATCGATACTATGCCAAGCGATACAGTGATGATGGCAGATGTTGTTTTACCGGAATCGGTCTATCTGGAGCGTGAAGACCCCGTCAAAACATTTGGTGGGTCAGAACCTTCCATTGCCCTGCGTAAACAAGTGGTTGAGGCGAAGTATGATACCAAACCTGTGATCGAGATGATGCGAGGTCTTGGAGAAAAACTCTCCAAACCTCTTTTTGAAATTTCAAAAAAATATGATGAATCACTACAGGAAGAGATCGCAGATCGTGGTGAAACAGTGGTGTATAAAGAAGAGGGTTATGATCTTGCTGATGGGTATCGTCATTCGCAGACGGCGATTAATCATCATATGGTTGCAAGTGTCTATGGTGAAGAAGCATGGGATACGTTACAGGAAAAAGGCGTCTTTTATCCTGATATGGATAAATTCTTCAAAAGAAAATCTGTCAATGAATATCAGTACTACCCTGAACATAAGAAGAGTTACTCAGTTATTGAGGGTGCCCTGATCAATGAGCCATATCATGATACCTGTGTCGATACAGAAGAGATAGCGGTCTTAAAGAAAGACTTCCGAACTGCAACAAAGAAGATCGCCTGTGCGCTTTACAATCTTGAAGAGAAGAAAGGGATCGATGCTATGCCGACATGGCGAGACGAGCTTTATACACCGACACCTAAAGGACGATTCAGATTCATTACTGGACGTCACGGACAATTTACCCAAAGCGGAAGCGCCAATAATGCTCTGTTGTTAGATCTGCTTTCAGATAATCATTTATGGATCAACAAGCGTGTTGCTGATGAAAAAGGGATCGGGCTTGATGACATGGTTGAAGTGAAGAGCAGTATCGGTGCGATTAAGATAAAAGCATACCCCACTGAGAAGATAGGAACGAATGTGGTGTTCTTTGTTCATGGGTTCGGTGCAGAATCAAGTGAACTCACTTTGGCACATCATCGTGGTGCAAATGATAATATTATTATTGAAGATCATTATGAAAAAGCCTTTGGTTCCGCAGCAATGCATGAGACGATCGTAGATATAAGGAGAGTGTGATGGCACGTTATGGAATGGCACTTGATTACAAAAACTGTATCAACTGCAAGGCATGTGAAAGTGCCTGTAAAGAAGAGAACGGTATTTTGCTTGGAGCGGATAATCACCGTATCTGGGTCGGGGTACATGAGATAGAAGGGGTTTTCCCAAATCTAAGCATTGGTTCAAGCAGTTTCCAGCCCAGCCAGTGCCAACAGTGTGATAACGCCCCTTGTAAGTCAGTCTGTCCCACCAATGCAACTTATTATGATGACAATGGTGTGGTTCGGGTCAATCCTGATCAGTGTATTTTATGTACATATTGTATGCAGGCTTGTCCATATGATGCACGCTATATCGATGACAGAACGATGACCGTTGACAAATGTAACTTCTGCTCAGATACCCGAATGATACAGGGAGAGACAACAACAGCCTGCCAGGCAACTTGTCCAACAAAAGTTCGTATCTTTGGTGATCTTGATGATCCTGAGAGTGAAATTTCCCAGGTACTTAGAGACAGAGAGTATCATAGATTAAAAGAGCATCTTGGTACGCAACCAAAACTTTTTTATCTAACATAAGGATCATGAGATGAATTTAAATAAAATACTACCTTATAATAAACATACACTGAAATCTTTTTTTAGTTTTGAGTTCACAGTGTTGAATGTTTTTATGTTTTTACTCACTATCGGACTTGTTACTGCTATGTTCTACGGTATTGGTGTCTATCTTGTGCAAGGGCATCATGCTTATGGTGTTACAAGACAACATGCCTGGGGTCTTCTGATCGCAATGTATGTCTTTTTTGTTGTTTCAAGTACAGGTCTGTGTATCATGTCATCATTGGGACATGTCTTCAATATCAAAGAATTTCAGATCATTGGGAAGAGGGCAATTATTGGAGCCATTATAGCGATCTTGACAGGATTTGCCGTGATCGCCTTTGAGATAGGGCATCCAGTCCGTATGGTGATCTATAATATATTGACACCTGGACTGAGTTCTGCCATCTGGTGGATGGGAACGCTTTATGGACTCTATCTCTTCTTTATTATCTTGGAATTTTTCTTTCTCAATAATAATAGTCACAAATATTCTAAAATTTTTGGACTTGCAGGCTTGGTAGTGGGGCTTGCTGCACACTCCAATCTTGGTGCTGTATTTGGATTTTTGGTAGCCCGTCCTATTGCCAATGGTCCTTTTTTCCCACTCTATTTTATTTTATCTGCGATGGTAACGGGTTCCTATCTGCTTTTTTTAATTTACGGTTGGCGTTATAAAATGAAATTTCCGCCTGAAGTTGAAAAATTCATGGTCACTTTGGCACAGGTGTTGGGACTCTTGCTGGCTATTCTGATCTTTTTTGAGATTTGGCGAATGTTGACTGCTATTTATGGTCAAATGCCTGAACGTGGTGATATTGCTGTGCATATACTTACATCCAAACACTTTTTGATCGGTGAAGTGCTTTTAGGGATGTTGATCCCCTTTGTCATCATTATTTTCAGTAAAGGGCGTGCTATAAAAGCACTGGTCTATGCTTCGATCATCGGTATGGTAGGAATATTCTGGATGCGTTATGATCTTGTACATGATACACAATTGGCACCTATGATGCCACTGAAGATCCATGAATATACTTCGGCTCCAGGACTTGTTGAATATACCCCGTCAGCGGTAGAATGGATGATATCTATCGGTGCTATAGGTTTGGCTTTTATGATGTATTATGCAGCAGATAAGTTTTTCAATCTGGATCATACGAAAGAGGATAACCACTAGGAGAATAAGCTTTTGATCTTTTATCTGTAAAGTATCTATTCTCTTGGAAGTAATCAGATAATAATGATTAGTAAAAGAGGCATCTCCAAGATGCCAATATGGAACTAAATCACTACCCTCTCTCAATTCAATATACTTTTTTAGAATAGACTGTGATAATGATTTAAATTTATGATACAATTTAAGTAACTAGTAGTTTTAACACAGAATATTGGATAGTTTCAATAATGTAACTAAGATATTTCAAAGAGTGGGTATATTACTAGCATGAAATTCTAATCAGGGGGGATTATGGCAATCAAAGCAGCAATCAACGGAACAGGGCGTATCGGGATGATCGTAGCAAAGATCATCACTTCACGTGATGATATTGAACTCGTAGCGATCAATACAACGGCAAAACCGGATATGTTAGAGTATCTCTTTAAATATGACAGTGTACATACCGGTGTTGATGCAAAGGTCATTGATGACAATACCATCATGATCAATGGAAAAAAGGTGACGATGTTCAGTACCCGTGATCCTCAAGAGCTTGATTTTGGATCAGCAGGGGCGGAAGTAGTCATCGAGTGTACCGGTGTCTTTTTGACGACAGAAAAAGCACAAAGTTATCTGAAAAATGGTGTTAAAAAAGTGGTTATGTCAGCTCCGGCAAAAGACGATACACCTACATATGTTTTGAATATCAATACAGATGAGTATAAAGGAGAGGCTATCATCTCTAATGCAAGTTGTACGACGAACTGTCTGGCACCCATCTGTAAAGTACTTGATGATACGTTTGGCATTGAAAATGGTCTGATGACGACTATACACTCTTATACAAATGACCAGAACGTACTTGATGTTAAACATAATAAAGATCAACGGCGTGCACGTGCAGCAGCGGTCAATATGATCCCGACAACAACCGGTGCAGCCAAGGCTATTGCCCTGGTTATGCCTCAGCTTAAAGGCAAACTCAATGGGTATGCGATGCGTGTACCTACGCCGGATGTCTCTGTAGTGGATCTGACAGTCAATCTGAAAAAAGATGTTACAGTAGAAGATATCAATTCCGCTTTTGATAATGCGGCTGAGGGCAGTTTTAAAGGTCTCATCGAGATCGATAACGATAAACGGGTTTCAAGTGATTTTATTGGTTCTACTTACAGCGCGACCTATGTACCTGATATGACCTCAGTGGTTGATGGCAAGACAGTTAAAGTGCTTGCATGGTACGATAATGAGTGGGGTTACAGTTCTCGTCTTGTAGATATGTGTGTATTTGTAGGAGGTAAATAATGCTTAGCTTTAGCTGTGATTTTACATTTGATGCCACTGATACACAGCAGGGTATCATGGATGATGCGCTTAATGCAATCAAAGAGGAAAAAGAGAGTGGTCGTATCGGCTACTACAGACTTCCGGAAACTTCGCTTGCAGTGATAGACGAGCTAAAATCGTACAGCGAAACCAATACATTGATTGCCGGAGGGAAGATCAAAGATATTGTTATTATCGGTATCGGTGGTTCCTCTTTGGGGATCAAGGCTATTGATTCTCTGTTGGCTGCGAAAAATGATTCACCTGTGAATTTGCATCTGTTTGAAAATTCCGATCCGATCAATATTTCACAGACTTTGAGTAGATTGGAAAAAGAGTCATCGTTGTTTATTGTTATTTCCAAATCGGGCGGAACTATCGAGACGACGTCTATCTTTAAAACTGTTATTGCCCATTTTGATCTGGATCTTGATGGTGCTGACAAAGAACGTGTGATGGTGATTACCGATGCAGGCTCATCCCTTTCACAATTTGCAGACAGTTACAGTATCAAGCAGTTTAATATCCCAGATAATGTCGGTGGACGTTTCTCTGTTTTAAGTGCAGTGGGTATTGTTCCTTTGACACTTGCCGGGTATGATACAAAAGCCCTGCTAGGTGGTGCAGGAGCATTTTTAGACCGTCTCTTTGTCGGAGAAGAGAAGCACCTGCTTGAAAAAGCCTGCTATTACTATGAGAACGCCAAAGCGCTTTCGATCAATGTCCTCTTCTCCTATGCCAATGATCTTGAGAACTTGACAAAATGGTATGTTCAGCTTTGGGGAGAGTCCATAGGTAAGATCGACAGCACAGGCGGTAGCGTTGGCATGACACCGATAGGTCTGATCGGTGCAGTGGATCAGCACTCTTTTTTACAGCTGGTGATCGAAGGACCTAAAGACAAAACTGTCACTTTCATCAATATTGATGATTTTGAAAATGATCTACTTATCCCTGATATTTCACTCAAACATATTGAAAAAACAGACTTTATCAATGGCAAGACATTCAATGAGCTTATCAATGCCCAGTGTGATGCTACCCGTCAGAGTCTTATTGACAATGGTGTTCCTACAGATGGTATTACGATCTCTAAGATCAATGAAGAAAATATCGGTGCAATGATCATCTATTATGAACTTCTGACATCTCTGACCGGGTCAATGCTAAAGATCAATACCTATGATCAACCGGGTGTAGAACTAGGTAAAACCATACTTTATGCCAATCTCAACAAATAGTTTTAAATACGAAGGATAAAACAAATGCAATTACACAGTTATGATATAAATCCAAAATATAGTAAAAGTGTTGCCTACTTTTCTATGGAGTTTGCTATTGCACAGTCACTCAAGATCTACTCCGGAGGTCTTGGTTTTCTTGCAGGGTCACATATGCGAAGTGCTTATGACCTCAAGCAGAATGTGGTGGGTATCGGGCTGCTTTGGAGTTTTGGTTATTATGATCAGGCACGTAATGAGGATGGCACACTGCGCCCCGCTTTTACAAGAAAATTCTACTACTTTCTTGAAGAGCTTGATGTTCATGTAACGGTAAGGGTTAATGATGAAGAGGTGCGTATCAAAGCATTCCTGCTTCGTCCCGATATTTTTGGTTCTGCACCGATCATTCTCCTCTCTACTGATACTGATGAAAATGACTACCTTTCACGAACCATTACACATAAACTTTATGATGGTAATGAGCGTACCCGTGTGGCACAGGAGATCGTATTAGGTATCGGAGGAACTAAAGTACTTGAAGCATTGAATCACAAGGTTGATATTTATCATATGAATGAGGGACATGCCTTGCCGCTTGTCTATGAACTGTATGGAAAACACTATCAAACGATGGAAGCACTGCGTGAGCATGTCGTTTTTACAACACATACTCCCGAAGCAGCAGGAAATGAAGAACATAATATCCACTTCCTGCATGAGATGGGCTTTTTTAACAGACATTCACTTGAAACCGTACGTAAGCTCAGTGGTTATGAAGAGGGAGACAATTTCAGTCTTACCGTCGGTGCACTGCGTAGTGCCAAAATTGCCAATGCAGTATCCAAGATCCATGGTAAGGTGGCCAATGAAATGTGGGATCATATTGTTGATCGATGTGACATTATCTCCATCACTAATGCCCAAAACAAAAAATATTGGACCGATAAAACTCTGATCCGTGCACTTGATGAACATGAGGATTATGAGGTAATGGCACGTAAAAAACATCTCAAAAAGCTTCTTTTTGATCTTGTAGCTGATCAAACTGGAAAAATGCTTGACCCTGAGGTGCTTACTATTGTCTGGGCACGCCGTTTTGCGGAGTACAAACGCCCTGATCTACTCAAATATGACTTGGCACGTTTTGTTAAACTGATCACAAATGAAGAGCGACCGGTACAGATCATTTGGGCTGGTAAACCATACCCCACTGACCAGGGTTCTATCGATACGTTCAATGAACTGATCCGGATAAGCCGTCATTATAAAAATATTGCGGTAATTACCGGATATGAACTTAGAATTTCCCGCCTACTAAAGCAGGGAAGTGATATTTGGCTTAATACTCCGAGAATTACACGTGAAGCCAGCGGTACTAGCGGTATGACAGCCAGTATGAACGGCTCTATTCATTTCTCCATCGATGACGGATGGCATCCGGAGTTTGCCAGAGATGGTAAGAATGCCTTTACTATTCCTTTTGCTGATCCAGATCTTTCAATTGAAGATCAGGATCGACAAGACTATGAAAATATGATGGATGTACTGGAAAACAAGATCCTTCCACTCTATTATGATGATCCGCAAGAGTGGGTTGAGATCATGAAAAATGCGATGTCTGAGATCGAAGCTGATTTTGACTCCGGACGTATGGCAAGAGAGTATTATGAGCGTATGTTTACTCTTCATCTTGAGCCTTCCATACCCGGACTTTAGAAGTATGGCAAGAGAGTATTATGAATGTATGTTCATGGTATAAGGGAAACATAACATGATCTCTAATATCACTACAATGATGGGTGTAAAAAGTCTTAAGGATATAGATGTCACCGGTAAACGTGTTTTGATCCGGGTCGATTTTAATGTTCCTGTTGATTCGCATAATAATATTTCAGATGACCGTCGTATTCGCGCAGCACTTCCGACGATCAATTACTGTATCGATCATAATGCCTGTTCGATCACACTGGTTTCTCATTTTGGACGTCCCAAAGGCAAGTACGATGAGAAGTACTCTTTGAAACATATCATTAAACGTCTTGAACGGCTACTGCAGAAGCGGGTTGAATTTATTGAAGATTTTGTAAGCTCCCGAGATGAGATTGCCACCTGCTCACTAGAACGTGTTTTTTTGCTTGAAAATATTCGATTCAAGGAAGGTGAAAAGCAAAATGATCCTGAGCTTTCAAAGAGACTTGCCTCTATTTGTGATATTTATGTCAATGATGCCTTTGGTACTTCTCACCGTAAACACGCTTCGACCTATGGTGTAATGGACTATGTCGACACCAAGGTGGCTGGCTTTTTAATGATGCGTGAAATAGAAGCCTTTTCAAAAGCTCTGGAAAATCCAGTACACCCTATAGCACTTGTGATCGGGGGTGCAAAGATTTCATCCAAGATCACTTTGTTAAAAGAGGTGCTTCAAAAGATCGATAAACTTATCATCGGCGGTGCTATGAGCAACACCTTTCTCGAGGCACTTGGTTACGATATGCAGCGTTCTCTTTATGAAAAAGAGTATATCGAAACAGCATGTGATGTCATAGAACAGGCTAAGAAAAATGGGGTCAAGATCTATCTGCCTGTTGATCTTGTTATTACAGATTCGATCGAAACACCAGTAGATATCAAAGTGGTACCTGCACAGGATGTACTCGAAGGATTCCAGGCAGTTGATATCGGACCGGCTACTGTAAAGCTTTTTAGTGAAGCCATAGGTCTTTCCAATACCATTATCTGGAACGGACCGATGGGGATCTATGAGATAGACAGATTCTCAAAAGGTACTTACAAGATCGCCAATGCTATAGCTGACTGTTATGCCTATACGATAGTGGGTGGTGGTGATACAGCTGACGCTGTTGATAAAACAGGAGAAGCTGATAATTTCAGTTTTATATCTACAGGCGGTGGAGCAAGTCTTGAACTGCTTGAGGGCAAAATATTACCCGGTTTTGCTAATCTTGATAGAATAGAAGAGGAGTTGTAATGGCTTTAGCAATTATGTCATCCGGTGGTGATTCACCAGGGATGAATCCCGCGATCAAAAAATTTGTTGATTATGCTTATAAAATGGGAGAACGTCCCTTTCTGATCTATGACGGACTTGAAGGTTTGATCGACAATAAGATCAAACCGGCTACTCATCATGATGTAGCAGGTATTGTACACCGTGGCGGTACGATCATTCGTTCCTCACGCTCCAAACGTTTTTTTGAGTATGAATACCGACAACAAGCGTATAATAATCTCAAAGAGCACGATATTACAGGGCTTATTGTACTGGGTGGTGACGGTTCATTCCGTGCTATGGAGAAGTTCAGTTCCGAGTTTGATCTTAATTTTGTCGGTATCCCCTCTACGATCGATAATGATATTTATGGTACCGAATACTGTCTTGGTGTCGATACTGCTCTCAATGTCATACGTGATGCACTTGACAAGATCCGAGATACCGCATCCTCCTTCAACCGTGCTTTTCTGGTCGAAGTGATGGGGCGTCACTGTGGGTATCTTGCCATTGTATCTGCCATGGTCAGTGGTGCAGAAGTATGTATCATTCCCGAAGTAGAGTTTGAGTATGAAAAACAGGGTAAACGTCTGCGCGAAGAGGTGGAATCAGGACGTAACTACGTCCTGGCAATTGTTGCGGAAGGGACCAATCAGACCAGCGAAGTACATAAATGGCTACAGGATACTATCGGACTGGAGACACGTGTCAGTATTCTCGGACATATTCAGCGTGGTGGAAATCCGACAGTCAGAGACAGGATGATGGCATTTGATTTTACTATTACAGCTATCAATCATCTTCTTTCACATGATAATTCGAATAAAATGGTTGCCTATCAAAAAGGTGAATTCAAACTGATCGAGATCAAAGAGGTGGTTTCAAACCAATACCAATTGCCTCAGCGCTTTCTTGATGCAGTCAGTTTGCTAGATTAATATAATTTTCGAAATATAGAAGATAGAAAGTATAAACGCTATTTTCATAATGCTAGTGTATAATTCGGGTAAATACAAAAAGGAGTATTACATGATAAAGATTACAAAAAAAGGGAACAAGGCTTGGGTAACTTTCACATTGCCATCAACAGCGGGAGAAAGTGTAGAGATCAGCGGTGAATGGAATGATTGGGAAAATGAAGCAATGAAAGTAAAAAAAAGCGGTGAATTCTACATTACCAAAGTGCTGAAAACAGATGAGAATTATCAGTTTGGTTATCGTATCAACGGTCATGAATGGCAATGTGATGATGAAATTGGGTGTATTGAATCACCTTTCGACTCACATAATTCACTGTTGGAACTTTAAAAACTTAGCTAGTTAAAGTTAAATTTTTTACTAAATTTCACACTCCCAAAGACTTTGATGTATATTTGAGGTTTTTTAATACATATTGACATATTTTGATATATAATAATATTATAGTGTATACAAAAGATACTTATCAATAAAGCTTATATATTTTTTAATTATTAAAAGGGAGGAAGTAAATTATGAAAGCAGTAGTCATGGCAGGAGGATTCGGAACACGAATTCAGCCACTTACAAACTCAAGACCTAAACCAATGTTACCAGTTGTGAACCGTCCGATGATGGAAAACACAATGATAACTCTCAAAGATCTGGGGATAACAGATTTTATTGTTCTTCTCTATTTTAAGCCGGAAGTGATCCAGGATTATTTTGGAGACGGAAGCAAATTCGGTATGAATATTACTTATGTAATACCGGATGATGATTATGGTACTGCCGGTGCAGTCAAGCTGGCACAGGAGCACATCGGTGATGATAATTTCATTATTATCAGTGGTGACCTGGTGACAGATTTTGATTTCCAAAAGATATTTGACTATCACAAGCAAAAAAAATCCAAACTCACGATTACCCTTACCTCTGTAGAAAACCCTCTGGAATTTGGAGTGGTGATCGCCAATGAAGAGGGAAAAATAGAGAAATTCCTGGAAAAACCAAGCTGGGGAGAGGTTTTCAGTGATACGATCAATACCGGTATCTATATCATCGAGCCTGAAATTCTTGATTATATCCCTAAAGGGGAGAACTTTGACTTTGCCAAAGATCTCTTTCCTCTGCTCATGAAAGAAGGTGTAGAACTGATCGCCGGTAATGCTAACGGTTACTGGAGGGATGTCGGTAACCCTGACAGCTACAGAGAGGCTCATGAAGATATTATGAGCGGGCGTGTTGACTTCAAGATACATGGTAATATGACTAAGTATCCTGATGGAATACTTTACAGTGATGAACCTTACAAACTGGATGAGTGTGTAGAGATCATCGGAAAAGTGGTTCTGGGAAAAAATGTCCACATTGGCGAAAGGACTAAACTTAAAAATATTGTGATCGGTGATGATATCACTATCGGAGAAGATTGCAAGATCAGCAATTCGGTTATCTGGGAAAATGTGACAATCGACAAAGGCACCAAGATTGATAATGGTGTGATCTGTAATAACAATGTCATTGGAAGAAACACTAAAATGACTGCCGGCATCATACTTGCAGAGGGATGTAGAATTGGAGAACTGGTAACTGTAGAAAAAGATGTCACTATCTGGCCGGACAAAGAGATAGAAGATGCATCGATCGTCAGTTCTAATGTTATTTTGGGGAGCAGATACAAGAACTCTATTTTTGAAAACGGTATAGTGGTGGGGAAATCCAATGTGGAACTCTCCTGTGAAATGTCCGGTAAGTTGGCAGAAGCTTTTGGAATGCAGCTTCCTGTCGGAAGTACTCTTTTAATAGCCAGAGATCATCATAAAAGTTCTCGAATGCTCAAGAGAGCTTTCGTAGGAGGTATGCTTGCTGCCGGGATCAATGTTGTGGATCTGAAAAGTATCCCTTCCTCAGTCATGCGCTATGATCTTTCGCACAATCCGGATTATGTCGCAGGGATCTATTTTAAACAAGATAGAGAAGATACAACTACTACAGTAGTGACCTTTTATAATGATGAAGCACTTCGTATCAACAGTGATCTAGCTAAAAAAATTGAAAAGGCCTATTTTAAAGAATCCTTTAGAAGAGTTGATTTTAGTCAAATTGGACAAGTAACTGAGTCACACCGTATTGAGGAGTGTACCAACTATAAAAAAAGTATGGAAGAGAGTTTCCAGAAAAGACTTTTTGCTTGTCATGACTGTCGGATCGCAGTTGATATAATGCATGGGGCGTCTTGTGAGGTTTTCCCTTATGTACTCAATGATCTTAATATCGGAAATATGATCTTTAATAACTTTCATGATGCCCATCGACTGGCAAACTTCAAATCCCTGGTCAAGCATTCAGTTGAAGATATGGGAAAAATCGTCAAAAGTTTGAAACTCGATGCAGGTTTTTTACTTTATCCTTTTGGTCAGCGTCTGGATATTATTTGTGATAAAGGAGATCTACTTTCAATGCAGGATTCCCTGCTGATCGTTCTCACTTTGATGGATATAGAAGCTGCCAAAGAGGGTAGAAAACGTATTTTCCTACCTACCTGGGCTCCGGATATGATCAAGTTTGAGCATCTTGATATCGAGTATGGAAAATATGCTGATTTTAAAGCTGAGCAACTGAAACAATATGATCTGATCGCAACAGCAGACGGTAATTTTGCCTTTACTGAATTCTCTCTTTATAGAGATTCTATGTATGCTGCTATTAAAATTCTGGAAATGATCATCAAACATGATATTAAGCTTTCTGAACTGGTGATAAAAACAGAAAGTTTCTATCATACGCAGACAAAGGTAGCGTGTTCACAGGCACTTAAGGGAAAAATGATGCGTAAATTCCTTGAAGATGCAAGAGATAAGCGTTCCTCCTCGGCTGATGGTGTTAAGATATGGTTGAATGGGAAAGACTGGATCCTGATGATCCCGGATCAATACAGTGATCATCTCAATCTCTACATTCAGGCAGTGAATGAAGAGAGAGGTCAAGCGATCTATGATCAGTATAAAGCAAAAATAGAGAGTTGGGCAGAGTAGAATAATGCAGCTGGCTTTCTTATGGCACATGCACCAGCCCGATTATCGTGATGCCTCCGATGTCATGCAGATGCCGTGGGTTTTTCTGCATGCTATCAAAGATTATTATGATATGCCTTGGATGCTTGCCCGACATAATGGACTGAAAGCTACATTCAACATTACTCCTCCACTCATAGAACAGATACAACTCTATAGTGATGATATAGTCTCAAATGACCGCTTTTTTGCTTTATGGATGAAGCACCCATCGGAATTAAATGAAACAGATCGACAGTGGATGATCAAGATGTGCAAAAGTGCACCATATGAGACCATGATCGAACCGATCGAACCTTATCGACAGCTTTATCATATGGAACAGATAGATGATGATGCACTCTGTGATATGGAGGTTTGGTTCATTCTTGCATGGTGTGGTGTCTATCTCCGAACACACAACGATACAGTCAAAGAACTGCTTGCTTCAGAAAGTGAGTTCAAATGTGAACATAAACATGCATTATTGCAGACACTTGGTGATTTTATTAAAACGATCTTTCCCTATTATGCAAAACTGCAGAGTGAAGGAATAATTTCTCTCTCTACAACACCCCTCAACCATCCTATTTTACCGCTACTCATCGATATGAACAATGCAGAGAGTGCCCATCCGGGGACCAACATCCCTGAGCATCCATTATCGCTTGTGGCAGATGCTAAACTCCAAATTTCTCAGGCACAGGCACTCTATAAAACGACTTTTGGTCATGATGCCATAGGGTTCTGGCCGGCGGAAGGTGCAGTTGATGAACGTAGTGTTGCTCTCTACCGTGATGCCGGACTGAAATGGATCGCAACAGATGAGGCGATCCTGTTTAAATCTTTGGGGTCAGACCATCGTGATGCCCTTTATCACTCCTATAAGCATAATGGAGTGATAATGGGTTTTCGTGATCATGGATTGAGTGACCTAATTGGTTTCACCTACCGTTTTTGGGCAGCAGAACGTGCTGCTGATCATTTTGTCTCTATGCTATATCCAATGGTAGAAGGAGGAGACAAGTGTACTGTTTTCGTCATCCTTGATGGAGAGAATGCCTGGGAGTTTTATTATAATAATGCCTTTGATTTTTTTGATGCATTATATACAAAACTCGCAGAGACAGAGTGGTGCAGTATGGTTGGGATGGATACGATCGCGCAGCAAGATGCCAGAGAACTGCCTCATCTTGCAGCAGGGAGTTGGATACACGGTGAATTCAATACATGGGTTGGACATCCTGAAAAGACACGAGGCTGGGAGCTTATCTATATGACCAGACGTGACTATGAGCACCATAAAGAGGGGCTTGATGAGGAGATACAAACGAAGATCCTGCAGCATTTTCTGGCTGCAGAGTGTTCTGACTGGTTCTGGTGGTATGGAGATGACCATTCTACAGAGTTCTCTGCTGAATTTGATGAACTCTTCCGGTCACATCTGATCAACATCTATCATCTTATGCAAATATCACCGCCCAATGATCTCTATATACCGATCATTACTAATCGGAGCGGGGAAGATTTTCTATTGCAACCCAAGTTTCCTATACAGCCGCTTATTGATGGCGGACATAACGCATTTTTTGAATGGGTCGGCTGTGGGATCGTTGATGAGACAAAACTTTTTTCAACCATGGATAGAAAACGCGGACCGATAGAGCGTATCCGTTTCGGACAAAATGAGAAAGTGGTCTATTGTGCCTTTGAAGGTGATATGGAAGCTTTACAGCACTGTGAGAAGCTATATATCACGATAGAACCGTTTGATACGCGGTTTGAAATTTCAATGACATCATTATTCAGAACAAAAAAATCGATAATGGAATCGAATAAAATAAAATTGTTGGTAGCTTATAAGTCCTGGTTGGAACTCAGTCTTGATTTTAATGAAAGGGATACCCAAGAAGTACAGCTTCGTTTTGAGATTGAACGTGAAGGTATCATTATTCAAACCCTTCCGGGGTTTGGTGAACTTGAGATTGCACTGGATGCTACCTATGATGAAAACTGGTTTGTCTAATGCTATCATTGGGAAAAATTAAGTATACGTAAGAGAGGAAAGAAAAATGTCTGAAATCCGTCGTGATAGGCTGCACAGTCAATATGTATTAATAGCACCGGAACGTATGCGTCGCCCTGACACACTTGCTGTCCCTCTTACAAAGTTTACTTTGAAGACCTGCCCATTCTGTGAAGGTAACGAATCTATGACCCCACCGGAGATCCATGCTATAAGAGAGAATGAAGCAAATGCAACCAACTGGAAAGTACGTGTAGTTCCCAATCTCTACAAGGCAGTCCAAATTGAACTTGAGGATCACTCCAAACTTACAGGTATGTTTGAATCCGTACCTGGTGTTGGAGCTCATGAAATTGTGATCGATACCCCGTCTCATAACAGCAGGATGGCAGATCTTGATACTATAGAGATCAGAGACTGGCTTTCGACAATTGCTACGCGTATTGCAGATCTGCGACAGGATGAACGACTGATACATACCAGTATCTTCAAAAATCAGGGAGAACATGCAGGTGCTACACAGCAGCATCCCCATACACAGATTATTGCCCTTCCAATTACTCCAACACGTGAATTAAATCTTCTGGAGAGGCATTTGCAATATTACCGAAGACATGGACGCAGCAAAGTGGAAGACATTCTGGAAAATGAACGTTTGGCAGAGGTTAGGATCATCTCTGAGAGAGGAGATTTTACTGCGTATTGTCCCTACGCTTCTGCATACCCTTTTGAAGTGATAATTGCTCCGAGGAGAGCATTGACCAATCTGGATGAACTTGACCGGGATGATATGCTAAACCTCGCAGATCTCATGAAAGAGATCTTTACCCGTCTTGATATCCAGCTGGGAAATTTTGACTTCAATTTGGCTTTTCGTTTGGCTCCATTGAATATTAATTTTGAAAATACACCTTATTTCCCTCATTTAAAACACTTTTATCGTTTTACGATCCGTATAATGCCACGTATCTATAGACTGGGAGGCTTTGAACTCTCTACGGGAATGCTAATTAATCCTGTGGAACCTGAAGAGGCGGCAAAGCTTCTGCGTGAGGTAAAAATTTAAATGAAATTACTTTTTGCTGCTGCTGAAATTTTTCCTTATGCAAAAACCGGAGGGTTAGCCGATGTGGCACAGGCACTGCCTACTACTTTGGCAAAAGAGATAGATGTACTATCCGTAATGCCGCTCTATGATTTTATAGATCGGGAAAAATTTGCTCTGACAGCTATGAATGAGTCTTTCCAGATCACCCTTGGTAAAGATATCTATGAGATTTCACTCTTCGAGGGAATGAACCAGGGGGTACGGACTCTTTTTGTATATGAAGCAACCCTCTGCCATTGTATAACACCATATGGAAACAAAAACGGTGATTATCTCTCTAATGATATTCGTTTTGGCATTTTTTCCAAAACAGTGGTTATTTTGGCACAAATGTTTGAGATCGATGTACTGCATCTTAACGATTGGCATACGGCATTGTCAGCACTTTGGGCAAAAGAGATACTCCCTGAACTTCATGTTATTTTCACCATTCATAACCTGGCTTTTCAGGGACATTTCCCCAGAGAAAGTATGGAACGTTTGGGACTGAGAGAACATTATTTTACCCCTGAAGGTATTGAGTTCTGGGGAGGGGTGAACTGTATGAAAGCGGGTATCGCATATAGTGATGTTGTAACGACAGTAAGTCCAACCTATGCTAAAGAGATCATGCTGCCTGAATTTGGCTGTGGACTTGAGGGGTTTATACAGGTTCATTCACCTAAACTTCATGGTATTCTCAATGGTATTGATACGGTACTTTTTGATCCTTTGATCGATCCTGCACTACCGAAAAACTACGGACTTGAAAAATTTACAAACAAAAAAAAGAATAAAATTCTGTTTTGTGAAGAACATGGACTGCGGGATGTCCAGAAACCTCTGATCGTCTTTATCGGACGCTTTACAGAGCAAAAAGGGCTTGATGTCATTATTGAAGCGTTGCCGAAACTATTAACAATGAAGTTCAACTTTGCCATTTTGGGAGAAGGTGATGAAGCAATGGCTGAAACATTGAAGATAGCAAGTAAAAATCATGACAATTTTTCGATCCAGTTTGGTTATGATGAATCTCTGTCACACCGAATGTATGCTGCTGCTGATCTTCTTCTGATGCCCTCACGTTTTGAGCCCTGTGGACTCAATCAGTTAATTTCTCTGCGTTACGGGACGATCCCCATAGTCAATGATGTAGGTGGACTGCATGACAGTGTTCGGGATATTGATGACACAGACAGATCTGTTTGTGGTCAGGGTATAGTATTGAGTAAATTAAGCAGTAATGCGATTGTTAGATCAGTAAAACGTGCACTGCAGTTGTTTACATCTACAAAGTTATTTTTAAAAATCTCCAAAGCCAATATGCATTGTGATGTCTCTTTTGAAGAGAGTGCTAAAAGCTATTTGAAGCTCTATAGGAAACTAGTATGAAACTCTATATGGATGTTGGTGGTACTACGATCCGCACGGAACTGCATACGTACGACACAATAATCCATGAGACCTATATCAGTTGCGATCATGAACTGTATGATCTTATTGGATCATTGCTAAAGCGTTATCCGAATATACTGTTTATAGGGATTGCTTATGCTGGGATGATACATCATGGATGTATCATCACTGCTCCCAATATTGAAGTAGAGATCCACGATATCAAGCAGAAAACAGAGCAAATATTCGGTATTCGAGTGGAGATCGAAAATGATGTCAACTGTGCTGTATTGGCTGAAGCACATGATCATACTTCACGTGATATTGTTGCACTTTATGTCGGTACAGGTCTTGGATGTGGTGTAGTCAGTGATGGACGGTTACTGCATGGTCATGATTCACTGGCCGCCGAGATAGGTCATATACCCTATAAAAGCACTCCTTTTCACTGCGGTTGCGGTAAAGATAATTGTATTGAGCTTTATGCCTCTGGTTCCGGGATGCTAAAATGGAAACAATATCACGATATGAAAGGCCAACCGGATCTTTTACAGTTGCGTCATAGTGACAAACAGATTGAACGTGATATTGCCAAGATGTTTGAAGAAGCACTGCTGACAGCAACGGGAACAATGGTAACTCTTTTTAATCCGGAGATACTTGTTCTGGGAGGGGGAATAGTCTCTGCCAATCCTTATCTTGTAGAGATGGTCACTGAGCAGATCCAAGCCTATGCATTGCCTGAGGCTGCAAAGAGGGTTACTATTGTTCAAACTCGTCTTAAAGATGCTCCTCTCGAGGGAGCAAAATATTTAGAGGAGTTGCTATGAGACATGAACGTAATAGTGGAATTCTTCTGCATCCGACTTCTCTTCCCGGCGCATACGGCATTGGGGACTTGGGACCTTCTGCCTACCGTTTTATCGATTTTTTGGAGCGCTCTGGTCAAACACTTTGGCAAATGCTGCCGCTTGGACCGACCGGTTACGGCGATTCCCCTTATCAGACACTTTCTGCTTTCGGTGGAAACCCTATGCTTATCAGTCCAGAACTGCTGGTTGAAGATGATCTTCTCAATCCCAACGAGATCAAAACAGAAGAATTTGACCAAACATATGTAGCGTATGAGCGTGTTATTCCCTACAAGCTAAAGCTTCTAAAAAATGTTTATTTGCATTTTAAACTTCGGCCAAACCATTTTCTTGCAGAACCGTTTCGTGACTTTTGCAAGAAGGAGGCTGCGTGGCTGGAAGATTTTGTGCTCTTCTTTGCTCTAAAATCTTATCATGACAACCGTCCCTGGACAGATTGGCCCAAAGCACTGAGGATGCGTCATCCCAAAGCACTTGCGGAGTATGCAGAGAAACTTCATAGTGAATTGCAGTGGTACCGGTTTGTTCAGTTTCTTTTTTTTCGCCAGTTTGAGAAATTGCACCGCTATGCCAAAAAGCATCATGTAAAACTTATAGGTGATCTACCGATCTTTGTGGCACATGACAGTAGTGATGTCTGGAGTCACCCAGAGTGGTTTAAACTCGACAATGATGGCAACCCCACCGTTGTAGCAGGTGTGCCGCCAGACTATTTCAGTAAAACTGGACAGCGCTGGGGTAATCCGCTCTTTGACTGGAAAATACTGAAAAAAGAGAAGTATCGTTTCTGGGTTGATCGTTTCAGTCATATGGCAGAGATGTTCGATCTCATTAGGATCGATCATTTTCGCGGTTTTGCAAGCTATTGGGAAATCCCTGTTATTGAGAAGACGGCAATTTACGGACGGTGGCAAAAAGGGCCGGGGATGGATCTTTTCAAAACACTTGAAAAGGCAATGGGGAGAAAGCTTCCTGTGATCGCTGAGGATCTTGGTATCATCACACAGGATGTGACCGATCTGCTTGAGGCATTGGATTATCCAGGAATGGCAGTTTTACAGTTTGGATTCGAATCTATGCAAAGTGATGACCCGTCTGCGTTCCTGCCGCATAACCTAAAGAGCAATCAAGTGGTCTATACCGGTACTCATGACAATGATACGGTCGTGGGATGGTGGAGTAAACAACCCGAAGAGGTACGGGATTTCACCCGACGCTATCTCAATACAGATGCCAATCTTATTCATAGAGATATGATCCGTGCCGCACTCGGGACAGTATGCAGTATGGTACTTTTTCCTATGCAGGATCTGCTTGGTCTTGGAAGTGAGTCATACATGAACCGTCCGGGAACAACAGGTGGGAACTGGCAATGGAGAATGAAGGATGATGCATTAGATACACTTCTTGAAAAAGATCTAATGAAAATGACCAGACTTTATGGACGAGCTGTTGATAGAAGGTTGGAAAAAGAGTAAGAATTTCAAAATTAGATTTTAGAATATATGGATTCATTTTAAAAATAGATGTATAATATAGTAATAAGCCTCTAAGGAGAGAAAAGTATGAATAAATTAAAGATTTTAATAGCTGCAGCAGAAGTAGTTCCTTTTGCTAAGAGTGGCGGTTTAGCTGATGTTGTTGGTGCCCTTCCCAAGGCACTCCGAAAACTTGGACATGATGTGCGGGTCGTGATGCCGCGTTATTATATTGTAGATAGAGATAAATATGATCTCAAACCTATGGAGGGGTCACTTGGTGTACCCATGGGTGTGATAGGCGAAGAGTGGGCAGGAGTGTATGAAGGTGTGCTTCCCGGCAGTGATGTACCGATCTATTTTATTGAACATGAGCGTTACTTCGGGCGAAAAGGTCTCTATGATGAAAACGGCATTGCTTTCAGTGACAACGATAACCGTTTTATCTTTCTCTCCAGAGCAGCGATGCAATTGGCTAAAAAATTGCATTTTAAGCCAGATATCATCCATGCAAATGACTGGCATACTGCAGCCATGCCGATCTTTTTAAATACAGTGTATGCACAAGATCCTGATTTTGAACGTACGGCTTCCGTGCTGAGTATCCACAATCTCCAGCATCAGGGAAAGTTTTATAAGGGTGCTATGGATGTTTTAGGTATAGGATGGGAGCATTTTACTGAGGATGAACTCGAAGAGTATGACGGGATCAACCTTTTAAAAGGGGGAATTGTTCATTCCAATGCTATTAATGCTGTAAGTCAAAAGTATGCTGATGAGATCCGTACTTCCGAATTTGGGTGGGGACTTGAAGGTTTGATCTCTCACCATGGTACAAAACTTTTCGGTATTTTAAACGGTGTAGATTATGAAGAGTGGAACCCTTCTCTAGACACGCTTATCCCTTTTAATTATGACATGCATAAGATGGCAGGTAAAAAGATCTGTAAACTAGAGCTGCAAAAAACATTCAACTTGCCGCATCGCCAAGATGTCCCCGTGATCGGTTTGGTTGGACGTCTGGCGGATCAAAAGGGTATATCCCTGCTGGCTGAAGCAATTGGAGGACTTTTGGAGATGGATATCCAAATTGTTCTGTTGGGAACGGGAGAGAAGTGGGCGGAACGTTTTTTCAGTCATATTGCCTCAACCTATCCAGACAAATTTGGAACGTATATAGGGTACAAAAATGATCTGGCACATCAGATCGAAGCAGGGAGTGATTTCTTTTTGATGCCTTCACTCTTCGAACCTTGCGGGCTGAACCAGATTTACAGTTTACGTTACGGAACCCTGCCGATCGTTCGTGCAACAGGTGGCTTGGATGATACTATCGAGAATTATCAGCCCTATACCGGGAAAGGTGATGGATTTAAGTTTTATGAGGCTTCTGCAGAAGCCTTGTATGGAACAGTGAAATGGGCAGTAGATACGTACTATAATGACAAAAAGGGAATGAAACAGCTTGTCAAAAATGCGATGAAGAAGCAGTTTAGCTGGGAAGTTGCATCTAAATCTTATGAAGAGATGTATCGATACAGCATCACACAGCGCTTTGGCGTTTCAATGGAAAGGAATTAACTATGTCACACTCTATACACTATGATGTCAGTCGTTTTACCGAGCTTGATATTTACCTCTTTAAAGAGGGAACACATGCAAAACTCTATGATCATTTAGGTGCGCATCTTATGGATCGTGAAGGTCAAAAAGGAACTTATTTCGCAGTTTGGGCACCTCATGCAAGAGGTGTGTATGTACGTGGTGACTTTAATGACTATAATGACAGAAGCCACAAACTCCAGCTTCGCGGAGATGGTTCGGGTATTTGGGATGGCTTTATTGAAGGGGTTGATCAGGGAACAACCTATAAATATCATATTGACAGTGAAGAAGAAAATGCAAATGCTGACAAAGCTGACCCTTACGCTTTTTATGCTGAAGTTGCACCAAGTTCGGCATCACGTGTCTGGGATATTAACAATTATAAGTGGAATGACAAAGCATGGATGCGTTCACGACGTAAGAAAAATTCGCACAAAGCACCCGTTTCGATCTATGAAGTGCATTTAGGTTCATGGCAGCGTAAAGTAGAAGAGGGCAATCGCTTTTTAAACTATACAGAAGCGGCAATAGCTTTAGCTTCCTATCTTAATGAAATGCACTTCACTCATGTGGAACTTCTGCCTATCACTGAATTTCCTTTTGAAGGATCTTGGGGATATCAGGTCACAGGTTATTTTGCTCCGACATCTCGCTATGGAACACCGCAAGAGTTCATGCATTTTGTAGATATTATGCATGAGCATGGAATCGGTGTTATTCTTGACTGGGTACCTTCACACTTTGTTACTGATGGACACGGGTTGATGAATTTTGATGGTACCTGTCTTTACGAACATAAAGATCCACGTAAGGGATATCATCCAGAATGGGGGTCTGCCATCTTCAACTATGACCGAAATGAAGTGCGTGCCTTTTTGATCAGCTCTGCAATGTTCTGGCTTGAGAAGTATCATCTTGACGGGATACGTGTTGACGCGGTGGCTTCCATGCTCTATCTTGATTATGCCAGAGAAGAGGGGGAGTGGATCCCTAATGAGGATGGTACCAATGAAAACAAAGGAGCAGTCAAATTCTTAAAACAGCTTAATACCAGTGTTTATGATGCCTTTGATGATATTATGATGTTTGCTGAAGAGTCAACAAACTATCCAATGGTAAGCCGTCCTGTCAGTCAAGGTGGCTTAGGATTTGGTTATAAGTGGAATATGGGATGGATGCATGATACGCTTAAATATATGAAAATTGATCCGATCTATCGCCAACACCATCATGAAAATCTTACCTTCAGTTTTGTTTATATGTACAATGAAAACTATCTACTGCCGTTAAGCCATGATGAAGTTGTTCATATGAAGGGCTCACTCATCAATAAAATGCCAGGTGACAACAATCAAAAGTTTGCCAATCTCAGAGCACTTTATACTTTTATGATCGCCCATCCCGGTAAAAAGCTTCTTTTTATGGGAGGAGAGATCGCCCAATTTGCCGAGTGGAACTACGAACAGAGTCTTGACTGGCACTTACTGGAAAATCCACAGCACAAAGGGATACATAATCTTTTAAAGACGCTTAATAAACTCTATCAAACTGAACCATCTCTTTATAAAAATGATGTGGAACCTGAAGGTTTTGAGTGGATCGATGAAAATGACTATCAGGCCAATGTCATCTCATTTATTCGTAAAGGCAGCAAAAGAGATAAGCCTATCATCGTTATTTGTAACTTCTCTGACAAGATCCATAAAGATTATCCGATCGGTTTGCCAAGCAAAGGGCTGTATGAAGAGATATTTAATTCCCAATCATCAGAGTTTGACGGCTGGAATATCACCAATGATGCACCCATAAAATCACGTGCAAAAATGCACCATGGCCGAAAAAACATGTTACATGTAACATTACCGCCCCTTGGCGTCATCTATCTTAAAAAGATGAGCTAAACTAATTCGATCTCCCTATGGCACGATGATCGCGTGCCAAAATTTAAACCTGAAAAACGTAAAAAGAGACATTTAAAACGTGGAACATAATAGCAATTTCCGTAAGTATCTTGCGAATATGGTAGAGTAGACAATTTTTTTGAGTATTTGAGGTGGCATACCTGACTTTGAAAAAGTACTTAAAGAGTCTCGCTCAACTTTCTCTTGAAACGTACGAACAGAGGGTTATGGTCGGAGAGTTTATGCTCATCCATCACTACAGCTTCTACTAACTCTAGCTCACGATAAAAAACAAAATCCAGAGTTTTTCCCATAAAGGATTTAACTTTACCCGTCTTCTCAAAGCTTACTGCTGTAAGGGAGAGTTTCTCAGCAATTTTTTGGAGTTTCTCCATGCGTTTCTTGTTCCAACTGTTAAAATCTCCGGCAAGGATCATAGGCCCCTTATGCTCTTTAAGCAAGTTAAGAAACCGTTCAAGCTCTTTGCTATAACGTTGGTTTTCCCGGAAGTTGATCGCATGAACATTGAGGATAAGCAGAGCGCTGCCATCATCAAAGGAGTAATCACTCAATAGTAGGCTCTTGTGTGGTCCAAACATGCTCTCTCTTCCCTCTGAAAGGTAAGCTTTAGCATGACTTGACTCCGTTCTGCTTGCTGTTAAAACCCCATAGAACTCTCCTCTAAACTCCAGATTGGCTGCCGCATCATATGAGAAATGAGGTAGTTCAAAATGGTGATCGTCACAGAAACTTGCCTCCTGAAAGAGAATAAGATCAACGACTCGTCTCTCCACCTCTGTACGTAGAAAATTTTGAAACCTTGAATTCTTTCGGTTGTTTTTATAGACATTCCAGCAAAGCACTCCAAAAGTATCTGGTATGCTTGTGTGACAATGGTCATGACAGGCTGAGTGATGAAGGCGTGAGGGCTTAAACATTGTACAGTGCTCTCATTATAGTAGTGGAGCGAAGACTTTCATCATATTTTCCACTCCTTCGCGTAGTTTAGTGGGTTTTTTCATCCCTTGTGTGGAGTTTTCCATCAGTTCTCCCATCCACGATTCGATACTTTCTATAAAGTGAGGAGAGTAAGCAAAAGTAACGATCTCATAGTTCAAAAAGAGACTGCGATTGTCGATATTGACAGAGCCGACCATCCCACCCAGATCATCAAAGAGTATTGCTTTGGCATGGAGCATCTCCCCCTCATATAAGATCACATCTACTCCTATAGCATCAAGCTCACGCATATAAGGACTTCTCCCCAGATCTGCAATCCAGTTGTCAGAGTGTTTGGGTGTAATGAGTTTGACATCAATACCTTTGTGCTGAGCGATGATGAGTGCTTGCACAATGTTTTCATCAGGAACGAAATAAGGTGTTACGATCCAGATACGTTTTCGGGAAGTATAGATAGCATTAAGTAGTGCTTCATAGAGTGCATCAGTGGGGATATCTGGACCGGAAGGTACAACTTGTACGGTACTCTCGCCTGTAGACTCTACAGGTTCAATAGGGAGTTTGAGTTGATCTGTCAGACCCATTGCATAATTCCAATCATTGTGAAAGATCTGATAAAAGCCAAAGACTGCAGGTCCCTCCAAATAATAAAGGATATCATCCCAGCGTTTTGTACTGCTCTCTTCACCCAAGTATTCATCACTAAGATTCATCCCGCCACTCAGTAGTCTTTTCTTGTCAAAGAGATAGATCTTACGATGGTTACGCAAGTTGATATAGCTTTGAAAAGGTCGGCTCATAATGGGAATAAAAAACCCTACTTCTCCACCGGCATCTCGCAGTGCCTGAAAGTTCTTTTGCCAGAGATACGATCCTAATGAACCGACAACATCAAGAAGCAGTCGTACGCGTATTCCCTCACTTGCTCTCTTTGTCAATGCTTCCAAGATCTTTTGTGTCGTAACATCATAGCTGAAAACATAAGTTCCCAGATCTATTGACTCTGTTGCTTTTTCTATCTCATCCATCAGTCGTGCATAAGCCTCTGTATCTTTCGTGATCAACTCATAACGATTGCCCTTGGTCGCAGAAGGGATGCCGTTCTTTTCCAAGATACTACTAAGTGCATTGTTAGGGGCGATATCGATATGAATATTTTCTTGATGGGCTTCGTGGAGTTGGACAGAAGCTTTTGTGTATGTATTTTCTCTTTTCCGAATTCCGATGAGAAAGTAGAGAGGTACCGTCAAAAATGGCATAAAAATTATAGCCAGCATCCATGATATCATACTTGTAGGTGATCGTTTCTGATAGAGAATATGGGCGATAGCTGAAAAGAGAAGTACTCCCCCTATTGTAACAATAAGATAAACATAAAACCAGTGTATTGCTGTAGTTTCGATGGGAGATTCCTTTTTAATTATACTCATAAAATGATTCTTGAATTTAATGAGTATCTAATGTTATTTAGAAGGTTCAACATAACAATGATACCAAATAGTAACAAAAAATTGCAAGATTCAAATCATCAGTTTTTCTTTTCATCATAGATAAGGGTTAAGTTTTACGCTATGATTTTAAAAATTTAAAATCTATATAATGTGGAAGATCTTGATATCAGAAAAAAACAGAAGTCTATATCATAGGGTTGTCAGCAGAATTTTTTTATCAAATAGCACCTACAGTACACCGATCCAAAAAGATTTTGCAATAGCAACTATAAGTATGATACCCAAAATATTAAACACAATACCGTAAGTTGCCATTGTTTTGATCGAGACCACGCCGGAACTCATCGCAATGGCATTAGGCGGTGTAGCAATAGGAAGCATAAAGGCATAGGATGCACAGACCGTTGCGACCATCATAACGAGTGCTGCATCGACACCGGTTTGTTCTGCTACCTTGAAGAGGATGGGAAGCATGATCGAGATCAGTGCTGTATTGCTGGTGATCTCTGTTGTGAAAGTTACCATTGTGGCAATGATCAGCAAGAAGAGAAGGATAGGCATACTTGAAAAGGCGATAAGGTGAGAAGCGATCTCAGATGCCATCCCTGTTTTGGTAAATGCAGCCGCGATCGCAAAACCGGCACCAAAGAGAAACATGATACGGTAAGGGATATTCTCTTTGTCTTCCATCCAGTTCAAAATAGAAAATGGTGGAGCAAAAAGAAGCAGTCCTGCTGTAAGCAGAATACCAGGCTCGCTCAGACCAAGTCCACCATAGTATGGTTTGATCGGTGCATTGACCAAAAGCATAAAGATCAGTCCCCCTATAACATACAGTACCTTTTTTTGATCTGGAGTCAGTGGTTTTGTGCTGAGATCAGTTTCAATATGTACATCTTTGAGCCCCAAACTCATCACAAAACCCACTACGATAAACATGATGAAAACTAAAGGTGAAACCATGTACATCCATTGTGCAAAAGGAATAGCCTCCATACCAAGTTCTTCCATAATACCCATCAATATAAGGTTGGGTGGTGTACCGATAGGTGTCAATATACCTCCAATACTTGCTCCGTAAGCGATCCCCAGTGCCAGACGCATTTTAAGTTTTACATCTGCAGTCAGAAAAAGTGCGATAGGAAGCAGGAGGAGGGTGGTAGTTGTATTGGAAAGTACTGAACTCAAAAGTCCAGATGTGATGATCAGTGCAAAGATGATACCACGGGTACTGCTTGGGAAAAGCCCCAGCATTTTGTTGGCTATCACTTTATGCAATCCGGTCTTTTCTACGGAAATAGCGATCAAAAAACCACCTAAAAAGAGGTAGATGATAGGGTTGGCATAATTGACTGCCGCTTCTTTAGTTGATAAGACTCCGGATGCGGGGAACATAACGATCGGTAACAGGGAAACTACAGCTAGTGGTAACCCTTCATTGGTCCAAAGTGTAACCATCAGTACGATAGCTGCTACCATCAGTGACTGTTGGAGTGTAAAGAATCCTATCATCGCAGTAAATGAGATAAGTCCCAAAAAAAGTGCTAGTAAAATTTTCTTTGACTGTTCTTCCATTGACATTATATATATCCCTTTATCTATCAGTTTCTCTTTTTTAATTGTGCCTCAAAAAACTTAAAGGAAGCTCTGATATTACAAATTTTTATCCATAGACCTTTCTGAATATTCATACTCACTCGTAAGTAATTCTTAGTTAAAATGGATGAAGTAAAATATGAAAAAGCAAGATGAATTATGAAAACAATTAAATACAAAAAACAAACCCAATAAGAAGGAAAGTATATGAAAAGAGTAAACAGCATTGTAGATGCAAAAGCAGAGATCGCAAAACTTAAGAATGAGAATTGTGCAGAAGATGATGTATTTTTTCAAGCGATGGAAGAGGTGCTTCTTTCCATTTTTCCTCTTTTTAAGTCAGATGAAATGTATAATAAAAGTGCAAAAAATGCTATTATCAGAAGACTGATCACTCCAGACAGGGTTATTAAGTTTAAAGTAGTTTGGTTGGATGATAAGAATGAAGTGCAGGTCAATACCGGTTACAGAGTGCAGTTCAACAATGCACTGGGACCCTACAAAGGCGGTCTTCGTTTCCATCCCTCTGTCAATGAAGGTATTTTAAAATTCTTAGGATTTGAACAGATCTTGAAAAATGCTTTGACAGGTCTGCCTTTAGGTGGTGCCAAAGGCGGCAGTGATTTTGACCCTAAAGGTAAAAGTGACTTTGAAGTGATGAAGTTCTGCTCTGCCTTTATGAAAGAGCTCTATAAACATATTGGACCACGTATCGATGTACCTGCGGGAGACATTGGTGTAGGTGGACGTGAAATTGGGTATCTGTTTGGTCAGTACAAGAGAATGACAACAGCCTTTGAGGGTGTCCTTACAGGAAAACCGGCTTTCTTTGGTGGTTCACTGATGCGACCTGAAGCAACAGGCTACGGTGTGATTTATTTTACACGTAAAATGCTGGAGTTAGAAGGTAAAGAGACGTTAGAAGGTAAAGTGTGTACAGTCAGTGGCTCTGGAAATGTAGCCCTTCATGCCATAGAAAAACTTCAAGCACTTGGTGCTGTTACTGTCACATGTACAGATTCCAAAGGGATGATCTATGATGCAAGAGGTGTTGATCTTCCATTGCTTAAAGAGTTGAAGTTTGAGCGTCGTGCTTCTTTGGAAGAGTATATCAAAGCGCATCCTGAAGCAAGCTATACACCGGTCTCTGAATACCCTAAAGGTGGTCATGCAGTATGGAATATCCCATGTTATGCAGCCTTCCCGTGTGCTACGCAAAATGAGTTGACTGCAGTAGATGCTAAGAACCTGGTAAAAAATGGTTGTGTCAGTGTTACAGAAGGGGCAAATATGCCATCTACAACAGATGCAGTACATATCATGTTAAAAAGTGATATCTGCCTTGCACCGGCAAAAGCAGCCAATGCCGGTGGTGTTGCCGTAAGTGGTTTTGAAATGAGTCAAAATGCTGCAATGCAGAAATGGACATTTGAAGAAGTTGATTTAAAACTCAAAGCAACAATGGAAGATATTTGTGAAAATGTTTCCTCAACGGCAAAAGAGTTTGGTGTGGCAGGAAATTATGTTGACGGAGCTAACATTGCCGGATTTAAAAGAGTTGCAGATGCAATGATCGCAGAAGGTGTATGATCCTGAAATAGAATACTTTTAATACAAGACTCTGTACATACTGATCTGGAAGGATTATTTTTGTACAGTGTACATTATCTACTCTTTGGTTCAGTAGGTAGTGATGTTACTAATAATGCATTATCTATTTTAACTAAGAAAATCTTTTTTAATGCTATCAAATACTTCCTGTGTGATAATATTCTTCTCTAGCATTTCGTGATATTTTAGTATTATATCTGCAGTATCATTCATATCTTTTTGTATTAGTTTATCATCTATTACTTTGGTAGTATTGCCATTTTTTTGTGTATTATTTTCCTCAGCATACTTTTTTAAGTCTATATCTATTGTATGCGTATGGCTGTCTGAAGAATTAATAAATAAAAGTCTCTCTTCATCATGATGTTCAGTGTATCCATTCGATACTAACAAATTTTTTACTGTTTCCAATGCTTTATTTTTATCGCTAAAACTGTCAAGAATCTCTTGAATATGATCGTATGATATTTTCCCCATATTTTCTCCTCTAATTAAAGTATATCTAAATAAGGTTATTTTGAAAATCCTTTTTCTCTAAATATGCCTCGTTACCCAAAAACATATGATTACATGTAATACCTTGCAAAATGATAAATAATTCTTTTTGTACAATACGTGATACGCTGCCTTGTTCCATATGAGGTTACTATTAATCCCTCTTTGAGATGTACTTTACTTTGCTGCTCGTATTGGAATCAGACTAGAATTGAAAAGATGATAATTGTGTACAGTTGGTGTAAAGATGGGATATGCAACAGCAGAAAGAGATATTTAACACCGTAAGTAAAAATGCCTTTATGTGCGAAAGTTGAGTACATAGAAAATCCACTATTATGGTATGATGATATTTGAATAGTAGAGATGATTGAAAATGTGGGTTGATACTACAGTTTCTGGGCAAAAATATTCTAAAAAGATAAAGAGAAAAAAATGAAAATACAGGTTGTTGTTGATTTATCGGAAATATCTTCTAATGTTGTTAATGAAGCAATTAAATTTGCAAAAGCTGCAGATGCAGAAGTCTGGCTACTGCACGTTGCTGAGCCTGAACCGGAGTTTGTCGGCAGCAAGGTAGATACAGAAGTGATGCGCGATGTTCATGCAGAAGAGTTTCATAAAGAGCATCGCCAGTTGCAGTTATATGCAAGTCAGTTTGAGGAATCAGGGCTGAAAACAACCGCGCTTTTAATACAGGGTGAGACAGTCAAAACTATTCTCAATCAAGCCAAACGTCACGCAGCAGATATCATTGTAATGGGTTCACATAAAAAAGGTGCGCTGACTCATCTGATTCTTGGTAGTACCAGCAAGGGAGTGCTGCATCATTCGGATATTCCCGTAATGATTATTCCTGCAGCTGAAAATTAGTTTGCTGGCACCTTTTACACCATTGAATTAAAGTAAGAGTAGAATGTCAATTTGGTAATAAAATCTAATGTTGCTCAAATGTTTTTGGATATTAATAATATCGATTACGGTGTAGCTATGTCCAAAGATAAAAATAACAAGATAAGATTCATTAAAAGTAACCGTTAAACAAGATTAGGTTGAATATCCACGTAGCAATCAAAGCCTTTTGAGTCCTTAATATACTCATTCCCCTGTCATTGGTTGCTATATTTTCCCTTTAATTACTTTTTTCTTCCCCGCAAGTCATAGAGTTTTCATTTAACCACTACGCCGTTTTTAATAATATAAGTATCTTGCCTCAACTCCAAACCGCCAGAGCTACTTTTTACTCTATATCTACATACCGTTACCCAGCCATTATTACCAGCATGAATAGGACCACACCTTTCCTCTTCAAGTGAAGCAGGGTATTTAAGTGTTTTGTCCCAATATTCTTGTACTGCAGGAGGTACACCAGTCTTGTACCTACCAGCTGGCTTTTTACCAAATTTTGCTTCTAAGTCTTTTTTCTTTTTAGCTTCAGCAGCAATTAGCTTACTTCGCTCTGTTTGCTGTTCTTCGACGAGAACATCTATAGTTGATGGCGTAGTATCAGCTGTCCTCCATAAAGGTTCTGTCACCCATAGGAGAAACAATGCTACTGCAAATAGTATATATTTTGCTATTGACATTTTTAAGTCCTTATTATTTTCATTGCACTACTAAGAATCACTCATGCCTTCAAGCGTAAATATCACCTCTATTGGTGGATTGCTACTCCTCTTCATAAGCTCAAGCATCTCTTTGATATTTTCAGGAGAGAGACCTCCTTGTGACCTCATTGTCACTTGATTTGCTCCTCTATTCTTCATCATCTTAAGCATCTCTTTGATATTTTCATCAGAGAGACCTCCTTGCCCTCCAAGGACCACTTGTGTATCCCCTATCTCAAGAATGTATTCATTCCCCTTCACAGATATAGTTGCCTTCATTGTATCATCTCCTTTTGTATATAGATAGATATTTTATCTACCATTCCTCTTAATTATATACCTGTAATCCTTAAGTAAAATTAAAAAATGGAGACATGCCACTTCTTCGTGGGACAACCCCATAAAGTTTTAGATTTATGATACAATTTAGTAATTATTGGATATTTACACAGTTCTAACTAACCTATGTTTTTAGGAGATTAAAATGAATATTGAAATATTACAAGAATTCTTATTCTGGTGTATGATAATAAATTTTGGGATATACACTTTAACTGCTATCGCAGTATTAGTGTTCCGTGATGTTATGTATAAGATTCATAAAATGATGTTTGGCTTAGATGAAGAAACAGTTTCCAAATCTATTCATATGTACTTAGCAAGTTATAAGTTTTTAATAACATTTTTCAACTTTGTCCCTTGGGTTGCAATATTAATAATCAAATAAGTGACTACTGAAACTTATAATATGATGATATGTGGGAAGTTTTGATAAATAACCAAGCATGATAGAAAGGGAGTAAACTATCATACCTGGTTTCAGCAATCAAGGATAAAAGGGAAATATCTCTAATAGGAGTTAAAGTTTAATTAGTTTTATATGATCTTGATTGCTATGAAAGTATTGTACATAATCTATACTAACGGTATGTAAACACTATGAACTAAGCTCTTTAACTCTATTTTTACTGCTATCCACCCTTTACTAGAAGAACCAACAAGAGTATCATTCCATTGAATAATAGAAGATAATTAAAAGTTATTTATCGATATACTTACGATAAGGAAAATAAATGAAAGAACTTCTATTTGCAAGTATATCACTTGTTATATTATCAGGGTGTCAAGATAGCAATATTAAACATGAAGCTAAAAATAATACAGACAAAAGTCTACATATACCTATTGATAACCATCATGTACCTATTATTAACACGTGCTTTCATTGTGAATGTAACAAATAAACTACACATACTGTAACTATAAAATGTTGTCTAAAATGCTAATTTTGCATGTGGTGTGTATTATTTGTGTATTAAGCGTGTAAATCTAAACCTTAAAGAGTCTATCAAATACCGTTTGTGTGGGATGTTGTTTGGTTTTAAGTAGTGGTGGGTCCGCGGGGACTCGAACCTGAGACATGATATATAATCAAACCTCTTCAAACCTTCTCAAGTATCGTCTATACAGCCATTACTTGCTATTGTAATAATTTTCAATTTTAGCAGAAATATGCAGTTTTCCACAAATTTAGGTACAATTGTGGAAACTTTTTGTGGAAACTTTTCATAGGAGTTATTTATAAAAAAGGGTTAATATGGCTTTTAGAAAAATTAAAGCAAAAAAGTATAATGGCATAACGGAATATTATAACCCAAAGTCTACAGACAAGGAGACTCGAGCTCTTTATCTAAGTTATAGAGATGAGTTTGGTGAAGCTGTAAAGAAAAAGCTTGATAGTCTTGATAAAGATGAAGCATTAATTCAACTCAATAATCTAAAATCAGATATTGTAAAAGCTAAAAAAAGATTAAATAGAAAAGAAATGGCTATAAAAAGAGCTGCTAGTCAAAAAAGATTGACTTTGGCTCAAGTAGCTGAGTTATATTTTGATCAAAGAGATGCAAAATGGAATGAAGATGATAGAAAAAGATTTAATAAACGGACAATACCCATATTAGGGAATAAAATAGCATCAAAAATTGGTCTTGAAGATATCAAAATGTTGCAAAATAAACTTATCAAAGATGAATATGCTGCAAAAACCATTAATGAAACCATTAATTCTCTTAGAGCACTCTATAATGTTGCAGTGAAGAAGAAATGGGTAGATCATAATCCTGTAGATAGAGATGAAAATAAAAAGCTAGAAGAAAATACGGAACCTGGAAGAGTATTGAGTGATATAGAACTTAAAAGAATGTTTGATGTATTTGAGAAAGGTGACCTTACTTTGGAGCTTGAATCGAAATCTAAATTATTTTTCTTTGCCAAACTTTTATATCATACAGGGGCACGCCCGGATGCAGTGCGGAATATAATGGTACAGCATTGCGATTTTGATCAAAATAAAATTCATTTAAAGGCAATGAAAAAAGGAAAAAGCTATCAGCAACCAGTTAATGCAATAGTAATGAAACTTATAGTGGAATGGATAAAAAAACATGATTTAAAATATGGTGATTCCCTCTTTTATGCAGAACAAACTTTTCAACAAACAAAGGATGCTTTGGACAAACAGAAACCAGCACATTATTCCGGTATTAGAAGAGAAGGGCAGAAAGTATTTGATAAACTTTTCAATGTAGGTATACCAACTACAGCTATCATGGATAGAGTATCCTTTTATTCACTGCGAAGAACTAGTGGTACCAAAATCTATAAAGCTAAAGGTATTATGCAGGCTATGCTTTTTCTTAATCATACTAATGTAACTACAACGCAAAAATATCTGAATGTAAAAGGGGAAATTGAGGGTATAGTAGATGTGCTGTAGAGTAATATATAGGTCCGTAAACTAAATAATTTACTATTAGTAATATATCATAAATATGCCAAATTATATGTTCGCTAAGTTGGAGTCTGAAAATCTACAACTAATCTAATGAGGATTTAATTCTTCGATTCCCATATATGATATAATATAAAAAGAGGATATAATGAAATTTTTAAAATACCTTTTTTTATTTTTTACTTCAGTTATATTTTTATTTATAGTAGGAATGTTCTTTTTTTTGGATAACGGTCGTGACTCAGAAGAAGACAGCAAAAGAGAGAAAATAGCTATACAGGTCAAATTAGAGATTGAACACTATTATGATCAAAATAGTCACTATCCTATATCTCTCAATATACTTCCTGTCGCCAGCAATAAAGATTTTATAAGTTACTACAAAGAGGGAGTACTTCGCTATGATAGAACCCTTGCCAAAGATAAACCTATGTATCAGCTTATATGGGTTTACTCCGGACCATTCACAAAAGAAGGAAGTCCTCATAGTTTTGCCTGGAGTGGTAAACAATGTGGAAATGATAAAACTTTTTTAAATCTGATGAGTCAAGATGCGAAGCCTGACCGTCATGGGTTTTTTGATATTGATCTGCATTGAAACTTAAATTTGTTTATTCTTTAAATTATTTTAGTTAGAATAGATTTAAGAGTTGGACATCTTTTTAAAAGGAGTAAAATCATGTATAACATGAGATATAAATACTTCTATATGCTTGGTATACTTTTAGTATTTTTGGGTTCCTCTTACGCTGAAAATAGTGTGAAGCATTATAATATACCTGTAAGCATTAATACTCTTATCGAAGGGGGTAAACAAAAAGATGCCATTATTCTGATCAATCAAATAATAGAGGAGAAAAAATCAAATCTGTCCAAAACTAAAAAAATAGATACAATGCAATTTGCTTCACTCTATGATGAGATTGCTGAACTTATGATCCTAAAAAATCAACTTTTATCAGATATAAAAAAGATCTATGATATTGATACCGATCAAATCTGCAATTTTATTTTAGATTACGAAGAAGTAGAGTTTATTAAAACACAGTACTACAAAACACCGTTTCACGATGATGTTGCCAAAACACTTACAAATATTACAAAATTATATGAATATTGCCATCCTCCACTTGCAGAAAAGTATTTAAAATCTATTCTTAAAATTAAAGAAAATGTATATGGTGAAAATAGCGAAGATGTTGCACAAAGCTTAGATGATTTGGCCTATTTTTCACGAGTACATACTTTTATATTTGATGATGCCATCAAACAGTATCAAAAAGCAAAAGCGATTAGGAAAGCTATTTATACAAAAGATGATTCCAAGGTGACAAAAAATTATGCCAGACTAGCGATAGTAATCTTCTACCATAAGTCTGATAAAGTCAAAGCAGAACAGCTGATACTTGAATCTTTAAATATCAGAAAATCAGATAAGAATGCAAATAGTATCTTTATCTATCAGGCACTTATAGATACTGCTTATTTTTATGATTTGACTGGGAACTATAAAAAATCACTAAAATACTTAAAAGAAGCAGAAAAATTGTTACAAGAACTTGGGAAAGAGAATAGTCCTGAAATGGTTGAAGTATATAAGAGTATCTCAACTTTATATTTAAATATGGATGATGAAAAAGCCTCACATCTGTATCTTAAAAAGGCTTTATCTGTTAAAGTGAGATAACTTGTTTATTAAAAAAACATGAGGAGATAAAATGGAAATGGTGGTTTTTATTTTAAACATTCTATTTTTTTATCTTTACTTCTAGTTGTTTGGCTATTCCACGCGCTCACGAGGAGCTTATTTATGAATGACTTGCTTTTATCGTGGTGATATTATGAAAAGGCATTATAAATTAAAGTAAAACCAGTTCATCAAAAAATAAAAGGAGATACTTATCATGAGGAGAAATCAAAAGGTAAGCACCATACTGTTCTCCAGTAAAAGAAATAATCAATTCAGGATATTTTTCACATTAATATTTTTTATTTTTACTATTACAACAACACACGCAATCACGCGAAATAATCCTGAAAAATGGGCTATTATGTTTTTGGATCCAGATATAGAAATAAGTTCAGTAAAAACATTATTTGAGAATTTTTCAATTAGTGTTCCAATGAGCCAAGATAGGATATGGTATGAGTCACAAGGATATAAGGTTTTTGTTGCTTATGGTAGTGATGAGATTATTACTCGTGCAATTCTTGATGAGCGAGTCAAATCAATATCTTATTATGGACATGGAGGTGGTACTCGACCAACTTTTGGAGAGCGTGATGCTCAAAGCTGGAAATCAGTCATATTTGGTATTTATTTGCGAAAATATAGAAATCAAGGTCTTTCACAAAAAAATGCGTTTAATTTAGCAAATGCCCAATCTCAAAATTTTGGTCTTCAGAATGTAGTAAATCGATCTTGCGGATCTCTGTATAATACTTCCTTAGCTGATCTATTTGTCACTCCAGGGAATTCTTATTATGGGTCTCTCGCAGAAACTTATTATTCATGCAATCCATTTTCAGTTTTTTCTAGTAAAAGTGATGTGACGGTATCTAAATATATTAGTCAAGGAAAGAATTCAGAACAGGTTAAAAAGTATTATCGTGATATGTGTGACCAGATACAAAGAGAATATGCTAAAACAGATGAACGTCCTGGCAAATTATTATTTAATCTTTGTAAAAAATATGGTATAGATATTTATGATCAATGTCCAGATAATCCAAATAAAAAGAAACGTGGGGTTTGTGGTTGCAAAAAACCTGATATTGATTCTGATGGAGATGGGGTTCTAGACTGCAAGGATCTCTGCAAGGACAACAAAAAGTTTGCATATAGTATGGGTCACAATAATCTCTGTAAGCAAACTGAAGAGGAGTGGAGAGAGGATCAGTTAGAAAAAAAGAAATGTCCAAAAAATGCTATAGCGAAATGGAGTGATGAAAAAAAGAAACCTCTCTGTTATTGTCAAGACGGTTTTATGCTGAGTAAATCAAGAAAGGAATGCATTAGCAAGGAAGAAGCGAATAGAAAACCCTTTAAAAGCTGTAAAGAGAGGGGTGGAGTGACTATTTATCGTGGAAGTAGTTTTATTTGTCTATGTAAAGAATCTATGAAGTGGAACAAGGATAAGACTAAATGTATCTGTCGTGTTTCTGGAACCAAATGGTCTGAAAAAGAAAATAAATGTATTAAAGATTATCGCAGAAGTCAAGATGAGTGCCTTCCTGAAGGTTTCACTGGTAATTATTATGGATGTTCTAAATATGCCTGGGTCCTGCAGAACAAAACGAATGGTGCACATAGTATGTGTCGTGATCCTGATAAGGTTGCACAACAACATTTGAAGTGTGTGAAAAGGTGCTTGTGCATAGATAGGTATAACAATAATAAAAAAACTCAACCAGAAGGCAAAAAAGAACAACAGTGGATTGCATACTATGAAGATAAAAGTCCCAGTGCTTCAGTAATGAAATTAACAAGCCAATCAAGTTATGATAAAGCAACACATAATAAGCCTGTGAAAATTGCAATTGGAAGAAATAGAGAGGAGGCTAAAACTAAGGCTTGTGAAAAGTTAAAGAAAACAAAAGGGTATTATTCTAGTAGTCACGGGAGAAGTTCAATCATAACATTTCATTGCAAGTAAGTTTGTTCTGATTTAAACAAAGTAAACCTATTATAATAAGGAGGATAAAAGTATGAGAATCATTATGATTTTAAAGTTTTTTTTCATTGCGGTGGTTATCTCTCTATATGCAAAGACAAGTAGTGAATTTGGTGGCAATGTGATTGAAGTAGATGCTAATGCAGTCAAGATAGATATAATGCAAGTCAATAAAGTTCCAATTGGTAGTAGAGTGAATCTTTATTACAAAACATCATTTGGACAGAAAATGGAAGTAGGTCAGTGGAGGGTTACAGGGACAGATGAGACTATCATTTATGCCGAACCTATCAATATTATGAGTAAACCTATGGTTGGGTTGTATGCAGAAGTTATATCTTCTGCATATGAGGATAAAATAGAAGTTAGCAAAGAAGATCATCATAATGTTCATCTTCTACCACAAAACAGTAATTTTAAGGAAGGGAAAAAAGATAGTGCTATTGATTCACAACTCTATGTAGATAAGGCAAAACAAACAACAGAAGACATGAAGAAAAATGCTAAAAACTATTCAAAACAGAAGATTAAAAAATCATTTGATGAATATCTGAAAAATGTTCGAAAAGCAGTTTTAATGGATAATGCTGAAGCATATTATATGCTTGCTTTGATCTATGAAGACGGATATGGTGATTTTAAATCAGATATAAAAAAATGGTTGATAATTTAATCAAAGCGGGAGAACATGGATATGTAGAAGCACAATTTATATTGGGCGATATGTATGAAGATGGCGATGAAGTTGTTAAAGATGAGAAACGTGCAACTTATTGGTATGAAAAAGCCGTAGAACAGGGACATAAAGGGGCAAAAAAGCACTAGATAAGTTGTTGAAAAAAATAAGAAGAAATACCTCTATAGATTAGGGGAAAAGAGCCAAAGAATTTTGGTATACTTGATATGAATAATCTTTTTGATCTTGGAAAATAGTATAGTTATTTTAGAAAAGGTTTTGTTCTTAGATCATAAAGATAGTCACAGTTGAACTGATGCCTTATCCCAACATAAAAAACCTGGTTTAATGAAAATATTTTAGGCTGAAAACCTTTTCAAAGTAGACTTAATGAAAAGTGAGGCCTATTTATTATTGATTAATCTCATCAAGATATTTATCTGCGCTGATACTATCAAGATAGGCTTTTGTAGAAAGTTTTGGTTTAATTGGCTCATCCCCTTTCATTTTTTCTGAGACACCATACATTTCTACAGCTTTTCTTAACCGGGGTACAAGATGATCGAGAACCCTCAACATGTATTTTAGAGAGGCGTTTCCTCGACCAAACATGGTAGCAGGATGATTTGGTTTATCTTGTCCGCTCATAGATATTGACCAGTGTCCGAACCTCCATAATATATATGGGTATAGAGTTTCTTCTCCATCGACAGCAATATATTTTTTCAGGCAATATCCACCTTTTCCCCCATGCCTTGCAAATTTTTCGTTTTTAAGCACTGACAGTGAATGTCCTCTTTCTACACATCCCTTCAACTCTATTTTTTCAATAATAGATTTTTCATATTCTAAATAAAAATAAAATCCTGGATTATAGTCAAGAATATTTTTATCTTTAACTTTAAAAGCCTTACTATAAGAAAAATTATACGCATTTTCTTTAAAATAACCAAATATATTTTTGACTTCATCATAAGTTCCCTGGTGAACTTTTTCCGCTCCTTGGGGAAGAAGTTTTTTCATATCGGCAAATACATACTGACCGATATTTTTTATATCTGTATTATCGGGTGATAATGACAATGACAGTCCCCCTAAAGCCTTAAGAGTATCTTCCCAGCCTTTGTGAGCTTCCTTTGCCATAACTGGCAATGTTTTGCCTCCTCGTGTGCCCTGGAATACACGATCTGCAATAGTGCTAAGGTCAATGCAGTAACCTGTGGCGAGTCTTAATTTTTTCAAATTTCTCATATATCGCGCAGCACTTGCAGCAGCATTCTTCCCATCATTTATTATTTTTCTAACCAATTTCTTTGGCATTCCTTTTGCCTGACTCTGGACAGCATAGGTTAGAGATTGGGATGCATAGGCCAGGTAATATCCGATACGAAGGTAGTAGGAGTCACAATTTTCCTGCTTTTCAAGCCCATGACCCCATGATTGATAGGCAATTCTACTGGCAAGTCCCATGGCATGGCTTCTAAAGGACCAGGAGAGACTTTTCAATTGTCTCTCCCTTCCTTGCATATTAGGTTTTCGTTTTAGTAGTTTACTCCAGTATTGATGTTTTCTCTGAATCTGCTGCCAATCTTTGTACGTTTTCATGGGCATATAGGAGTTATCATAGGCTCCTTTTACATGAACAGATGCACCACTGAGATGGTCTATGATCTGATTGATGGCGGGTGAACCAGAATGCTGGGCAAGGGCGGCAGACCATCCGAGTCGGGAACCAAGTGAAAAGAGGTGAACTCTTACCTCTTGACTGTTTCCGGATGTTTTCCAGGATTGGGGTATGAAATCACGATCAAAATAGGTAACAGTTTCTACATTTGTATCCCATGAAGGATCATTGGACTCATTGCTGTATTTGTCAGTTTCTACGGGAGAAGCATCAGTTGTATCTTGAGTTTTCTTTTCTTTAGAGTCCGACTCATCTGGAGACTCACTATTTGAACTATCGCCTGAACTGTCATCGACAGAATCATTTTTATCTTCCTTATCTTTAAGTTCACTATCATCATTTGATTCTGATAGATTTGAATCTTTCTTCTCATCTTCATCAGGTGAATCTTTGTCATTATCTGAAGAATTGATATCATTTCCTGACAAAATTGCTTTCCTGCAGTCTGCTGCTTTTTGAATAAGACCCTGATGGATCTGTATGAGTTGGCTGGCCTCTTTTTGTATTGCTTGAATTGTTGTCCAGTTTTTTTCTGTCTGCCAGGTTTTCAAATGGGATAGAATAAGAAGAAGAGGTTCAATTGGTCTTAAACGATTTTCAGCATCCAGTTTTGCAGTTACTGCTGCTCCAGCAAATTTGTTATAGTGGTCTTGATAAGAATTTGTATCACACCCTTTTTCTTTGCTCTGGAGTTTTGTGATAAGCTCGTCTAATTTATGGATCTGCTTTTCTGTTTTAGAATCAAGATCATCTGGAAATGCAAAACGTAGCGCTTTCACTTCTGTTGAAAGCCGTATTCCTTTATCCTCGAGCTGTTTGGTTGCAGTATTGACCTTATTGATATTGCTTTCTATCTGTTCGTAGGCTGGAATCTTGGCGTTCATGTCACTGATATAGTCTTTCATGGCAAAGGCTGATTTTAAAGTGATTTTTGCCTGTTGGATTTCTTTTTCAAGAGATTGTACCTTATCTCCTATTGCTTTAGCTTCTTTTTTAACCTGTTCAATTTCTTCTAAATTTATTTTTGCTGCATCATACTTGAGGTCAATAGTCTGTGCATCATTTTCGGAGCTACAATTTTGTGCAGCATCACTTGCCTGTTTTAAGTTGATCTTTAGCTGGCCTAAAGAAGCAGAAGCCTTATCAAGAACTTTTGTGAAACGGCGTTCTTCAAGCATCAGGTTAAAGATACGGTCTTCCAGCTTTTTTAACTCGGCAACATTTTCAGAAGATGGAAGTTTAATAAATTTTACTTTTGCAGATATAGCAAACTCTTGGATACCTGCTTGGTAGCGGAGTAACTTGTCGCAGCCCGAAGCTATCTCTGTCACAAGTGGTTCCAGTGTTGCTGTGATTTTTGAGTGCAAGGCTTTTATCAGATACTCCAACGATCCGCTCTCAAGATTTATTCGTGTCCATTTAGTCCTATTTTCTTCAATCTGATACCGATTCCATTCTGCACTGGCATAGTCTTGAGCACTATAAAGTATCTTTGCCGTATCATAGGTCGCTTTTACTACGGCAACAGGTATAAATACTTTCCCTACTAATTTAACTATGGCCACTTCGATAACTGTGCCTTGAGCAAGTAGCTGCATAGCTATGGAAACTGATGCTGCCAATCCATTTGAGACCATCAGTTGCACTAAACAATCCCGAGCACTGGTGCCTTTTTCCTTGCAATTAAGAATCATCTCAAAATTGACCGTTGCAAACAGAATATGTTCACCGTAACGATTTACCCCATCCCTGACTTTTTGACCAAGAGATGTTTTTTCACCGCTTGCAAGATTTCCTTTATCGCTATTTTGAATAGCATTTTTATCCTTCTGTCCATTGGCTTGAGATGACTTTTGACCTTTGGTTGTTTTTTTAGTACCGGCTGCTAACCTCTCATTCTCTGCAGCCGCCGCTCGATTTGAGTCTGCTACCTTCTTGCGATGTTTTTCTATTCTTTCTGCAATACTATTCTTTCCTTGTTTACGCATCTGCTCTGCCAACTCTGCCCTAGCTTTATCTGCAGCGTGACCAAGCTTCTCGCTCTTTATTCTAGCCTTATTCATCTCACTTCGTGCAGTTTGTTTCCAAGCTTCAATTTTTCTGTTGCGAACATTGGGTGAGTCTCCATGATCTACAATGCCTGCTACGTATGGGTCACCATATTCTTGCATTATTCTTGCCTGTTCATAAAACTTTCTATTACCTTGGGCTATGTTTGCCCCATTGGGACCTCCTGCCTTGGAGACACTTTTGGACAATGTTTTTAAATTTTCATTGTGTGTGCCTGCTGTACCAGTGACCGGTTGGTCTGCATGGATAAACTTTTTTTCATTGTCCAAGTAATAACCCATTTTATCTCTGGACATTTCACGGTTACCTGTCCCTTTGAGGCCACCAGAGGTGGTCCAGGCATCATGATCTCTTATTTTTGCATTTCTAATAGCCTCAGTTTCGGGAGTCCATAAGGTTGTATCTGTATTGGGATTAACAACCTTTACTACATTTTTCCAATTTTTAGGGGGGTTTATTTTGGGAGTTTTGGGATCATCAATGGTGTAGTATTCAATAGGTCGTCCCTTTTTTTGCCTATTCCAATGATCTGATAAACGTTTAGCGGCATCAATATCGTTTGCTTTTAGATCGATATCTGCATTGACATTTGCCGGCGCACTGCCGGTATTCACTATTCTATTTTTATAGTTTTTATTATTAAGTATAGACTGCAGTTCACTTTTTCGGGGGGCATCAAGATGTATGTATTTACTGATTATATCAGTACGTTTTGCGGAATACTCCCTTGCAAGTGCTTTATACTCCCGGCTGCTGGTATCAATGGTACCATTTGACCTTCGTGGAACACTCTGATTATACTTTTTCTTGAGCTCAAGGAACTCTTTATCCTGGGCTATTCGCAACTGTTTAAGCATTTGATCGCTTTCTGCAAATATCAGTTGTGAAGTACTGAGTAAAAGAGCCAAGCATATTGTAATAGCTGATATTATTTTAAAATTCATTGCATTCCCCTTATCCTGTCTGGTTTTGTCCTTAACACATAAAGATAATCACGATTAAACAGATGTTTTATTTTTTGGGACTTCACTTCAATTTTTTTAGCTCTTCTAAAAAGTTCTTTGGCATCATAAGATTTTCCAGAACGGAATAATTCTATTTTGTATTTTTGATAGAGAAGCTCAATGACAAAAGTTTTTGGGTAGAACAAAGGTTTTTTTTGTGATGCATTTTTATCTGCTAAACACCAGACAGATGAAGTGTCCAAAAGTTTTTTGTAATATCTATACTCATCTTTTGCTTGCTTGATCTCAGCTTCTTTCATATCATTCTTCTGCTCTGTTGAACCTGATCTAGTAAGTAGAACTTCCAGTTTGACAAGCTCACTTTTTCGTTCTTTCTCTGATATATAATTATCTCTTTGAAACTGCATAGCCTTTTTGCCAGCTTTGCTAAATGCTTGTTGAAGTTCTGCCATTGTGGTATGTATATTATCATCATGATCTACAATTGTCTGACCATCAAGGTTTTCAATAGAACCCAGCTCATTCATAAGACCTGTAACTTCAGGAGGTGCACCTACGGCTGCCATCTGATGTTGTCGTATCTCCTGTAATTGAATATCAATTTTATGTTTTTTGATGAGAAGCATTGAAGCAGTATGAAGAAATTCATTGATATTCTTCAAATACTCTTTGCGACTAGCTATCCGAGTATCTAATCTACCATATATCTGCATAGTTAGTAGATCGATCATATCATTTGATGAGGTATGTGATGGTACATTAGCATAAGAAGCAGACATAGACTCTTTAACAGTCTGGACTTCTCCTGACTTTTTCACAGAATATACCTTTTTTACCGCTTGTTCAAAACCAAACTGTTTATCATCCCCATCTATATCTTCCTCTTCAAGCATTACCCATGTTCCACTTTCAATCGAAAGTAATGTCATACGATGTTTGGATCCGTCATAAGCATAATAAATAATCTTCCCATCTATAAGCTTATAGCTTAATACTTCATTGTCATCATCTTCATTAGTGCTAAAATGAAAAACTATATCACCATCAAAAGATTTAGTGATGGAGGGAATAAATTTTACTGTAAGGTTTGTACCAAATTTTTGTGTTTGTAGTACTTTTCCTTTGAGCATTTGCTTGGTTATTTTTATAGATGCTTTTAATGGATTGCTAAGGGCAAGTGTGATTAAAAATAGAAAGAATAGTATTTTTTTATATAACATGAAACAACTCCTTATTATATTGTAACATATTGAGACAGTTGTTAAATCTGTTGGATTATGGACAACTTCCTTCTGCAAGAAATTTTCCATTTACCCAACCAACAGTACCTTGATATACTATCTTGCACCATTTACTTTGATATTTGAGTTGATCTTGCTCTTTTAGAGACATTTTTTGATACTCTGCAAAACTAATATTGCCAGTACACTTTAGATTTTTAATGCAAGTAGCATTATGTGGTATTTTTCCTATCTTTTTTGAACGATAGTCTGGTCTTGGATGTATCCATAATACATCATTCGATGACACACCTTGTACTCTCCAAAAATCCGGACCATCTGCTTCTGCATAACCAAAGGAAGAGGAAAGAAGTATTAGTATGGTTATTTTAAATAAACTATTCATGGTATGGTTCCTTTAGATGGGCACTATCTAAATGATTATAAAACGATTTAGATTAATTCTTCTTTGGTATGGTTATCAATGGAATTTTCCCAAGTAAAGTAATCAAAGTTTTTATTTGGATTATATGAGCTAAATGGTTTTCAGTATAATATGAAGGTATAGATATCCAGTGAGCATCAAGTCTATACTGTAAAAGATCAAATAAAAATATAAGTGATTAAGATGAATATAAAAGATATAGTAGAACAACTTTTTTCCTATGATTGGCCCAAAAATGAGGAATTGGTTCAATTTGCAGAAGCTTATCATGGTTTTGGTGGAGATGATGGTTACTATGGAGTCCATATATCCTTGTGATTTGGATGAATATGATCGTGAAGCAGAAAAGAGTTTTATACTTGAAGGTTTTGTTGAAATATATTACTGGGATGGAGACGTAAAAGAGATACAAATAAAGGTAAAAGAGTATTTGTTACTTTTGAAAAATTATCTTGAAGAAAAGGAAGAATATGAGTTAGCAAAAAGAATTTCTAAGTTGAAAAATCAACTAATTTAATGGGGGCAAGAGGAAGCTATATTGAAAGTTTCATTTGCTAAAATTATTGATATTGTAATTAGTGTTTTATATTTTGGAAATATTTGAGGAGGATTTTTTGATAAAAAAAAATAGACTATTGATCTTCTTAAGGTCAATATTGATTTTTATAGTCTGGCTAAATATTGCACAAGCAGCAAACTCTAAGCCTGATAATTCTCTTGTCCTTCCAATGCCAAATGGACTTACAATGGAATTTATGCCGGTTTGTGTCAATCCTAACAGTGGTTTGTTTGATTGGAAAAAAATTAAATTGGGTGATCCTTCCGGAGGATTCAAAGAGTATCCTACCACCATGGCTCTTGGAGGTTCATTTCCCATAGAGAAAAATGGTAAAAAGATGTGGTGTTACTACATAGGTAAATATGAGCTTACCAAAAAACAATATGCATCATTAATAACCCCGGAAAAACCTTTACACCAAAATAAAAAAGCTTATCCAGTAACTAATATTTCATGGTTTGATGCTTTGGAGTTCGGCAATCTATATAATCAGTGGCTTTTTGCCCATGCGAAAGAAAAAATCCCAAAATTTGATACATCATACGGCTTTGTACGGCTTCCAACCGAGGCGGAATGGGAATTTGCTGCTAGAGGAGGCTCTGCTGTCAGTGCTGATTTCTTTGATCAAAAAATTCCTTATTCTAGTGACAAGATTCAAAAATATGAGTGGTTTGGAGGACCTACTTCTTCACATTATAAGCTACAACCGGTTGGTGTACTAAAACCAAATCCTCTAGGACTCCATGATATGCTTGGAAATGCAGACGAGATAACCATGTCACTTTTCAGTGTGGAGTACTACCAGGGAAGAACAGGTGGATTTGTTATTAAAGGTAATAACTATACCACTGCAAAAAATAAACTACGATCAGCTTTTCGTACAGAACAACCTTTTTATCGGTTAGACAAAGAAGGACTGCTTAAGCCTCATACAAAAAAAACCCTAGGATTTCGACTGGTAATTTCTGCTTTGGTTTTCCCTAGTCGCAAGATTCAAAAAGAGATGTCAGATGAATGGGAAGGGTACCGTAGCCAATTAGGTGCCACTACACCAGCGGCGCTCTCAACAAGTGCAACAAGTGTTAAAGTAACGGCAGGAGGGGAAGATGCTTTTTCCTATCTTGATCGGCTTAAAAAAAGGTTGAAGCAAAAAGGTCTTGTAGATAGTGAGATTGAAAACAGTTTAGGATATCTGGACAGCTCCATCCGTAATATGGCAACTATTCGTCTTAAAGCAGAAGAAGACTCTGCATATCTTTGGGTAAAGGTTGGGAGTGAGCAGGCACGTTTCGTTAGAAAAGAGACTCAGAAATTACCTATATTGGATACACTTATTAGTATTGCCGATTCACAAAATGATATACAGAAACTTGAAAAGTATGAAACCCGCAAAAAAGAACATACAACAAATATAGCAGGTGCACTTTCTAGTTACTCTGACTCAATTCGACAGATTAGTACTCTCTCTCCACAAGCTGTTAAAAAAGGTTTTACAAGCTATCTAGATTTTCTCATGAGTCGTAATGATGGAGAGCAAGTTCAAGTACTCAACAGAGTACAGAAACATTTTGGTGCATATCAGAAAAATAAACGTGTCAATCTAAAACAGTGGGAACGTGATATTATGTTCTAATGTTAAAAGGAAAATTAGGTTAGTTGTCCTATAATTAAGTATGCGTATCTTATAAAGCTTGTAGGTTTAAGTTTTTTTGAAGCTTTTACTTTTGCATGATACTGATTAAATCAATTTAAAAAGGATAGGTATGAAGCGTATTATTTTATTATCATTTTCTACTGCTCTTATTATGAGTATGACTGGATGTACAAGTAAGGGTGCCTCTCAGAATATGAGTGCCTCTCAGAATCAGAATATGAGTGACTCTCAAAGAACTAAAACAGAAGGAACATTGGTTGGTGCATTAGGAGGAGCTGCACTTGGGGCACTAATTGGTGGAGATAGTCAAGGTGCCCTAATTGGTGCAGCACTGGGCAGTGTAGCAGGATATGCCTATGGTTCTCACGTAGCAAACGAGAAAGCTAAATATGCAAGTAAAGAGGATTGGCTGAATGCCTGCATTGCAAGTGCAAGAAAAGTGAATAACAATACACGATCATATAATGCCAAACTGTCAAGAGAAATTGCAGATACCAAAAAACTCGTAGGTCTTTATAAGCAAAATAAGATCTCAAAATCAAAATTACGTGTACAGAAACAACTTATCGATAAAGAGAGAAAAACAGCTGATAAAATGTTGAAAAATGTGCAGAATGAACTCAAAGCACAACAAGGTGTACTGAGAGATGTAAAAAGAACTGCTAATGCATCAGAAACCAGACGTATTCAGAGCGAAATCAACACAATGAAACAACAGATTGATTTACTCAAGAAAAATACCAGTACTCTTGCATCTTTATCTGCAGTTGCAGCTGTATAAAAAGGAAAAAGTATGAAAAAAATATATCTAATTACAAGCATTGTACTTTTATTGTTAAATGGGTGTGCCGGAGGTACGACAGATCCTCGAAAGGGTGGATTGTTTAGCTACAGTCCAGATGCTTATGAAAAACGATTATCTGATCGAGAGCATCAACTTTCAGCTATTGAAAGTGATACAGCAGCACAAAAACATAAAAGTGCTCAACTAAAGAAAAACCTCTCTTCTGAAAAAAATAAAATGCACTAATATTGGCATGAAGCTTTTTAAAGCTTCATGCATCTCCTTGTATAAAACTAATTTTAAAAAGGGGAGCTGCCTCAAATAAGGTTAAAAAATGAAAGAGATACTACTTATCATTCTTCTTACGCTTGGATTGCAGGCAAGCTTACATGAAAAACTCAAAGAAGAATGTGATGCACATGAGGGTGAAAGCTGTACCAATATTGCTGTCCTCTATCACACAGGGAGAGATGTGAATCAAAGCTATGAAAAAGCAAAAGTTTATTACAGAAAAGCTTGTGATTTAGGTCATGCTGAAGGATGCACTAATCTTGGTGATCTCTATTTCTTTGGCCAGGGAACAGAGCAAGACTACACCAAGGCGAAAGTCTATTATGCCAAAGCTTGCAAACTAAACTATAGTGATGGATGCAGTCATCTTGGTGATTTATATTGTATAGATGCATGGGTAGAGCAGAATCGCAGTAAAGCAAAATTGTATTATGAAAAATCCTGCAAACTTGACAACAAGAAGGGATGCAACAATCTTAAGATACTAATGGATGAGAATGAAGCACTCAAACAGAAAAAAGATGAGTATGAACGCTTGAAAAAAGAGTATGACTTATTAGAAAAAGAAGCTGAATTGCTTGACAAGATATGAAATGATAGCCAAACTACTGGGTATTTGGACGATCAGTATAACAATTGTGCTTCAAGCCAACCCTACTGGATGGTATAGTAATGATGAAATGGCAACACTATATGAAGCCATGACTAAAATTTCTTCTGAAAGTCTCTATGTTGACCCGCAACACTCCACCCCAGAAGAAATCCTTAAAAACTATATATACAAAATTGATGCATATGGTGATTATTTTACTAAAAAAGAATACAAAGCCTTTCAACATACACTTTCCCCTGAGTACGCAGGAATCGGTATGATTCTATATCAACAAAAAAGAAATGAAAAGATTTTATGTATCCCGACAAAAAAGAATCTAAAAGAAGTTGGGATCTCCCGATACGATCAACTTATCAGTGTAGATGGACGTTCAGTTAATGGGAAAAATTTTTATCTTGTGAGTAGCTGGATAAGAGGTAGGAAAAATAGCAGTGTAACACTGGAGTTGCTAAAACCATCTGGTAAGCTGCAGACCATTACACTAAAACGTACAGAACAATATTTTCAGACTATTCAACGGGTTATAGATAATGGAACTGCGATGATTCAGATTATTCGATTTATGAAAGAGACCCCGGAAGAACTTCGTAGTATATTACATCAATGGCCCAAAAATATTCCTATCCTTATCGATCTAAGAGGCAATGGTGGGGGAGACTTGTTTGCTGCCATACAGAGTGCTGATCTGCTGCTTCCCAAAGATACGCTTATTTCTTCTGTAGAAACAACAAAGAGTTGCTTTGACTATCGTGCTTCTAATCCAGACTATATGCAGGGACAAGCTGTTTTACTTCTGCAGGATGAATTTACAGCAAGTGCTGCAGAAGTATTCATCGCAGCGCTTACGCAAAATCATCGTGCTGAGTCAACTGGAAAGAAAAGTTTTGGTAAAGGGGTAGCTCAAAAATTTATTCCCCTTAGTAATGGAGATGCCCTTCTACTTACATACGGAAAGATAACCACGCCAAATGGAGAAAGTTATCATAAAAAAGGACTGCTTCCTACTTCAGATTTATCATTGTCTGAACTGTTAGACAACCTTGATTCAAATATAAAAGAGATGTTCTGACTTATGACAAAATACTTTGAGAATACTGCTTTTTATTTTATCAGCCATATCTGCAACCTCTTTTTGTTCAAATAAGAGTATACTTAAGAATGGATATAAATTTATGAAAAGGAAGAATAATGTGGAATAGTACAGTAAAAAGTTTAGTTTTGATATCCTTAATGGGACTACCTCTAATGAGTGGAGCAACTGAGATAGAAGATATGTCAAGTGCAACAGAAGTAACGGAAAAAAGAGTACCTGTAAAGATCGAAGGCAAGAAGTTATTGTCTTTGCGAGTATTGGCAAGACCATTTTCCAATATCTATGCAGACAAAAATCTAGAAAGTGCTATTGTCCAAAGTGATGTACCTGCAATGCAGCCATTTTATGTTTATACCCGACCTTCAGCAGAAGATTTGGAAATGGAAGCAGGTTGGTATGAGATAGGAAGCAACAGTCAAGGGAAAGTGATCGGGTGGATGCAGTCAAAAGATGTTTTTGAGTGGAAACAGACCATGTGCCTTGTCTATACCCATCCTGAGGGAAGAAAGCCAGTATTGATGTTTGATTCAAAGTCAACGATCAAAAATATCATTCAATCAACAGATGAAGAGAGAGTAAAAAGAGTATCAAAATTTTATACAGCCATTGATGAAAACAATATAAGCAAAAATTTTGTTGTTAACTCTGTAGAACCTAAAAGAGCTATAGATATCCAGAAAGAGTTTTATTTGCTTCCAATTCTTGATTTTGAAGCAGTAGATTTTGGTAACAGAGAAGCAAGAGTTGTTAAATTGACAGCTGTTACCAGTGCAAGAGCTGGAGCAAGAGATGAGAGTGATATACGAAAATCTAAAAGTTATTTGCATGATGCTGTAATTTCAAGTACGATCATTTCTAAAGAAAAATTAAAAACACTTTCAGTGGATATTGTTTGGGTAATCGATACTACAGTGAGTATGAGACCTTATATTAAGGATACGATGGATTTTATTCGTGAAACATCAAAGAGTATAGCAGAAAATCCACTAGATAATATAAAATTCAATTTTGGTGCTTGGGGATACCGGGATGCAGTTGAAGATATACCGAAGATTGGATATAGCACAAAAAATTATACACCGGAACTTGTAGGTATTGAAGATTTTATAGATGTTTTATCAAAAGTAAAGGTGACACAGGTAGATTCAGTGGATTATCCAGAAGATATGTTCTCTGGTGTATCTGATGCTATGGGAAAAACAGCTTGGAGTCCAGAAGGAATCAAGCTTATGATACTTGTAGGGGATGCACCTTCTCATAAAGTGGGTCATAAATGGAATCTATCTGGACAAAATGAGGAAACACTGCGAAGCTTAGCAAATGATAGCAGTATATATATAGCGGCTTTATATCTCAAAAATCCAAAAGCAGAAAAGTTTCATGAGTTAGCTGAAACACAATATCGTACACTTGCAACGAATCGCGGCAGTAGTGAGGGAGATTCCGCATTTTCTGACATTTTATCAACAGATAAAGAGGCATTTAAAGTTAAGACGGACCAGTTGGCTGGACATTTCAGAAACGATATACAAAGATTAGAAAAAGTGTTGCATCCAGTACAAACAGATAGTCCTGCAGATGAAAATTTAATTAATAAGGTTACAGAAGGAGAACTCGCATTTTCAAATGAAAGCAATATGGTTGATATCAATAAAGTTATACCTGAAATTCATACACCTGATACAAATATGACAGGGGCAGCAAGTCGAATGTTTCGTGCAGCGATGGTTGAGTGGATCGGTAGTCAAACAGAGGCTAAAGCTCCTCGAGATATTGTCGCTTGGGCTATTGATAAAGATTTAGAAAATCCTGATATCCCTTCACTTGAAGTAAGACTTTTGATCAACAAGCGTCAGCTTGATTCTCTTGCTACGGTCATACAATCTATTATCAGGGCAGGTTTTACAGGACAGATAGCAGGAGAAGACTTCTTTACTTCTTTGCAGGCAGCTACAGCAACGATAGCTAGAGATCCAAATATGGTGAAACAAGCTAAAAGAATGGTTGATACAGGTCTGGTTCCTGAGTTTTTAGAAGGACTTCCTTATTATAGTCGATTAATGGCTATTACTAATGAGATGTGGAGTGGTTGGGGTGCTGATGAGCAAAATGAATTTATCAATGATTTGGATGCAAAAGTTGAAGCTTATAGAAAGATTCATAATACGCCAGAGGGTTGGATCGCACTTAATAAAGGGGACGATATAGATGAATATGTTTATCCACTAAGTTTAGACCTTTTGCCTTAAGAATCTACAATGCAAAAGCATATTGTATTTGAATTGAAAGATATTTCTATTTCAAGAGAGAAGGGAGGTGTCTCTTTTCGACTTGAAATACCAAAATTGACTATTTATTCGGGAGAATTTATTGGTGTTATTGGTTCAAGTGGATGTGGGAAATCTACTTTTTTAGACATCCTGGGTTTAATTTTAAGTGTAGACAGAGCAGAGCAGTTTAGGCTTTCTGTCAAACAAAAAAATAGTATTTTTCAGCAAGAAATATCATCACTTTCAGATAGAAAATTGGCTGATATCAGAAGAGAGCATATTGGGTATATCTTACAAAGTGGGGGATTACTGCCTTTTTTAAGTGTTCAGGAAAATATTTTACTTTCAGAGAAGTTAAATAACCAGACAATCACAAAAGAATCATTTTATAAGCTTGTCAGTTCATTGGGGATTAGAGGACAGATCAATAAAAAACCTCAATATCTTTCAGGAGGTCAACGACAACGGGTGGCTATTGCACGAGCGTTAATTCATAATCCGGAAATTATTTTAGCAGATGAACCTACTGCATCTGTAGATAAGCCTACAGCGATAGAGATTAGGGATCAATTTAAAGGTCTTGCGAAAGCTTACGGTTCTTCGGTATTGATGGTTACACATGATATTGAAATGGTAAAACATGATTCAGATAGGTTATTTACATTCGAAGTAACTAAAATAAGTGATAGCCTTGTGGTTTCAAAGGTAGTAGAATTATGAAAAGCAAAAGAAAATTACGCTATTTGGTGTCAAAACCTGAAAGAGGGATTGTTCTTTGGCTTGCTATGAAAGATCTATTACATGAAAAACTTATTACGATTAATCTTATATTAGGGACTGCAGCAATTATTGCTCCACTTTTAATCCTTTTTGGTATTAAATTTGGGACGATAGAAACGATGAGTAATCGTTTGATCAATGATCCTAAAAATCTTGAAATCCGTCCTGTTTCAAGTCGTTCATATACACAAGCCTGGTTTGAATCAATAAAGAAAAATGATAAGGTAGGTTTTGTCATTCCTATGACGAGACAACTCTCTTCCTCTGTACAGATACAACCTCTATCATCTTCAAAAAAAACTGTTACTGCAGATCTTGTTGCAACAGATAAAGGTGATCCTCTTCTATTGCAAAATGATGGTGTCATTCCAGATCAGAAATCTTGTGTACTTAACCATAGTATTGCCGAAGAACTTGGCCTTAAAAAAGGAGATATGCTTAAATGTAGTGTAGCTAGGTTTGTGAAGAAAAAAATACAAAAAGCATCTCTCACATTAAAAGTTGCAGCAGTATTATCACCTAGAGCAGGATTCATAAAGAGTATTTATGTTCCGTTGGAGATAGTAGAAAATATTGAAAAGTATAAAGATGGTTTATCTGTACCACAATGGGGATGGAAAGGAAATATATCTCAGGCGTATCCTGTTTATGATGGTGTATTTATCTCTTTACCAAAAGTACTTGATAGAGTTGATCAGATTAAACTTATCTCTGGTACAGGGTTTGCTTATATTGATGTAATAGACTTACAAAAAGCCAAAGAGAAGGCTGGGTATATATTTGATAGTAATCGTAGTTTATATTTTATTGAGCCTTATAAGAATAGTATTAATAATGATAATATTGGATCATTGGCAATCAAATTAAGAGGTAAGAAAGCAAAACTCTATCCATGGGTGAAACCCATTGATGCCGTGATTAAAAATGATAAAATAAAAGTAAAAATAAAAATTGCTGCCTTACCAGAAGGTATAAAAAAAGTAAGATCAACAACACTCTATATGGCTTCACCTCCTTTTGAGAATGCGATTATGATAGTGGAAGAAGAAAAAAGACAGTTAGAAATGCCTATATCTATAAAGCCTGCAGATGGAGAATCTCCTTTTGTCTTTGTAGATGCTAACACAGCTGGGCAATTGGCTTTATTACGTCAGAGAAATTTGATGTATGATCAAAATATCCATAAGTTTTTACTCTCAAGAAGAGGGTATGCAAGTTTCAGGGTTTATGCAAAACATCTTGAAGATGTTGATGCACTTAAAAAGTTTTTTGAAGAAAAAGGTATCAATGTATCTACACAAGCTGAACGTATCCATGAAGTACAGGAGCTAGATAAGTATCTTACATTGATCTTTTGGCTCATTGCTATTGTAGGTGTTATTGGAGGTGCGGCAACATTGAGTGCAAGTTTGTACTCATCGGTTGAAAGAAAACGTAAAGAGTTGAGTATTTTACGATTGATTGGGTTATCGGGTGGTATGATCTTCCGTTTCCCTATTTATCAAGGTATTGTTATCGCAACCAGTGGTGTAGCCATAGCACTTCTCTTTTTTGCCATTATGGCAAGTATTATCAATAGGCTTTTTCAAGTACACTTACAAAGTGGGGAATCTTTTTGTACTTTGACAGTGATGCATATAGGTATGGTTTTTTGTGCGGCTATATTATTAGCTGTGATTGCAAGTGGTCTTGCTGCGTATAAAGCAACACAGACAGATCCGGCTGAAGCGATGAGAGATGAATAGACTTGGAGGAAAAAATGAAAATACAGGTTGTTGTTGATTTATCGGAAATATCTTCTAATGTTGTTTATGAAGCAATTAAATTTGCCAAAGCTGCAGATGCAGAAGTCTGGCTGCTACACGTTGCTGAGCCTGAACCGGAGTTTGTCGGCAGTAAGGTAGATACAGAAGTGATGCGTGATATTCATGCAGAAGAGTTTCATAAAGAGCATCGCCAATTGCAGTTATATGCAAGTCAGTTTGAGGAATCAGGGCTGAAAACAACCGCGCTTTTAATACAGGGTGAGACAGTCAAAACTATTCTCAATCAAGCTAAACGTCACACTGCAGATATCATTGTAATGGGTTCACATAAAAAAGGTGCGTTGGCTCATCTAATTCTTGGTAGTACCAGCGAGGGAGTACTACATCATTCGAATGTCCCTGTAATGATTATTCCCGTACCTGAAAATTAGTTTACTGGCACCTTTATACCATTGAATTAAGGAAAATGGCAAGAGGTTGCTTTGTGGAGAAGAGGTGCATTTTCAATGCTTGGACCCTTATTTCTTATTATAAGAGTAATATTTTCTCATTCTCCTCTCCAACCACCATGATAGTCATATGCATTCCAAGATCCGCTTCCACTTAATGCTCCATCAGATTCTACGTTGATAGAGCCACTCCATATTCCGGAACCGACGGATCCGCTACCACTTGTCACGTTAAGCTCTCCAGACGGACTGATATTACCGCTTAAACTACCGGAATCATCACCGGAATAGCTTCCTGAGATCTCTCCGCCTTCAGATAGATGCATAACAAAATTACCTTTGACGTTCCATTCGCCTTCTCCTGTACTCGACCATACTCCTTTTATGGTTCCTATAAATTTATTATTGGGGGACTCTTTAACCATGAAAGAGGTGGTGCTGGTTTTACCAACAGATGTACTTTGTTTGAATTTTGCAGCATCCTCCTTGCCTAATTTGATCGTTGGTGTGCTAGTGACCTCACGCTTGCCGGCTTCGGCATCTTTGGGAACGGTATATACACGTTTGATTTCATGGTCATAATCGAGTTCACCACCTTTGATAACTTTAGATTTTAGGGATTTCTGGCCAACCTTGCATGTTATGGTGAGCGTACCCTTCTTTATGCTACCAAGGATGAGCTTGCCTATGATGGTGACTTCCTCGCCAGGGCTGACCTCTATGGGGTCAACAGAAAGTGCTATGGAAGGTGGAGTTGGCTTGGGCAATACCGTTATGGTTACGATCTTGGATAGGCTTTCGATACTGTTTTCCCCGGTAATGGTGAGTTCTGCTTCGTAACTGCCTTTCTTTTTATAGGTGTGTGAGGTAGTCTTTCCATAACCCGGATCGGTCCCGTCACCAAAATTCCATTTGTATTTTTTGATTTTTCCCTCGGAGGCATTAGCATCAAATTTTACAGAAAGAGGGACTATACCTTTTTGTGGTTTGGCTTTGAACTGACTCTTTAGGTAGCTGACTTTCAGTTTCTGTTTTTGCACTTCTTTGGCAACAGCAGTCTTAATGAATGCATAGAGGTTCTTTTTATTTCTAAGGAACGCACGGTCTTTTTTCAATTTCTCTTTTACCTGACGTTTGATGCTTTCTTTGAGTGCTTTTGCATCGAATTTGTGTTTCGCTCCCTGTATGTTTAATTCCCGATCTACTTTCTGTTCAACTATGTCTGATTTGATCGTGTTAATATTTATCTGTCCTGTCAGAGCGGCGATAACTACCCTTGCATTTGTACTTTTCAGGAGTTCTTTTGTCAAACTTGTGATGCCAATTTTCCTAGATCCACTTAATTGTTCTTTGGCCACACTTTTGGGCCCAATGGTGCTGATAAGCTTGATGAATTTTTTTCTACTGAGTTGTTTTGCCTGTTTTTTTAATTGGTTTGCGAGCTCGTACTGTTTCCCAGCCATCATTTCGGTTGCTAGAAACCTAGCATTGAATTCTTTAACTCCAGCTTTCACAGATCCATCTTTCACAGATCTAAATTCCCCAGCAACCAGGCGCTTTGACAGGGTAAGTAAGTTTGATAACAGGCCATATGCACTTTCTTCAAGGTTTTTTGCCTCTTGTCGATAGAACTTCTTCAAGTCGTTGCGGCACCGATCAAGTTCCTTGAGTTTCTTTTTTTGGTCCTTTATTTTCTTGTTGATTTCTTTGCCCCTCCTATGTATCCTCTTGAGCCTGTCACTGAAAAGGAACTTTTTTATGTACAAGTCAGCACCCAATACAGCGACAAACGGAGGAATCCCTGCCTCTTTCATTCTATACTCGAGTTTACCCTGGATTTCAGCTACAAATTTGATCGTATGACCTGCCGCCTTTCCAGCATGTTTGAACGCATGACCCACTTTTCGAATAGCTTTCTTGGGATCCAGACCCTTCAGGCCCCTACCTGCATCAGCAGGCTGTGGAGAAACCACGGCAGAAATTAATAACGCGGTAAGTAACAGGGTCAGGAATCTTTTCGCCATCATTTTGAATCCTCGGTGCCAAAGGTTTCAAAATAGAGTAGGTAACCATCCTGCAGGTAGAACAGAACGTTCTCTCCCTGATAAATCTCTACACCATCTTTTTTGGCACCTTCAATGATCATCTCTTCGACACGCTGGAAATGAGAAGAGCCTATGATTTTGCTGACTTGTGATAAATTCATTTCAAAGTTGATTAACTCCGGCCGTAAACCGGAATATTTTATTGCCTCGCTCTTGCTGCCTTCGACGAGGGGGATGCTTCGATTAGATAATAGGTCACCTGCGATAAAAGTAATTTCCTGCGAATATTCAGGATAGCTCCAGGTTTCATATCTGGCCAGATATTTTTCACCCTCGCCCAGTGGCAGATAAGTGATTCTGAACAGGTTTGGTGCTCCTAACAGCTCGATCACTTCCTGTTGATCCGGAGATAATTTCTCTGCACTATGGATATCTTGGCTTGTACTGCCTTCAGCTGCAGTGGGTGAAGGGTATTCATATATGAGCCAAACATCCGTAAGAAACTTTTTGCTGCCATAGTCTAGAGGCGTGATGGTCAGTGCAAACCTGGATCCATCTGGAATATACTGACCCAACTCTATCTCTTTAGGGCCAAAATTATGCTTGTTCCCACCAAGGTGATTAACTTTTTTGCCTCGATATTCTGTGGGTTCAACAGACCCTACAACAAACTGTTTTACTTCCCGGTTTTTAAGAAAAATTTCGATAAACAGAAAGTTATCGATACCCCAGCCTTTTTTTCCATCTTGAGTGCCGGCCAAATATATTTTCATTCCGGGTTTCTTCTCTTGGTAACTGATATTCTTTGAGTAACTCATTTTGTATGGTACGGACCACCATTGGTTTGTATTGATCTTTAAGCCCGCAAAGGGGTTGACCTTTACCGAATCTTTTAACGTAATCTTGTCAAACAGTTTTATATTTTGAAGTTTTTCTCCGGTCGTGTTATTGAGTCCCGTTGAAGTAGATTTTGGATTGGTTGCAGTACTTTGACTAATGGATATTAAAAATAGGAAAAAGAGTTTAATTAAAAGTAGAAATGGTTTTATTCTTTGCCGCATCATTTTTTCCTCCTTTTGAGGATTGACAGACCTGACTTCCTTAGAAGTTAGATAAACTTATTATGCTTAATTATACGGTTTTAAAACAAAAAATTCCTTATTTTTGACGTAAGTAGAAAAGAGCATCTAAACTAGTCTACTCTCATTAATTATTATACTTAATGAGTAAATTATATGTTTTTAATAAAGATTTGATTTTTTTTTGATTTCATAATCAATATTATCTAATTATCTGCCTCTAAGATATATATAAAATGTTCTTATATTGTATTGAGCTATTTAAGGTTAAGAAGCATATAATATTTTATATATGCAACCTCTACGTATTGATGATAAGGAGGTGAAATGGAGATTATACGATGAAAGATGAAGGAAAATTTGTTCTAGGCTGGCTAATGGTGGCACTTGTCCTACTGCACTTGGGCACCGTCCTGGTTGCCGAGGAGAACTGGGGCGTCCGACCCTATAAAGAGGAAAAACTGATCTATGACGCGTTAGTCTTGGAGCTGAAGAAAAAACAGAGGGAACTGGATTCAGATATAACTGCAGTCGCTAAAAAACTCGAGATGTTTTGGGCCGAATGGCCTCCTAATGTACGCGAAGAATCCCTTCGCTGGTTTAGATCTTCCAAACACTATAATCCTGAGGCAGCACGTAGGCGTGATTGGAGCAGGATGGAAAGGAATGAAGCTGAAAGGAGATACGAAAATTACGCAGGATCCACAATGGATATCTCAGAGGAGACGATAGTTGCACGATCCCAACGAGAGGCCCAATGGTCAGCTTACGTTGAATATCTTCACCAGGATATCAAATACAAGGAGGCGAAGCTGCGCTACAATGGTATAGAGATGCAGGGCATCAAGCCTTATGAGGGGATTTATTGGACAGGGTTTATCAATGATTGCCTGGGTGACATGCGTTACATCGCTGAGAGTTGTGTCCGTCGCCTCCCAGATAAACTCTACGATTGTTTCCTGAACATTAGTAATTCGTATCTAAAGAGTTCTATGCTTGGGCGTGATCTACCGACGCTAGCTGGGGCGAATGGACGGATTATGGGACCCACTGGGGAGATCTACAAGTGTGCCAAGGCAATATCTTTGAAAACAATCGTCGACGCACTAGAGGACGCATTTAAAAAGCAATTCGTTGACAATATGAAAGACAAGGGTATTGAGCGGGCAGTTGCTGAGTACTGGTGGTCTGATATTGTCATGCCATCGGCAGTGAAGAAGTCACGTTTTGATCAGGCTTGGAAACAATTTACAACTAAAAAGTTCTATTTGTCACAAATTAAAGAGGAGGGGGAACTGTGGCTGCACAAGAATCTTGCAAACGATATCAAACCTCAAATTAGAAAGAGACTGAAGACACTTTCCAATGTAGATCGGTACGGCGAGAACGCCAAGAAACTGGTCAATAGGGTCGCCATGAAGCGTACAGCGAAACATATATCTTTGCAGTTCCTTGAGGCTGCCTCCTTTTCATTTGACTACGGAGAACGAGCATTATTAGTTTTTTATAATCAAGCAGAGTTTGAAGCGATCGCACCAAATCTATTATTCCGATACAAGTTTATCAAAAAATGCCTTGAAAAGAAAGAAAGATCGGCTGACGCACCAGCTATAATCAAAGTATTTAAATGCAATCCAAAAGAACAGCGTGATTTTATCAGGGATTGCAAAAATGGGAAAACGGAACCTGAAATTGACGCCCTTCTCAAGCAGGCTAAAAATAATATTTCAGCATGCAGGCTCCAAGAAGCAGAACAGGCTCTGGAGGAGGCCAAAAGCAAGTCTGACAGCTTATCTCTCTCTAAAGGAGGTACATATCGACAAGTTCGGTCCCGCATTACAATCTATCAGGAAATCGCTAAGCTGACCAATGAATTGAAAAATGCCAGAGCAACGTATTGCCGTACTGCTTCGCGTCCATCCAGTTTAGACGGGACCTGGAAATGGTTCAACGGCGATAAGGTGCGTATCACTCGTGGTGGAGCTCATAGTCTAACCCGATCATGGGTCCGAGCAAGCGTGATACCAGATCCCAAAAAACCAAACTGTTTTATATTTACTTGGTACGAGCACAATAAAAAAACCTGGGTAGACAATCTGAGGTTATCCGACGACAAAAACAGATTGGGCGGGGCCAACACTATGGGCGGTGATGTATCTGCCACTAGAATGGGAACTCATCCAAGTAATCAAAGCAATCAAAGGAGGAAGGAAACTAAGACCCAACAGAGAAGTCCAAAACGCTCATGCGAAGAATGCGTCCGCCAATATTGTCCTCAGTGTGGTGAACTACTGTTTTGTACAAGCAACGACCCATCTTGCGCCAATTGTATCACAAAGAATAAAGCTGCGATAGATGCATGCCAGAAATGAGTTAAACGGCATGTGGTCAACAGGAATGAGAATACACTCATTTTATTTAGGACAATAACACTTAGAAAAACTCCAAAGGTTCAAGTATGGGAGCATGCGGTTACATAAGCGAAGATATAAGCATAATACAGAAGATAATAGAACTTAATAATAAGACTAGAAGAGTTAGGAATCGAATAGTAGTTTTGTAAATTGATTTTTGAGGAAGATGTTTTGTATTTTAAGATGAAGAGGTTATTTTAAATGAAACTCCCTTGGTTGAAGTGGATTTCCATTCAGGTCGGATTTATATTAAGATTTTGAAAAGGTAGTGTTTTTACAACATTCACTCAACTTTATTGGTTTTAATGTATCTATTGCTTATGGAGTTTTATATCGTTTATCTGGTGGGACCGATATTCTATAGGTACTTTATCACCCCATGGAACAAAATCTATTCTATGTGTACCCACCAGACTATGTCCTTTTTTCTGTAATGTGAGTGTAAATATCTCTCGGTCGTGCTTCATGTACATAGGCATAAGGGTACCCAAGGCTGTAATAGTTAGTGTCTTTCCACTCACTGAGACGTTTTTTATTATTAATAATGGGATACCTGAAACTTTATAATTACCACCTGGTCTGGTGACGGTAAAACGAAGTGGAAAGATTGTCGTCATACCCATAGCTTTAATTTCATCAAGAGACATAGAGCTATTGTTGCGAATTTTTTCTATTCCTACCCATGTTCCCACAAAGGGATCTTTTTCTATGGTCTCTTCCTCGATATCCTTTTTTATGGTCTTCTTTTCAGCAATGATCCTGAAAGAGGTGGTGCTGGTTTTACCAACAGATGTACTTTGTTTGAATTTTGCAGCATCCTCCTTGCCTAATTTGATCGTTGGTGTGCTAGTGACCTCACGCTTGCCGGCTTCGGCATCTTTGGGAACGGTATATACACGTTTGATTTCATGGTCATAATCGAGTTCACCACCTTTGATAACTTTAGATTTTAGGGATTTCTGGCCAACCTTGCATGTTATGGTGAGCGTACCCTTCTTTATGCTACCAAGGATGAGCTTGCCTATGATGGTGACTTCCTCGCCAGGGCTGACCTCTATGGGGTCAACAGAAAGTGCTATGGAAGGTGGAGTTGGCTTGGGCAATACCGTTATGGTTACGATCTTGGATAGGCTTTCGATACTGTTTTCCCCGGTAATGGTGAGTTCTGCTTCGTAACTGCCTTTCTTTTTATAGGTGTGTGAGGTAGTCTTTCCATAACCCGGATCGGTCCCGTCACCAAAATTCCATTTGTATTTTTTGATTTTTCCCTCGGAGGCATTAGCATCAAATTTTACAGAAAGAGGGACTATACCTTTTTGTGGTTTGGCTTTGAACTGACTCTTTAGGTAGCTGACTTTCAGTTTCTGTTTTTGCACTTCTTTGGCAACAGCAGTCTTAATGAATGCATAGAGGTTCTTTTTATTTCTAAGGAACGCACGGTCTTTTTTCAATTTCTCTTTTACCTGACGTTTGATGCTTTCTTTGAGTGCTTTTGCATCGAATTTGTGTTTCGCTCCCTGTATGTTTAATTCCCGATCTACTTTCTGTTCAACTATGTCTGATTTGATCGTGTTAATATTTATCTGTCCTGTCAGAGCGGCGATAACTACCCTTGCATTTGTACTTTTCAGGAGTTCTTTTGTCAAACTTGTGATGCCAATTTTCCTAGATCCACTTAATTGTTCTTTGGCCACACTTTTGGGCCCAATGGTGCTGATAAGCTTGATGAATTTTTTTCTACTGAGTTGTTTTGCCTGTTTTTTTAATTGGTTTGCGAGCTCGTACTGTTTCCCAGCCATCATTTCGGTTGCTAGAAACCTAGCATTGAATTCTTTAACTCCAGCTTTCACAGATCCATCTTTCACAGATCTAAATTCCCCAGCAACCAGGCGCTTTGACAGGGTAAGTAAGTTTGATAACAGGCCATATGCACTTTCTTCAAGGTTTTTTGCCTCTTGTCGATAGAACTTCTTCAAGTCGTTGCGGCACCGATCAAGTTCCTTGAGTTTCTTTTTTTGGTCCTTTATTTTCTTGTTGATTTCTTTGCCCCTCCTATGTATCCTCTTGAGCCTGTCACTGAAAAGGAACTTTTTTATGTACAAGTCAGCACCCAATACAGCGACAAACGGAGGAATCCCTGCCTCTTTCATTCTATACTCGAGTTTACCCTGGATTTCAGCTACAAATTTGATCGTATGACCTGCCGCCTTTCCAGCATGTTTGAACGCATGACCCACTTTTCGAATAGCTTTCTTGGGATCCAGACCCTTCAGGCCCCTACCTGCATCAGCAGGCTGTGGAGAAACCACGGCAGAAATTAATAACGCGGTAAGTAACAGGGTCAGGAATCTTTTCGCCATCATTTTGAATCCTCGGTGCCAAAGGTTTCAAAATAGAGTAGGTAACCATCCTGCAGGTAGAACAGAACGTTCTCTCCCTGATAAATCTCTACACCATCTTTTTTGGCACCTTCAATGATCATCTCTTCGACACGCTGGAAATGAGAAGAGCCTATGATTTTGCTGACTTGTGATAAATTCATTTCAAAGTTGATTAACTCCGGCCGTAAACCGGAATATTTTATTGCCTCGCTCTTGCTGCCTTCGACGAGGGGGATGCTTCGATTAGATAATAGGTCACCTGCGATAAAAGTAATTTCCTGCGAATATTCAGGATAGCTCCAGGTTTCATATCTGGCCAGATATTTTTCACCCTCGCCCAGTGGCAGATAAGTGATTCTGAACAGGTTTGGTGCTCCTAACAGCTCGATCACTTCCTGTTGATCCGGAGATAATTTCTCTGCACTATGGATATCTTGGCTTGTACTGCCTTCAGCTGCAGTGGGTGAAGGGTATTCATATATGAGCCAAACATCCGTAAGAAACTTTTTGCTGCCATAGTCTAGAGGCGTGATGGTCAGTGCAAACCTGGATCCATCTGGAATATACTGACCCAACTCTATCTCTTTAGGGCCAAAATTATGCTTGTTCCCACCAAGGTGATTAACTTTTTTGCCTCGATATTCTGTGGGTTCAACAGACCCTACAACAAACTGTTTTACTTCCCGGTTTTTAAGAAAAATTTCGATAAACAGAAAGTTATCGATACCCCAGCCTTTTTTTCCATCTTGAGTGCCGGCCAAATATATTTTCATTCCGGGTTTCTTCTCTTGGTAACTGATATTCTTTGAGTAACTCATTTTGTATGGTACGGACCACCATTGGTTTGTATTGATCTTTAAGCCCGCAAAGGGGTTGACCTTTACCGAATCTTTTAACGTAATCTTGTCAAACAGTTTTATATTTTGAAGTTTTTCTCCGGTCGTGTTATTGAGTCCCGTTGAAGTAGATTTTGGATTGGTTGCAGTACTTTGACTAATGGATATTAAAAATAGGAAAAAGAGTTTAATTAAAAGTAGAAATGGTTTTATTCTTTGCCGCATCATTTTTTCCTCCTTCTGAGGATTGACAAATCTGGCTTACTTAGAAATTTGATAAACTTATTATGCTTAATTATACGCTTTTAAAACAGAAATTTCCTTATTTTTAACGTAATTAGAAAAGAACTGATTATTCCCAATAGCTACGACTTGTATATGAAAATTAGTCGAGACAAGATAGTTATTAAGTAAGAATACTCATTTTATTACTGTTGTTCTCTTGCGACTGTACAGAGTATGAAAGCTTGATGATATGCTCTCTCAACATAAATTAAAGTGTTTAGAATTCCTTATGGACGTAGACGCCTAGTCTTATATATATACTTTTTAACTTTTTCAAAGGGAACTAAAATAATTTTTCCTGTTGTCTGTTATTTTGCTATACTATGTAAGCAGCACAAGAAAAGGAAGCAATGGTAAAAGATGTGTAAAAGTAGCCTTGTATCATTCTGATACTTTTCTTAAGAGACTACCTTTACAGTAAGGATTTTTAAGTCATGAAAACTATTAAATTAATAATATTTTTTTTAATCCTGGTAAGCATAGCAGCCTACTCCAAAAATCAAACAGACAAGATTAACAGTGAGCAGGTACCGGGTCATGCCAGTTCTGCAGCACATCAGATCGGCTTATCTAGCTTTGTAGTCAAGATAACTGATGAATTGCTACTCGATCATGGAATCAAAATGGTAAAAAAAGAGTACCGTTCCAAAGGGGATGAGTGGATTGACCATACAGATGCTGTTTTTACACAAAACGGCAAAGTCGTTGATGCTTTTTCAAGTCAAAGAATCTCTAAGGTTTATCAGGGAGATCTGGATAATGATGGTATCCAGGAATTGATACTGGAGGGCTTTAGTGGTGGTGCACATTGTTGTTTTGATATTGCCATCATACCGCTACTGCCTCGGATGAACAAAATAGACTCTGTTAATCTTAATAATGCATCTTTATCTATAAAAGATTTGGATGGAGATGGCATAAGTGAACTCATTACGTATGATGATCTCTACTCTTACTTCGAATCGCTTTGCTATGCATGCTCTCCCGGAGTGAATATAGCGGTGAATTACAAAAAAGGCAAACTCACTTTAAACCCACAACTGACAAAAAAATTAGATCGCCATCTTCAGATGAAGCTGCAACTCACTCAGGTACATATGGATATAGATCGTATGCTTCGGTTTAAAGATGAAGGTCGTGCTTCAGATAGTATCAGTCATTTTTTACACTATCTCTATACAGGACAGTATAGCAGAGGTGTATCTGTACTTGACCGCTACTTTGTCGATGGAACACCAGCAGCAAAAGCAGTGCTACATAAGCGTTTGATGGATATTGCAAGGGAGAGTAGGTTTTGGGAAGAGATCAAAGCTGCAAACCGTTTTACTCCGCAACAACTTGCAAAGATACGAACGGGAAAAAGCATCAAAGAGTTAGAAGCTGACTCATTTGGAAAAAACATCCCTCCGCAGCATACAGAGAGGTTAGAAAAAGTAATAAAAAGTGGTGGTATTGTTATCAAGATAGACTATCCTAAACGCGTGGATGCTGGAGAGGAATTTATTGTCAAGGCAGAGATGCTAAATGGTGTTAAAAATGTCAGAATGGGCGGATTGACATTCTCTTTTCCTCAGTTTAAATCAATGAAGTTCTCCACTGTTTCGAAAACGTTTGATAACCTTAAATCATATAGGCATCCAAAGAAAATGTACAATCGTATTTTGAAAAAAAATATAGGGATCAACTATTTTGCCATAGAGGGGTGGGAGTCAAACTGGAAATCAAAAAGTACAAGATATATGAAGCTCAAATTCAAAGCACCATATGGGATGAATACGATAGATATCAGTGTGCGTGGTGTTATTGTGCTTGGAAAAGGCAGACACAAGCGAGAGATAATCAATCCGAAAAATAGGCGTGTACATGATCAGCAGGGGTATCCTGTAGAACAGATACATATAAAAGTGAATGAATAAAAGAAAGGAAAAATTATGATTAGGTGGATTTATATTATTTATATAAGTGTCGCATCAAGCTTTTGTTTTGGTGATTTAATTGTTGTTAGAGAAGTGGTCATTGCTCCCAAGGGTGTCAATGCAGCAGCCAACATCGGCTCAGTAAACAGCTCAGTGAATGTACGCATGGATTTGGCAAAGGTAGATATTCATGTAGCTAAGCCGGGTGGTGGTGCACTTGCTCCCCTTCCTTTGAATGTCAGAGCAACATTTGAGCTTGTGAATGAATCCTCTGACGAATTGAAACTAACAGTTGGTTTTCCAGTCAGCAATTCTGAATATTCATCTTTCGAACTTTCCCATTTTAGCGTTGTTACTGATGGTGCTGTCCGGGAGGTTTTCCGAAGGACAGGTAGCTATCCTAGATTGATGGGTCACGAATATGTATCAGGAGAAAAAGGCCCCGAAAAAGCTACTCCTCCGGCAGAGATAGGTAGTGATAATTTGTTCGGAGTACAATCAATAGGTAAGGATACATTTCAAAATCTGATGGTCTGGGAAGAGACTTTTGCTCCTTCTCAGAGAAAAAAGATAAAGGTGGATTATGAGATAGAGATTCCATTTCAGGAAAACAAAGTAGTTCGAGAACAGGTAGAAAGTAGCAGTAAGGGAATAATGCATGGAGCAGCGAATAATGTTCCAATTCAATTTCTGCAAAAAGTTGGTACAGGCTCTTATTACTTTTTTGATTATTATCTTACCAGCGGTGCATCATGGGCCGGTTCTATCGGCTTTGAAGAGATAACGCTGCATTTTGATCACTGGTGGCGGGATTTAGAGTTTTATTCAACGATCAAACAAGGTGAGATATGCTGGTCAAACCGAACACTCTATCCAAGCCTTCCTATTGTCGCTACCTATCAACTGCGAGACAAGGAGCCGACGGAAAACATTTATTTTGCGATTCGTCCCGGTAAAAACAATACACCCATTTCATTACCGGCAGATCATAAGAGCAAAACACCAAACAAATTATACTTGGAGAAGAACTAATGTGGCGTATAACAATCATAGCCAATGCTATCATGATGGGATTATTTTGGCTTGCAAGCCTGTTATCAATTTTAATAGTTAACAACAGATTTGTGCAGTATTTTGAAAGTGAAGTGCCAGTGGCACTCCCATTACCTACAGAATTAGCTTTGTCTGTTCAATTATGGATCGGAATACTCCCTTTGACGTGGATTATCCTATCTTATGTGATTTGGCAAAAGGTTAAGGATAAACAGCCTGAATTACGTTCAGAATATCTTTTGGCTTTCACTATGATCACAATGATCGTAGGTTTATCCATGCTCACTCTTTTTGCTTTGGCGGGGACTTTGCCATTTCTTTATATAGGAACACCAATCAAATGATCAGGCAGTTGAATAGATCTACACAAAACTTTTGTTATTTAAAATAAAAAAAGGAGAAACATTATGTTAAAAACAGGAACATCAGTAATAAAACTACTCAGAAGTCTTATGCTTATTTTGAGCCTTTTCTTTTATGCACATATTATGTTTGGGGCAAGTGCAAAGGCATGTGGCACGATTGACATGTTTGTTGATAAATATTTTGAAAGAGGTCGGTGGTCTAACATGACACAGGAGAGAGCATCGAGGCAGACACGAGAAATATCATTGAGACAGACACAGAAAAGTGCACTGAGCCAGTTAGATGATTGTGCTATCAGGTCAAGCTATCATGGTAGGGAAAGTGACTTGAAGCTTTTGGAGTTATTTTACGATTTTTATTATAAGAGAGGAGGAAGGGATGGTAGGTTTTCCTACTATTATCACATATATGATGTCAATAAAATAGTCGAAAAATACAATTGCCTTTATGGTGCACGGGATGATGAACGATACAGATATATATCCAAATATCTATCATGTTCGGCCAGTGCGCACGAAAAATATGCAAACTGGTATATGGTAAATGTCCCAAGCGGTGCAAGAATCAGAGATAAGCCTACTCTCAAAGGGAAGAAAATAGCTACTGTTCCACAATATACCATGGTAGATGTTCTTGAAGAGAAGGGTGATTGGATGAAGGTAAAGGTAGTACAGTATCAGCTCCTTTATGAACGGCCGATGTATAGTGGATATATGTATAGATCACTGCTTGTGAAGTATTAAGGAGGCAGTATACTTTGAGATTTTATTGTAAAGTTATTGCTGAATACCGACAGATTTATATAAAATTTTTCAAAAGCAAAGAAAGAGGTCTAATTATGGGGTGACTACTATAATTTTCTTGTTGTCCGTTATTTTGCTATACTATGACAAAGGCGAAAGAAAAAAGGAACAGTGGTAAAAGATGCATAGAAGTAGTCTATCACTATTGTATTAAAAATGATAATCTGATGGTGCAAAGAAAGATAGAAAGGAGGTACTTTAGGAGGGATTTATTTGCCAAATGGATAGTTGTGTGGAGTGTTGTTGCCTTGGTTTCTCCAGTGTTTATCAGTGCCAAGACCAGCCTGAAGCCAATAGATATTGCAGGGAATTACATTCTTTAGGGGGAAGGAGATATGTTTGGTAAAACTGTAGGGCACATGAGGATCAGCGAGCAACATGGCAATCGATTTATAATCGGCATCGCCAAGTCAACAGGTAATCAATAAGTAGTATTTTGGGATTGATATCAAGAAAATCTAAGAAAGGCAGATATAATCATGATAATTTCAAATCATTCAGTTGCAGAACGCAACCAAATTGTTAACGAATACCGTCAGTTAATCTCTGATTTGGGTCACATTGGAAAAAAAATTCGTCAAATGAAGTCAGATACGGATTTACGTCGGGAAAAACTGGAAAATGATGAAATTGTTATTCTGCGAAAAATCGATAAGATCATTGACGCATATTGGAATTGGATACCGGAAATCTCATTAAGCCAGTGTCCATTCTGCAATAAAGAATTATGTTATCCCTTTGATCCTGTTGATCTAAAAGGATTCTGGTGGATGGACAGAACACAAAGACCATTTAAAAAACCTCAATTCTGTGAACATTTCAATCTTATTTTAGGGGCGGTGAACCTGAATGGTTTACCCCCGGAGGGAGGTCCTTTTGAAAGTCGGCCAGGACCTGATGTGCCTTATATTATTCCCAGAATTCTTGAAATGCCCACAATGGTTGCAGTAATCTCATCGATTGAAATGGACTGTGGTTATACAGCTTATCCGATCGCTTATTATTCTGAAATACCCCCGGTTGCAGGATCACTAACTCAATCATGGGCAAGGAAAGAATATTATTTCACTCTGGATAATGGAAAATCGGGATGGGATATAGTTTCTGATTCTTATGATTTTGATCTTCTTCCATGGTTAAAAGCCGATAAGATCAGTTTATTTCAGAACGGCAGGATCATTACGAAAAAGAATGATCTTGAGAACCATCCTTTTATGCACGTGAAAGGAGCAAGAAGATCACAAAGTATTATAAATGATGAACTCAGTTTCAGTTATGATAGCTCTTAAGAATATGAAATAGAGTAAAAGATATCATATTGTAAAAGCACATTGATATTATGATATACTCAAGATGGAGAGTATGATAATTTAATATCATAGTGTAGGTTATTTGTATATTGAAACGTAAACTGTATTAAGGACAATCGTCATGAGTACAATTAATAACAAACCGGTTTTTAATAATAATTTCAATTTATTTTTTAAAATATCAATTCTATTTATCATCACCTTTTTCTTTTCTTATTTTTTTTCTGTTGCCAAAGCTGATACCGGCAATACAGGTAATATCACCAGAGAGTCTCTTAAAGTCAGTTTTAAACCAGAAACCAAAAGAATAAACGTTGGTGCAGAAGAATCAGTTGCTCTGCACATAGAAAATGGAGAAAGAACCGAAGGTTTCATTGTTACACTGGGTTCCAATGACCCAAAAATTATTTTACCTGTTACTACAAGCCTAACGGCTTCGGGTATGAGTCTCAACAATATTAAAATCAAAGCCATCAAAGAAGGCATTGCAACAATCACTGCCACTGTTATAAGAGGACCACCTCCAGCCAAGCCATTTGATAGTACGGAAGCACTCCCAAGTACCGGAAGGACACCAACTTTACTACCTAGGGATGAACGTGAATCTCTTGAAGATGAAAACGGCTTCCAAAAAGATCACGCAAATAAAATGCACACATTTGCACAGGATAAGGGTGTCTTTTTGATTGTCCGTGATGGAAATCCGGATAGTGTTGACCACTTTTCCAATCCGAGTTACATGCCGAAACCAATGTCATGTAAGGCAAAGACGGCACAAGTTGGTAGACATAAGGGGCTTGTGGTTGACCCGACCAACAAAGAGCAAGTAGCAGAATGGGATAAGGCTATTGATGAGGCTAAAAACGAGGCTGAAGCAGACAGGCTCAGGGAGAAACGTAAAAAGGCTGTTGATACGTGGAACCAATATGGCGAGGGAATGATAAAAAAAGGGTACCGAGTCAATAAGGATACAGGCGTAATAGAATATGTTCAAACCCTTCCAGGAGGTAAAGAAAAAGTTTGGGAAGGGATCCATGGTGATTATGACCTTCATGGTGTATACCGCAGGACTGGTGATGGGACTATGGAGCGTATCTCCTATGGTAGTGGGATAGAGACCATCAATGGTCAGGCCTTTCGCGGGCAGCTTAATCATTGGCTGACAGGAGAAGAGCCTAAAGACTTCATCCAGCATGGAGGTCAGGATGACTGGCTACCGGATCCAAACATAGTTCCTGTAAAACCGTCTGACCCACCGGTCGTTGTATTCTTCCCGGATGGACGTCTACCTGAACGTCTTAAAACCGCTGAAGAGATGAGGTATTTCTACGAAGACGAAATGGGTGTTCTATGGCCGTATCAGACAAAAGACAAGGACAAGCGGGATGCTGATGACTCTACCTCATGGGAAGTAAAAGTTAAATTGTCCATTAAAGTAGTAAATCTGGTAAAAGATTTGGAAGTATTATTTTCTGAAAATAGTGTTGAGCTTCTTCCCAGACCCCCAGATATTGACACTCCGAAATTACCTAAAAGATACGATAAAGACGACTATGCAGATTTATATATGGATACAGCATATAAAATAGCTTCTAAAGCATTAAAGTTATCTGAAAAGGAGTTGCCGGTTGAAGGGTACGCCCTTCTACCATCTTCAGATGTTTTTAAAACCATAAACAAGGATAGAAATTTTACAGATGAATTGAGCCAAAAGATTGGAGAAATAGGTTTTAAAATATCTACAAGAGAAATATGGACTGCAAGAGATGTGGAACAAGATATTGATGAGATGGAGAAGATTAGAAAGGAAATCGTATCAAAAATAGTTAAAGAATACAAAAGAAAAGAAAAAGAGATCATCAACAAAGCATTTAGTAAATTTGTTTCAAAAGTAGTAGCTGAATATCCAGAGATGCAAGAACGGCTCATCAGCGTACAGGCATTTTATGATCTTTACAAAAAGAAAGAAGAGGATTTCAATCAATTACGTACTAACATTACAACAGAAGTAGAACCTTTTCTCAAGGTTTTAATCCAAGCCAAAACATTTGTGGATGGTGCTGTTTTATTTTACAAGGAAGGCCCCTTAGGATTTTTTAAGATCCTGATCTTTAAAGCGGTACAGGGTAAGTGTTATTTCATGTTTGATTATGTAGATGATACCCTCGTTATGGCTGGAGCAAATACGGCTGGACCGGTCGGAGCATTTGCAGGATATGCCCTTGGCAAAACTATGGCTTATGGAGTGTGTAATATAATGATAACTGCAGTCTTTGATTATTTGACTAGTGAAGGAGAAGACTCTACTGACCTTGAATGGGTAAAAATATTCTATACAGGTGAGATAGTAGATAAAGAGCTTTCTTATGATGTTAACTTCTTCTCTCGCTTCGGATGGAGTCGTGAGGAGATTCTAGACAAAACCAAAAACCCTGAACTTCTCAATAAGGCACTTGACAAACATCTGACCAATCTTTGGAAAAACCATCCGGAGTTAAGAGAGTTTCTTGATGTTAAAGGTGAGGTTAATGGCATTGGATGGGATAATAACAAGGGAAAAAATATCTGGAAAGATATATTTAAAACAGCAAATAAAGACATGGCAACTGAGATCAGAAAAAAACTTGAAAATATGAAAGTATCCAGAGGCACTATGGATATAGAAAAGTACTTTATAAACGATGCTGAAATAGAATCAGTCGATAGTTGGTTGTTAGGGAATAATAATGGATCTATGCTTTCTAAGGTTCTTGTGGAGCTTCCAAAAATGGCAAACGAAGAAACTATTCCCAAAGAATTTTCTATTGGTGAAGCTATAAATGTAAATATGAGGTTTTTTGTACTTGGTTACGCGGGGCATAACGAAACAGTAAGCATACAATGGGTTGTTCGCCGGCGTGGATGGCTTTATGGTCAAACCATTGAGAAAAAAGATGAAGATATAGTCATTAAATTTCCCAAAGAGAAGATCAAGGAAGTTGAAGAACATATAAAGCTTGAAGAGCCTGAGTTTAGTTTTACTATTGACGAGGATCGTTTTAGTCCAGGGTATTCCTATTCCTTGGAGGTTACATTAAAGCACTCAACAAATACTTTGAGATGGTTTGAGTTTCCTTTTACAATAAAGCTTAAGCCTACCGAAGATGAAAATGAAACTGCTACAGATAAAAAGGATGATAATGATACAGGTGAAACACCAATTTCACCCGAAGGAAATAACACTAAAGAAGAAGAATGTAAAGCTGCAAAAGAGAAGGTAAAAGGAATAGAATCCGATTTAAATACAACCAAGAATGATGTCCATAAAATTGATGCGAAGATTGAAGAAATAAAGAAAAAAATTGAGTTAATAAAAAAGAAAATTGAAGCGAAAAATCATAAAGATGAAGCCTACAGAGCCTCTCTTGAGGTGGTAGAAGCAAAACAGGAAATGGAGGCTCTAGCTCTCCGTATTTGCGAGAAGGCCGAAAAAATTATTAATACTACTTCAGGAACTTCAGAGGAGATAGACGCGCTAATAAAAGAACTTGAAGATGATTACCGTAAGGTTAGGGAGCTTAAAAATAAGGCGAGAAAAGCATTCAAGAAAGCTGAGAAAGAGGCTGAAGAAGCTGAGAAAATATTTGAGGAATACAAGTCTCTCGTTGAGAAAATAGAAGAGTTGGAAAAACAATTTGAACAATCTAATGCCGCCCTTGAATCTATAGGGCAAGGCTTTGAAAAAATAAGGGAATCTATTGGTCAAGAGCTAACTCCATCCAGTCAGAACGTCCCCTCTAAAGGAAACGAAACTGAAGATTGCATGGAAAATGTTAATAAAATAATAGATTCAAAGGAGAAAGAACTTGTCGGTATTCAGGATGATTTGAAAAAAATTATGAGTGAATCATCGACATTTGAAGCCACAAGGGAGCAGCTTAAAAAAATGGAAAATGCCGCAAAAGATGCAAGAGCATCAGCAGATACTGCTGAAGTTTATTATGGAGGTCTTGAAAAACTTGCTTCTGACGCAGGGACTTGCGTTGCGGCTGTAGGGAAACTCCCTATGAAAGTATATTTTATAATCTCCATAGAGGGCAAAGGTCCCCTGCAGAAATATGGGGCAGTCTATGTCCAAGACGGTATGAATGAGGAAATACTTGTTCTTGAAAGGGCTGAGGATTTAAAAGCAGCACTGAAGGCAAAAGAACAAGCCCTGCTTGCGGGAGATCTCTGTGACAAGCTTCAACCGTCTCCCTATCCGCCCAAATATCCTGCCATATGGAATAATGGTCCCATAGTTACCAGAGTGGATGGTCCATTTGTCGATATGAGTGAGTTTAGTGATAGAAAATTAAAGGATACATGGAAAACTGTTGACACGGATGGCCCTTCTCTTGAGGGACTGAGAAAGTCCTGTAAGGAAAACAGATGATCACTTTAAGACATAAAATACACAACACAAATCATTTGGAAGTGAGTATGACAACATTGAATAGCTATCTGTTTTGGGAATTATGGAGATGAGTATGCGTAATCTGACCTTAAATAAACTGTTGACGTTCTGCTTTTCGGCCATGATCGCTTTGTTACTGTTGGGATTCACGGCTCATGCTGGAGATTGTCCCCAATGTGCGCAACATGAAAAGTGGCTGAGTGAAAACGCCCGTATCTGCGGTGATCAAGGAGCCAGACTGCCATCGATATGCGATAACGATCCCGAATGCGTGAAATGGATAAAAGAGTGTAAGCACCAGCATGATCTCCTTAAAAAATGCCGCACCCAGTGCCAACTGGATGCGATTCCTCAGGGGCCCGGCGAATCAGAAGGCGATTGTGCGAAACATGAAAAGTGGCTGAGCGAAAACGCCCGTGCCTGCGGTGATCACGGTAACAGACTGCCATCGATCTGCTCCAATGATCCTGTATGTATAGCTTGGAATAAAGCGTGTAAGCACCAGCACGACCTCCTGAACGTATGTCTTGCACGGCAAAAAGAAGCAGAGCGTGAAAGAGTGGGTGTCCGGGTACGGACTCCGAATCCGGAGGAGTGTCGACACCAGAGGAAAAGACTCATTGAAAAATCTCCCGAGCGACATGCCCAAGGCATTATTGGGTGGGCAACGGCTGTATTGGGAGACGTTGAAATAGACCTTTGTACCGGTGGTGTGGTACCGATGCACAAAAAGATTCCCATTAGAGTCGGGGATTGTATTAGAACCGGAAAAAACGGTCGCATGAGAATTGAATTTCAAACTGGAATACTGTCTGAAATTACAGGTGATCCTCTCTCTAATAGTCAAAGGTCAACCTTAGTCCTTGGTGCTTCCCTCTATCTGAGTCGAGGCAGTGAGATGTGCTTTAATAGATTCATCCCTGAGCCCAGTGAGATGGAAGCTTGGGTTGACTTCATTAAGGGTAAAGTGCGTGCCATCCTAAAAGGAGGGGAGTCATCTATCAGGATTAGAACTGGTAATACAGTGTGTAGCATCCGAGGCGTGGATGTTTCGGACGTGGAGTCAAGCCGTCACCCTTCAGAAGGCAGGGCTTATGCCTATACAAATATTCGAGGCGCAGATGTTGCAGTAAGCCATCAGCCCTCTACAGGTAGTGTGTATGTCTATGTTAATGATGGACATGCTAATATCCAAAGTATGCAAAATGGGCAAAAGGTGGCGCTGAAAGCAGGTGAAAAGATTACTGCCGAACGCGGAGCTTTTGGTAGTGTAGTGCCGCTGTCTCAGCTTGAGCGAAGTAAACTGACTTCTGGTGATGAGCTCGATTTTGGCGAAGATTTTGGTGATAGGCCGAATGGCTCAGTTTTGACCGATTTTAAAGATCCTTGGCTGGATTCGCTCAAAAATACACAAGGCATGTCTGTCGGCTCACCAGGGCCACGATATCCTGAGCTGGGAAAAGAAAAGCCTAAAGGCACTAAAGGAGAAATACCTGTAGACCCGAACAGCAGCAACGTGGCCACACATATCCGAGACTGGATGAATAATGCAAGGCCACCGAGGAACGCTGTACCGGGTGCCAATGTTCGTTATTCACCTAAGGGGAATATGATGGATTCGGTTCCCGGTGGGACGATTCGATCTACGCATGATGAAGGCATGCAAATCGATCCTGTATTCCTCTGGAAAAATAAACGTTCTCTTGACTCCGTTGACCATTGTACGCTGGAAGAATATGTCATAGCCAAGTTAAAAAAACAATCAATAGAGAAATGCCGCGGCAGATACCAGGGAATAGGTGATCTAAGAGGCAAATCGGTGGCCGATGCCAAAGACAAACTGAATAAGACAAAGATAAAATATACTGTTAAAGAAGAAACGGAAGCCCCGAGTAAAGAAAAAGAGGGGACTATTGAAAAACATACACCTGGTCCTAATAGTTGGTTTAAACGGGGTAAAACCGTTGAGTTGGTCAAATATGGTCCGTACACCTATTTTGATGAAGCCATGACGGCTGTCAATAAATGTAAGTTTAAAGAAGCAGAGAAATATATTGCCAAAATGCCGGCAGGTTCCAAGAAAGAAAAGATTGAAAAGAAGTTCAAAGTTGCCAAGAAACTTGAAGATACGATTATCACTTTAGTAATGGAAGCTTATAAAGAGGCTAGAATCGGTAACTATAGAGATGGCTTGTCACTGCTAAACAAAGCTTTGAGTATGGCTACATGCGATAAGCATCGTAAAAATATCAATAAAAAGATAGCTCAGGCGAAAAAGATCATTGAGATCTATACTAATGCAAAAGCAGCTCTTCAATCGTGTGACTTTAAAAAGGCTAAGAGTTTCATTGCCCAGATGCCAGATGATCCAAAAAAATCCGAGCTTGAACAGGAGTATCAAGAAGCCAAGAAACTTGAAGATACGATCATCACTTTAGTAATGGAAGCTCATAGAGAGTCTAGAATTGGTAACTATAGAGATGGCTTGTCACTGCTAAACAAAGCTTTGGGTATGGCTACATGTGATAAGCACCGAGACATTATTGAAAAGAAAATAGCTACTGGGCAGGATAGTAAAAAGAAGGCGGATGAATTAATTGCCGATGCCAGAACTAACATTCAAGCCTGTAGATTTGACAGTGCAAAGGAACAGATTGATAAGATCCCGACTAGACATTCCATAAGAAGAGAACTTGACAAGGAATATCGCACTTCAATAAAGAATAGAGATAAAATCAAGGCATTGGTTAAAAAAGCTAACAAACAATATCGTCTTTGTGAATATGATAAAGCACTGGCAACCCTAAATAAGGCATCGAATAAAGTTAGATGTGCAGATCAAAATAAAACGATAAAAGATGAAATTGCCTCTGTTCAAAAAGCCAAGAAGAATGAAGATAAACGTAAGACATTAGTTAGTGATGCTGACAGAGAACACAAGAACTGCGAATTCGATAAAGCCTTGTCAATACTGAATGATGCGCTAAACATAGCTGAGTGCAAGAAACACCGTGAAAGCATCACTAATAAAATTGCCGACTTCAAAGAAGCCAAAGCCCATGAGGAGACGACAAAAAATCTATTCCGAGAAGCAAAAAATTTCTATAGAAATGCAGATTATGATAGTGCACTGGCTAAATTGCAACAAGCATACAATCACACAAGATGCGACAAGAACAAAGACAGTATTACGAAGAAGATAGCCGAGGTGAAAGATAAGTCCCGGGAAGAGGCTTTCAGAGAGATACCTTCTGTGGTAGGAAAAAAAGTAGAAGAGGCGAAACAACTGATAATTAACGCGGGTCTGGTACCTTCGGTAATAAAAGATAAGAATGCTACTGATGAAAACAAAGAAAACAGTGTTTATAAACAAGAGCCTGTTGCCGGCAGTAAAGTTGAAGCAGGAACTGGTGTAACGATCTATGTATTCGGTAAGTATGTATCGCAAGGTGTACGCGCCAATGAATGTCCGCAATGCACTCAATATGAAGTATGGTTAAGTGAAAATGCTAATGCCTGTTATTATCATGGGGCTAGGCAACCTTTGATCTGCGAAAGTGATCCCGAGTGCGTACGGTGGAATACAGAGTGTAAACGCCAGAAAGATCTGTTGAAACAATGCAGCACTCAATGTCAGTTAGACGCAATCCCTTCAGGACCCCGTGAATCAGAACGTGATTGTGCAAAACATGAAGCGTGGCTGCATAAAAATGCCGGTGCATGTGGTTATCATGGAGCAAGACCTCCTTCGATCTGCGAAAATGACCCCGTGTGTGTACAGTGGAATAAAGAGTGCAAACGCCAGAAAGATCTGTTGCAAAAATGTCGTGAAAAAGTTGTTTCCAACTATGATAGTGCAAAGGTAGCTCTCAAATCCTGTGACTTTGAAAAGGCTAGGAGGCTTATTAACCAAGTTCCGGCTGGTCCGGGGAAGAGTGAACTTGAGCAGGAGTATCAGGCAGCCGTGGAACTCAAAAATGCGATCAAAGTATTGGTTGCAAATGCCCGTAGACAGGCTGAAGCCGGTAACTATGCAGATGCCTTGCCACTACTGCGTGAAGCACTGGATAAGGCTATATGTGAAAACCACCGTAAAAGTATTATTAAATGGATAGCCAAGGTGGAGGAGAAACTTGAACCATCATTGCAGGATCTTGTAGCACGTAAGGATTGTTCACGCTATGGAAATGGTGTGGCAGTTGAGGCATACTGGAATGCATCGGAGAAAAAAGCTGAATGTAGGTGTAAGTCAGGTTACATGCTGAGTGGGGGTGTTTGTGTTGCAGCATCTGAAAGTCCCGGCAAACCGTATGTTGTTCTTTTTGATCTAAACTTGGTATGGCCAACCAATTTACCTGAAGCCAAAGAAGCACCACGAGGTGCTGACGCTGCTACAAGAAAGAGAATCCAAGAAGAGAATAAAAGAAGGCTTACAAGAGCATTGCAAAACTTTAGAATTGAAAATTCGGTAATGATGCCTATAGCGAAGATGACTGGTAAGGACGTATTTTTTCCGATCCATATTTCCGGAGGTGCACTTTCAAAATATCCAAGAAGATTGTTTAGTGAAGGCAGCGAATTTTCTTTACCTTTCAAAGGTAACTACATCGATAAAAATGATGGAAATCAAAAAACTATGGAAGGGGCTCTGTTATTAAAAACTGTAAAGACATTTGATAACATTGACCAGGCGATTGCTGTATACCCTGATCTTAAAGAGCAGGGTCAAAAATCTGATGACTTTTTAGCGGGCTGGAAATTCACTAACCGTTCGGGCAGTTTTGATTTACAAAATAGAAACGGCTCTTTTCGTATAGGTCCTTTAGAGCGTGGATGGTCTGATAGGAATAAAAGAAAAGCTCTTGAATTAACAAAACATTTTATAGAAAACTTCTCTATCAACTTTGACTGCTTTATCGCAACTGCTGTATATACGAATCCGATGGCATCAGAGCTTTTCACACTGAGATCCTTCCGTGATAATGTTCTTTTATCCTCTGAAGAAGGCAGAAGGATTGTTGATATCTATTATAGACATGGTCCGGCACTTGCGCAAAGGGTCAAAGAATATCCTGCCATCTCAGATACAGTTCGTTTTGTATTGGATCAGTTTGTAGGTTGGCTGGAGAGTGCAGACCTTAGTGATTCTTTATCTAGAAAGATTCTTGATTCGGCTGTTGTAGTAACGGATAAGATTCTTTTAGTATTTGTTGACGGTGAATCTAAAAAGGAACCCCATGAAACTGCTAACAATTCAAATAGATCAAGTCTTTTATCAGAAAAAGAGAATGAACAATGAAAAGACTCTTTCTGTCCTTAATAGTCATGTTGTTGTGTACTGCCGGTGTTGTTAATGCTCATACATCCGGTATGGTAGAAAAGACTTGTCCTCTTTGTGAAAAGGTATTCAAATATGAACTGGATATGTCCGGTACGCAGTTTGGGATGCGGCTTGACTTGAAACCACTTGGACCCACCGCTGCTCCATGGCGTATCCCTGTTTGCCCTAGATGTCATTTTGTCCTGTACGATGATGAGATCCCCACAGAGGAGTTGGCAAAGTGCAAGAAGATCATCCAGAGTGATGCTTACAAGAAACAATCCAAGCGAGCCTCATACTATCTTTTAGGCCTTCTTTTCGAAGGGCTAAAAAAGAACCCCTTGGATATCGCTCACATCTTTTTGAAGGCATCCTGGCAGGAGGAGTCTGACGAAAAGAAGCTCAAAGATGATCTGGAGCATAGCATCCACCATTTCGAACTCTTTCTAAAAGAGCAGCCGAAGAGTGATGCAGCACAGCAAAAAGAGGATAACGCGTACGTGACAGCACAACTTATGAAGGGTGAGATACTTCGGCGCTTGAGTCATTTTGAAGAGGCCAAAAGCTATTTCTCCGGACTTCTGCTATTTAAGCCTTTTAAAGAAGGAACATTTCTGAGAGATATCGTCAGATTTGAGATCAGCTTATGTGATAAGAAAGATTCTGGGCCGCATGCAGTATCGGAGGTGAAGAAAGAGAGGAATTCTGAGCCAGTTTATGAAGATAAAAAATAGTTACGTCTAATGAGCACTAATATATTTAAGGAGGGGAACATGAAAACCGTTAGAGCTATTCTTCCATTGTTACTTTTTATCATCCTTTGTTTTCCTGCAGCTTCTGTGAACGCTTCTGAAACCCTAAAACGCAGAACATTGGATGCATTAAGTAGTTTTATCAGCCAGTATGAAAACACTGCTTTTGGCCAGGTGATCTCCCTCGGCGATATGAACAAATTCCGTATGGCATTTGCACAAGATTTGGACGTCGAACTTAATCCCGATCTTGGCATGTCTGGAAAATACTATCCCAGCGAGGCTCGTTGGGGTATCTGGAGAAATCACTTGTTGGAATTAAAATCAACAGACCTGAGAAACGACAGAGTTATGATTACTATTTATCATGAATCGATCCACCATCTTATTTATTTAGCTGGTGGTGCACCATGCGGTCCTGAGGAAACCTATACGGAGCTTATTGAGGATCGTATCGCGTGGCTTAAAAGGGTAGCGGCGTTTGAGAGATACTACGAGAGAGAAAGACCATCCTCCACAGAGGCATTCAAGAGGTGGAATGATCTGGAGAAAAAGTGGAAGCATTTTGTGGACTTCAGGGCAGGAAGCCTATCTGGCCCCTATGCTTGGCAAGATCCCGAAGGCAGCACTTGTGAAGACCCAGATAGAATTTATACAATAGGTCCAGGTTTCATCAGTAAACTTGATGAAATCGTAGGCATCGATATTGACATCCGGAAGATTCGAGCGGTCTATGAGGGGATATGGACCGGCAACGATTGCCTCCCTGGGCAGCATGAGTACGGAGGCTGTCAGCCCCGCCCACAATCGGGAAAACAAAAGAAACGAGGAATAGAATGTTGGCATGTCCGCTCAAAAACCCATGCTGGTACAACATGCATATGCAAGGATCTTCTTACGGGCAGGATTCTTACAGGCAATTCAGCACAACGGCATTGTAAGTAGCAAAAAAGGGGGTCGATGCTGTACAATCAGCTTATTGGTATAGCATAAATTAGAAAAGAATGAGAGAAAAAGGATTTTATAAAGTTTTAATCATAAACAGATTAAAATTGATCTATGATTATTTAATAATCGAAAATTAAAGGAGCAAGGACAATGGCAATTCATTGTCAGGTAAAAATTAGCAGGGGAGGGCTCTATACATGTTACTAGGTGTGGAGGAAAAACCGGCAAACTCCTGCACCTGCACCGTGGCCTAAGGGATACAATCCGTATGGTTGTAACTAATAGTTCTTTTCTCGTATGGTTTTGGACAAAATGAAGAAGCGACTTCGTAAAAAGAAGCGAGTAGGTGAATTCCAGGAAATGGGATTTGATGTGAGTTTTGACATTCAAAAAGGTTTGACGGTGAGTGAGCAGAACGCCATACTTGATGACTTCATCACTCAAGCTGTAGAAAAGAATGGTCTGCAGTTTGGCGGTGGCGGTGATATTCACTGGCAAGGTTTTATTGTACTGAACAAGTCGCGTGGCTCAGTGAGCATACACCACCGCAAAATCGTTCAAAAATGGCTCGAAAAAAATCCAAAAATCAGCAATCCCCATATTGGGGAACTACGCGATGTTTGGTATGGTTGGGATAGTGAGTGATCGGTATTACGCATTTGATAATAACAGCATCTTTAAGAGGAGAGTACTTATGGTTTACGATATTTGGAAATTGAAAAATAAGATGATTGGAACATTTTTTCTTCTGATGCTTTTATTGGTTATCCCCAGTAGCTATTTGTGTGCAACTCCTGCCAAAAGAATACAGCTTCCGGATCCTGTGACGGCATATATAACTTTCCCGGCAAGCCGTAGTCCTGACAGTAACGGAAATTTTGAGGTTGAGATATATTGTGAGTCACATTACGATATCGAATCGATCAAAATTCTCATAGGTCATTCAGAAGAAATTGTCTTCAATAAGAAATTCCCGACCTTCAGTGGCAAGATGAAAGCCGGAGAGAGAAAGCTGTGGAGAATCACTGGGCAGATAAAAAAGAATACCGAATTCAACGGTACGCTGATGCCTGCCAGCATATCGGTAGGTATTGAGTACCTCTATCCTTATAATACTATGCTGAAACATATAGAAAAAGTTTTCAGGAAAGGGTCACGAGATAACAGCATAACAAAACAATATATGAAGAAAGACTACCTAGAGCGGCTTGAAGAACTAAAGGGTAGAAAAATACATATTATTAAGGCTTTGCCTGTATGGAAAGCAAAACGTGGTATATAAAGATTATGATTCAATCTATTCAAAATAGAAAGCTTTTTAGCATTACTGTTGCCTATGTTTTCACTTTGGCTCTTTTCCAGCTACCAGCCTCGGCTGAGGAACTTGGTGGAACCGTTATCCATGTGGACGAGAAAAACGTCACGATCGAGACGAAAATAGTCGAAGGTCTTTCCCCCGTCCCGGGAGATAGTGTGGATCTGATGAAGTTGCTTAAGTCGCCGGACGGTGACGAATTGGGATTACCAATCGGCCAATGGCAGGTGACGGAAGTGAACGGGGTCATTGTAAAGGCGGCGCCATTGAACATAAATAGCCCTCCAGAAATAAACATGACGGCCGTTATTCATCTTTCTAGAGGAAAGAAACATAAGGAACGGAAGGAGGAACAGAAGAAGAGTGTGTGGGTCCCAGGAAGCCCCAGGTCTCCACAATAGCATCTTATTCTTGGAGAAAATTGCATATGAAATATGAAGGAATGAAAGAAATGAATATAAATAAAATTACTAAATTCGCACTGTTGCTGGTCTGCTCCCTTCTATTTTTCGATACGGCTTCCTGTGCCATGCCGGCTGCCCCAACTTCACTGGAAGCAGACCTGCTTGCAACTGCTAAAACAGGGGATCTTGCCAAAGTAAAAAATCTGCTTGCCTCGGGGGTCGATGTGAATGCCAAAGATAAGAACGGTTGGACCCCTCTACTAATGGCTTTAGGGCATGGACTTCAGGTACCTCTGGTACCTATCAATGTGAATATAATAAAAACCCTGATACAGGCAGGGGCTGACCTTAATTGGGAAACACCCCGTGGACAGACTCCACTAAATATGGCAGTTCATCGAGAAGATCTCGAAGTGGTAAAAGTTTTGATAGCTGCGGGTGCAAAGGTGAACCAGAAAATAAAAAGCAAAAGTGCTCCGGATTATTATCAGGGAGCCACACCAATCTTCATGGCGGTGGAAAGCAAAAATCTTGAAGTCATCAAAGAATTGATACGGGCGGGAGCTAATGTGAACGAAAGAAACAACATGGGGGTTACCCCTCTCATGGTTGCAATGGGGTCCAGAAATATAGGCCCTTTGCTGGTTTTAATTGCTGAGGGAGCCGATATTAACGTGAAAACTACAGTGGACTCCGGAGATGCGCGTGCGCCCGCAGGTACCACTGCACTGATGGGAGCAGCTCATGAAGGGAACTTGAAAGTTGTAGAGGTCCTACTCATTGCCGGAGCGGACATTGCTGCCACGAATTCTGAAGGCTACACCGCATTGATGTATGCTAAAAAGCAGAATAATGAGGAGATAGTTGAAATCCTCAAGGAACCTGAGCAATCAAAAGGAGTTGCAAGGCGGGCTTTAGGAAAGGAACTGATAGATGCAGTTGGATATAAGAAGAAGACGGAATATGCCAAGCTGCTTATTCGGCTTGGAGTTGATGTTAATGTGAAAGACAAGGATGGAAGTACCGCTCTGATAGAGGCTATTAAAAATGATTCCGAAGAAAATGTCCGAGCCTTGGTTAAAGCAGGAGCAGATATTAACGCTCCCGATGGGGAAATCGGGGCGACTCCCCTTATATGGGCAGCATTCCGAAACGGAAACAAAGATATTATTAAGATACTCCTTCAATCAGGGGCAGAGGTGAACAGAAAAGCCAGAGGGGACAGTAAAGGTCATGATGGTGCAGGCTGGACCGCTTTGATGACTGCTGCAATGGCAGGTTATACAGATGTGGTATCCCAATTGCTAAAAGCCGGAGCTAATCCAAACAGTGTCAACAAAGCTGGCAAAACCGCCATGGACATTGCAAAAGAAGAGGGACATAAAGAAATAGTTCGCTTGCTTGAGAAGGCTGTAAAATCTGAGATTGTAAAAGAGATACAGAAGAATCCTTCAACTTCAGAGGATGTTGATATTTTCGATGAGCCGTGGGAATTATGATAAATTGAAAGCTATGATAAATAGTTAGGAGTAGCAAATGACAAACGAGACTAATATATTCGAGAAATACTGGAGGTATTCGACATGCGACTTGTAGCGATCATCCTTAATGTAGTATTGATAGGTATTGTATTATATCTCGTATCCGAAGATTCAAACTTGAAAGGTAGAGATATTGCAATGGCTGCTTTTTTTCTATTAACCCCAATTATAAGCCTTGCTACTTTATATTTTAACAATAGTGAAAGTTAGATCTCTCTATACTTCAAAAGAAAAACAATGGAAGAGAAAGCAAAGATTAATCGCCTAAATAGATCAGTAAATTTTGAAGATCATTTTTATGTTGGAATAAAATATGGGCATCTCTAATAACCCTATACGCTCATAATGGGTTTTGCAAATATAAGATTTTGCAAGGGGTTTTCAAGTCCTAGCCTTAGCTAAGACGAAGTAAGTATCTTGTGCAATATTGCGTTTGCAAAGCCTACCCTGTGGGTATCACTAGCATAGACAAAAGCTAGTGATGTTAAGTAATCATTGCTGATACAAAATGGAAGCTTTTGAGTGAAGAAAAATCACATTAAGGTGTGAGTCAGACTGACATGTATCAGCTTTTTGTCTATGGAAATAAATATAATTCACCTCAGTGTAAAAACATGTTTTTTGATCTATCCTAAAAGTGAAAATGGACTACAAGAACATCAGTATCACTATGAAAAAGAGTTGAATGGCTTGCAGTTGAAGATTTTATTTTTTGATTTGTTAGATGCTGATAATGATAATTTTTATAATTACTTTGAAAATTATATAGAAATATAGCACAAGATGTTACTATGATATGATAATATAGTACAACATACTACAAAGAAGTTATATAGTATTGTATGTGCCACTATATTGCATATTATTGTCATAAGTTTTTACTTGAAAATCAGAAGAAAGCTTGCTTTGATAAAAAATTTTTAATCAGGTATAGCCCACCAAAAATTTTAGTACAATTTCTCTAATTTTTACTTGCCTGATGTGTTTTAAACTATGAAAGATGTGCTAATTTCAAAAAATGAAAAACAGTAAGTAGCAGAGGGTAGAGGTCTGGTTGTAAATTTGTTGAATATGCAAACTTCTCAATACTTAAGTTTTCTCCCAAAAATCTCTAACCTTAAACACAAGATTGTAGTGAGAACGTAGTTTCATTTTTTGCTTAAGGTTGGGAAAATCTCCCTGAAACTTAAACGTTCAGGGAGAGCGTGTTTTAGTGATTAACATAATGATGATTCTTTGAAAATGAAAACCTTATAAAGTTATATATTTTATAAGGTTTTACAAATAAACTATTTTGATATAAATTTGACTATTGATTGTATGAGAATTTATATCCACGTCTTCTAACTGTGTGAATCACTTGGAATCCAAGAGTACTCTTAAGTTTCTTTCTAATCTGATTAATTGCAACCTCGACAGTGTTATCACTCACATACTCTGGTTCGGGCCAAAGAGCATTAATGATTTCATCTTTCGAAAAAACTCTATTTTTACGAAGTGCAAGGAATGCTAGGATATCAAATGTTTTACCAGTAATCGAAACAGTGTCTTCTCCGTATGCTATCTGTTTATTTATAATATCTATAGTAAGTTTATCAATGGTGATATGCGTACCATAAAGATGTCTCATATTTGCCAACACTCTTGCAGCTACAAGATCAGGGTGTTCGCAGTGATTACAAACAACATCATCTACGCCCAGAGCATAAAAGTAAGATTGTTGTTTATACTCATCTGTAAGTACTATAACCTTTGTTTCACTTTTTTTCTTTTTTACTTCGTTTACATAACGTTCAAGTGAAAGCTTTAGACCCTCATCCACAATGATTACAAGTTCATAGTGTCTAAAGTCTGTAAAATTTGTTGCATCATATATATCTATTGCATTATCTACAATACAAATAAAATATTCTTCTAATTCTTCAATAAGCCGTTTAGCGTATTCCCCACTAAACCCTACAGTTAGTATTCTCATCTCTCTCCAATCCATGCAAAAGTGGACAAACCTTAAAGTTTATCTACTTTTCTCATTTATTGATGTATTTATAGCAAAATATGCCTTGTTTAAAAATAAAAGTAAGTTTGTATGACTCCAGTAAAACCTTATAAAGTTATATATTTTATAAGGTTTTTGAACGCTCGTTTTTTTCATCGTATCAGATAGGTTTCTTTGGAGAAACTTTTTTGAGTTATGCTTAAAGTTATTTGAAATATAAAAATGATACTTCTTCTCTCCACATACGACCTAACTAAACCAAATACTAGTCTCGGCCATATGGCTTGCTATAGTTTACCTATTCTGCTATACTCCACGCATTGAAAGATGATTTAGAGTTCATCTTTGGATTGACTTTTATTAATGACCTTTGTTTGCAGTATTATCCTCCCCAAGAACACTCCACTTTATATTTTCAGCACTTCAGTAATGATGTGTATAAACAACCAAAGGAATTGCAATGGCAAATCAAGTAAATGGAACAGTAAAATGGTTCAACAGTGAAAAAGGTTTCGGTTTTATCGAACAAGAAAATGGCGGAAAAGATGTATTTGTACATTACCGTAATATCAATAGTAATGGTTACGATCGTGTTTCTCTCAATGAGGGGCAAAAAGTAACTTTTGAAGTGACAGAAGGCGAAAAAGGCTTACAAGCCGAAAACGTTACTGGTCTTTAAGACCATCACCATGGACAGAGTATTCTGTCCTGGCTCAACCTAAAATAATAGAGGACAAATCTAAGCCCTCATAATTGAGCAGAGTCGCACAGACTCTACTGCTTTTCATAATAGAAACCTACTTGTTTCTACAAAAATACTATCTCTTTACACCCATAAGTTTTTTTACAATTTAAGATCAAGAAAGATTGGTCTACCTCTCTAAAGAATTATCTGGAGATGATTTAGACTCATACTCTTCCTTATTATCATCATTTTTTTTATTAAGTTTTTTCTGACGCTTTTCTTCTTGTTTTTTCTGTTTTTCGAGTTCTCGACCCCGTTTTTCATAAGAATAGTTTGTTTTTGCCATTAGTAGTTACCTCCGTACTATGTACTGCTATCTCCATAGTATCATACTTTTTTTCGAGATAGTACATAAAAGTTCAATTACCACTGTATTACTCAATTACATATACTTTTATAGTAAATATTTCTTTCACTGTTTTATAATATACTGCTTATGCAAGTATCACTAGTATAGTTTAAATCTTATGAATATTTAGAAGGGATAATTCATTAGCATACTTTAAATATTTTAGTTAATATAAAGCTAGTTCTATGAAAGTGAAAACCTTATAAAATTATATATTTCATAAGGTTTTGAAAAAGAAGGATTAATACTCTATCAAACCCAAAAACTGTAAGTACGTTCTATCAACCAAAAAGCAGCAAGACTTCCGATGACATAAGCAATACCCATTTCACCTTTACGCAATACATTTTGAGTGATTACTTTCTTCAGTACCCACGCTATGCATAAAACAGCAAAAACAAAGATCAACTGTCCAAGTTCTACACCGACATTAAAAAAGAGCAGTGCTTGAGGGATAGACTGTTCTGGTAGACCCACTTCTGCAAGTGCCCCGGCAAAACCAAATCCATGTAACAGTCCAAAGATAAAAGCAATCAACCATGGTGATCTTTCTGCCAGCCCTACTTTTCCCTGCTGTGAATGGATGATCTCTACAGCCAAAAAGAGAATACTCAGTGCGATGACTGCTTCAACGGGTGCTTGAGGTACAGAGAGCCATCCTAATGTTGCTGCTACTAGCGTAATACTGTGTGCCAAGGTAAACGCGGTGATCGTCCCAATAAGTCTCTTCCGTCCTACTACGATGAGAAGTAAGGCAAAGACAAAAAGAAGATGATCGATCCCCAGCAAGATATGTTCAACACCGATGATCGTGTAGGTTTTAGCTACATCCCATGATGACTGTTCAGCGGCTACCTGAAATGATCTCTGGGTAGGTATTAAACGCTGTATTAAAGAGGAGCCATTGGCATGTGTGATACGCACAAGTACATCTGTGGCTGTACTGTCCAGACCTTGTATCTCTATCGTTTGACCTGCAAGTCCTGTGGTACATACCATTGTCCAGCTTTCGATAAGTGCATTGTTGACTTTGTGACGACTCGGAGGAGTACTTTTACAACTCTTTGGCATAATGGGTTTAATACCTAAGACCATATTGTCTTTCATAGGTACTTTCCATTTGACCTGGAATGTTTTAGCCCCAGAACTTTTTATCTCAAGGTAACCCGGGCGTATCTCATCTGCAAAAGAGAAACCAAGCATAAGGCTTAACAGCAGTAATACTCTAATATAATGCATACTACTCACTACTCTTTTCAGGTAAAAGTGTACTTGTTGGTTTTGAGATGACAACATCATACTGTTTACGAAGATTAGCCACAAAAGAATCATTTGCTTTTTTACGTTCATCACTCGTCCAGTCTTCCAATACACTTTCTCTTGCCATTTCCAAGGCTGCAGTTTTTGCTTTACTTTTAGACTCTATGTAGATAAGATGTAATCCGTAACTCGAAGCCAATGGTCCTATCCATTTGCCTAGAGGTTGCGTAAAAAGTTCTTGAGTAAACTTTTTACCAAGTAGACGATTAACCTCAAACTCTTTCATGTTGCTAAATGCTGTCCCATGTAGAAAACCATCACCAACACTCTCCATATCAATCCTATTATTGACTTCTAAAAGTCTTGCAAGAAGATCTGTAGCCTCTGTTTCCATATCTGCATTATGTTTAGCAGGGTTAAAATAAATGTGTTGAAACGTGATTTTTCCCGAAAGTTGATATCTTGAAGCATGTGTATCAAGGTAGGCTTGTAGCTGTGCATCCGTAGGAGTATCTATAGTGATGATATCGTTAGAGATAAACTTCACTTTTTGTGCTAAACGACGACGTACAACAGGATCATCACTGTCCAGTCCCATTGCCAACGCTTCACGATACAGTATCTCTTCATTGATATACTGATCAGTTAGACCATTAAACTCTTCTTGCGTGGGAAGACGATTCCATCTTTTTTCCCACAGGGTAACCATCCTGTCAGCACGTACAGTACTGACCTCTATACGACTCTCTTCATCTTCAGGCACATTTGCTGTCAATCCGTAAACCAGAAATATCCCAGCCCCGATCAATAAAAAATGAAAGAGCGGCTCTTTTAGCCACGAACTCATTTAACCCCTTTAGGTGTATACCAGATAGGAGAAGACCATGCTCTTTCTCTTGTGATGAGTTTTACCTCTTTATCCATTTTGATACCATATCTTTTTTGATCATAGGCTGTCCAACGTGGTGTTGGTATCTCTATCACTCTTGCATAGTAAAAAGCATTGTCTTTAGCATTAAAATCAGGGTCTTTCCATACTGTGGTAAGATCTGGATCACCGATAGTGTTTGTCCATGTTGCATCTTCAACATTTACAGTATTTCCCACATCAGGGAGTTTACCCTTCGCATCAGGTTTGCGCGTATCTGCATTCCCCCATGCTACATCATAGATCTTCTCTATTTTCTTACCATCAGCGTCTACCCAACCTTTGATGATCTGAATACGATCAAGATTTCCACCTAGTGGATCTTTCATCGCTGCAACCAAGAAAGTCGGTGCTTTTGTAGCATCTGCTTGTGCTGTCAAGTCTCCGCCCATCGGTACACCTTTTGCATATCCAATTTTTGGAAGGTTTCTATGTGCTAGATCTTTAGCTTCATAGTCCCATCCGCCAAAAAATCTTACCGTCATACGTGTACCGGATGTTGCGTAGACCTCTTTACGTTTCATCGCGTCCCAAAGAGATTCACGTGTATTCTCTTTTGCCCATACTGCGGCATATCCTGCTGCTTCATACTGCCATGTGTATCTTTTTTTACCAAAGCCTTCTTTTGAGACATGTTCCCAACGTTTTGCACTTGGCTCTTGGTAGACAAGTTTACCAAAGAAATTATCTTCTTCTATGGCTGTGAGTGAATTGTGTACATCTGTACCACCTACAAACCCAAATTTAAACGGGTTTACACCCAGAGTATTTTGGTACCCAAGTCCTTGGAGTAATCCTCCACGCAAATACATATAGGGACGCATTTCAGGTGTTTCAGGTTTATCTTCTAGTGTCAAATTACCATATTCCCATCCTGCCAAACCATAATCAGCAAACTCATCATTTGGTGACATAGAAGGGTGTGTTTCACTCGCTCCCTTAGTTTGTATTATCTCTTGAAGGACTTCATACTTGGCACGGCGCTTTGCATAGTCTTCACTCAATGGATTACCTTGGAAATCTACAGGCTCGAACATACGCCCGTTAGAGAGGTTACTATTGTGTGGGATAGCCAGAAGATTTCCGCCTGTTTTAGCTTCATATTTTTCCATCCATGCCCAAAGTTTTTCAGGGTCTTGACTCACCCATGAGGAAAAAGGAAACATCTGTTTTGCTTTGTCTACATTACCTCTGTAGAGTACATTACGGTGTAAATTATTACCTCCGGGTACAGAAGTCCACTCATACCCTATCATCGCAGTAAAACATCCAGGGTTATTATATTTTTCTGCTGTTTTAAGGTAATCTTGCCATACGGACATCATCACTGGACCAGAAATTTTAGGATCTGTAAGTGGTTTAGGGAGTGTTCCATTCGCCTGTGCAGAAACAAGTTCAATTGTAGCATTTGCAGACGCTTTCCCTCCCTCTTTCATTGCTTTATTCCATCTCTTAATCGTTTCATCTTCCATAAACCTAGGGTTACCATTATATACTTCATACATTACACCCAAACCTTCAACATGGTCTGAGATAACTAAAAAGTCAAGTGGACGAGAGAGTTTTACAGGTTGCCCTGTAGAACTGACAACTTCTTCCCCTATGGCAAATTTGTAGGCATCTTCAGGACTTAGTCTATCCCCATTCATAAAGGCATCACCGGAGTTTGATGTATGGTGGTGCGTATCTCCAAAGTACACTTGTGTTGGAAAGTCCTCACCTGCATACGGAGAATATGTACTGTCCGCCTGTTTTGCTGTATGCGTTGATTTCATCTCATTAACTGTACCCGCACCTGATGAAGCAACAAGAGAGGTACTCATCGCGATAAGCGCTGAAGCAACAACTGAAAGTTTTAATGTATTTGATTTCATAGTTTTCCCTTTAATAAAGAATCCCCCCCCCTTACAATGTAAAGGGGTATCATGTTAATTTAGATAGCTGTTTTAATCACTTTTTTCTTTGCTTTTCTTTCTGCTTTATTGACTTTTTTCTCAACATAACCTTTATCATCCATTCCAACTGCTGATTTAGCACCATCTTTCGTTTTGTCTTTCGCTTTTTCTCCTGCGGAGTTAGCTAAGAGTAGTGTAGTTGAAAGTGCTGCAAGTAGTAATAATTTCTTCATTGTTCTTCCTTTAAATATGTATGGTTTAGCAGATATATCTGCAATAGATTTTTCCAATTAAACGTTAGTTATAGAATATCATAAAATGTAAACTTCACAGTATAGAAAAACTGCAAGTTTTGTTTAAATAGTATCGAATGGATACCTGTCTACTATGGAGATTCATCTCTATAGACTCGTTTAGGAATAGGTTCTCCAAGTAGTACCGTTGTATGTAAGAGTAAGCGCTCAACCGTTCCTAATGTATCACGCTGGGTAAGTACATTTTGACCCATTTTCGGTTCATCTGTGATCAGACCATCAACACCCAAAGAGATCATACTGGTCATAGAGACAGGATCATTGGCTGTCCAGATATATACTTTTTTATCTATTTTATGTACTCTTCTGACAAAGTTAGGTTTTATCATATCCATATTGATCGCAAAAAAGTCTACATCCATTTTAGAGATATCTCCTATGGCTAGGGAAAGTAAAATACCCATCTCCCAATCCGGTCTTAAAGCTCGAGCTTTTTTGACACCATCAAGCTCCAGGGACATCAGTGCGACACTCTTTGCCATACCTACCTTTTCAACCACATCGATGACTCTCTGTTCAAGCTGTTCATCATGACCATAGTATTTCAGTTCTATGAGTACTTTTGCTTTACCTTTTGCCTCAAGAAGTACCTCTTCAAGTGTGGGTATGCGTTGGTCAGAAAACTTAGGGTCAAACCAGCTACCTATGTCTATCTGGCGCAACTCTTCGAGTGTACCTTCCCATACTTTTGTCGGCACCTTTGAAATTTTCATGAAGTCACTGTCATGAATCACAACAATTTCACCATCTTTGGTTTCCTGAACATCTATCTCTACCCAATCAGCTTTATCTTCTATCGCCTTACGTAGGGCTGCTATAGTATTTTCCGGTGCTGCCCCTGCTGCCCCACGATGGGCAATGATATCAACATTGTCTACCGTTTGGATGTCTTTCAAAAGCCATCCACCCGTCAAAACAGCCGCAGTAACGGAGGTGATCAAAAGAAGCGTAATTTTAGTCCTTGTAAGGTTTAACCCTGCTCCCTCCTCTTTGACTTTCATATCACTTATGTTTATGTGACATCCATAACGTTCTGCAAGTATGACTGTCAAGGTAGCAAGACTACTTGAAGTAAGGGCCGTCACAAAAATATTGGCAAGAGATAAAAGTGCAACAAGCGCACCCATCAACACAATGAGTACTTTGAGTGAATCATTAAAGAGAGGAATAAGTTGAGCACCTAAAAAGTGAACTGTACCCAAAACAACTGCCCCTAACAAAAAAGCAGCTAAAGCCCACAATGCAAAAGACTTCAGTATCTGACTTTTATGTCCTTTTGCCAATGCAGTACTTTTATCAAAAGAGTCAGCCGGCGATACGCCTGAAAAAAGGATCAGAGGAAGGGCAAGAGACCAGGAAAGAAGTTTACGAACCAGTATAAAGAGCATCGCAAACATGATAAGGCCATTGATAGCCAAGGTCAGCATAAATACAGGCGGTTTCTCAGCCAGATAATAGTTAATGTCATGGTCTGTGATCAACACCCAGGCGATCGCAGCACTGATGGCAATAAACGGCACTACAATGACCAATATACGAATGATCAGTCGTGTTGCGAACAGGTAAATACCTTTTGCATGATTAAACGTAAAACGCAGTGCAGCGATGACACCCATATTTTGCTCATGCAGTCTTGTTGCACTCAGAGCCATCATAGAAGCCTGTTCAAAAATAAGAATTGTGATCAACAGACCTGATAGAACGATCAAAGCGAGTATACCCGGAGGAGAAAGCATGAACATCGCAATATCCATATCGGAAAGTACAGCTTCTCCTGAAAGACTTAGAAGAAACCGACCAATAATCCCCATGAGAGGAGCAAACAGAATCAAGCCAAGTGCAATATACATTAAGTGTAGTGCAAAAAACTTTACACTGCTAGATCGCAGAATACTTAATACTTCTTCCCAAATATTCTCATTTTTTTCTGTCATGTTCATTTGCCTTTTTTAGTATAACTTATAATATAACATATAATACAAATTTTGAAGTATAGAAAAACTGCAAGTTTCAATGACTGCCCTCAAAGCACTAAATAGAAAAGATATAATTCTCAACATTAAAAACAAGGAGAAGTAACAATGAGTATAGTCATCAATGGGTTAAAAAAACTAAAAGGTAAGCATATAGGACTTGCTATCTTAGGTTTAGCAGTTATTATTTATTTGGTAGTGAAAGTAGATCGCAGCAGAATTGAACATTTAAAGAATGGTGGGGTATTGGCTTGCGGTGCAGAAGGAAAAACTGAAATTATCGATGTAGACTATAGAATCTCAGGTAGTGGTTTGGCAATCTTGAGTAAATCAGGTCAAAAATGGAGTATGAAAAAGTGTACACCATTTCCATCATTACCTGTAAAATAAAATAGAAAGGTGTTCTTAAAATGTCACTTACATACTTTAGAAAACTTATACTCTATACGTTGATAGTATTAGGGATGTCAGTAGGGTATTTTATCTATGCCTATACTGTGTATCCGGCTTCTTCTCAAAGAGAAACATTTTTAAGTGAGATCGGTGAAGGTTTTGGTGTATTAGGTGTCTGGGGTTTGACATTCATTTACGGACGTACACTTTTAAAACTTTTTATGGGGAAAGGTCCTTTGGCAAAACGTCTTATCCCAAACTATACGGCACCCGTTACGGTATCTCTATTTCAAAGTTTACTGAACTTTTTAAACAAAACACATGTCTATGTAGGGGTCGCAACCGTTGCTGTTATATTGCTACACATTGTACTCACTGGTGGGCTGACAAATAACCTGTTTTTCCTTGCTATACTCATTTTGATCATCTGGCAAGGTCTGTTTGGATTGTTTATTTCGTGGAAATACTCACCCAAAGAGTTAAAGAAGTTTGCATTTATGGTTCATGCTCAGTTTCTAACAGGAGTCATCATTGGTATCTTTACACTCTTTGGACATTTATTGGTTGATAAATAGTAATTCCTAGTAAAGATACCCTTACTATTTATCTTACAATCTAATCTTCTTAGGTGGATGCTTTTTAAATGTTCCAGCATGCTCTTTCGCTTCAGCTGCAATGGAAGCTAACCATGGAGACAAACCAACTTTTGATGTTGTTGTGTAGTCGATGTTTTGAAAGGCATTTTGCATCTGCATAACTTGTAGGTGCATTTTGTACTCTCTCACACGCAAAGTGAAATCTGCCAAAATTTGGTCTGCTTCTGCAAACTGCTCTTCATCTAGTACCAAGTCAGGGTAACGACGAGCATCAAACTGCTGTGTCAACTCTTTTTGTGAAGCACAATAGCCTTGAAATTCATCAAAACCTAGCGGCAATGCCCACAAAAGAGCCTATATTTGTAGTATTACCAGGATGTCTATCTGCACATGATACATGACAAGAGAGACATTTTAGCTGGGTTTATTTCAATTCTATTACAACTTTTTCGAGAGAACCTTTAAACACTGAACCTGCCTTGTATTCACCTACAGGGGAGCCATAATCTGCACCTATATCTAGTGTTTCATCAAGTGAGAATGCTGCTCTCGGTGTTCTTTCAGTGCGTGTTTTACCAACAATCTCGCCATTAATACTTAATTCGATATTTGCTCCTTTACCAAGACCCCCTTTGTCTGATTTGAAGTTAACAACAGCTATTACTTTACCTTTAGGCAGTGTTTTAGCTGAAATAATTGTATGCAATGATTCACTAAAGTCATTAAAAACATAATGAAGTTTACCTTCTTTTACATACAGTGACCAACCACCTGAAACGCCACCTATTGAGACAACAACACCCTCAGAATCACCTTTGGAATTATCAAATGTAGCCGTAATGGAATAATCTCTGCCTAAGGTATAAGGTGCAGAACGCTCAGGTATACGCGTTGCTCCAGGGTAATATGTAAAGATTTTTCGACTACCGCCAACAAGAGGTAAGTTGGCTGGATTAAACCTGGCACCACCACGATCATCTAGTGGATATACATTATGATTTCGTGCCTCTACATCAAAAAGTGCTTGCAAAGCTTTAAGTTTTTCAGGATATTGTTCAGCTAGATCATTTGCTTGTGAAAAATCTTTACTGGTATCATAAAGTTCCCAGCGATCATTATCAAACTTTTTAGTTGCACTTAGTCTCCATGGATAATCCCCATGTTTAGTACACGCATACCAACCTTCGTGCCAAATACCCCTATTGCCAAAGAGTTCAAAGTATTGGGTTTTATGTTTTGAGACAGCATTTGTATTGGCTTTATCCCATGTAGAAACCATACTTACGCCCTCTAATGGTATCTGCTTTATACCATTAACATACTCAGGGAAATCTATACCGATTGCTTCATAGATTGTTGGGGCTATATCAACAACATGGTGAAATTGTAAGCGTTTTCCTCCTACATCTTTGATTTTATTTGGCCAGCTCATTATCACAGGGTTAGAGGTTCCACCATAGTGTGAAGCAACAAGTTTAACCCATTGAAAAGGGGTATTCATCGCCCAGGCAAAACCAGCAGGATAATGATTGAAAGCTTTTGCAGTACCAATCAAATCTGCTTTTTCGATAATGGTTTTGGGATCTTCTGAAAATCCATTTAGACTTGCTACTTCATTGAACATACCATGTTCTTGCCCTTCACTTGAAGCCCCATTGTCCCCAACCATGTAGATAAACAATGTATTGTCAAACTCACCCATCTCTTCAAGTGCTTCTATAAGTAAACCCGCCTCATAGTCTGTTTGTGCAGAAAACCCTGCATAAGTTTCCATAAGTTTTGCAGCAATCTTTTTCTGCTCAGGGTTCATACTATCCCAAGAAGGAATTTCTTTGGGTCTAGGTGTTAGTTTAGCATTTTTTGGTATGGCCCTATCTTTTTTTGTTGAGCAAAAGTTTCATCGCGTAACTTATCCCAACCTTGATTGAATTTACCATTAAATGGTTTTACCCAATCAGCAGAGACATGATGTGGTGCGTGGGTTGCACCAGGAGCAAAATAGACAAAAAATGGCTTATCTGGTGCAACTGTTTTTTGCAGTCTCATCCAGGCAATTGCTTTTTCTCTCAAATCATCATTGAGGTTGTATCCCTCACGATTAGGAACCTCAATGGGAGTAGTACCATCATAGAGTGAAGGATGAAACTGGTGTGTTTCTCCACCATTGAAACCATAGAACTTATCAAAGCCAAGTCCCGTTGGCCATGTTGTAAATGGACCTGATGGGTTGGCTTCCCATACTGCTGTTTGATGCCATTTTCCCCAAGCCGATGTGCTATAACCTGAATTTTTCAATACAGCCGCAATGGATGCTGCAGTGTTAGGGACTGCAGAAGTATAGCCATCAAAACCCGTTCCAATTTCAGTAATGGTTCCCATATTTACTGCATGATGATTTCGACCACTAAGGAGTGCTGCACGCGTTGGGCTACATTGTGCTGTAGTATGGAAATCATTATAAGTAATCCCTCTTTTTGCAATCTTCTCCAATGAAGGCGAAGGTATGGGACCACCAAAAGTAGAGAGTGCTGAAAAGCCCATATCATCAATCAAAAATATAACAATATTTGGTGCATCTTTTGATGCAGTTGGAATAGTCACTTTGCCTGCTTGAGAATCAAAGTAAGTTTTAGTCACTTTCGAATCCACCTTCTTGGATGGCTTGGGTAAATTATCAAGTGCATTGGCATAAACAGCCGTGAATGGTGACAACATCATGAGTGCTATTGTGGAGGTAGTTAATGTGTTAAAAATAATTTTCATTTATATTTCCTTTTCTTGTGTCGGTACAAACCAAATAGGTGATGACCAAGCTCTCTCTTGGATGGTAGAAGCTACATTTTCAAGTAGTGGTAAATTGTTGCGTACTGCGTCATAAGTCGTCCATCTTGGTGTTGGTATGTCTATAACGCGTGCGTAGTAAAGTGTAGGTAACTTAGCATCAAACTCTGTGTCTACAAAAGTACCCATGAGTGTTGCAGCACCTATAGTATTAGTAAACTTAGCCGTTTTAAGATCAACCGTATTACCTACAGGAGGAAGTTTTCCGTCAGCTCCTACTTTACGCTTATCAGACCAAGCAACATTGATGATCTTTTCATGTTGTTCACCCTTTGAATCTACCCAACCTTTAATGATTTGAATACGGTCAAGGTTTGCTTCATCCATATCTTTAATAGCCCAAACATTGATAACTGGTGACTTTTTAGCACCAACAATCGTACCACCCATTGGTACACCATTTGCATAACCGTCTTTTACCATTTCAACAACATCTGTTGGGTTTTGCTTAAGGTTTACCCCTGCAAAAAGACGCACTTGGATTCTAGGACCAGAAGTTACATAAGTCTCTTTGTTGTACATAGCATCCCAAATAGCACCTCTTGTATTCTTCTCTGCCCATACCCCAGTAAGAGAACCAGGGTTTGCATCAGTACCACCCAACCATTCAGGTATTGACCCTTCTCTTCTCATCTTTACAGTTCCATCAGCTGCACCATGGCTTCCTATGTACTTACTTTCATCAACATCACTTGGTGTTCCATTATGACTGTCAGTACCACCTATAAAACCATACTTATAAGGGTTCGCTCCAAGCGTATCAACATATTTCATACCCTTAATCACACCTGCTCTAACAAAATTTCCCTTTTCAAATGTACGCTTTGAGAACTTTGCCATAGAGTCTGCATTTTCAAAGTCTGAAAACTCATCTGCTACCCAGAACTTTCTATGTACTTCCGAGTTCCCTTTGATTTGCATCATCTCTATCAGTCTTTCAAAGTGATTACGCTTTTGTACATACTCCAAACTAATGGCTTTACCAGAAGAGTCATTTTCATTAAACATCATCCCTTTTGAAGCATTTGAATTATGAGGTACGGCAAATAATTTACTTCCCCTTTTTTCCTGAACTTCCATCCATTCCCATAGTTTCTCTTCACGATTAATCTCGGCATATCCTACAGGTCTTTCTGGTAAAACCATATCTCGGAAAAAGACATTTCTATGTAAGTTTCCACCTTTAGGTGCGGCAGACCATTCAAAAGCAGGTATAGTTGTAAATACGCCTGGTTCATAGTGTTCATTAACAGCGGCACTATTGATACTCCAAGCATTGTTTGTACTCTCATATCCTGTGAAGAAATCTGTATGTGCAGGCTTTGCATCACCCCTGTTAACTGAGACTACATACTTGATAAACCATTTTATCTGTTCTTTGTAGTCGGTTAATGACCGAAGCTCTTTGAGTACATCCTGGTCATATCCTTTAGCTTGGGGGTTCATCGCTGTAAACATTTCACCTGTATACTCAGAATGATCTGTCACCGCACAAAAATCAAGAGGTCTAGCCATATTATGTTCTTTACCATTGATATTCACTGTCTCACCCTTGGCAAAACGATATGCATCGCTAGGACTCATACGGTTACCACCGATATAGGCATCTAGTGAAAAAGATGTATGCAGGTGTGTTTCACCAAAATAGGCATTTTTAAGTGGGTTAGATGGTGCATCTTTTTCCATCTGTTTAATGCGGTCAGCTTTTGCAGCGTAAGACACATTTGCATTTGTTTCACTTGCATGTGTACCCAGTGCCAAAGTGGCAATGAGAGAGAGGCTGATTGTTAGTTTTTTTGATGTTTCAAATAATTTCATAGTGTTCCTTTATTAAAATGTTGGAAATAAAAACTTTGCTGTAAATGTAATGTTTGTTTTAGGTGTAGGGGCTAAAAATCCATTACTTGCTGTTACTTCATCTGCAAAGTTATACACGTACTGCAGTGAAAAGACAACTGGTAACTTACCAAACTTATGAAGTTTTCCAACTTGCAATCCTACAGGTAAAGATGCCCATTGGCTTGATTCCCAGTCATAGATGTACTGTATATCTCCCGTACCAATGTTCCAACCACCACCCATAGAGTAATTCAGAATGGGCTGAAGAGAACTAATTTTGGTGTCTGGACGGTCATCATTGCCAGCTACACGAAAAAGGTTTTGGTTAAAAAGACCAATGTTTAGTCCTTTACTAAGCGTATTGTTTACAAAACCAAATGCAGGACCAACACTCCACTGCTCATTACCATCAGCTAAAGGAATAGACCCAACAAGACCTACACCATAACGTCCCCAAGAGGTAGCAAAAACACCCATGTCAAAAAGAGTCATGTCTTGTATGCCAGTATCTCCCGTAGGACTGTCTGTCACTACAGGTAGTGTAACTCTGGCTATGTGATTAGTTTCACCCCATTTATAGGGGTATGCTGCTCGAAATGAAATGCTGTTGGCATTTTCACCCTCCAATCCATTGTAAAAGTCAGAGGTGTAACCATCTATCAACTGTACAGCCATAAGTGGCGCAGTTGGGTCATTGGCTTGTTGGGCTAAATCAGTATCTGCATACATAAACGATGTACTTAATGCAAGCACACAAGCTAGTGATAATACACTCTTTTTAATACTACTATTTTCCAAAATAATCCTTTTTTTCATTTTAAAAGTTCACAATAAACTTGAACCAAAGCGTATCGCTCTCAAGACGTTTTTCATTTTGATAATCTTTCAGGTATTTGAGTTCAGCCAAATATTTTCCTTTTTTATCTATCCATGAGAGTACGGGTCCTGCACCTAATGCTTTGGCTCTAAATGCACCCAAATTTGCACCTTCTCCACTGTCATCTGTAACTTGTTTATACCAATACGCATTTACACCTACACCAGTGATACCTCCTGCAAAAGGAAAGTGCTGTGCTAAAGTCCCATCTAAGTGTATTTGTGTTCCTGACTTGTAATTTGTATCTGGGTTTTCCCAGTTAAAGTCTGCACCAAGAAACAGAGATGCTTCAATGCCATTTTCCTGACCAAAATACATTATCCCAATAGTCGGCTCTACTGTCCAAAAGTTTTTTCCGTTGTTAATGAATCTTCCCAGTTCATAACTTCCTGTTGGTGCATAAATACCTATTCTGGTATTGATATTTAAGTCTTTACTGACATTGTAGTTCAACATAAGTGGCATCAAGACAATATCACCCAGTGCAGTTCTGTCTCCCTGCATATCACCAAAATCTGTTCCTCGATAAGTAAAATCTCCAGAGAGGTCTAAGTTTAAGACAGGAATGGTTGTAGACATTGCAAACTGCCACTTGTCACCAAGACCAAGATTCCAATCGGGTGCCCAGAAAAGTGTTAATCCAAGTACATTGGACGTAGCAGCAGGATTTGCAAGAAGGCCTCCACTACTTTTGGGTATGGTAACTGAGGATGAAGCCTGATAATTAATGTAATTCAGTCTCATAAGAAAAGTAGGTTCTAAAGCAACCCCATCCATAAAAGATGCCATCGATCCAGGCAAGTAGTGTCCACTTCCTCCCTCTTCTGCTACTACAACAGTAGATGCCAATGCCAGTGTGCAAAGTCCTGTTTTGATAAAGTTTGAAAACTTTTTATTTATTTTCACTATTGTCCCTTAAAATAAAACATAATTGGATAAATAATAGCACAAATAATGCATTTTGTAGTATAGAAAAACTGCAAGTTTAAGATAAAAAATTTGGATTTAAAAGTGAGGAGGGGTTAGGTTGTTGACCTAGCCCACAAGGCTAGATCTTAGTATTATTTCTATTGTGACTGATCGTCACTCACATTCATCTCTTTTATGTCTAGAGTATCATGTGATTTTTTAGTGTAAGTTGTTTTATTATGCTCGTTTTCCGGTTTTTCTATCTGTGCATTTTGTTGAATAATATGAAGATCACTCTGCGGATAAGGGATAGAAATACCTTCTTCGTCAAAACGTTCTTTAACAGTACGGGTCACTTCCCAAAAGACTGTCCAGTAATCAGCTGTTTTAACCCATGGACGGCATATGAAGTTAACAGATGAGTCTGCCAGTTCATTTACCTTGATAGTAGGTGCAGGGTCTTTGAGTACCAATGGATGTTCTGAAAGGATCTGCTCCATCACCTTCTGTGCCTGTTCAATGTTATCATCATAACCGATACCAAATGTCATATCTACACGACGTGTATCACTGTGGGTTACATTGGTAATGATGTTACCCCAGATCGAGTTGTTTGGAACAACCATCAGTCTATTATCGGCGGTTACAATACTTGTCGATACCAGAGTCATAGACTGAACCGTACCTATGATACCTGCAACATCCACAACATCACCGATGTCATAAGGACGGTAAAGCATGATCATCAGTCCGCTTGCAAAGTTACTGAGTGTACCCTGCAGTGCGAATGCAACAACGAAACCTGCAGCACCTACCATTGCCATGATCGGTGCAACATTGACATCCAGTGCGGCGAGAGCAACAAGAACTCCTATAAGCATCACTACTTTGTGGATGATATTAGCAATAAAGTCATTCAGAAGTTGTGAATTGCTTGGCGTATGCTCTAATGCTTTTCTTGCTCCTCTGCTTAATAGCTTAGAGATAAACATAGCCATAAAAATGATTGCAAGGAATTTTGCAATATTGATCAACCAGTAAATACCACCTTCATCTGACATAACCCATGCAGAGACAGTTGTCCATGCAGAATGGGCATCGGTTACTTCTAAAGAAATACCACTTACCGTATCGATATAATGACGGTATGGAAGCACTTTCTCCAACTCTTTGCCATCTGCATCTGTACCGATCTTTTCGTTGATATTTTCCAATACCGTATCAAGACGAGCCACCATGGTCTTTCTTTGGGCTCGCAGTTTTGTCTGTTCTTCAAGGATAACGCTCTTCTCTTCCTTTGCCACAGTGATCTTCTGTTGGATCGCCTCTCTTTCCTCTGCTGCTGTCTGGTTATTGTCCAATGCTTTCATAGCATCAATTACAACATTCTTTTCTCTCACTAAAATTTTAGTATCGTAAACTTTTTTAGCTGATTCTTTTAGTAGTTCTAACCATCCGTCAGCTTCTACAAAGAGTTCGTCGCTGGACATATGTCTGACCATCAGGTTAAGTATTTCCGGTGAAACATCAGGGTTTACTGTAGTAACAGGTGTAGGACTAGGGGCTTCTTCCGCATACATAACTGTAGTTGATACCAATGCTAAAGTAAGCAATAGTCCTGTCATTATCTTTTTAAGGTTCGTCATTTTCTCTCTTTATATTTGTTTTATATCTTCTCCATATTAATAAGGAGAATTAACTACTTTATATACCAATGTATCACCTTCATAGAAAGGCTGATAATATGAATTATCACATCTTCTGTAACTGATACCGTTTGCTACAACAGTTGTACATGTAGTTGGCATAGTTGAGGCTGCGATCACTGAACCTATTATTAAACCTGTTGTGAAAGCCATAAGTGGAGCACCACGGTAATAACCATAATATCCACGACTGTGTCCACCATAATAACGTCTATTATTGTTTACGTTTACATTCACGTTTTTATTAACATTTCGATTTACATTTTTGTTTTTATTAACATTTCTATTAGTGTTTTTGTTTCTATTGGTATTTCTGTTACGATTACTACTACGACTTCGGTTAGCACTTCCACCTCTACGGGCACCACCGCCACCTCGTCTAGCCTCTGCCTGTGTAAAGAGAGAAACATTCATCTCTATAGGCATAGCACCAAAACCGTTTCCTGATGGTGTAATAGTTTTAACACTCACTGATGGAGAGAAAAAACCTACCATTGCAGCAACGACTGCAAACTTCACTAAAAAACTATTTTTATTTTTCATATTTCAATCCTTTCTTACTTTGCTCTATTTACTGATATTTTTGATGAACCTTTAGGTGCTACAAAAACAAAATCACTGTCTGAAGTATTTGCATTGGTATTCCAGGTTACTGATGTATTGATCCTTGATGCAGAATCAGTACTTGTATCTATGATACTATAACTTTTTACCAGTGGTTTATCTCCTGTGGCTATCCAGACATGTACTTCTTTTGTACCGTTTTTAAATGCTACATAGTCACACTCTACTCCAGCTACATCTTTAGTACCAAAGTATTTACTTGTTCTGAACTTCACTCTTTTATCCATATCGCTATAGATCAACTGGGCAAGAGGTGCTCTGATACCGAACTTTTCAAAAAGCACATCAAGTGACGCATCTATGGTCTTTGGTGTTTTAATTTGACCATAATAGTTATGACCATGATCGATCATAGTATAACTGCCTTCATTGAGGTAGTTTGATCTATTTTTAACCGTTCCTGTAGTCTCTACACGCAGTTTACCCGGTCTGTCTACTTTTACAGATACAGTATGTTTATATTTTTCTGTAGTTTCACCATCTTGCATTTCATCATCTATGACTACTGCTGTAAAAGCGTATTTATCCATACCTCCGATATATTGGTAAGCATTATTGAGTATATCTCTTGCAGACTTGTCTGCTGCGAAGAGGCTTGTACTGCTTAGAAGAAGTGCTACTCCTGCTGTGCAGAGAAGTTTTTTGTGTAAGTTCATTTTTCATCCCTTTTTTTTGATTGATCAAAAATACGTTTAATTGACGCACTATAATCTAAGCTATAAATATAGCATAAAATGTAACTTTAGTAGTATAGAAAAACTGCAAATTTTGAAAATAATTAAAGGGTATCTCTAAAGTGATTTTTTCGATATATCAGAAGGAAGTTCACCGAACATTTCTTTATAGGCTTGAGTAAATGTACTTTGATTGTAGAAATTATATTTTTGGATGACAGATGCAATAGTTGTTGTTGGGTCAGCCAATAATAGATCCTGTTTAACACTATTCATGCGTAAATTCAAAAGATACTTTTTAGGTGTAATACCATAGTTTTTTTTGAATGCATGATGTAATAAACGTTCACTGATATTAAGTTCTTTGGTAAGTTTACTGATATTTATAGGTGTATCAATGGATTGATGTAATAGATCACGGGCTTTTTTAATCTGGAATTTTTGTCTGAGCTTTTTACTGTTTTCTACATAAATAGAAGAAAAAATGTGCTCCAGTATCTCTAATTCTATGCTTTCATATTGCTTCTGTATTTTCAAAAGAGTATGATCCTGTATCAGATAGCTGATCCAGTCCTCAATACCACGGATGAATTGAGGGAAAGAGAGTGGATCAACATAAGTTGATTTATTCTTTGAATGATTATTAAAATCCTGACCGAAATACGCATAATATGCCTCATAAAAAAACTGCTCTTGGACAGCGATGGTAAATGTTTCACTCTTTCCATTACATAAAAAGTCAATCTCATCACCACTTTTCAGTATCTTAATTTCATGTTTATCTGCAAGCTTATTGTGAAAGTTAACATCTGCGCTAGTTGTCAGAAAAGCAATAAGTACAGTGCCTTTTGGGAAATCACCCTGTATTAACAGACCATGAGAATGAGGAGTACGCATAAGCTGTATACGTGGAGTATGTGTCGCGGTTACTGAGCCAAGATAGGAACCTTTTTGCATCTGTATACGTTTAAGATTCCACGCACGTGCGTAAAATGCCATCATTTCCATATTCACATCACGGAAGTCTATCTTCAAACCGGCAGGAAACAATACAGTAGACATCATCCCCTCCTTTTGTCACTTTATCTATTATATAGAAAATAGCTTATGATATTCAACTATTACCAAAACCTTATAATTTAACATATTTTATAAGGTTTTGCTTACGTTTACACTCTAAGTAAATTTATAAATCCAAGGTCTGATTTCTTAATCAAAATGACGTTCATATAACACATAAGACATCACGCGAAAAAATATTATCATTGATGATATGATTGCACTAAATGTTATAACTTCATTGATTGGGGTGACAAAAAAGTAGAAAGTACTCCAAATTGCACTATTTAGAATAATAAGCATGATCCATGGAAATATGCCATTACTTTTATATCCTGAATAAAATGCATAAATATTTTTGTGTTTAATTTTTTCGAAGCAATTATCGTGATATGCAATAAATGAATTACCTACTACTGCTAAATCATCTATATTGAGTATAGGCTCATTACACTCATGGCATATGATTATTTTATTTTTCATTTTACCGTATCCTTCTTCCTAATAATACTACATCAAGGGTTTATTCTTACTACGCTTTTCTCACCATCTCATCCAGAACATCATTCAACGCATCATACAAGCCATCTTTATAATCATTGTCATTGAGACATGAGTTCTGTTGCATTTGCTTAAGTATTTGCTCTCTTAACTTATGTTTAATACTCTTTTCCTCCTGAAGATAATAAAATGTCAACTCTCCAACATACTTTAACGCTGCAAGTCTTCCCTCTTTGTACTTATCACTTACTAGTAGAGTAGTCTTATTAAACGTGTAATGAGTGATCTGATTAGAACAATGCTTACTAACTTCTTCAAGAAGCTCTTTTGATGTAGGTTTCATCTTTAGCTCCAATATTTTTTTAGTATTTTGACAGAAAAGAATGATGATGATTAAAATTATGCCAAATTGTCATTTTTTCAGATAAAAATCTAATGATTGAGGTGGAAGATGATATGAAAAGTATATCTGAGATGTATCCTTATAAAACCTCCTATATAGAACATTTTATAAGGTTTTCTATTGAAGGGTACAAATTTATGGCCTGTAAACGTCGCTACAGCGAATAACCTTATAAAATATGTTAGATTATAAGGTTTTCAAACAAGTCATTATTTTTATCTCTGAATATGGACGAAAGAGATAGATCAGTCCATCTCCTCTTGCCTTGAGGCACATGATTTTGCTATTGCTGGATTTCCCTGATAATCTCTTTTAAGTGTTTTTGAGGGATTTTCACCAAACAACTCTGTATAAAAACTTGAAAAACGACCCATGTGCGTAAAGCCCCATTTCTGTGCTATTCTTGAAACGGTACTTTGCGCAGGATCACTTTTTTTGAGTTCATTATGAACAAGATTAAGTTTAAGTTGGCGTAAAAAATAATTGGGTGTAAACCCAAAGAGTGACTTGAAACTGTTTTGCAGTGTTCTTTCACTGATGTGATGCTGTTTGGAAAGAGACTCTATATTGATCTTTCTATCCATATGATGATAGACTTGATCACGTATATCAAGTGCTTTCTCTTCACCTTTTGTAAGTTTGGGAGGAGTAGGTGTTTGCTCCTCCAGCAGTTTCATTAGTATACTGTTTATCTTCTCTTCAGCATCTCTAAACGTTTCTTTATCCTTTTTACACTCGCCTTGCTCTGTAAATTCTTCCCAAATAGTATTCAATGCTTTTGACATCACATCATCGGTATCCTTGATGGTATGATAGAGTGCTTGAGAAACTTTGGGCAGTAAAGTCCCCATTTTCTCTTTTTGCATAGTTACTGCGCACAACTTGAAAGCATCATTTGTCAGGAAGTTAAGTGGACGGCTATCATCAAAGAAGACGATGTCTCCAGCCTGTATTTTCATATGATCAAAACATGCTTTGTCGGTACTCTCTTCGAGCACTGCAAAAGTCAAACAATCTTTGGCAGAAGAGGAATTATCCATCATACCTCCCGGTCTTTGAACGCAAGAGAGTTGCATAGAGTGAAGCTGTAAGATCTGATGATGACCTTTTAAAGCATTGGGGAGCAGCTGATAGGTACAATGAAGGTCCCAATTCTCAGTATGGCTATGCATCTCTTCATGACCATCGTAATAGTGGTCGACAAAATACCCTTCATTAAGTATGAGGGGTGGAGGAATGTGTTTTTTTGTTTGCATTCTGCAATTTTAGCATAAAGTTTTAATTTTGCGTTAATAGGATAGACATCTTGACAATTTTGAGTTATAATTAAAAAATATATAATTAAAAGGGAGAGAATTATGAAGAAAACAGCTTTTTCACTCATAGCTATATTGGCATTGGGTCATTTTACTTATGCAGGTGGAGATATCACTCCAGTAGAACCGGTTGTGGGAACACCTGTTGTAGAAGAAACAAGTGGATGGCAAAATGAATTGACGATCTATGGATGGCTTCCAACTATCAACATGGATACACGATGGGGAAGTGGTTCCAGCGATACATCGGATATGATGCCAGATATCATCGACAATCTAAAAATGGTTTTTATTGGTACGTATGCAGCCCGCTACGATAAGTGGTCATTCGTCGCAGATGTGATGTATATAGATCTTGGTGACAGTGAGACGGGAACGCATACATTTCCTGGTGGTGAAACAGTCGAAGCTACGGTTGAGATGGACATCAAATCACTGCTTGTCAGTACAGGAGTCGGATATAATATAGTTCAAACCGATAACAATATTCTTGATGTTGTAGCCGGTGTACGTTATATGGATCTTGAGGTTGATCTCAGCTCAGATCTCCCCAGACATCCAGGGAAGTCAGCTTCGGAGGATATCCTGGACGGTATCATAGGGTTGAGAGGAGCTTACAATTTCAATGAGAATTGGTATATGCCTTACTATGCTGATATCGGGACGGGTGATTCTGAACTTACTTACCAACTCTTTGCCGGAGTAGGATACAGATACGACTGGGGTGATGTCAAACTAGGTTATAGATATATAGGATATGAAATGGATGATGATAAGATCATAGACAATCTCGACTTAAGCGGTGCCGTTCTTGGTGTAAGTTTTAAGTTTTAGCCATTGCTGACTTGAATATAATAAGGGAGAAAAGATGAAAAAAGATCAACATGATATGTTTCATAAGAGAAGATCACCAGTGCAAAAGTACCTTGTAGTTGCCATGTTGGGATGTTTTGCTATAGGAATACCAGCTGTCGCTGCCGGTGTACCAGGCTCACCGAGTGCTACCAAGGTTATCGATGGGAAACAGCTTCCTCCACCGCCTGACACGACGTTTGGCGGTAAGATTGAACGTAATGTTCTTGACTCGACACCCTACTGGCCGTCTCGTGTGGTGCCAGCAAAAGGTGCACCGAATGTGCTTCTGATCATGACTGACGATGCAGGTTATGGTGTGTCCAGTACATTTGGGGGAGTCATACCTACACCGGCAATGGATCGTATTGCCAAGGAAGGTTTGCGTTACACCCACTTCCATTCCACAGCTGTCTGCTCACCGACGCGGGCAGCACTCATTACGGGGCGTAACCATCACCAGGTTGGTGCGGGTGCGATACCGGAATTATCAACCGGATATCCTGGCTACAACGCCATCATGACCAAAGATAAAGCGACGATTGCTAAGGTTATGAAAGAGAACGGCTATGTGACATCTTGGTTTGGTAAGAATCATAATACACCGTCTCTCCCGATAAGTAAGATCGGGCCATTTGATCAGTGGCCTATCGGTCTGGGTTTTGACTATTTCTACGGATTTATGGGTGGTGACACCAGCCAGTGGCAACCAGGGAATCTGTATCGCAACACGACACCTATCTACCCATTCGATAACAATCCGGACTACAACCTGGTCACGGCGATGGCGGATGATGCGATTGATTACATAAAGACCGTTGATGCCTTAAATCCTGACCAGCCATTCTTTGTTTATTATGCGCCAGGCGCAACCCATGCACCACACCACCCAACACCGGAGTGGATCGAGAAGATCAGCAAGATGCATCTGTTTGACGATGGCTGGCATAAGCTGCGTGAGACTATATTTGCCAACCAGAAGAAGCTTGGAGTTATTCCAGCAGATGCCAAGCTGACACCATGGCCTAAAGACCTTATCAAGACTTGGGATAAGCTAAATGATACAGAGAAGAAACTCTTTATCAAACAGGCTGATGTTTTTGCCGCATATGTAGCTTATACTGACCACGAGATCGGCCGTGTGATACAGGCTGTTGATGATTTGGGTAAGCTTGATAACACTATGATCATCTACATCACTGGTGATAACGGTACCAGCTCAGAAGGTGGACCGACCGGTACACCAAATGAAGTCGCGGCGGTTCAGGGTGTGCGTCTGCCGGTAGAAGCTCAGATGAAGTACTATGATGTATGGGGGTCAGATAAAACCTATCCCCATATGTCGGTAGGCTGGACATGGGCTTTTGGAACACCGTTCTCATGGACAAAAATGGTGAGCTCACACTTTGGAGGTACCAAACAGGGTACGGTAATATCTTGGCCTAATGTGATCAAAGACAAAGGCGGTATCAGAAATCAGTTCCACCATGTCATTGATATTATGCCTACGATCCTAGAAGCAGCTAAGATCAATCAGCCAGAGATGGTAGATGGGATCAAGCAGAAACCGATCCAAGGGGTCAGTATGCTCTACACCTTTGACCAAAAGAATGCCGAGGCACCTTCGACCCACAAGACACAGTACTTCGAAATGGTCGGTGACCACGCGATCTACCACGATGGTTGGATGCTCAGCAGCAAAGTCATGCGTCCGCCGTGGGACAACAGTGGAAAGAATTATGGTGACCCTGCTACTTGGCCGTGGGAGCTGTACGACCTTAGCAAAGATTGGACACAGTCTAATGATGTGGCTGCAAAGTATCCTGAAAAAGTCAAGGAGTTGGATGCACTCTTCTGGAAAGAAGCAGAAGCCAATCAGGTTCTACCGATGGATTCCACAACCTTTACCCGTTCGCTTTTGCCTCGACCTAGCCTCTCAGCCGGTCGTACTGTGTTTACCTATGCTGGGGTAGCAACCGGTACGCCTAGCGGTAATGCACCAAATGTGCTGGCTTCATCTTACAACATCAAGGCAGAGGTTGAGATTCCTGAGGGCGGTGCTGAAGGTATGCTTGCTACTCAGGGTGGACGTTTCGCCGGTTATGGATTTTACCTGCTCAAAGGTAAGCCGGTTTATACCTGGAACCTGTTTGGACTTAAGCGTATCAAATGGGAAGGCTCTGAGGTGATTACGCCTGGAAAACATACACTTGAATTTGACTTCAAGTATGATGGTCTGGGTGCAGACACACTGAAGTACGGAAGCCCTAGCGGTCTTGGCCGCAGCGGAACAGGCTATCTTAAGGTTGATGGCAAGGTCGTTGCAACACAGAAGATGGAAAAGACCATTCCGATGCTCCTGCAATGGGATGAAAATTTCGATGTGGGTGCCGATACTGGTACACCGGTCGATGACAGAGACTATCAAACTCCGTTCAGATTCACCGGGAAACTTGATAAGCTGACTCTTACCATTGACCGACCGAAACTGTCTAAGGAAGATATTAAAAAACTTGAAGATGCAATGCACAGTAACCCGGCGAGTGAGTAGTGTTCAATTAGGGACGGTATTGTACCGTTCCTAAAAGGTTTGACGATCTGCCAGACTTATGATATAAGTGAAACAACTTTTACAGGAGGCATTCAACATGAATCCTCCTTTTATAGTTTAAATAAAAATAAATGACTATGAAGAGGTTATTATTTTGCGTATAGTGATAATGGTACTATCTCTTTCTGCATTGACAAGCTTATCTCTGATGGCAGATAGTCAGATCCCCGATGTTCCTAAATTCTCTATTAGCTACCAGAATGAAGCACTGATATGTTCTCCCATCGAACTCATCAAAACAAAAACCCGTAAAGAACTTGTTAAATATCAATGTCAGGTGCTAGTTTTCAAGATATGATTGTACGTCACATGATCGGAATTAAAAAATACCCACATGCAATAGGTGGCACTGGTAAGCCATATGGTGGTATCTCTAATCTACGTCCTGAGTCAAAGGATGCCGTCAAAGTATTTCAATCTTGGCGTTAAGTTAAACGGTTAAAATGACCGCATAGGCAAACATCCTATTTTCAAAACCTTATAAAATATATAATTTTATAAGGTTTTCATTACTCATTTAGAATAACTACATACCGCTACAGCGACAAACCTTATATTCTATGTTAGATTATAAGGTTTTGAGTATTATGTTTGATACTCTGAAAATTCTTCAAAGATTCTTTCATTCCATCCAAAAGGATTATTCTTGATATCCAAATTTAATATCTCTGAAGGTGTTTTCTCAAAATAGTTCTTAAATCTTGCTCCAAACCGTGAATGATCATAGATTTGATACCTATTTATGATCTTTGAGATAGTGTCTTCTTTTGTCTTTCTAAGTTCTGCCTCAATAGCAAGTAATAGTAAGCGTTTATAATATAATTTTGGATTTATGTTTAAGTGTTTTTTAAATGTAAGTTCTAGAGTACGAATACTGACATCTAAAGCTCGACTAAGCTCTTTAATCAAAAGCGGATCTTTCAAATGATTTGTCATTAAAGAGATTGCTCTTTGGATCAAATCATACCCTTTAAAAAAAGGCAATTGATCCATAATCGGTTCTTCAAATATCTTCGATAGCAATCCGCTTATTTCTTCCTTCGAAACCTTTTCATTGTTCATTGTTCGATGATGTATATTTAAAAACATATCAATATCCTCATCTTTTAGACGATAAGCCATAGAACTATAAATAGGTTCTAGGTCTATATCTCCAAATATGTCATGTAAATAGGTCTTGAAAAGCTTTTTATCGATTAAAAGAAATCGCAAATCTGTCTTATTAAATGTAAAGTCATCAATTTTAGTTTGATCTCCTCTTGTTTTGATGATATTACTATGACAGTGATGCCCATGCCATTTATTATTGTTACTATAATTTTTTGTATAGACTATGGGATAGGTATCCTCGGGGAAAGTGCCCATAAAATGAATACTTTGATCTGAGATAATATGCATTGCAGAAAATTCACTTACAGAAGGGCTTATTGCAATATTAATTTTCTCTACAGTTTTGTCTAGAGGGACAGTAAACAGCACAATACATCCTTATTATCATTTTGTCTATAGCTATAATTTTTCAGATTTTATCATATACTATATCAAAAGTATTATACTATTTCATAAATTGCGCTTTTTGCATACATATTATTTTGACTTATATGTTATTATACTTTTATAGTATTTATCATAAAAGGAGAAAAAATGAAACCAAATACTCGTAGATGTTTAAAAAACATCTTAATTATTCCATTGGCGATGTTGGTGACGGCTAGCTTCTCACAAGCAGAGACAAAACCGCCAGCAACCTCTGTAAAAGCATTAACAGATAGAGATGTTTATTATCCTGGTACAGAAGATTTAAAACCAGATGAGATGCGTGTCGTTGCTTGTGGAACTGGTATGCCAAATGCTCGTCCTAAACAAGCTGCTGCATGTTTTCTTGTAGAACTTGGAAATGGTGATAAGTTTATCTTTGATATTGGGACAGGCTCATCTGAGAGAATTTCAGCACTGAAAATACCTTATGATTATCTTGATAAAGTGTTCATAGGTCACTTACATGCAGACCACTTTGGAGACTTGGATGCTTTATGGGTTGGGGGTGTACTTGCTAACCGTCAAAAGCCTCTTCGTGTTTGGGGACCATCAGGTCATAAAAAAGAGTATGGTACTGCTTATGCAGTTGAACATATGGAAAAGATGTTTGCATGGGATTATGCTTCAAGACAAGGTAATGTAAATACAGTTGGTTTTAAAATTGAAGTAAATGAATTTGATTATAAAAAAGTAAATAATGAAATTTATAATGAAAATGGTGTGAAGATTAGAACTATTCCTGCCATTCACGCTCTTGATGGACCAGTGAGTTTTATCTTAGAGTGGAATGGCTTGAAGTTTGCATTTAGTTCTGACACCTATCCAAATAAATGGTGGATTAAAGAGAGTCAGGGTGCTGATATAGCAATTCATGAGTGTTTTATAACACCTTGGGATTTAGTCAATAAGCAAAAGTTCCCTGTTGCAGATGCTTTAAATGTTTCTACACAGGTACATACTTCTCCTGCTCAGTTTGGAAAAGTAATGAGTCAAACGAATCCTAGATTAGCAGTTGCATATCACTTCTTTAATGATTTTGATACCTTACCAGGTGTTATGAGTCAAGTACAAAAGACGTATAATGGTAGAGTGGCTTATTCAACAGACTATATGGTTTTCAATGTGACTAAAGATGATATTAAAGTGCGTATGGCTGTAACAGATGAAGATATTTGGCCTGAGCCTTCTCTTACTGATAAACTCCCCGCTGATCCAGCAGATAGAGTAGGATTTACTGATTATATTAATAGTGGTCGTGTTGTCTATACCGATGTTGTTAAAGGTGTATATGATGACACAAACAAAGAGTTTGGGACAGATTATCAACCACCAAAATAAGATTAACAGCTAAGTCTCTGTAATATATAGGCGTACTTAACGCCTATATAGCTTTTTTAAATAACTTAATCAAAATGGATTTTACATATTACTCATGAATCACTCAATATTTTCTTATTTCAAAATTTTATTTTTTCTACTTCTTTTTATCTCATCCTCTAGAGCAGACTTTTTAAATCTTACTGGTGCTGAAAGTGCTCCGAATATCGCAGAGATTTATATATCCGATAAAGATGTGAAAATTAAATTAGAACTCTCTTTTGATAACTTAAAAACTTTTAAAGAGCTTATCCCTGATGAATGGACTAAAAATATAAAACGTGAAACACAAAAGAAGCGTTTGTTAAAATTTTCAAATGAGACCTTTAAAGTGATAGCAGACAAAAAGATCTTACAACCTAAAATTGATTTATCAGAAGGCAGAATCCGTATCGATAGACAATCTAAGTATGCAGGAATAATGAACCCTTATACTAAAAAACGTGTGAAAGGTGCCCCAAAAGAGAAGCGAGTGCTTTACGTTGAACTTGTATATAGTTTCGAGGAAAAACCAAAAGTTTTAGAATTTGTCCCACCTCTGGATAAAAATGGCTATCCAGAAGTAAATATGGGTTTTGTGACCTACCATAACTCAGTACCTGTAACAGATTTTCGCTACCTAAATCAAGCTACTAAACTTAACTTGAATTGGGATGATGCCTGGTATTCATACTTTGAAAATAAAAACCTCACACGCCATCACAAGTACCCTTTAATGGGATATCTATATCTTGAACCACGATTGGTAAGAGTAGAAACGTTGATGCGAGTAGATGATATCTCTAAACTCATCTCTTTTGAGCAAACAGATCAAAAAGGGGACAAGTTAGAGTTGTTAAAAAAACAGGTACAAAAATATTTTCAGATGGATGAAAATCTGCTCATCAATGGAAGACATGTAAAACCTGATAATGTGAAAGTGGACCTTTTTCGTGTGAGTATAACAGGCTTGAAATTGGTAGAAAGTTTTACAGACCTTGTTGAATCATCCGTACTGGTAGGCGTTAGCAAACAATATCATGTAGACAAACTACCTCAAAGTGTTGAATCAAAATGGGTTTATTTCAATGAAAATGTAGATAAGGTCCCCTTTGATACGATAGACCCAGTTGGGCCATATCCTGATTTTATTTATAGAGATGATCCTATGTTCAGATGGAAAAACCATATTAAAGATAAAACAGAGCCTAAGATCATACCTGTAAGAACAAAAACAGGAAAACATTGGAATTTACCTATCTTTGGCGAGATAAATGTATGGAGCGAACTTCCAACGCAAGAACAAGGTACGGAGGTCATAAAACAGACTTTGGAAAATGTTCGTACAGCATTTATAGAAAAAAAGGAAGAGCGTTTAGATCAAGAGCTTTCAAAGGTACTTTTGTCAAAAAACAGTGAGAGTATAAAAAAAGAGTTGTCTCAACTCTTCGCACCTTCAGTTATCCGTGGTGGTATAGGTGCTATTGAAGAGTTTGGTACGTTGAATGTTGATACGATAAGAGAACTAAAAGATGAAGATGGTTTTAGTGTAAATGTAAGTGGTGATGTTAAAGTGATCGCTAAACACTGGGGACATAGTGATAGACGTGCACTTAAATACCAATTCATCATTGACATGATAGAAAAAGATGGAGAGTGGTTCATAAAGGATTTTTCTCTCTTAGGTCTGAAGGATAAAACTTCATGAAGTATCTTTCAAAAGTAATTGCATTCTTATTACTTTCACTTTTTTTTACAAGTAGCGCTTTGGCGCATTTCAAACTTAACTTGAATGTTCGTATAATCCACGTAGAGCACCGTTCAGATGGCTTAGAGATATATATGCGACTACCTATGCCGTATTTGGTTGCAGACCTGCTTGGCGAAGCTGATGCCAATGGTTTACCTATACCTGCGCCATATACAACAAACCGTATGGAAGAGGGAAAGCTTACACATTATGTTGATGTAAAAGCAATTCACAACTCACTTGATGAGATGAAGAGACTTATTCAGAGGGGACTTAATATCTCTGTGGATGATGAAGCAGGTGAGCTTGAGGTCGATAAGGTCTTTTTCTATAAAAATGGTACCCAAAGTGACTTCTCAACGCTAGAAGAAGCAAAAGCTTCGTTTGCCAAGACCAATGACTTGAGTGTTTTCAATAATGAAGTGTATGTAGGTGATACAACTATAGACGTCCTCTTACAATATAAAAGCGCTAGTAGCATTAATGAATATGGCATCGCCTATACGCTTGACCCAAAACTACCTAACCAAGATGAAACAGCAAATGTCATACTTGATTATTCTCCTAGCGGAGTACAGGTGTTTCGTGAACGGGGTCTATTGTTAAAGCCTATTATGATTACAAATTCACTCTGGGATGCTATGGTCACCTTTATCAAAGAGGGTGTTCAGCATATACTTGATGGAACTGATCATGTTCTTTTTGTAATCTGTCTTGTTCTTGGAAGTCTCTCTATTACGCGTCTTTTATGGCGTGTCACTGGTTTCACTCTTGGGCATAGTGTAACACTCTCTTTAGGTTTCTTTGGTTTTGTCCCATCCTCAGCTTGGTTTATACCTGCTGTTGAGACAGGTATAGCAATCTCTATTGTTTATATCGCAGCAGTTGCACTCTTGCCAGACTTCATAGACTCTTTTAAAAAGGAAAAGAGTGAAGCGAGTGTTGTAATAATAACAACACTCATCGGTATGTTGCATGGACTTGGTTTCTCGTTTGTACTGCAACATATCCTTAATGTCACCTCACCAAATATTTGGCAAAGCCTCTTAGCCTTTAATATCGGTGTAGAGATAGGTCAACTCTTTATTGTTCTTGTTACATTGATCCTTTTGTATCTGGTTGCAAAAACAGGTTCTAAAGCAGAAAAAGTCACTCGTTATGCCTTGGCTATGGGGAGTATTGTTATTGCTATAATTTGGACAGTTGAGAGAGGAAGCAGTATAGTATCTGCGTTGTAAATCATCAAGAAAATGTTCCATTTCCAAAACCTTATAAAATATATAACTTTATAAGGTTTTCATCCTCAATCTAAGGATGTTAAATTCCGCTATAGTGACAAACCTTAGAGACTCTCACCAGAGCCCTGGAATTAGTCGGTAAATTGTTTGTTTAGCATACTCTGGATAGCCTACCAGTTCTGCGTGTAATGTACGATCTTCGAGGTAAGTTCGAACAATTAACAACACCATCAAAAATAATGAAATGATCAATGCAAACCGAGAACCAAGTGCAATGGGAACCGCGAACAGTAAAATGATTGTTACAGTATACATGGGATGTCGAACAACTGCGTAGGGTCCGGTAGTAATCACCTTATGATCACGCTCTTTATCAATTTTTACTACCTGTGATAGATATGTGTTCTCACGCATTATCCAGCCTAGAAGCACAAAGCAAGGTACATGTACAAACATTGCGGCAATTCTTATCCATAGAGGCAAGGGATCACTCCACTCATAACGCATAATATCAAAACCAGGAAGCAGATAAAGACCAATACCTGCAATAAAAAAAAGTAGCATCAAGAACTTGTCCCAAACCTTTTGTTCCTTGTGCAGTGGTACGAGCTTCAATCGTTCTACGAGTAACACAGGATCATTACGTAATAAATAAATCATCATGACAACTCCATAGACAGTCCAGAGTCCAACCAATACCCAAGCTTCCCACCACCGCCAAGTACCTGCTGGCCACATCAATGCAACAGCAAATAAAACCATGCGTACACCAAAACTCAACCAGATCATAAAGGGATTTTGCTTATTTATCATTTTTCAAATCGATGGAATCACCCATTTTGAGAATTACACACTCGATACCCATTTTTTCAACTTCCTTTTTAAACATTTGATCATCAGCAGAATTATAATTTTTAGAAAACAGTCCAGGAGTGTTATAGTGGCAAGGAATTACCAGTTTGGGCCTCATAATTTTTACTGCTTGAATTGCCTCTTTTTCATCCATCGTATTAGGAATAGTTCTTCCTCCAATAGGGATCATCAAGACATCAGGGTTTTTTATATTTTGCCACTCTTTTTCATGGAGGAGCGTATCGCCAAGATTTACAATACTCTTTCCATCAAGCTGAATATTAAAACCGATTGCACCCCAGCCGACTCTTTCATCTGGACCGGGCTTTAATGTTTTAGAAAAAGGACCAATTTTTAAAATCATAGGCCCGTGTGTTGCCTTGATTCCTGTTATGGACATCCCATCTAGATGAATGGTTTCATCTTCTGAAAGGGTATGAACTTTTTCTATTTCTATAGGTGTTGTAAAAGCCAATCCCTTATCTCTGGGACCTAACATTAACGTTTTTCCTTCGATATTTCTTACCATTGTTTTATTGCAAATAACAGGAGCGTTAGAAACTTTTGCCACTCTATCCATATGCCAGTAGTGATCCGGATCACCGTGGGTTACAAAAATATGTGTGATGCTTTCCCATTCAGATTTAGGGATTAAAGTTGTGAATCTAAAAAAATAAAAGAATAATCCACCGGGGTCAATAGCTATCTTTTTACTTCCTGATTCAATGATAAAGGTGTTGTAGAGGTAGTGTGTAATCTTCATAGTTTATCCTTTCCCATATTTCATCCACATATTCTGATTATAGCATTTCTTCTATTATGCACCTCAAATAAATATTCTAATATCAGTCACCTCTATTGATGAAATAATTTTTGGGATTGGATATACTATAAAAAAGAGGAATGGAATCAGCAATGAAGAATGTCTAATCAATGGCATCCTTAATAGTGATGCGATTTCATGGTGTGACACTGCCACTTATGATAATATGGTCGCGGTGTTTAACTTTATTTGTTATGTAATACTGAAAGGTTTGAAGTGAATGGTGCAATATTTTTTTCAAGTAAATATGGCAGCACAGAGCAATATGCCAAATGGATAGGTGAAGAGACTGGTTTACCAATATTTAATGTGAAAGATGCCAATGCTGATCCATCGCAATACGACTTTTTGGTCTTAGGTAGCCCGATATACTACTACAAAGTATTGAACCGCAAGTGGGTGAAAAAAAGTTTGATAAGTATTGAGAACAAGCCGATTATATTTTTCACGGTATCTGGTGCCCCATCTGGGACGAAACTTAATGGCTGGATCGATGACAGCTTTCCCACATACTTTATATCACAAATAAAACATGTAGCGCTACGTGGAAGGCAAAAGCCAGAGGAACTTACTTGGTGGGACAGACAGTTGTTAAAAATTGGTGCCATGCTAAACAAGGACCCTGAAGCTAGAAAACAAGAGCTTGAAGGATTTGACTTCATGGACAAATCCAGCATTGAGCCGATTATAAATCTGATTCAGCAATTCCAGTCAAGCGAGGCAATATCTTCTAATTAAGTTGCCCCTTCCAAGGTCACACTTGAATGAAATCTGAGAAAAGACTTAATGTAAAACACTGACTCTAAACATCATATTTTATAAGGTTTTCTATTTACTGTATTTACAGTTAAAAATACCAGTAATTACAGACATAAAATGCCAGCTAAAAAAAGAGCATGGTAAAAACACCATACCCTTAAGAGATTAACCAATATAGAAGTAGCCATTTAAACATTTCGCTGCCTCTTGTGTAGTAATAGGCTTATGCCACAAAAAGCTACCTTTTTTGATTTATGGGTCAGCTGGTCCGATGGAAACACTTGCACAGCTATCGATGGAGAATCATATTTTCCTGCCCAAAACTGGGAAATATTCTGCTATTCTTTTATATCAAAAGGAAAATAAAATGGACCAAATAATAGAACTAATTGAAAAGCAAAGAAAAAGCCCGAATTTCAATGATGCGAACTTGGGATTTATGGCATACCGTGTCAAAGAATTTGGTGAAGGTATCATCATGCTGCTAATGCCAAAACTGGGTGAACTGTATGCCCGTGAAGAAACTTTCTTCGAGTATGCAAAGAACTACAATGAATGGATACAAACAAAAGAACAAAAAGTAATGTTCTTTGATATTTGGGTAGGGATGCTGGCTACTAATCAGCTAGAAAAAGAAGGTACTATCAAAGCAATACCAAAAGATGAGCAAATCTCCTACGAAGAGGCTCTCGCGTATGTACGGAAAAAAGAAGAAGCCGGACGATAAAGAATGGTGCAATAGATGAACAAAATATTCTATTTTCAAAACCTTATAAAATATATAACTTTATAAGGTTTTGCATCAGCTAATCATTTTAGAGAGAAATATTTTTATGTATCCAAGTACATAAAAAATCCGACCACACTAAGAATATTATTATTCTACAAAACTTACTTAGCAATTAATTTAAACACAGATATCTCATTCTGTGAACCAAGCCTCATTTGCGGTCCCCATAGTCCAGCACCGTCCGTAGTATAAATCTTTGTATCACCTTCTTCGTAATATCCGTCCCCGTATTCATACATTACATCTATGAGTAATGTTATTGGCCATATTTGCCCTGCATGAGTATGCCCAAAAAGTGCTAGATCAAATCCTTTTTTGACTGCAAATTCAACTCCTTTAGGATCGTGATAAAGTAATAATGAGAATTTATTATTGTCCAGCTCTATTGCTTTTAGCTTCTCTTTCAGTTGATACTTGGAACTATCATAGTCAATTCCAACAATTTCTATTTCTTTAAACTCATCTTTTTGATTCCGCAAATATTTAATCGAAGTTATCAACTTTAGATACTCATTGATTCTCTCAGGATCTTTATTGTATTCATGATTACCTCTCACAAAATAAATTGGTACTTTGCTCTCTTCAAAGACTTCAAAATCTTTCAACTCATATTTTTCAAAATCTATTAAATCTCCCAAAAAGACAATGAAATCAGGATCTTGTGCATACGCAAGTTTTATTACCTTTTCCATATGCTCCTTGCTTACCGATCCGTATTGAATATCAGCAATCTGAACGAAGCTATAATTTTTGGTAATTTTATTTGAATAAATTGTATATTCTTCTACAGCTATTAGTTTATGAAAGTTGTGAATTGCAGTAGAATTGATGATGACCAAGATTGTTAGCAGTGATACTATCACATAGTTTTTTAGGATTATTCTTTCTTTGTTTATTTTTCTTAGTACCTCATATATTCCCCAAAAAGTTATGCTTACTAAAAATGCATATAAGAGGAACCCAAAATAATAATTTATAAATCGTGAAAAACTAGTAAGGAAATCCAACTTAATTAAATTGCTAATTGCAAATAAAAATATGAATGTAATATTAAAAATTATTGTAAAATAAAATACAGTTTTGATTTGTTTTTTGAAAAAATACTTATTTAGCATGGAAGCAAAGGGAAATAGTCCCAAGCAAAATAATGATAACAAGAATATTATTTTAAATAATGTTTCCATAGATTAATTTTAACACTTTATCATTAACCCATACCAATTATGGCGACAAACCTTATATTCTATGTTAGATTATAATGTTTTTAGAGTTATATGGAAAATCATCATCCCGTTTACATAATGATGATTATTTGAAAACAGTTTTCATGTGGGATTAATAAATAGTTAGGTTTCACAAATTTATAGGATAGAATGTGGTGAGCTGCACGCAAAATGACCCGATCAAAGTAATCATGGAGGAATACTTATGAAAGCGATTGTATACACCAAATACGGATTACCGGATGTTCTTCATCTAGAAGAAGTAGAAAAACCTACCCCCAAGGACGATGAAGTACTGGTAAAAGTTCATGCGGCATCCATAAACGATTGGGACTGGCAACTCCTTCAAGGCATACCATTCGTGAACCGCTTAATGGCCGGACTGCTAAAGCCAACAAAAATTAGAATACTCGGATGTGACATAGCAGGAAGGGTTGAAGCAGTTGGGAAAAACGTAAAACAGTTTCGTGCGGATGACGAGGTGTTTGGGGACCTCTCTGGGTGTGGCTTTGGCGGTTTTGCAGAATATGTATGTGCTCGTGAAAATACATTGGCGTTAAAACTGGAAGTGATGACATTCGAGGATGCGGCGGCCATTCCTCAAGCAGGGCTCCTTGCCCTTCAAGGTCTTCGTGTTAAAGGAGAGATCAAGCCTGGGCAAAAAATTTTGATCAATGGTGCATCTGGAGGTGCTGGTACCTTTGCGGTGCAGATCGCCAAATCATTTGGGGCTGAAGTGACTGGTGTCTGCAGCACAAAGAAAATGGACTTTGTACGTTCGGTTGGTGCAGACCATGTCATTGATTACACGCAGGAAGACTTTACTAAAAATGGGCAGCATTATGATCTGATCCTTGATATGCAGGCACATCATTCAATTTTCGATTGCAAGCGTGCATTAACTCCCAAGGGGGTTTATGTCTTCATAGGAGGTACTGACGCTCGAGCTTTCCAAGCCATCTTCCTAGGACCATTGATTTCCATGATAGGGAATAAGAAAATGGGTCTCCTATTGCATAAACCAAACAAGGGTTTGGCTTTTATGAAAGAGCTTCTTGAAGCCGGCAAAGTCGTACCTCTTATAGATAGATGCTACCCGTTAAGCGAGGCTGCTGAAGCTATGAGGTATTTTGGAGAAGGACACAAAAAGGGAAAAGTAGTCATAATTGTGGAGCATGACAATGCAACCTAGCAAAGTGTTGTACCTGCCTGATATAACTTCAAACTACTAACGACATAAACAGATTACCTTTTTAAAAAACTTCAAATGGTATTCTGTAATTTAGTGTGTTTTCATCAGCTTTTGGTGGTTAATATAATGATGATTCTTAAAAAATTAAAACCTTATAAAATATATAATTTTATAAGGTTTTCATCACTCATTTAAAATCACTGCATACCGCTATAGCGACAAACCTTATATTCTATGTTAGATTATAAGGTTTTGGAAATTGTATGTAAGATTATCATCTTAGTAGCATAATGATGATACTTTTACAATAATTTAGTATTGTAATTTGATTTAATTTATAATTGTTCTGGAGTTAAATTTAGTGTCTCTGTTGCTAAAGAACCAAAGAGTGCTTTATAGTCTTTAGCAAATCTCCCAAAATTTGAGAAACCCCATTTACTTGCAATGTCGGAAACATTTGCCATTTGTGCATTTGCAAACTGCAGATCCTTATGGGCATGATTGAGTCTGAGAAGATATTTGAAACGTTTGGGTGTGATTCCGAAAAGGGATTTGAAGCTGGTTTCAAGTGTTTTATCCGATACCTTAAATTGTTCAGTGATACTCTGGATGGTTATCGTCTCCTCTAAAGAGTTGAGCAGATAAGATCTGACTTCAAGAGCGGTCTTTTCTCCCTCTGTGAGATGGCTCCCTTCACCTGTTTGTCCTACAAGAGCATATTTGATAGCCTGAACTATCTTTTTTTCCATTACTTCAATTTCATTGGTATCAGCAAATAAGTTTAGTTCTTCTGAAACACGTTTCCACTCACTTTCAATGGTATTGGAGAGTATATGATTATTGTCTTTGAATTTTTTGTCTGTAGCACAGAGTATCCGGGGGATCTCTGTTGCAATAAGTGATTTACTGATACTTACAATTGCCATAAGTGTACGGTGGCTTGAAGAAAAATCATAAGGCTTGGAGTCATCAATTATAACAATATCTCCAGATTTCACTTTGAGACCGTTTACACAAACACAACCGGTGCTTTTTTGAAAAATAGCGATCGTGAGACAATCTTTTGGGGAGAAACCTTCAAACATTACGCCCTCATGCCGGTCTGCATGACCAAATTGCAGATGGTTTAGTTGTACACCATCATAATAGCCATAAAATGCTCCGGTTCCAAATCGGTATTTTGATAGATAGAGCCAGTTTTTTGCACTTTCCTGCATATCAGGATAATCAAAAAACTCCTGATTAACAATCAAGCCTGGCTGGAATGTTAATTCATGTGTCTCTGGCACGATAACCCTTTTTCTTGGTAATCACAATAAATTCTTTGTCTTAAGTATACTGAAATTTTCGAAAAGTGGCTAGACATATATTTACGGATAATGCTATACTTGTTATACTTATGTCGTTATATAGATATGAATGATGAATTAATTAAATGAAGGAGAAAAGAATGAAAAAGATCTATTTGATACTTGTGGCTAGTTTGCTAGTCGTTATTTCAAGCTTTGGTGCAGAGGCAAAACTGAACCCAAAAGAAGCTAAAGCCATTGCCAAAGAGGCGTATATTTATGCTTTCCCGGTGCTTGATAACTATAAGATGTTGTTTGTTCAAGCGGTATGGAATCAATCGCCCGCGTACGAAGCTCCCTTTAATCAACTAAAAAATAAGGCAGTTTTGCTTGGCCCGGAATACACGACAATTGTTCGTCCAAATAATGACACCTTCTATTCTATTGTTTGGTTTGATTTACGTGCTGAACCAATGGTACTAAGTGTTCCTGCCATTTCTGATAAACGTTATTACTCATGGCAATTGATAGATATGTATACGCATAATATTGATTATATAGGTACACGCGAAACAGGATTTGGTGCAGGAGATTATCTTCTTGTCGGCTCTGACTGGGATGGTAAAAAACCTAAGGGAATAGAAAAAGTCATTCATGCGGAGGGAAATTTTCTTGTGGCCTTGGCCCGTACACAAGTTTATTCGGGAGATGATGTTAAAAATGCTATGGAAGTACAAAGCGGATATAAAGCAGTGCCTTTAAGTACATTTATGGGTGTGCCAGCACCTAAAGCAGTTGCTAAGTTGAATTTTCCGATCTTTTCTCCTGAAAAAGTAAGATCTGCAGAGTTTATAAGCTATCTCAATTTTATGTTAGGACAAATGAAGCTGCATCCTAGTGAAACAAAACTGATGAAAAAATTCTCCAAAATTGGCATTGGTGCAAATGTGCCATTTGACATCAAGAATCTTGACCCGGAAATAAAAAAAGCTATAGAGGATGGTATTGACAATGCTATGGTTGACATCGAAGCTGCGGGACAAAAACTAGGTGTTACACAAAACGGATGGATACAGGTTTCAGGAGCATTTGGTACAAGAGAAGCAATGCAAGGCAAGTACCTTACACGTGCAGCAGCAGCATACTTTGGACTATGGGGTAATACGCTTGAAGAAGCATTCTATCCAGAGACATCTGTAGATGAAAACTCTAAAGCACTTGATGGATCCAAGCATAACTATACCCTCCATTTTTCCAAGGATGAGATCCCACCGGTAAAAGCATTCTGGTCGCTCTCTATGTATAAATTACCCGAACAACTCTTTATAGAAAATTCGATTAACCGCTATGTGATCAGCAGTGCGACAGAAGGGTTGAAATACAATGAAGATGGTTCCTTGGATATCTATATTCAAAAAGAGTCTCCAGGAGCAGATAAAGAGTCAAACTGGCTACCTGCCCATGATGGTCTATTCTCACTGCAAGCTAGACTGTATTGGCCGGAACCATCGAAACTTGACCCATTATATGTTATGCCAAAAGTTAAAATATCAACTAAAAAGTAGGAGAGTATAAAATGAAAAAGATCTATTTAACTGTGCTAATGAGTCTACTGGTGGTTACTTCAGGTTTTGCTGCAGAGCCAAAACTAAGTCCCAAAGAAGCTAAAGCAATTGCCAAAGAAGCCTATATCTATGGCTTGCCTATGGTACTGAACTACAAAACGATGTATAGCTATGTCGTGGATAAAAACTCACCTGAGTATAAAGGAGAGTTTAATTATCTGGGATGTGAAGCCAGAGTATTTACCCCTGAAGATAAAGCCATCGTTACTCCAAATTCCGATACACCTTACTGTATGGTATGGGGAGACATGAGAACAGAACCGTTGGTATTGACTATTCCGGAGATAGAAAAAGAGAGATTTTACGAAATTCAACTTGTTGATCTGTTTACTCATAACTTCGCGTATGTCAGCACTATCGCGACAGGTAATGTTCCAGGCAAATACCTTATAACAGGACCTGACTGGAAAGGTAAAGTACCAAAGGGAATTAAAGAGGTTATTCCTTGTGAAACACAATTTATTTTTGCTGTATTTCGTACTCAGCTGTTTAGTCCGGATGATCTGAAAAATGTCAGAGTGATTCAAGATGCTTATCGTCTTGAGCCATTAAGTGCTTATCTGGGAATCAAAGCTCCTGCTGCTCCATCTACAATTGATTTTCCAAAATGGAAAGAAGGTGAACAGTTTACTGCAGTGGCATTCAACTATATTGATTTTATGCTGACACTTGTTGAAATACCTCAAGAAGAGCAAGCTCTTATGAAAAGATTTGTAAAGATCGGATTGGGTACGCAAGATACATTTGATATCAACAGATTCTCTCCCCAAATACAAAAAGCCATCGAAGAAGGTGTGAAAGAAGGGTTTTCCGAGATAGAAGCATACCTCGCCAAAAATGCAAATGATCCACTAATGAGTGCTAAAATCTTTGGAACAAGAACATTTTTAAACAAGAGTGCCAAAGAAAACTATGGACTAGCTACCTTGTTTCTCCCGCGTGCTGCCGCTGCACATATGGGTCTATATGGAAACTCAGGCGATGAAGCTATCTATCCTACCTATTTGGTAGATGCACAAGGTGCTCCATTTGATGCCTCACAGAACAAATATACATTGACATTTAAAAAAGGTGAGTTTCCGCCGGTAAAAGCGTTCTGGTCTCTCACGATGTATGATGGTAAGACGCAATTACTAATCGACAATCCTCTAAAAAGATATCTGCTTAACTCACCCATGATGGATCAATTTGTTTTTTCAAAGGATGGTTCTTTAACACTTTATATTCAAAAAGAGTCACCGGGTAAAAAACTGGAGTCAAACTGGCTACCCGCTCCTGATGGACCTTTTTATGCCGTGATGAGACTTTATGGTCCAGAAAAAGAGGCACTTGAAGGTAAATGGGTTAATCCACCTCTTGTAAAAGGATCTAAAAATTAATCAAGCAATTAAAAAGGATATCAAATGAATATACAGTATAAAATACATCGTACAACTATTGTAGCTACCGCCTTAGTTTTAGGTTCACTAACTTTTAGTAATGTTGCTATCGCAGATGAAGTAGTGCCTGAGACCACGGTATCGGCGCAAAAAATGGATAAAATAACCGACTGGCGCGAGGACTACGCTTACACTCTCGGAGTGCAGGCGTATGTCTTCGGCTTCCCCTATGTGTATCTGCCAAGCCTGCGGTGGGACTGGGTCACCCAGCCCAAACCAGAAGGCAATCTTACGCCGTATGCACCGCTCAACCACTTTTCCCATATGCTCAAACTGGGTGATGCTTCTTATCGCGGTGGCGGTGCACCTAATCAGGACACGCTCTATTCCATGGCTTGGGTCAATGTCAGCAAGGAGCCTTTCATTTTGTCTCACCCGGATATGGGAAACCGCTATTTTGCGTTTGAGCTGGCCTCTATTGACTCGGATAACTTCGCTTATGTAGGGAAGCGCACTACCGGTGAAAAAGCCGGTAGTTTTGCAATCGTTGGACCTGATTGGAAAGGGACGTTGCCTGCCGGTGTGAAACGACTGTCGGCCTCGCGCACCCCCACAGTCGTGATCTTTGGCCGGACGCTTGTTGACGGGAAGGCGGATGTTCCGGTGGTGAACGCGCTACAGGAGCAGTTCACGCTGATCCCGCTCAGCTTATGGGGTAAGAAGGACGCCAAGCTACCAGAGAGCCGAGACGTTTGGAAACCCTTCGATCCGAGTACCGATCCGCTTGCCGAATGGAAGACCATGAACCGGGCGATGACAGAAAATCCACCCGAAGCGCGTCTTGCAAAATTAGTCGAATTGTTTGGCAAGATCGGGGTAGGTCCCGGTCAGGATATCGATAAACTGGACGATGCTACCAAGCGTGGACTGGCACGTGCCGCAGTCGATGGCCGCAAGTTGCTAAATCAAGTGATTCTCTCGGGTAAGCTCGGAAAGCAAGTCAACAACTGGAACATTCCACCCAAGATCTTTGGGCGCGCAGGACTGGCTGACGATTTTCTATTGCGTGGTTCCGTGCAATGCTTGGGCGGTATCATAGCCAATGATCCCGAAGAAGCGGTTTACTACAACACTGCCCTAGATGGATCTGGACAACCCTTCGATGGTGCGAAGCAATATAGTATTCATTTCACTCCAAACCAACTTCCTATAGTTCATGCCTTTTGGTCCCTTACCTTATATGACCCGACCTATAATTTCACTCCCAACGCAATCGATCGTTACGCGATAGGCGATCGAGACAAAGATTTGAAAAAAGATGCTGATGGTGGTCTAACAATCTACATTCAAAACACATCACCAGGGAAGGAGAAGGAATCTAACTGGCTGCCTAGCACAACGAGCGGAGCGTTCCTTTTAGTCTTGCGAACATACATGCCGGGTGAAGAGATCGTGGAACAGAAGTGGGCACCTCCAGCCGTAACAAATACCAATAAAAAGGGTAAAAATGATTTATAAGATTATTATTTCTGTCATATTGATAAGTACAGCTTTTCTTTTTGCAAAAGACAACAGTTTATCGTCACAAATACCAGAGATAAAACCAGGTATTTTACAGGGGTATTTGGATTCCAAAACGCTTCCAAATTCCCTAAACTTGATTCCAATAGCACCCATACAAGGCAGTGCAGCTCAGAAGTTTGATGATGCTGTCAGTCAAAAGTATTTTGTATTGCAGGGAACATCTCGATGGGAAATGGCAAAAAGAGATGCTGATCTAAGTTTTCCCAACGCAGCACAAATCTTTTCCTGTGCTTTAGGTCTGCCTGTCAATGAAAAGCAGACACCGCATCTTTATCTGCTGTTACGGCGAACATTGGCTGATGCAGGCTTGGCAACATATACAGCAAAAAATCATTATCAGCGCGTCCGACCTTTTATGCTAAACAGAAAGCCGATCTGTACACCCGAAGACAGAGAAGGTCTGAAAAAAGATGGTTCTCACCCCTCCGGACATACAGCTATAGGTTGGGCATGGGCATTGATCCTTGCTGAGATCGCACCAGGACATGCTGATGCGATATTGGCTAGAGGCAGGGCTTTTGGTGAAAGTAGGATCATATGTAATGTGCACTGGCACAGTGATGTGGTAGAAGGACGTTTTGTGGGTGCTTCTGTTGTCGCAAAACTCCATGCAGATCCTCAATTCTTATCTGATCTTGAAATGGCCAAAAAAGAGCTTGCATCATTGTATGCAAAAGGGGCTAAAGCAACCAATGATTGTAAGTTTGAGAGTGATGTATTGGCTATGCCTAAAGAAAAATAACCAAATAAAAAGGAAGACACTATGAAAAAAACAGCTTTTTCTCTCATGACTATACTGGCATTGAGTCATTTAACTTATGCAGGAGGTGACATTGTACCTGTGGTAGAACCGATAGTGGAAACTGAAGAGAGCAAGTGGGAGTTCCGTTTGAGCCCTTATGCATGGCTTGCAGGTTTTGAAGGTGATGTTGCGAGTATTCCCGGTGCAAGTGTAATACCTATAGATATCTCTGCCAGTGATGCATTTGATGATACCGAAGCCAGTTTAATGGCTATGTTTGAAGGAAAAAAGAACGGCAAAGGTTTCTTTGTTGATTTTTTCTATAGTGATATGCAATCGAGTACACCGTTAATTGAAGAAATTAACCTGGGTCTGGATTCTACGAGTAAAACAACTATTTTCTCAGGAGCATATTTACACGAAATTTACAATCAGGATCAGAGTGTAGTGGATGTATTGGTAGGAGCACGCTATTGGGAGATAGATACACATCTTGCGTTTAGCGGAGGATTTGGTATCTTGGCAGGACAAACAATAGATCATATAGAATCATGGGTAGATCCTCTCATCGGTATCAAAGGACGGACGGCTCTTGGAGATACAGACTTTTATGCTGCGGGTGGAGTAGCCATAGGTGGATTTGGTGTTGGTTCGGACTTCTTTTGTGATGTGACTGCCACTCTTGGTTACCAATGGAGTAAATCGATCGGTACATCGGTAGGTTACCGTTACTATGATCTGGACTATGAAGATGATGGATTTGTTTATGATGTAAGCCAGCAGGGATGGATATTTGGTTTGACCTGGGCTTTTTAAATTATAAATAAATAGGGTCAAAAAAGAGTTACTTTTGGTAATATAGAAAGAATGCTTTATATCTTACTCTTCCTAATCTGTGTTAGGTTCTGACGAGCAGAAGCACTAAAAATTATATACAAGGAATGGAGAGGTATTATGCAGAATCTTTTACGAATCATGTTGATGACAGCATTGTTGTCTCTGGTTGGCACACAATGGTCAGCAGGGGCTGAAGAGAAGAATAGTCAGATGATACTTACTGTAAACCCGGAAGTCCTAAAAAGCAAGATCAAGGAAGTTGAGACAATAAGTCTCGATGATGAATCTAAAAAAGATCTTACAGGGCTTTACCATAAGGCATTGGCAAATATAGAGAAGGCACGATTCTATGCGACAGATGCAGAATCCTTTTCAGAAGCCCAAAAAACTGCACCAGCGGAAACGGAGAAATTGCTCAATGCTCTTAAAGAAAAAGAAAAGGTTTTACCTGAAAAGATCTTGAAGGTTTTAGAGAAGACGACACTGTCGGAACTCGAACAACAAGAACAAAAAGAAAAGGCTGATCTGTCTGCTGTAGAGGCAAAGCTATCTGATCTCAATAATCGACTTGTGATTCAGAGCAGAAGGCCTAGCATTGCTAGAGAGAGATTGATTGTGCTGAAGAGACGACTCGAAACCAGCATTACAAAGCGTAAGTCAGCAGCACCGGAAGGGGAACCGGCTGTGATGATACAGGCACGAAATTGGATACAGGAGACGCAGACATTTGCACTCAGTTCTGAAATCAAGATGCTGGGCCGGGAACTGTTGAGCTACCAGAAACGGATGGAAGTGCTTAATGCAAAACAAGATGTCACAGAAAGCAACGTCAAATATATCACGACACGAGTACGGCTAATAGAGGACTTGCTGAGTAAACGCCGGCTTGCAGAAGTCGAGCAGGTACAGCAGCAAGTTAAGACTACAAAAGAAGAGTCCAGGGATAAACATTCTTTGGTGCGTAAACTGGCAGAGCAGAACGTTGCACTGGGGAAGGAACTCAAGACGAGTACCCTTGATCTCGAGCGTGCCTCTGCCGAAGACGATCAGAGGCGTGCCAGTGCCAAGCGTATTGGTGAGGAGCTGAGTAGCATCAAGCAAAAACTTGAGATTGCCGGAATGAGCCAGGCACTTGGGGGGATATTGATACAGCAGCATCGATTACTGCCCAAGCTGCCTGCCATGCGAAGTGAAACCAGCCAATTGAAACAACTCATTGCCAGCTCTGGCTTACGGCAGGTTCAGTACACAGAGGAGCATCGGCGTCTACGTGACATCGAGGCCTATCTTACAGACTTCATGCAGGATATGCCTCAAAAAGAGGTTGATAGGATCTACACGGAACTTAAAGAGCTCGCACTTAGACGACAAGGACTGCTGAACAAGGCCATTGCCACCGAAGCCTCCTATCTGAGTGCTCTGGGAGAACTCGATCTCGCTCAACGGCAGCTTATCAACGTGGTGGAAGCATACGATAATTTCCTAGGTAAACATCTACTGTGGATTCGCAGTACCGAACCGGTCAGTCTCTCTCTATTCAAAAACCTATCACAGGAAATCGAACTGATGCTGTCTCCTTCCAAATGGATGGAGGTTGGCAACGTCCTGTTAGGACAGCTCAAGGCCAAACCACTAGTTACCATTCTAGTCCTTATTCTTGTCTTTCTCGCATTAATGAGACGGTATTTTCTACGTGCTGCGGTGGCTACAGGCGAAAAAATAGGGCACATACGTACCGATAGCTTTGGCTACACCATCCAGGCATTGGTATGGACAGCCTTTGCCTCGGCGCCTTTGCCGCTTTTATTTCTAGTCACTGGCTGGCAGCTGTCGTTGGTTCCTGAAGCTACTGAGTTTTCAAACGCGGTGGCGGCAGGTTTGCTACGCATCTCACGTGCATTCTTCGCCCTGATGTACTTAGCTGATTTGGCCATTCCTGGAGGTCTCGTGGTGAAGCATTTTAAGTGGCCTGCCAATACTGCTGCCAAACTGCATCGTGAGTTAAGATTGTTGATGGTATTAATCATGCCTACTACGTTCATAACCATTCATAGTATTACTTTGGATAAGGTCGGACTCACTATGTTGAGCCTATTGTTTACCATCGGTTCCGTAGGACTTTTTATTTTTCGTACATTTACACCACGTGGTGGTGTACTCGCAAATTTCTTCGTAGAAAATTCTACTAATCTTCTCGTACGCCTTCGATCCGTATGGGGAAGCCTTCTGATCGTGTACATAATCAGTCTAGTAGTGCTGGTGCTTCTTGGCTATATCTATACTGGTATCACATTGACTCACAACTTGATCAACACGATCTTGATGATCTACCCTTTGGTACTGCTTCACGGACTGCTCGCACGATGGCTACTGCTGGTGGGTCTCAGGTTGAAATTTCAGGCTATTCTAGCACGCCGAGAGGAAGTACGTATGGCAAAAGAAACCATGGAGAAATCCAGGGAAAGTGCCTCCGACAGGAACGAATATACTTTAAAAATAGATGAACCAGAGATCGATCTCACTGCTCTGGATTCAAAAAGCCGAAAGCTACTTAACACTGCCATCCTGTTTGCCGGAGTCATCGGCCTATGGTTCATCTGGTCACCCATACTCCCTGCCTTTAGCATCCTGGATGATATATCGCTCTGGAACAGCGTAGTGATCGTCGATGGAGTGGAAACAGTGGTACCCATAACGCTGACAAACTTGCTTCTCGCCATCATCGTGGGTATCATTACTACCGTCTCAGCACGAGGATTACCAGCCTTGCTGGAGTTCATGCTACTTCAGAGCGCTGAGATTACGGTAGGCGGACGTTACACTGCTACCACGTTACTTCGCTATGTGATTGTTGGTATTGGTACTGTATTATTTTTTGATATCCTTGGCGGAAAATGGTCGCAGATTCAATGGCTTGTTGCTGCCCTTGGTGTGGGTATCGGCTTTGGTCTGCAGGAGATCGTAGCCAACTTTATCAGTGGTCTGATCATATTATTCGAGCGACCTATTCGGGTGGGAGATACCGTGACCGTGGGTACCACTACTGGTGTGGTAACCCGCATTATGATCCGCGCCACCACTATCACCACCTGGGACCGTCAGGAACTGTTGGTCCCCAATAAGGAGTTCATCACAGCCCGGCTGCTTAACTGGACATTGTCTGACCCCATTATCAGGATTGTGATTCCAGTGGGCATTGCCTATGGGAGCGATGTACCCAAAGCGATGGAGCTTTTGAAAGAAGCTGCCAATGAACACAATAGTGTGCTTGATTCCCCGGTACCATCTGTGACCTTCGAGAGTTTTGACGATAATGCGCTCAAGCTTTATTTACGGGCATTTCTTCCTTCGGTAGACAACCGTGTAGAGGTCGTTACAGACCTGCATGGAGCCATTAACCACAAGTTTAATGAAGCAGGTATTGCTATTGCCTTTCCTCAGCGTGATGTGCATTTTGATACGAGTAAACCGATCGATATTCGCGTGCATAGTGAAAAAGACAAGGAAAGGTCTTAAAAAAGTGTAACTTGAAATCTTATAGTAGTGTCGTCACGGGTCTGACAAAGAAAATATATAACTTTATAAGGTTTTCCTTGATAGACTTCTTAAAGTTCATATCCCTTAAATATCTAAATACATACATTTTACAAAAACTATGGGCAGGAGTGCATTATCACTCTCTCCTTCCTTTAGAATCATATTCTTAACTTTATCGACTCAACCAATAAATAAGACTTGGAATGTTTTCAAAACCAAAGTAGAAATGATTTTTGCTATATCGACTTCCATCTCTTCGCACATAAGTCACTCTAAATATATCCATCATATCAACATAAGTGTTCAACCCATAGGCACTGTCGCTCTGGTAGAAGGACCCTTCCATATTTCCAAAGAAACTTGCACCCACTCCTATCTTCAGGAAATCATCATACTCTTTATAGACACTTAGATCTCCACGTATAAAATCAGTCTGATTTAAAATAGAAACATAAGACGCTTTTCCTTCAACTCCATTGATGATATCATCGTTTTTCATGTGATAAAGCGCATAATATCCAAAGCTCAGTCCACCGTTTTTCATATCTGAAGCAATTTCTCCGGGTAACATCCTTAATGTAGTACGGTAGCCTTCTTTACCTTTATCCTGCGGTACATTAAGTGGTAAAAACTCAAATCCTCTTTTCTCTTTCAGGAAAGAAGTTGATGACCAGGCCGCTACAGCAGTTTCTGTACCAAAAGAACCTTTTTTTCCTGCCTCTGTCCGATCATTTTCCAATAGCGCAATACGTGCAATAATATATCTTAAAGGTCTTTTATACCAATTCTCAATATCTTCCTGTGCATATCTTATGTAAGAATGTTCACTCTCTTCGAGATACTTCATATCAAGTTTTGAGAGGAAGGCTTTAAATTCATCATTATCATAACGTGTGGCATCAGGTTTATTCAAATTAAATGCATTGTAAATAGCAGAGAAACGATCCGTTGTTTTTGGTTTGGCATTATAAAACTCTGTATTTAAAAATAACGTGTATGCAGCCAATGCTTCAGGGTTTTTATCTAGTCCTAAGACTGTCTTTAAATAATTCATAAGTTCTATTTGAGTCTTTGCGTAACGATGCTCTCTTAGGTATGTAGCTGAAACATGGTAAATAGCATCATAGACACCGACATAATAGTCATACTTCCGGAAGTTAATATCTAAAAATGCACCAAAATGTCCTAGAAATTTTCCTGCGATAGGGTGATAGCGGGATGAAAGGACCAAGGTTTTATCAGAAGTACCTCTAAAATTATCATTGATGGCCTGATAGAGTTTCATGGATAGCATGATGTCAAAACTGATAAAAAGAGGCATAATGTTTGGAGTAATGAAACCAACAGGCAACTCTTCTTTTTCATCTTTTTTTACCTGAACGATCTCTTTTCTCATCTTAGACGGATCCATAAAGAAATAATATTCAGCATTGTCATCAAGTTCAATGGCAAGATCAAGAGGGACATTGTCATATAAACCACCGTCCACGAAGTAATTAGAATAGTCTTTCTCTTTATATCTATAATCCAATTTTACCTGCTGAAAAGCGGTAGGAAGGGCACTCGAAGCCAAGAGTAGATTGATGAGTTTATTTCTGTCTTTTTCTATACCGGGTATGGAAATATAGAAGGTTGTACTAGGTGGCATTGATCTGTTTTCAACGATTCCCTGTCCATTTTTTTCTCTAAATGTAAGAGGCACTGAAAAGTTTTGATTTTTCACCTCGACACCAGAGACCATCTCAACGATCGGGGTGGTCTTTGTGACAGTCACACCCAAAGGCATTTCACAATTCTTTTTAAAGATAGGCTGTTTAAGGTGCTCAATGATCTTCACACCTTTTTTTCTTAAACCATCTTGCGTAAAGAGTGCACTTTTATTGCTGGGATCTTTATCCAAAACGGCAAGGTCTTGAATCCCAAGTTTAACCCATGTTTCATAAAAGAGATTGTCTTCAACAGTGTTTCTTAAAGGAACAGAATCTTCTTGACACCAGTACATTGCAGTAAGTAAAGCATTGATGGAACCTGAGGAGGCACCTGTTACAGAAAGCAATTGGGGATCTACAACTTTACTTGTTGCTTTTTCCCTCTTCAGCATATTGATCAATGCCCAGTTGTATCCTGATTCATATGCCCCAAGGCTGGCACCACCTGAGATGACCATAGAAGCCTTAACATTTACACGTTCTGCATGAAGGATAAGAGTGAGTAGAGAAGAAATAATCAAGAGTTTCAAAAATTGATTCATGGGATATACCTTCTGTGTAGAGTCTGTTATATATTTTAACATAAAGTCTATAATGTCCCGTATCTGAAAAGGGTATATTCTTTACAGCACTTACATCAGTTGTTTTGGACCTGTATCGGCCAAAATATGGTATGATAACAGTAGGCCAAGAAGCTATGATTGAACTTCAAAAGAACCTGAAAGTAAAATCTGAATAGGTCATAATATCGCATAGAAATAAACGCTTCCTCCTGACTTTAATTATTAATTTAGTAACCTTATAAAATATATTAGATTATAAGGTTTTATATAAAATTGACACTCATTTGAAAAAGTTATATACTATAGAGTATTAACTTAAGAAGGTAATATGAAGAGTAGGATAGCATGTACACAGGAGCAGAGATGAAATTGAAGATGATCCGATGTTTTGGCAAAGTTGGTCCTATTCAGGCAATAGTTCTGCTGTTATTCCTCTTACTTGCTGGATGTACGATTTCTCCTGCTCCCCAGATCGAATCAATGGATTACCGCGCCCGTGCTGAAACCCAGATCGATAGGGGTGTTCAAGTCTCCGCTGTAGTATTGAGCCCTGAAGAGACAAAGAAGAGCTTTGAAATACCGCTTGCAAAAAAAGGAGTTCAGCCCATCTGGCTGGAGATAGAGAACACTGAAGACAAAGAGCTCTACTTAATGCTACTGAGCATCGATCCGGACTATTTCTCGCCATCGGAGGTTGCCTGGATGTTCCGCTCATACGGCGAGAGCAACCTGGATGACGAGGAGGGCCTGAAGGAAAAAGGCAGCCTTGGCGACAAGATAGACATGTTTATGGACAGACATATACCGATTGTTGTGCTACCGCGCAGCACAGTTTCGGGCTATGTCTACACGAATCTTGACCCGGGCCGCAAGGCTTTTGAAGTTACGCTTTTTGGAGATAACGAGGCGCGGCGGTTTGAGTTTGTCCAGCTTGTACCAGGTTTTAAGGCGGACTTCATGCGCGTGGACTTCGATCGACTATACACAAAAAATGAGCTTCAGGACCTTGATCTTGAAGGACTGCGTCATTACCTCGAAACACTACCGTGCTGTGTATTGGGTGGTGATAAAGAAACAGCGGGCGATCCTCTCAATCTTGTGATTGTCGGTGATGGTACACATGTACTTGCGACCTTGGCGCGCCGGGGTTGGGATCTCACTGAGACGATGCATGGCGCTAGCATGTTGAATACAGCTATTTCGTCTGTATTCGGATCGAAATACCGAACATCTCCCGTCTCTCCTCTCTATCTCTTTGATCGACCGCAGGACATTGCACTGCAGAAGTCCCGAAGTACCGTAGACGAACGCAACCATCTGCGGCTTTGGCGTGCACCAGTGACCCTGAATGGGAAGAAGGTCTTTGTGGGTCAGATCAGTCGCGACATAGGCATTAAATTTTCCAGCAAGACTATCATTACACACAAGATAGATCCTGTAGTAGATGAAGCACGCCTGTACATTACCATGGATATTGCAGCCTCCCAGACCTTACGGGCGGTAGGTTACGTTAAGGGTGTCGGTTACTCTGACCGCAAAGCACCTCGGTTCAACTACACTGAGGATCCTTTTTATACTGACGGCTTGAGGGTAGTACTCATCCTTGGTGAAGATCGACTTTCTCTCGATAGCATTAAGGACTTGCCATGGGAACGAGCAACGGAGAGAAAACAAAATAAAGAAGATATAAAATAAGACTGAATAGACTTTTGCCCTAGACAGTTATCAGGATGTCAATCTTTTTACAGGGTAATATTTCATTAATTACAACCTTTCTGATGAAGGGTATTTGATAACTTGCTACTTTTCCTCATCATATAAATAAATTTTGTTTGAAAACCTTATAAAATATATAAGATTATAAGGTTTAAATAAAGTGCTAGAAACAATGATTATTAATGCACAAAAATTTTTATTCAATCCTCTATCTTGTAGTATATGTATATTTTAGAGTATACTAATAAATGGTACACATTAAAAGGAAAGAAGAATGAAAAAAATACTATTTATATCTCTAATTGCTACTCTTGCGTTTGCTACAGTAACACCAACTGCAGTAACAATGAAAAACTATGTTGTTGCTGAAAGCGACTGGTACTTTGATGGAGTTCAAAAGAAAGTTGGTGTTAATGTTTGGATGCATAATGACCCAGTATCCAAGGATAATCAGCAAGTCATTCGTTCAAACCGTGACGTTGTATACTCTATTGTTATCGTAGATGTTAGTAAAGGTGCTACATTCACGGTTCCCAAGTCTAATGAGTTTCAAGCCATCCATATTATTGATGAAGCACATCTATTTCATCAAGTGGTTTTAAGTGGTCAATCATTACATGTTACTGCTAATGACATTGAAGGTGAATATGTATATTTATTAGCTCGTACCCGTGATAATGGTGATCTTGCAGATACAAAAGCCCGACAAAAGGCACTACATTTTGAAGCAAAAGCCAACCGTCCATACAAAGCAAAAGGTTTTAATGCTGATGATGTAGTAGCCTTTCGAGAAGAGCTAGTACGTCAAGTAAATACAGGAGAACAGCCCATTGCTGGTCATAATGCCTTTGGTAAAACAATGGCTGATGTTGATCCTCATAACTACTTATATGCAGCAGCATATGGTTGGGGAGGCTTACCAATGACAACAGCACAATATGTTGCTCTGCAAGTAACATCAGATGAATGTCAAACTTGGACTGTAGAGAAACCAGGATTGGATTGGAAAAACAATGGTTATATGTCTGCTACATTTTATGGTGCTGATGGTTGGATTCATGTAGACGACTTTTACATTCCACATACTGAAATGAAAGATAATGGTGATACTTTTTCATTCACTACTAATTGTCAAAAAGGTGCTGGTAATGCAACTGTTGAAAAAGGTGGCAACTTCCTTATACGTATGTACTTACCAATTGATGCATGGAAAGTGAAAAAAATTGCTGATAAAATGTTTAGTGTTAAAGGTGTGTCTACTCCTAAATAAATATCGTATGGGGAAAGAGCACTTGGCAGAATACTAAAATTCTCCTCGTTCACATTCGTCTTTCTTGAGAATGTATATGAGAGATACAAAAATAAAAACCTTATAAAATATAAAATAAATTTGACACTCCTTTGAAAAAGTTATATACTAAAAAATTGAGGAAAAGACAATGCGTATAAGTAGTAATATTCATTGGATATTCTAGAATTATATAAAAGGAAAATATTATGGATATTCAGATGCTCGAATCGTTCTTTATGTGGTGCACAATCATCAATGGCGGTATCTATATACTGTGGGTAATGTTCTTCATGTTTGCACCGGATTTTGTCTATCGCATACAAAGTTATTGGTTCCCTATTCCAAGGGAAACCTACAACGCAATCATTTACGCATTTTTCGGATTATTTAAAGTCATCTTTATCGTCTTTAATATCGTACCTTATTTGGCTCTACTGATCATAGGATGAAAAGAAACATTTCATTTTGAAAACCTTATAAAATAGAGCCACTTGCAGATTCAACATCACAAAGCGGCTAATTTTCAATAGTCTATAATCTGCTATTGAAAAAGGTTGTCTATGAGATTATTTACAGCTAAAACCATAAAAATTACTAAAAAACCTATTTTGACTGCGTGCTTTATAGTTTGAGTTTAGGGAAATGATATTTGTGACTTTAGTATTTAAACAAAGCTAAGTGACAAGCTTCAGAGATTGAGTGATACAAACAGACAATACTGCAAAGGCTAATACAGAAGCTACCTTCTGGGCTCCCTGATAATAGATCTTACTACATCCATAGCTGTCTTTTAAATAGGCATTGACTCTCTCAACACTGCTGCGTTGGTTGTAATGCAGATCATCAGAATTATTATAAAGTTTGAGTGGCTGCAATATCTTCTTTTCACTTTTATCTAAGGCTATTTTCTCTTTCAGCTTTTTTGAATTCTTTGGATTGATATCAATAATGGGTCTGTGATTGTGTTTTGTAGAATAATTCCTTATGATACTGGTGTCATAGGCAGCATCAGCCAGATCATACAAATAGTTTACTTTTTGACTACTCTGACAGATGAGAGGTAATGCCAATGAACTATCATGCACAGAGGCTGAAGAATAGATAGCGGTGATAGGAATATCACCATCTACAACTGAGAGATGAAGTTTACCTCCTGTCCATTTGTGCCGGTTACCTTTTGAATTCTGCTTGATACTGGTATTACACTCTGTTCCTATGAGAGATAACATCTCTTCTGCTTCAGTCATTTTCTCTTGCTGTTGTAGAATGCTTGGCTTTTTAGGAGGAAGCTCTTCACCTTTCTTTGGACGTCCCTGTCTTCGTTTAGGCTTGACTTCTTTTTTACTTTTCACCGATTTTTCTCTAAGTTCTATAGCTGTAGAATCGATACTGCTATAAAAGAAAAGCGTCTCACTTAAATAGTTCTCTATAAAAATATCATGGGCTTTTCTTGCAATATGCTGCTGACTGAATTCTTTAAAGACTCGACTGAATTTAGATTCACTGGGGATCTTGTTGCGATGTCTCCATCCACATATGACTCTTAATGTTCTATCTATTTTTAATCTGTCTATCAAAGCACTTGTGGTTTGAAGATTGTAAACCTGTTTGGCAATAAAGGCACGAGCCATCTCGTCTCTGTCTTTGGGTGGATTAGTGATCTGTACAGTGGAGACAAACCTTTCTATCTCTGCGAAGTCAAGGATCTTTATCAGCTTCTCCTCTTTGGGACTTAATGACCCCATAGACTCTTGTATTTTGGGGAAAAGACTCTGCTCTAAATTAATGACTTTAAGCCACATTTTTGAAAGTGAAGGTATAATTTTTTTCATAAGCTGACTCTTTTGGATGGTGGATTTTTGTGGTAAAAAATTATAACCTTTTGAAATCAGAATCAGCTTTTTTTCTGCGTTACAATCTTAATAATCGACTTTTTTCGGGAATCTGCAAGTGGCTCAATATATAACTTTATAAGGTTTCCATAGTCTTATTTTTTTGAATTAAATTTAACTTTCTTAAACTGGATAACACAATGTTACTTCTATAAAAAATAAAATGTATTTTATGTGTTCATAGAGAGTTGTTTTTTCTGACAATTCCTTTACGATGAAGTGCCTTCTCTATTCTTACCAATTTTGCACATTCTGGGCAACCCCTGCCAGTTAAATGACTGTTTGCAGTTTGAGTAAAGTGTCCATGTATACTACAGATGATTGTTATTTTCGTTCTGGCATTTTCATAAGTAGTTTCTGAATAATCATATCTATGCCCATGCTTGGATTGAGCTTTTTTGATAAAATCGGATAGAGTGGTTTTTCTATCATTTGCCATCTGAGCACTTCCGCATTTAGGACAACCCTGACCCTTCAAATGACTGTTGGGTCGCTGCTGGAAAGTACCATGCTCAGGACAAATGATCTTAACTTTTTTATAGCTAGTGCTGTACTCAACTAAAGAATAGTCATACCTGTCAGCATGTACCTGTTCAGCTTTTTTGATAAAATCAGATAGTGTAGATTTTCTAAGATTTGATCTCCGGGCAAACCCACACTTCGGGCAGCCGCTACCGCTTAGATGACTGCCCGGTACTTGGTTAAATATCCCATGTTCAGGACAAACAATCTTGATTTTTTCATTATTCTTTACGTATTCAACTAAAGAATAATTATAGCGTTCCCCATGCTTTGCTTTCGCTTTTGCAATAAACGCTAAAGTTTTTTTACTTTGAGTGGGTGTTTTCATTATTTCTTTCTACTCTTCCTTTTTTCTTTGACTTCAATTATATCTCCATCAACTTTAATTGCTTCAAAATATTTTTAACATCCACCTTTTGAATATAATTATCTTTCAACAACACATTAATCTGCATTAAGACATTTACTCTATCTATAAAAGCTACTTCATTAAGTATATTTAATTTATGTTTTCTTTTGCTGTTATTCACCTAATAGAAATCTTATAAAATATATAATTTTATAAGGTTTTTTCAATGTTCTAAAAATAAATAGTTTTAGACAAATTGACAATGCTTTATTTGCAAATGGTTTACCCTAAGGGATTATAATACAACCATGAAAGAGAAAATCTTTCAAATGATTTTGAGAGTTCGTTTTACTCCTTGTCCAAAACGAAAACTTCCTTGTTTACTCCCGATAATCATTCCCCCTTAAAAGAAGCGACCTTTTCATATAAACTTCCCTTGTAAAATATGACTTCCTTGATATCGCTTCTTTTTTAATCACACAAAATACTATAAGCTTAGAATATCTCGTTATAATTTACATAAGAGTAAATATATAAGAGTAAGGATAACAAGATGAGATCAGTTTTTTTATGGATTATTGCTCTTATTCTTTTTGGCAGTGTATTTTACTTTATATCTATGGGAGAGCTAGATCTTGAACAGTTCTACAGATGGGAGATTATTGTTTCTGTAACATTATCTACAGTGATATGGCTTATATTTCAATGGCGTAGGGCTATGCGTCTTGAAAAACTAATGTACCCCTTCAATTTTTGGATGATTGAGACATTGACCCTTTCTAATTAAGATCACAACTCCCCAGCACTCTTAATAATATCAATACCAAACTTATCTCTCAACTTCTGCATAGAAGCTGTAAGTTTGGATTGCTTCATGTCCTCCTCATAGTTCAGCAGATCCATTGTAACTGTTTTATTCTCTTCAAAGTTAGATAGGGTAATGTTTACTTGAACAAGAGCATGAGTAGGGTGTATATCAATAGCATCAAACATATCTACCATCTCTTGTTTGAAATGACCTTCGCTAAAGAGTCTGTTTGTATTGATAAAGTCTTTTGCTTTAGCTCCATACTGATATTTTATCTTCAGGGAAAAGGTCATAGGGTTGTGTTTGCCTTTATGGGCAAGAAAAGATAAATGTCTGCACAGTATAGTGATTCTTCTTCTGATCTCATCACGATTGGCTTCTGGATCAAAGGTTCTACCCAGCCCTATAGACTTTTTAGAATGTGCCAATGATATCTCTTCATGATCTATCCCACATATACGATCATAGAGTTGCTTTCCTGGTTTACCCCAAGAGTAGAAGAGATCCTTTCTGTTTTTAATATCGCCCAGTGTACTAATACCTCTTTGGGATAATCTCTCCTGATAGCCTTTACCGATGCCAGGGAACTCCTCAATAGGCATATCTTTTATGAAGCAATCTACTTCATCGGGTGTAATGAGTTTAACTCCATTTGGCTTGGCAGCATTTGTTCCTAGTTTTGCGATCCATTTGGTTTTTGCTATGCCTATGGAGATAGGAAGTCCAAGTTCACTTTTGATTTGTTGTTTTAATTTAGTAGCAAACTCTACGACATCTTCATCTTTTATCCAACCTGTGACATCACCAAAGAACTCATCTATACTGAACTGTTCAATAGAAGGTATTGCTTTTTCAAGAAGTAACTTTAACTTGTGTGATAGTTCATGATAGAGAGGATAGTTAGGTGGAAGCACAGTGAGCTTTGGACACCATCTTAATGCTTCGGCTACAGGCATAGCTGTTTTAACCCCAAAAGCTCTTGCTTCATAAGATGATGTAGTAATAATCCCTCTTACTCTTCCATCTGGATCTACGAAATACTCTTTAAATGTTTTATCTCCATTGCTGCTAAGTATGGAACTTGTGAATGCACCTTCTATAGCACTGAGATGCCTTGTTTCCTTTTTTCTGTCAAAGATACTGAGATTACTTCTTCCACCAACAGCTATGGGGATATTATCCAGTTGAGGATTATTGATTCTGTGTGCGGCAGCAAAAAAGCAATCTAGGTCTAGGTGTAAAATCATAATGTGATTGTAGCAGGTTATGTTTAGTTGTTGGAAAAGTATGTCATATTGATGGCTTTTCAGTCTTGGTTAACATAATGTTTATTCTATTGAGTTAAATTAGTACTTATAGTCATTACATTATAAAACTACATATTTTATAATTACTTTGAAAATTATATAGAAGTATAGCATAAGATGTTACTATGATATGACAATATAGTACAACATACTACAAAGAAGTTATATAGTATTGTATGTGCAACTATATTGCATAGCATTGTCATAAGTTTTTACTTGAAAATCAGAGGAAAGCTCACTTTGATAAAATTTTTATACTCAGGTATTGCCCACCAAAAATTTTAGTATAATTCCTCCAATTTTACTTGTCAAATGTGTTTTAAGCTATGTCAGTGTTGTATTGTATTGGTAGTATATTTTTGAAATATATGGAAAATATTTGCATAGTACTTCAAAATGTCTGCCAACTTTGTGCAAGAGAGCAACAAGTTGTCAAACCTTGTGAAGTATTGTTAGATCATTTGTCTGTCATTGGGCTGGCTCTCTGAATAAGAAGTTATTTTTATCCAAGTTTAGTTATATAGAAGGATGTATTTCTTCTTCATACTTCAACTCTAATGCGCTAACATTGCCTATGGCATTACCAGCAATCCCACGAATCGCTCCATACATCCCCACAGTATTATCCAACACCTTTTGTATCTGTTTTTCCCTTTGCTTCCAAATACGACCTAGAGCACGTTTCTCAAAATCAAGATCACTTTGCATGGTAGTAAAACCTTCTACAATGGCTTCAATCTGCATACGAAACTCAGTTGATGTAAGATAACTATAGAGAATACTCATCTTATCGCTTTTGTTCTCTTGTGATTGCATTGTATGGGATAGTTTTACAATATGCTCCCGTAAAATAAAGGAAAGGGCTTTAAATTCATCATAGGTACATATCCATATTCCATCTACTAATCCCATGCGTTCAAGCTCTTTAGGGAGAACTTCTGTGACAAGTACACCAATATCTGCACCTTTCTCTCTGATATCAGCTTTAAATTTCTCAATCCAAGACTTTTGAAACTCTTTGGTTCGTTTAGACTCATAGTATATAGTCCCGCAGTTTTGTATTTCACGGGTATTAACTACTTGAACACAATCAGCACCCCTGATTCCCTTTTTGATTTCATCGATAGTGTCAAAGGGGAAATGTGTTGAGAGCCATAATTCGATAGCAAGTTCTTGGATTTCACCTTGAGTCTGCTGACTGCCTTGTTCTGCTTTACGTCTTGCTTCTTCCAGTTTTTGTTTGAGGTCTTCGAGTTGTTTCTTTTTCTCTTTGAGTCTGAGTTCGTTCTGATCCCGTACGATCTTTTCTATTTTCCCACGTTCGGATGCAAGTTGAACATTAAATTCCTTCTGTGCTTCAAGAAGTACCTTTTCTTCCATTTCCTCATTGGTACGTTTGAGACGTTCTATTTCTGCTTTAGAGCGGTTGAGTTCTTTGATCTGTTGAGATTTTTCTTCAAGTTCCTCTCTCATAAGGGCAATCTGTTCGCTCTGTTCATTTTGAAGTTCTTGTTTAATAGAAGCCCGTAGCTCTTGTGCTTGTGCTTTGAGATGCTGTTGCAGTTGTTCTTTGAGTTTTTCATCAAAGTGTTCCTGTTCTGTTTTAAGGCTCTTCTCTTTTTCTTTCAGCTGATCGAGAGCTAATTTGTATTTTTCTCTGTGTTCATTCACTTCATACTGAAACTTCTTTTGCATCTCTTTTTCAAGTTCCCCTGCAAGTACTTCATTGACATCTATTTGTGTCCCGCAGTTGGGACAGCTGATCTGTGTTTGGATCGACATATAATTCTCCTTGTAATGATTTGTTTAGTCTTATGTGTCTGGAGGTGATACTCTCAACAAAGAGAGCATTACCAAAGTATTAGGATTGTTTAACGTGCTTCCCTAGGCAGATTTAGATCTGCGTTTGTGGTTGCAGTTTGGACATCCGCCATTATTCCGTATTATATTTGCTGTCAGTGAATACCAACTTTGGCTGCATTCATGGCAGTGCACAAGCCGTTTATTCTCTTTAGTGCATCCTATACGAGAATTATCAAGAGAGTATCTGCCTTTAGTCTTTTCAATGAGCTTTGTGTTGCAGACATCATGCTGGTGTTTTTCTCTTACTTTTCTTTTACATGTAGGGCAGGGCATCTCTTCACTTCTAACAGTGGAGAGTGTTTTTTCAAAAACGGTTCCACATTCATGGTGAATGAAGTTGTGTCGTCTGTCCACTCCGAAGTAGTAGGAATCATGTAATGCATAGGTACCATTGTGGATCTTTTGGAGGTCTTTGTTGATACGTTCTGGATGGGTAGAATGGGTAATAGACTTCACTGTTTCACGCGTAAGTGTTTTAAGAAGATCTTTTGATAGAATTGCATGGAGGATTTCAGGAAGCTGTGACCATTTCTTGGCGGGAATACGAACTAGCTCTATACCGTTATCCTCGGCATATCTATTTTTTATCTCATCTCTTATGAAGATTCCTTCGGAAGCATATTTACTGAATGAACCACGCTCATGCTGTTCTCCGTCAATTTCTATCAATGTATTGATCTGTGGTAGATAGTAGTCAAAGGGCAGGGTATTACCTGTTTCAGGGTTGATACAGTCATCAAATCGTTTTTCCAGTACATAGTCTACTTCTATATCATCAAAGATATCCCGTACATAACGTGAAGCACCGGACTCCATTCCTTTTTTGACACACATAGGACATCTTTGAGCAGCTTGTTTAGGTGTACCTTTAAACTTCTCCCACTTCTTTTCAAAAACTGTACCACAGGCATGATGCACAAAGAAGTGTTTGGTTTTAGAATTAGTATAGTGGTCATCTACAAAGCTGTATTCACCATCTGTCAGTGCTTGGGTTTTTAGCTTGATCACTTCAATTTTTTCAGCATTTTTTTCTTGAAGTGCCTTACCTTTACATTTTCCACATCTTCGTTTTCCATTCATGAATTCATAGATATCCAATGTATAGGTATGAGCACAAGGATTGTGCCTGATAGTCATCATTCTCTTTTTAGGTTTACCTGTTTGCCTACAGACCTTACCTGTGCTGTCTACATTAAGAAGAGAATATTCATTATGAGTATCCTTTTCCACTCTTTTTCTAACTACGGGTTCTGGGAACTTTTGTTTCATTTTTACTCCTTTTAAAAGTTACTATATAGATATAATACCTATATGAGGAATAGTACCCTATAAAACTTAAATAAAAGGGTATATTTATTTATTTATGGAATAATTCCTTAATAAAGGTGCAAAAATGATTAAAAAAGAGATGATCGAAAACTTTGGTATAGATAGAAAAACTTTGAATAATTGGGAGAATGATAAAGACAAAAAACGTTATGTACTATATAAAACTCTTGAGGCACTTCCTCATGAATATGTGGAAAACATTAAAAAACAGATAAAAGAGAGAGCTGAGAATGAGAAGCTTTTGGATAATTCATAAGTTTTAGTATTATAAAACTATACAGTCTGAGTGTAAAATCATCTTCAATATAAAAAAGTAGGTTAAATACTATTAATAATGTTGTAATGATCAACAAAGTTTCTTTATAAACTTTCAATAAACTCTTTAACCAATATAAAATACTCATCTTTGTTAACAGGCATGATGTTATTATGGTCTCCTCTCAAGAGAAGCTTGTAAAAAGTTACTGCGTAACAAAAACTAGAATCCAGTGGATACATGAATAACTATATTTCAAAAGAAAAAATCAATACATATACTATGTCAATTTAGCAATAGATGTAATAGTAGGAAGACTCTATACATTTTTTTAGATTTATGAATCGAAAAATATTACAATAGAAGTTATGATTAATCAAAGGTAGTCATTATTAAGTATAACTCTATCAAAAAGGTACAGTAATTTTTTAGACTATTTAGGTCAAAATGTAAATATTTGAAAAAATGATTTAATATGAATAAGCCCAAAATACTTAAAACTTCCCAGTGAGCGGGGTTTTCCAGATGCAAAAAAAATCGACCTCTTTTTTTGAGTACAATTCGACATTGAAAGTTTGACTTATGTGTAACGGACTTATGAGTTGAATTCAATTGAAGATATATGCAGACTCTTTTTACGAAAGTGACTGTGTTGATATCACATATAAACTACTTAGGAGGTACACTAAAGAAAGGTAAATAAAGACAAAGCACAAGGCTTTATCAAGATGTTGTATCTAATTATAGCAAATCTTTGTCTTTAATCCTATAGAACAATCAGAAATTATGTTTATTTCGTTGAAATTAGTGTGTAGACATATTAGTTTAAACGATATTCAATATTCAACCAAGATAGTAGTGCCAAATTTTTGTGCTATCTACAATCAAAAAACAAAAAGGAAGACAAATGTTAAATCAACATTTACAAGAGCTTGAGGCAAACAAAAAATTATTGAGAGAAACATACAAACGTTCTCTTATAAATAAGGAAGAGGCAGCAAGAGAGTTAGGTGGCATATCTACGGAAACAGTAGATAGAATGCGACGGAATGGAGAAATTGAATCAAAACAAGTAAGAGGGCAAATCAAGTTCAGTATTACTGAAATAGCCCGATTCATGTAGAGGAAGAAGCCTCATGCAAGTAGATTTGAAAGTCACAAAAGCTGAAATAGAAGCTATGAAAACGGAAAAGGGTAGTAAATTACTACCTTTTAAAGATGAAATTATCTATATGCGAAATGAGGGTATCTCTTTTCGTAAGATTCAAGAATGGTTGGATGAAAAAAATGTTGTGACTAGTACGGAAAATATTAGGCAGTTTTTTAAGAGATACGAGAATGAGTTCTTGGATGCAGAGTTTCAGTTTAAGGATGAGGATATTCCAGATGATGAGCATTATTCATATGATAATGATGAGGATATTCCAGATGATTCCCCCTTCTGAGTATACTGATATTATGATAGTGACATGCAAATATCACTATCTTGTATGTTTGTATTCTGTGAAGTAATGTATATAAAATTCTACAATGTAATAACTTGAATAAGGAGAAAGTATTATGGACAAAGTTCAATATAATAAAGATCATGCGGTGTATGTTATTGATAATCTTGATAATAATGGCAATACCTTAATTGAGTTTATTACAAGTGTTGATATTGCCATATTAATTGCAGCTGGTTATACGACGCAGAATTCTATAAATGAAGTGATGATCATGATTTCTTCTGAATTGTTAAAATTTGAGATGACTGTGAGAGAAAAAAATGGTATTAATAGAAAGAGGAACGGTGAGATCATACAAAAGTATACAAATCGTCCTATTGGCTTAGACAAACTGTTGATTGCGTATCACAATCAACATATAGATGCTAGCATACCAGTTAATCCACATTTTCATATTCTTGCTGATGAAAAAGCAAGATTGGGAAAGAATTTTCAATATCTAAGACAAGCTCTTGAACAATACGCATTATTATTTAATATTCAATTTCACTTTATGATGGAACGTAGAGAGACTGGACTCAGCAAAAAGCAGCAAAAAGTAATTGAAAAAATGGCTATGACTTTGCAGCGTGGCACCGAAGATGAAAAATCTACTTACTTAAGCGATGATAAGGTGTACCAAGCTTTAGGGTCATTGGATATACACTATGCACATAGTAATAATATATCATATTTTTTGAAGCAAATATCTATTCTAAATAAATGTCTGAGAGATATGAATATGGATTTTGAATACCAAGGTATTAATTTAAAAGATGAGATCTACTTTTATTTGACATCGTCTCAATATAAAAAGCTAATGTTGCTAAAGACCCAACAAAATGTTAAGTTGGATTTATCTGATGTGCTTGACAGAGAGATCTTAAAGTGTGCATTTGATTTTGAATCGATTGTTATGAATATCTTGAAAGAAAAGTTTGAGATTGGAGAAATATCGCAAGAGAATCTAACATATTCTATGCCTTCCTTTGCTGCACGCAAAAAACAAAAAGCTTTGAACAATTCTGATTTTTATAAATATATACAACAGGATATTCGAAATGTACTATCTGTTGCTACTTCTTTTTATAGATTTAAAGAAATGATGCGTAAAATGGACTATGTCGATGTTAAAGTGAAAAAAAAGAAAGTAAATAAGCATACTCGTAAAGAGGTCGCTTTTAAATTACAAACGAAAAAACATAGTGATATAGAGATAAGTTTTGGAGATATTGGTTTAAGTTGGTCGCGTATTTTGCAAATCTTTGAAAATAATCGTAGACGCAGAAAAAAGGAGAAGATGATAGAAAGCCGACTTAGAAATTATAAAAAAAAGACAAAAGAACAAGAAGAATCACTTTTGCGATTTGTTTATGAAGTTAACGAAGTATTCACAATAAAATATGGTAAAGAATCTAAATTTAATTCGGAATGGAAGCCAATATTAGTAGGCTTTGAGGTTCAATATAGTGCAGAGTTTAATATCACAACGTATATATCTGATGATATCGTTATTGTTGACTATCCAGGTAGTCTGGAAATAAAAAAATGTAATGATGTATCGATGGGTATTGATGTTATCAGTCAATTTCTTCCAGATAATACTTCTATAGATAAGTTGGATATCACATATCAGGGATCTAAAGAGTATGTTGATAATTTTGAGAAACGAATGAAAGAGAGTCAAGTTGCTGTAAAAACACAAAGGAAAGCTCAGGCACAAAGACCAAAGTTTAAAATGTAACGGATATAGTTAATTTGTGGAAAAAGTTTGTGGAAAAAACTTTTAAAAATTATCTTGATTGTCGATGTAATAGAGGATATATGGTGGTGGGTCCGCGGGGACTCGAACCCCGGACCACTCGGTTATGAGCCGAGTGCTCTAACCAGCTGAGCTACAGACCCTGGTTAATGAAAATCTTTTGTTTGCATAGTGATTTTCGAGTCAGAAGTATATCGACTATAGTCTTTAAAAGCAATTAAATTTTGTAAAATTCCAAAGATTACTGCAAAAATGATAAATGAGGTTCCTCCGTGACTGAACATAGGTAAGGGAAGTCCGACTACAGGGGCAAGTCCAATGATCATATAAATATTTACTCCCATGTAAACAAAGAGTAAAAAAGCAATACCTGTGGCAAAAGTTTTGATGAGGTAATCCTGTGTATATTTAGCTGAGATATAGAGTAGGTTAAAGATAAGAAGGATATAGAGAATGATGACTGCTATCATGCCTTTAAATCCAAATCTTTCACCAAGATAGGCAAAGATAAAGTCTGTTGAAGATACAGGAAGGAACTTGAGCTGTGTTTGGGTAGAGTCTTCTTTACTTTTACCTTCAAGTCCCCCTGAGCCTATAGCGATGAGGGCCTGTCTTACCTGATAACTTGGTTTGTTCAGTGCATCCTGAATACGTGTTTTCTGGTAAGATTTCAGTCCATATTCATACACTATTGGTGCACCTGCACCTGCAAGTATAGCAAGGGTTACCCATATTTTCCAGTTTATACCTACAATAAAAAGAACACCATACCCTGCGATGAGAAGTACCAGTGCTGTACCCAGATCTGGTTCTTTGGCTATGATGATAAAAGGGATAATAATAACAATAGAGAGTTTAATGAAATTTAAAAAACCGTACCCTTTCTCTCCAGGAGGGTTTCTGTGTATAAGATAAGCAAGCATCATGATAACGTTTACTTTGATGAATTCTGAGGGTTGTATGGTGACTCCAATGCCGGGGATCTCTATCCAGCGTTGTGCCCCGAGTATACTTTTACCGACAAATTCAACGGCAATTAGCAAACCAAGATTGATAATATAAAAAAGAGGAGAAAACCACCAAATGATCTGTCTCCATGGAATAAAAGCGGAAACAAAAAAAGCAATTGCTGCAATGAAGTAGTAGATCATTTGTTTTTGATAAAGATGAAAATTGATCTCATATACAAGATAGGAAGAGATAACAAAAAGTGGGATAAGTTGTATCATTAAAGAGTAAGAGAAATTCTTGAAGATACGTTTGTCAAAATCAAACCAAGAATCCATCTAATACCCTCATTATTTTTAGGGTATTATATCGAAAAGAGTATAAGGATAGTTATGGTTGATTTTTACAGATTTAAACAGTTTGAAAATTACCCTAAGTGTATACATGCTGTGAGTACTAAGCTGATATCGGAACCTTATGACTTTAGTTTGGCATTGCATACAGGAGAAGACGTAAAAAGTATTGTACACAATAGAAAAAAACTCTCTTCACTTCTGGGTATAGATAACAATTTACACTTTATTGTTGCAAATCAAACACATAGTGAGCATATTGAGATCATTTCCAAGACTGAAACCAAAGGGTGGCAAGAGATAGAGGATGCTGTTAGTGACTGTGATGCACTTATCACAAATCAAAAAGGTGTGATGCTTACCATTCTTACTGCTGATTGTGTCCCTGTACTGCTGTATGATAAAGAAAAAGAGATTGTTGCAGCCATTCATGCTGGATGGAAAGGGACTGAAGCACAGATAGTGGCTAAAACTGTACAAAAGTTGATACGGGTATATAACTCTGATCCAGAAGATATTATTGCAGGTGTTGCACCAGCTATAGGACGTTGCTGCTATGAAGTTGGTAAAGATGTTGCAAAGCATTTTTTTAATGAGCCTCGATCTTTTGATGTGTTGGGTGAAAAATACATGCTGGATCTACCTTTGATCAATAAAAAACAACTTTTAGACTCTGGTGTACTTGAAGAACATATAGAGATGAGTGGTGTTTGTACTGCGTGTGAAGTGGAAAGGTTTTTCTCCTACCGTAAAGAGCAGGGGTGCAGCGGACGGTTTATGAGTATGATAGGATTATTGCCTAGTGTATGATAATTTAGATCTCACAAGAGTCTATCTTTTTGAAGCCTTTATAAGCTAACCACCAGAGTGGCCATTTATAGAGTCTCTCAATAAGTTTTTTTACCAAATATGCCGGATAACCACAAAAATGTATGAATCCAAGATCTATAGCTGCATATTTTCCTCCAAGTGCTATGGCAATGCCTTTGATATGCATATTTGCTTGTTTAAGAGGTTTATTATGTAGTGATCGTATGAGATTATTTGCTGCTATCTCTCCACTTTGCATAGCTGTTTGAGCTGTAGGTGGTAGAGGCTCACCCCTTTTATTTGTCAGGGCAGCAGCATCTCCTATAACATAAGTATGGTCATACGTTTTACTTCTTAAATACATATTTACAATTATCTGTCCTTTTTCATTTTTTTCAACATCAAAAGTTTTGAGACATGGGGCACTGGTCGTACCCCCTGCAAATATCATAAAATCAAAAGGTATTTTATGCCCGTTTGTCAGGACTGCTTCATGATCATCTATGGAGGCTATACAACTTTGTGTATGTATTTTTACCCGAAGTTTTTTCAGCCTTTTTGTAGCTATTTTTACGATGCGGGGATGCATCCCATTGAGTATGGTTTCTCTACTGGCAATGAGATGAATATGCAAGGTGGCACAGGAGAGTGTATTGCTTCTATAGTAGCGGTTAAAGAAGTGTTGCATACCTGCAGCTATCTCAACACCGGAAAGTCCTGCTCCACCGATAATGATGTTAAAATTTTCTTTAGTCTGCTTGGCAGATTCAAGTCGTTTATAGAGTTCATCTTGAAAAAATTGGTTGAGTTTAAGTGCCCCTCTAAGGCTTTTTGCGCCACTTGAGTAGTTATAGACGCTAGTATCACATTCAAAACGTTTTGTAACACTGCCTAAAGCGATGATAAGAGTATCGTACGTGCAGTTACCATCAGGGAGAAGAATGACTTTCTTTTTGGGGTCGATGGAATCTACCGTACGATGTAGAAATGTGACATTTTCATAGTTTGCACACAAAGCTGGGAGACTTACAATGGTATCCTCAAAGGAAGTGTTACTGGAAATGAGTTCGTAACCTTCTGTTTGCAAAAAATGGTAAGGATGCTGGTCTATGAGTGTTATCTGGATTTCCGGATATTTACTTAGTCGTCGCATTGCTGCGATGCCTCCGTAACTCCCACCAAGTATAACCACATGATGACTCATTACTTACCTCCTAATTTATTTAGGATTATATGCCACTATGGAAATAGTAGCAAAAGAAGTGTGTAAACGGTGTGTAGTTTTTTATGTGAATATGCGTTTAACGAAATACATCTGCGGAAGTATCACAATGCAGAGTAAGTTCATAGACCCACTGATGAAGGTCGAACATATCTTCATGGATCTTAAAATTCTTATCTATGATAGCCTCTGAATGAAATGTCTCATTGGGTGTATATGTAGTATAAGCGAATACGGCTCCTTGAAGATAGAGGTAGCTATGAGTATCGATACTGTCACAACCTCTAGGCATGCGTTTATATTTTGTTTCAGGCAGTTTGTAGCCTTTTGCTTTTAAATCCTCAAAGATGTTGTGAAGTTCTGTTCGTCTCTCTTCGTTTTGTATGTATTCACGGTAGGTAGTCAGCAGAGTTGGTTTAAAGTTTCGTATACCTGTAGCTACAAGTACTTCTACCGGATCATAGTGCATATAAAAGCTACTGCTTTGCATACGGTGCCCGCTACCTTGCCAGAAAATAATACCAATGCGTGTCTTGATGGGGTCAGCCAAGTGAAATCTAGCATCACGGTAGATACGGAAGAGTGATTTGTTGGTGTTGGGAATAGCCTTGACAGTGGGTACAAGTATCTGTAAATGTTCACCCATCTCTTCCACATAGGCTTTGTTAGGTTCCACGATCACCTTTTCATACTCACTTCTGTTGGCATCTAGCCACTCTTTTGAATTATTTATGATGATCTTATCTAGAAATTGTAATCCCTCTTTTGGGAAGCCGTTGAAGTGCATTAGCTATCTACTCTCAAATCCTCATCCGCCTTAAGCTCCATAATCTTCCAAGGCAGCCCTTGTTGATTTAACTCTTCCATAAACGGATCTGGGTCAAACTCTTCCATGTTGAAGACACCTTTGCCTTGCCATTTACCTTCCAGCATAAGTTTGGCACCAATCATGGCTGGTACGCCTGTAGTGTAGCTGACTCCTTGGCTCATGACTTCTGCATAGCATTTCTCATGGTCACTGACTTGGTATATGTAGACGGTACGTTCTTTTCCGTCTTTGATGCCTTTTGCAAAGATACCGATATTTGTCTTCCCTTTAGTACGTGGTCCAAGGCTTGCCGGGTCTGGAAGCAGGGTAGCCAGAAATTCCATAGGGATGATCTTTTGTCCTTTATGTTCTACTTCTTTGATGCCTAGCATTCCTACATTTTCAAGACATTTCATGTGTGTAAGATAGCTCTCTCCAAAGGTCATGAAAAATCTGATCCTTTTGAGTCCTTTGATGTGCTTGACTAAACTCTCCATCTCTTCATGGTAGAGCAGGTAGCTGTCCTTTGGTCCTATTTCAGGGTAATCCCATACCTGCTTAATTTCCATGGGTTCTGTCTCTATCCATTCTCCTTCTCCATCATCTCTTTTTTGCCAGTAACGACCTTTTGCAGAAACTTCACGAAGGTTTATCTCAGGGTTAAAATTGGTTGCAAAAGGATAGCCATGATCTCCAGCATTACAGTCAAGTATATCTATAGTGTGGATCTCATCAAAGTAGTGCTTTTGGGCATAAGCACAAAAGACATTGGTCACTCCCGGGTCAAATCCGCTTCCAAGTAGTCCCATGATGTTTGCTTTTCTAAACTCTTCATCTCTAGCCCACTGCTCTTTGTACTCAAATTTGGCTGTGTCTGGGTGTTCGTAGTTTGCTGTATCGAGGTAATCTACCTGCATCTCCTCACAGGCATCCATGATGGTAAGGTCCTGGTAAGGCAATGCAACATTGATGACAATACTTGCCCCAGTTGCAGCGATAAGCTCTTTAAGCTCAGGTATGGAGTCTGCATCTACTTTTACAGTACGTATCTCTACGCCTGTTTTGGCTTTGACATTGGCAGCAATATCATCACATTTGCTTTTTGTTCTGCTTGCCAGCGTGATCTCTCCGAATGTATCACTGTTCATAGCACACTTAAAAGCAACCACATTTCCGACACCGCCCGCACCGATGATAAGGGTTTTTTTAGACATAAAGTTTCCTTCTTCCCGTCATCCTCGGGCTTGACCCGTGGATCCATAGGTTTTGATGTTGTATTATATAACAAGGTAGTTGAGAGTTGTGGATTCCCGTGTTGTTGAAATATATACCTTTAGGTACAAGCACGAGAATGACGTATGAAATCATTTTATGCAAGATAGTAGTGATTCACAATATAACTCAACCCAAACAATAGAGGAATAAACAAAAGTGTACTAAGCAATATAAGTGAAGTTACATCCTTTGGTTTACAGTCATATAAAGAAGCTAAATTGATATTTGCAACTGCCAAAGGTACCATCATCTCCATGAAAATAATTCCCTGCACAAAGAGTGGTAAGTTAGTAAAACTAAGTATAAGGGCAGATGAGAGTGGAATAAGGATGAACTTTTGGCTTATAGTCCCGATGAAAAGTTTTGGATGTAGCTCTTTGATACGGATACCCTGTAAGAATGTACCCAGTAAAAAAAGTTGCAAGACTATCCCTGCATAGGCTCCCATCTTGAAAAATTCTTGAATTTGAGAGCTAAGTACTATATCATTTATATTAATAATTATTGCCAGAAGTGAAGCGGGGATAATCGGGATTTTAATAATATTGAAGAGTGAGTCTTTGATGCTGAATGAACCTCTTGAGTAGATGTAAACACCGATGATATAGACCACAAATACATTGGCTATGTTTATGAGAGTAGTGTAAATGACGCTCTGCTCCCCAAAAAGAGCAATACCTAAAGGTATACCTATATTCCCTGTATTCCCAACAAATCCGGCAATAGAAAAGATAGCACGGTCTTTTATATTTGTAAATATTAGTTTGCCTATGAGTATGGTGGGAATGAGTAGAGATAAAATGATAGCTAGATAGAGGAGTGGTACATAAATATGTTCAACGTGTAATTTAGCAGTACTAAAGCCCCAAATAGTGACAAAGGGTTGTAAGAAGTAGACAGACATAAGTGTCAGTGTCTTGGTACTCATCTCTTCTTTGAAGATGCGTTTAGCCATGTAGCCAAGTAAGATGAAGACATAGACAAAGATGATGGAGAGTAGTGTACTTATCATGATTAGAATTATAACTTATTTTGGATTAACATATTTTAGATATGATTCTTTACTTTAATAATAGACTTCATTAGAGTTACAAAAGAAGTTTAATAGGATATTTTATGGATTTTTCTTCACTTGAGACCTGGGGCTATCTTGCCATCGCTTTTTTTGCATTTGGTGGTTCATTGTTCATCGTTGCAGCAGCAGGTGTGTTTTCGTTTATGGGAAATATGGATCTGACTACAGCTTTAGCTGTGGCTACAGTGTCAAACTTTTTAGGGGATATCTTTCTTTTTTATCTTGGTAAGTACAAGAAAAAAGAGATACAACCTTACTTTGCAAAACACAAACGGAAAATAGCCCTAGCTACGCTCATCATGCGTAGGTATGGAGTACTGGCCATATTTATACAGAAGTTTTTGTACGGTATAAAAACCCTTGTGCCAATCTCTATGGCACTCTCCAAATATGACTTTAAAAAGTTTGCATTTTACAATGTATTCGCATCTATCGTATTTGTACTTACTATAGGATTGAGTGCTTATTATTCCAGTGAGGCTATCATCGCTTTCTTTGGTGTCATTAAAGAACGTCCTTGGATAGCACCTGTAGTATTGTTTAGTATTATAGGTTTGGTGTGGTTTATTACGGAGAGAATGACAAAGAAGAGATAAGAAGTGCTAATCAAAGGCAAAGTCTTTGCCTTTGTATTATAAGGATTCTATTTATCGATTTAACCAATAAATAAGACTGGGAATATTTTCAACACCAAAGTAGAGATAATCATTATTCTCTATATCATCCCCATGTCTTCTGACATAAGTCAGTCTAAATATATCCATAATATCTACATAGGTGTTAAATCCATAAGCACTCTCTCTCTTATAGAATGATCCTTGTATGTCTCCAAAGAAGCTTGCTCCTAACCCAAATTTCATGAAATCATCATACTCTTTAAATGCATCTAGATCTACACGTACGAAATCAGGGGTATCACTGCCTATAATATATGAAGCTTTTGCTTCAAAGCCATTGATTATGTTGAGATCTTTATAATAAAGAGCAGTGTATCCGAAGCTTGCACCACCATTTTTCATATCTGTGGCTATCTCACCAGGCAAAAGTCTGAGGGCTGTATGTAACCCTTTTCTTTCTTCATCTTGGGGTACATTTAATGGTAAAAATTGAAAACCATCTTTCTCTTTGATAAAAGTACTTCCAAGCCATGCTGAGATCGTAGTCACTTTTGCAATGGACTCATGATTTTCATAAACTTCAGCTCGATCATTTTCCAGTGTGGTAATACGGTTAATAACAGATCTTAAAGGTCTTTTATACCAGTGGTCAACATCTTTTTTTGCATAAGAGAGGAAGGAATGGTCATACTGATCGAGGTATCGCATATCAAGTTTTGAGAGGAATGCCTTAAATTCTGCATTGTCATAACGTTTTGCATCAAGTTTTTTTGTATTAAATGAATTATATATAGCAGAATAGCGATCCGTTGTTTTTGGTGCAATATGATTAAACTCAGTATTTAAAAATAGAGTGTAGGCTGCCAAGGCTTCAGGTTTTTCATCTAAGCCTAATCTTGTTTTCAACTGATTCATAAGTTCTATTTGAGATAAATGTGAATACTGACTTTTTGTTTTAAAAGAAGCTGCAAGATGGTAGATAGCATCATAAACACCGACATAATAGTCATACATACGGAAGTTTTTGTCTAAGAATGCAGCAAAGTGTTGTAAATATTTTCCAGTAAGAGGATGATATCGAGATGAAAGTATCAGTGTCTTGCTGCTGTCATTTCTAATATACTGATTGATAGCTTGATAGAGTTTCATGGATTGGAAGATCTCAAGGCTGTTAAGCAGTGGTATGGCATTGGTAGTGATGAAACCAAGAGGTATCTCTTCTTCCTCATTATTCTCTTCTATAACCTCTTTTCTCATATTACTTGGGTCAATAAAGACAAAATGTGAAGTTTTTTTATCAAGTTCAATGGCGAGTTGCAGAGGAATGTTATCATACGCACCACCATCTATGAAGTAATGTGATCTAGTTTTACCTTTGTAAGTATAATCTAATTTTACTTGTTGAAAAGCACCGGGAAAAGCAGCAGAAGCGAAAAGGACATCAATAAGTTTACTTTTGTCTTTCTCTATGCCGGGTATAGAGATATAGAAGTCTGTACTTGGTGGCATACTTTTGTTTGTAACAATCGCTTGTCCATTTTTTTCTTTTAACGTAAGAGGTATGGAAAAGTGTTGATTTTTGATCTTAATACCTTGGACAGTCTCGACAATAGGTGTGGCTTTTGTTACAGAAACGCCTATAGGTACCTCACAGTTTTTTCTGTATATAGATTTTTCAAGATGTTTAATGATCTTTGCAGCTTTCTCTTCTAATCCTTTTCTTGTAAAAAGTGTACTTTTGTTGTCAGGATCTTCACCCTTTATAACAAGATCATCTATGCCCAGGTTCACCCATGTCTCGTAAAATAAATTATTATCAACATCATTTAAAAGTTCAGTATTTTCAGTTAAAGGTATAGAATCTTTTTGACACCAATACATAGCAGAAAGTAAAGCATTAATGGAACCAGCGGATGCACCTGCTACGGAGCGTAGATCAGGCTTTACCAGTTTACCGTTTTTTCTTACTTTATTTAGCATTTTGATCATCGCCCAATTGTATCCGGACTCATAGGCACCGAGACTGACACCGCCTGAGATAACCATAGATAAATTTACTTTTTCACGTTCTGCGTGAAGGTTAAGTGTGAGGAGTGAGAAGAGAAAAGAGAGGTTTAACAAGAGTTTCATAGCGTCACCTTTGTAAATAATGGGAAGTAAAGATGGTAGTATATACTACCATCTATGGAAGAAAATTAGGCTCTTTTTTGTTTAACAAATTTATCTATACGACGTATACCTTCTTTGATAGTAGTCATATCTGTAGCAAATGAGAATCTAAAGTAACCCTCAGATCCAAATCCTATACCTGGTACTACAGCAACACCAACTTCTTGAAGTAGTTCTTTACAGAATTCAATAGAGTCATCAGAGACATCTTTAATATTAACAAAAAGATAAAATGCACCTTGTGGTTTAAGTACAGAAAGACCATCGATCTCATTCATAAGCTCTACTGCCTCTTTGGCACGGCCTTCAAATGCTCTTCTCATCATCTCTATCTCTTCATCAACCTCACCGTTAAGTGCCGGGATCGCTGCTTTTTGTGTGATAGAATTTATGTTTGAAGTACTTTGACTTTGCAATTTATTCATTACTGAGATCAACTCTTTGTTTGGTGACGCAAGGTATCCAAAACGCCATCCGGTCATCGCAACAGATTTACTTAGACCATTGATCGTCACTGTTCTTTGAAACATGTCTTCAGAGATACTTGCAGTTGCTACAAAATCTACATCATAAACCAGTTTCTCATACATTTCATCACTGGCAATGATAATATCGGTACCTTTGAGTACTTCTCCCAATGCTTCAAGCTCTTCTCTGCTGTAGATGGAGCCGGTCGGATTAGAAGGAGTTGTGAGTATGATCATCTTTGTTTTTGCTGTGATGGCTGCCTTAAGTTGTTCAGGAGTGATCTTAAAGCCACTGATCTCATCTGTTTCAATGACCACAGGTACACCAAAAGCATATTTGACAAGCTCAGGGTAGGTTACCCAGTACGGAGCAGGGATGATCACTTCATCACCTTCATTGATCACGGCTTGAAAAAGATTGAACAAAGAGTGTTTTGCCCCATTACTTACTATAATATCTGCTGGTGTATAGTCAAGGTTATTGTCTCTTTTGAGCTTTCCGACGATCGCTTCACGTACCTCCATAATACCTGGTACTGCTGTGTACTGTGTAAAACCCTCATTGATCGCTTTGATCGCTTCATCTTTGATACGTCTTGGTGTACCGAAATCCGGTTCTCCTGCTGAGAAGCTAAGAACATCTTTTCCTGAAGCTTTAAGATCTTGTGCAAGCATAGTGATTGCAATAGTAAGTGATGGTGACAGTGTCTGGATACGTTCTGATAACATAAAAAACCCTTAAAATAAATTCACTAATTATATCAAAAAGAGGTTGATAATCGACTAAGAAGAGACACTTATGAAAAATATAAGTGTTCGTATCTATGGGTATGTGTATGTTTGTGACGTATTTAGTTTTGTATTTTAATCCATACTATGGATAAAGTTGTCATAAAGCTCTTCAAGTTTATGATCTTTTTCTCTGATACCTTCTTGTTTTCCTTTAGGCAATGCCTCTTCAAGGACTTCAATACGTTTAAGAAGATACTCAAATATCTCTTTGTTGACATCAGGGATCTTATTGTGACTCAGTGGTGTTTTGTCAAAGCCTCTTTTAAGTACACGTGCAGGGATACCAATGGCAGTTGAGTCAGCGGGTACATCTTTGACAACAACAGAATTTGCACCGACTTTTGAGTTCTCACCTATGGTGATATTTCCAAGTACTTTGGCTCCTGCACCGATGACCACATTGTTCCCAAGGGTCGGGTGTCTTTTGCCTTTACTTGTACTCACACCACCCAATGTTACCTGCTGATAGACGATCACATCATTCCCAAGTATAGCAGTCTCACCTATAACCACACCCACACCATGATCTATAAAGACTCTGCGTCCTAAAGTAGCTGCAGGGTGGATATCTATGGTAGTCAAGAACAGACCTATAGCAGAGATGAGACGCGGAAGAAATCTTAAACCTTTACTGTAAAGCCAATGTGCGTTACGGTAGAAGAAGAGTGCCCATAGCCCCGGGTAGTTGAAAAATAACTCAAAAGTAGAGTGCAGGGCAGGGTCATTTCTTTTGACATTAAGAAAATCTTCTTTTATAAGAGTAAATGGGTTCACTTGTAACGGTCCTTATATGTTTTCATTTTGGGCTTGAATGGTCTTAAGATAGCTATTTTCGCTTAAATAAAGGTAAAGTTTTCCTAAAAGTTCTCTTTTTTCTTCTTTACTTATGTGCGTAGACTCTTCTATCTGGTACTTAAGTGCTTTATCTATGAGATTCGTATCATAATCCAGATCATCTAAAACATCCATGAGATTTTGTGCTTCTATAAGATGATCTATAGTGTAAGACCCATCTTCATCAAAGCTTATAACACACTCAGTAGGGTGCGTAAAAAGGTTATGTTTCATACCTAGTACTTCCTGGTAAGCTCCCGTAAGGAAAAAGCCTAAGAAGTACTCCTCTTTACTCACATCTATGTCATGCAAGTAGAGTGGCAGGTCACGGTTAAACCCTATCTCCCCATCACTGTCACATGTAATGTCCCAGATGCTTGCAGGATTCGTTGGTTTTGTATCAAGCCGATCAAGCGGCATGATAGGAAACTGCTGAGCTAAGCCCCAAAAGTCAGGGAGTGACTGAAAGGCCGAGAAATTTACTAAATACTTCTCTTGTATACGATCCTGTAGTTTTTTAAGCTCATCAGTACCTTCATTTTTCAGTAGAGCAATGGCTTTTTTAATGATAAGGTTAACCAGTATTTCTGTATTTGAACGGTCTTCAAGGTCTATGTAGCCTAGATCAAAGAGTGTAAGAAGACTCTCCATATGATCGAGGGCATCATGAAGGTATTCTCTGGCATGTTCACGTGTAAGAGAATTGAAAAGGTCATAAAGCTCTTGGATGAGTGGTGGATTTATCTCTTTGAGACGAAGTCCTTTTTCATGATACTCTTGAGAAAATAATTCAAGAACGGGTGCTATAAGTACAGAGTGACTTGCTGCTATATATCGTCCTGACTCTGTAAATATATCTGGTTCAACTACCCCTTTGCTTTTGGCGATCTCCTGCATAAGGTAGATAACATCATTAGCAAATTCTTTGAGAGAGTAGTTTCTATCTTGGTTGTTGCTGTGTTGGCTGTACTCTACAGCTAGACCACCACCGATGTTAATGGCTCCCAACGCATCAGCACCACGCTTTTTAAGTTCAGCATAGATATTGCCGGCTTCTCTCAGTGCTTTTTTAAGAGGAGCGATGTCTCCCATCTGTGAACCGATATGAAAATGGATCATCCAAAGATGGTCAAGTAGTTCATGTTTTTTAAGCAGCTCATAGGCTTCAAGCAGTTCAGTAGATGTAAGTCCGAACTTAGAACTGTATCCACCGCTTTTTGCCCAGATACCTATGCCTGAACTGTGAAGACGTATGCGTACACCTATCTTAGGACTTACAGGGGTCTCAACATTTTTATTAAATTCATGGTTGACTTGAATGATGGTTTCAAGCTCTCCAAGACCTTCTATGGTCACGGTGATGTTATGTCCCATTTTTGCCGCGATGAAACAAAGAGAGATCATCTCCTTGTCTTTAAACCCATTAACGGTGATAGGAGCACCCAATGGGGTTTTGGTTATGGCAATGATGAGTTCAGCTTTACTTCCTGCTTCCAGACCATAATTATAGTTTTTTGATACATCCATAAGGGAGTGTATAAAGTTTGGAAACTGATTAACTTTGAGTGGGAAAACAGCTTGAAAATTACCCTGGTAGTTAAACTCTTTTTTGGCTTTTTCAAAGGTGTTAAAAAGGGTAGAGATCTGTTTTTCTATAAGATGAGGAAAACGAAGCAAAAGGGGGCCTTTATAGCCTTTTTCTCTTATCTCTTTGGTGATCTCAAGTAGTGAAGGTCGGTTAGCATGGTTTATATTGATAGTATCATCTTTGAGTATAAAATTGTTATCACCCCAAATATTCAAACCAAAGTTTTTCATGTTTCACCTCTTCATATATCTTCGAGATTATAGCCAAACTTAATCTAATCTTACCTATAATAGTTTTTATGAAGCAGCCGTTCTTAACATATGAAGTAAATCAACATCATCTTAAGCTTATCTCTACAGGGGAGTGGACACTGCAGAGTGTACGCCAGATAGAGAAGCAGTTGGCTAAAGTCCCTTATGATAAACAGATCATTTGGGATGTCTCTGGGATCGAACAGTTTGATAGTGCAGGTGTATTGCTTTTTATCGAATATTTTGAACGCTTCAAAAAAGAGACTGAAGTGGAAGTTATTGGTTATACAGAAGAAGAAAAATCGATGTATACTCTGTTGAAAGAGAAGAATCTTAAAGAGGTCATTGCCCCTCCAAAGCAAACTATTTTAGAAAAAATCGGTCAAAATACAGTTGAAATCTATAAAGATTTAAAGGATTTTGTCACTTTTCTCGGACATCTCTTCAGTGCATTCTTTCATACGCTTATGCATCCTGGAGATATGCGTTTCAAAGAGATGATCTATCATATCCATAAATCTGGTTTTAATGCACTTATCATCATTGGTTTGAGTGCCTTTTTGGTTGGTTTGGTGATCGCTTATCAGAGTGGTGTACAGCTGGCAAAATTCGGTGCAGATCTCTTTATCGTTGATACTGTGGCTATATCGATCACAAGAGAGATGGGTCCCATGATCACAGCGATCGTGATCGCTGGGCGAAGTGGATCAGCATATACGGCTGAGATCGGTGCTATGAAGATCACAGAAGAGATAGCAGCGATGCGAACTATGGGGTTTGATCCCTACTATTTTTTGGTTCTGCCTCGTATTTTTGCTTTGATGATCGCACTGCCTCTTTTGATCTTCTTTGCAGATATTATGGGGATTTTTGGTGGTATGGTAGCATCAAATTTGCAGCTTAATATCTCTATGGGTCAATTTATAGAGCGCCTCAATGAAGTGTTGGAGGTCAAACATTATATACTTGGGATGATAAAAGGACCTGTATTTGCCTTTCTTATTGCTGCAGTGGGATGTTATAGAGGCCTTCAAGTCTCTGAAAATACAGAGAGTATTGGATTGCATACGACAGCAAGTGTAGTCAACTCTATCTTCCTGGTGATCGCTTTTGATGCACTCTTTTCGGTGATCTATACGGAGCTTGAACTATGAGTACCGTAATTAAAGCAGAGGGGATCGTAACAAGATTTGGAAAGAGAGTGATCCATGATGGAGTAAATCTTCATGTCGATCGTGGTGAGATTTATGGGATACTAGGGGAGAGTGGTTCAGGTAAATCTGTTTTGATGAAAGAGATGATCATGTTGCTGGAACCTGCCGCTGGGAAGATGACTGTTTTGGATCAAACATTAAACAATATCAGTTTTGAAGAAGCTCAGGCTCTACGTAGAAAATGGGGTGTGCTATTTCAGTTTGGGGCACTCTTCTCCCCATTGACTGTAGCAGAAAATATAGAAGTACAGCTCAAAGAGTATACTGATATTACAAAAACAATGCGAAATGAGTTGATAAATTCCAAGCTCTACATGGTAGGGTTAGAGCCAAGAGTTGGAGCACTTTACCCCTCTGAATTAAGTGGTGGTATGATCAAAAGAGCGGCTTTGGCAAGGGCTTTGGCTATGGAGCCGGAATTGCTTTTTTTGGATGAACCTACATCTGGACTGGACCCTATAGGTGCTAGAAATTTCGATGAGTTGATACTGGAATTACGTGAACTTTTGGGGATAACGGTTGTGATGATCACACATGATCTGGATTCAATCGTCAATATTGTAGACAGGATGTCGGTTTTGGCAGATAAGCATGTGGTTGCAGAGGGGAATGTGAAAAATGTGTTACAATCACAACATCCTTTTGTGGAAGCATTTTTTAAAAACAAGTATACGCAAATGAAGAGGTTATTGTAGATGTATAGCAGAATCAATTATACGACCGTAGGTATCTTTGTATTAATCTTCACTACAGGAATGATCTGGTTTGCCTTTTGGTTGGCAAAGTACGGTTTAGAGAAAGAGTTTGATTACTATAAAGTCCAAATGAGTGAATCTGTCTCCGGGCTTTCCAAAGATTCGATGGTTAAACTGCGTGGTGTTGATGTCGGATCCATAAGCAAGATCAGGATCAATCCTAAAGATATCGAAAAAGTAGAGATCGTTCTGAAAATTAATAAAGGAACCCCTATCAAAGAGGATATGGTCATATTTACAGAGATGTATGGAGTCACAGGGATCTCATATCTTCAGATAAATGGTGGAACCAATAAAGCAAAAACACTGGAACCTACAGAGGATCATATGCCTATTATAGCAACTGCTCCCTCTTGGTTTACCAAAACAACGAGAGGACTTGGTACTCTTGCAGAGAGAGTTACTTTACTGGTAGATAAAGGTCAAAAATTATTGAGTGAGAAAAATATAGAGACTTTAGGAAAGGTGTTTGATAATACTGAGAAGATAACAGCCAAAGCAGAAGAAGTGGAGCAAAAAGCGATCAATTCACTTGAAGAGGTAGATATAACACTCAGAGAGTTTAGAGCTTCGATGACTAATATCAATGAAAAACTTACAAAAGCGACAGAAGATTTTAGTGTCATGCAGAAAGATTTTGCAGACATCAAAAAAGTCACGATCCCTACGATTGATAAATTGATGGAAACAAGTAGCAACTTTAATCGTGTGACTCTCAAGGTAGAGAAGAGTTTAGACAGAGGAGATTATAATCTCAAAAAGATCTTTGAGCCTATGTTGGTAGAGATAGAGGTATTGAGTCATCAGATAAATGATTTGGCACAGCAACTTGAACAAAGTCCAAATGACCTACTGTTTAAAGGAAGAACACCAAGAAGAGGACCTGGAGAATGATAAGAAGTAAACTTCAATGCATGGGAGGCACTAAATGCTGAGTCGTACAAGAAGTACAAAATTAGCACTTATATTTATATTATTATGCTTTAGTGGATGTAGCAGCAAGCAAGCACCACTTAAAGTCTATACACTGAATACACCTATGGTTACACAAACATCCAGCAGCAAATTTAAATATAAAACTATCAAAGTAATGTACCCTCAAAGCCTCAAAGAGAAGATAAGCCAAAAGATGCGTTATTCGTACAGTAATGCCGAGCAGGGTGTTTATCAAAATAGCCAATGGTCAAATAATATAGGCAAACTTCTTGAAGGTACTTTTATACAAGCTTTAGATGGAAGTAAACTCTTTAAAGCAGTATTGCCTTATGCTTCAACAGCACAAGAGGATTATCGACTAGAAAGTAACATTTTTGCTTTTTCTCATCAAGTAAGAGGGGAGCAATCTCATGCGCTCGTGTCGATGCAGTTCTCTCTTATCAATACAGATATGGGAAAATTAATTAAAACCAAACGTTTTTCTTATAAAGTGGCTACTAAGACTATGGATGCTAAAGGGTATGTTGAGGCTACAAACGAAGCTGTGGGTAGACTCACTAAAGATCTGTTGAGGTGGCTTCAGTTTTAGGATAGTTCCTATGCTCAAGAGACTTCAAACTATAAAAAAAATCTGATGCAATAAGGTGGTATAAAATGGGGACAAAACGTGATATGGTTGAAACTGAAATGGAAGAGGGCGGAACACTAAAAAAAGAGACACAAAAAGAACGGAGAGAAGAGTGTATTAAACGTTTTGAAGAAGAGGAACAGCGTGCTAATAATAAAAAAAGACGCGTTCCTGTTTGGATAAAGCAAGAAGTACTTGAATACGAGGAAGAGCTTCAAAAACTCCAGATCGAATTGCTTAAACTTCAAAAGCATGTCAAAGAGCAGGGCTTGAAAGTACTCATAATCTTTGAGGGGCGTGATGCCGCAGGAAAAGGCGGAACCATCAAACGTATCACGGAACACCTCAATCCTCGTGGTGCAAGAGTCGTCGCCCTTAACAAACCCTCAGATGTAGAAAAGACCCAGTGGTATTTCCAACGTTATGTACAGCATCTTCCCAGTGGTGGGGAGATCGTGCTTTTTGATCGGAGTTGGTATAACCGTGCAGGTGTAGAACCGGTCATGGGGTTTTGTACACAGGAGGATCATCAGGAGTTTTTGCACGAAGTACCTTTCTTTGAAAGAAGGCTTGTCAATAGCGGAATTATTTTGATGAAATTCTACTTCTCAGTCTCAAAAGATGAGCAGGCAAAACGCTTTAAGGAGCGGAAAACAAATCCGCTCAAACAGTATAAGCTTTCTCCTATTGATGAGCAATCGCAACAACTGTGGGATAAATATACCGTAGCAGAATACTCCATGTTCATGGCTTCGCATACTGAAACCACCCCATGGGCAGTGATCCATTCAGATAACAAGAAAAAGGCACGCATAAACTGCATTAAACATATTCTAAACCAGATCGATTATCCGGAGAAGATCAAACAAAAGCATTTAAAAGTTGATAAGGACATTGTCTACAGTGCAGATGAGAAGATCGCAGAATTTGACAACAATGTATCTCTCAATTTTTGTGATCCAACACCTAAAGAGTAAAAAATGGTGAGAAGAGTTTATTTTGTTTAAAACTCTTCTAGTAAAACAGTTTTCTCTTCCTTACTCTCCAAATCTTTTACCCAAATAGTTCCATTTTTCAACTCATCTTCTCCGATGAGGGCACAGTATCTGGCATTAACTTTGTCCGCACCTTTCATGTGGCTCTTGAAGCCTTTTGAGTTGTATTCCAGAGTTACTTTTTGCTCTAATCGTTTAGCTGTTGCTACAGGAAGCAGGGCTTCTACAGCTTCTTCCGTCATAGCACCCAGGTACATGCCATCTCTTTTGACTTCTGGCATCTGTACAAGTTCCATGATGCGTTCTATACCGATAGCAAAACCTACAGCAGGAGTAGGTTTCCCGTCTAGGAACTCTACGAGTCTGTCGTAGCGTCCACCACCTGCGATGGCAGACTGTGCACCTATCTCGTTGCTGACGAACTCAAAGGCTGTCTTGCTGTAGTAGTCCAATCCTCTTACAAGGTTACTGTCTACTTCGTAGCTGATACCTGCTTTGTCCAGTAGGGCAGTGAGTTTGTTGAAGTCTGGATCACACTCTTCACAAAGGTAGTTGATGAGTTTTGGTGACTCTACCAAAAGTGACTGGCATTTTCCATTTTTGCAGTCAAGTACACGGATAGGATTCGTACCTATCCGACGATTACAATCTTCACAAAGTTCCTCTTTGATGTTAGTTAAAGAGCTTATAAGATTCTCTTTATATGTTGGCATACATACCTTGCATCCAAGTGAGTTTATTTTAAGGTCAAAGCCTATACCCAGTGCATCAAAGATCTGGCTTATCATCGTGATGATAGTAAAGTCTTCATAGACTGAAGCCTCACCAAAACTCTCGCAACCAAACTGGTGAAATTCTCTTAAACGGCCTTTTTGTGGTCTTTCATAACGAAACATAGGTCCATAGTAGTAAAACTTCTGTTTGACTGGCTGACGGTCAAGTTTGGCAGAGACAAAAGCACGTACGATGCCTGCAGTGCCTTCGGGACGCATACAGACATCATTGCCTCCTTTGTCTTCAAACTGATACATCTCTTTACCTACGATATCTGAACTTTCACCCACCGAACGTTTAAAAAGTCCTGTCTCTTCCAGGATAGGGGTTTCAATATAGCTGTATCCGTATTTTTTAGAGATGCTTATAGCAGTTGTGATAATATGTACAAAACGGGCACTTTCTTCAAAAGTGAGGTCTTTCATGCCTCTAAGTGGGTTTATCATTTGGTGTTTCCTTGTATCCTATAAGGTGCGTTGGCAAACGCACCCTACGGTGTTATTGTTGTAGGTGCATGGTGCCCGCAGGAAATGCCCTTGGGGTACCAACGCACCAATAAATTATGGAATTATACCTTCAAGTAGGTTAGTATCGTTTGATGAATACTGTCTATATCTTGTGTCGCATCTATAAAAAGGTGTGGGATACCAAGTTTTAGTATGCTTTCTCTCATATGTTCCTGTACTGTAAGCAAGTATTCTAAGCCTCTAAGCTCGATACCATCAAGACTTTTAGCTGAAGTGCGCTCTTCCAAAGTTTTCATATCTGTCAAAAACAAGATCACTTTGTCTGGAAAATGACCTTCAAGTGCAAACTTGTTGAGGCTTACCAGTTCATCAAAGTCGAAGTCACCGTTGGCAAGGGCGTAACCTATGCCAGAGAGGAAACCTCTGTCAGAGATGATGATCTTGTTTTTATTTGGAGAGATGATCTCTTGGTAATGTTCTGCTCTGTCTGCTAAAAAAAGTAGCAGTTCAGCACGTTTAGAGGCTAAGGAATCTGAGAGGAGTATCTCTCTTGCTTTTTTGCCAAAAGGTGTACCTCCAGGTTCATGTGTGATGACGATCTCAGGATGCTTATCTGCGATCAATGCTATTTGTGTACTTTTACCACAGGTGTCTATGCCTTCAAAAAGTATATACATTATCGTAAACACTTAATGAGTTTGAGTGCCGCGTCTGGAACAAGATGCTCAACTTTTCCATCAAAATTTAAAATGGAACGAACCACAGAAGAGCTTACAAAAGCATGTTCAAGGCTAGGCATAAGATAAACAGTTTCCAACTCTTTTTTGAGTGAAGCATTGGCATATCCCATTTGTAGTTCATACTCGAAGTCACTGACTGCCCTAAGCCCTCTTATGATGATGTTTGCTTCCAATTCATCGGAGAGGTTGACGAGAAGATTGTTAAACCCAATGACTTTGATCTTAGGAAAGTCCTTAGTGGCTGCTTCTACCATCTCTATACGTTGTTCAAGAGTAAACATAGGTTTCTTTGCTTCAGAGTCTGCTACAGCAATGATAATTTCATCAAACATTCTACAAGCACGTTTAATGATGTCTAAATGTCCGTTAGTTATGGGGTCAAATGTCCCAGGGTAAATTGCGCGTCTCATGAAAAAATCCTTTGGATATTTTTAGCGCTGAGCGTTAAGTGCTGAGCGTTCAGTGAATAATTAGTAGTGAGTGGTACAGGTACCCATTGTTTAGTAATGCTTTTATTTAATAGTGATTGATTATTTATTAAAATGGTTTTTTTCATATTGTTTCTCAACGCTCAACGCTTAACGCTCAACGCTTTCCCCCTCCCATCTTTCATATAAACTGTTTTCTATGCCTAAAACATCATACCATTTTCCAATGATAAATTTTTCCATCTCTTCAAGTGAAGAGGACTCAGAGTAATATCCCATTACAGGTGGTGCAATGATAACACCCAGTGCAGCTAATTTCTGCATATTCTCCAAAGCTATGGCAGAAAAAGGCAACTCTCTTGGTGCAAGAAGCAACTTTTTTTGCTCTTTGAGTGCAACGGCTGCTACTCTCGTCGCCAGGTTATCACTGATGCCGCAAGCCACTTTTGCCAAAGTATTCATACTGCATGGAATAATAGCTGTTGCATCAACCCTAAATGAACCACTTGATATTGATGCGGCAATGTTCTCACTGGAGTGCAGTGTTACTTTTTTGTTTTCAAATGACTCTACGGTAATAGCATTATCTGAAACAACTACATGAGCTTCGATGTGTTCAGGCAAGTAATCGACAAACTTCTTGCCTAGATGAACACCACTGGCACCGGTAATTGCAATGACTAGTTTCACTGTTTCTCTTTTGTCTCTCGTTACCACGGTGTCCGTGGTAATGCATATTTCAGACACGAATTGAAAGCAAATATGTATTGGCTTATTAAATCAATGTATGCATTCCTACGGACACCGTAGGAACGAGATATAGTTTTATTTTATTATGTGGATTATAGCAAAAGAAAATTAGTTTTTGGATTTTAGTGACTGATTGTATGTGTATAAAATAATGGAGCGGGCGAAGGGAATCGAACCCTCTACCCCAACCTTGGCAAGGTTATGCTCTACCGATGAGCTACGCCCGCAACATATAATAACGCAAAATGAACAAAGTACATCTTTCTGTCAAAAAGTTAAAAACGTGCATCAAAGCATCTTTTTAATTTTTGATTGCTAACGCTGAGTTTTCCGATTCGGCATTTAGTGCCTCACTTGGACTGCATTTTAGATGCTTGTCTTCGGCAGAAAGCCCACACACTTGTGTGTTTAAATGATTTGTCGTTTGAATTAATGTTATAACATTATTAATATTATGTGGAGCGGGCGAAGGGATTCGAACCCTCGACAGCCTGCTTGGAAGGCAGGAACTCTAGCCACTGAGCTACGCCCGCATAAATTAACAAATGTTAAGGTGGTACCGCAGGTCGGATTCGAACCGACACGCCCTAAAGCAGAAGATTTTGAGTCTACCAAGTCTACCAGTTCCATCACTGCGGCATACATATTGAAATGTAGATAGAATTTTACATATTAAGTGCTTAAACATCGTTTAGAATAGCATTAAAAGACTATTTTATGCACCCCAAGGGCATTTCTTCCTTTAGTCAGGGCATAACTGACAGTTTTTAATAGTTATTTGTTATAATATCTTCATTAATTAATATCAAGGTCATATTTTTGAAAATTACGATTATTATCACAGCTATACTTTTTATGTACGGTGCTTTCTCCACACTGTTCCCTGAGACTGCTTTAATAGGGAATATCGGAAAGATAATAGGAGATACAAATCTACATCTTTTTGGGTACTTTGCTTATATCAATATTTTTATCCTTTTTTATCCACTTTATAAACTCTATACTAATGCTTCTGTACGAAAAGATATTGACTTTTATTTAGGCTGGATGCTCTTCTTTATAGCAGTGATTATCTTTAGTTCATTAGTGCTTGAGGCTAAGAACATAGGCTTTATTGGTACGCAAATAGTTGAGTTTTTATATCCACTCATAGGAAAAGCAGGACTTTGGTTACTTTGGTTGATGATCATGGCACTCTCTTTGGTCTTTATACTTGATGATGATTTCTCTCCTAAAGATCTAAAATTAAAAGGTTTTAGTCTAGCACCACTTGCTACAGGGGCAGGTAAACTCTTTTCTGGATTAAAATCTGTTTTGAAAAAGATATTTACAAACCCTTTCTCTTCTCCTGCACTGGAAGATGAGATGATGCCTGTTATGGATCAAACAGAAGAAAAACCAAAGAGAACACGAGCAAAAAGAAAACCGGCAGTTAAAAAAACTGCACTGAAACGTGAAGTGAAAACAAGCAAAGATGTCAGTGAAGAAGTAGAAGATCCTGTGCTTAATGAGATTTTGGAACTTGAACATGAATTCGAAGAGACACTTGAAGCACGAAAAAAGCACTCTAAACAAAGTAATGCTTCTGGTGTAGAGATCGTTGAAGAGTTGGAAGAGAACTCTAAACTTATGGAGCAGATAGATAAGGGTAAGGTAGCTAAACCTAAAAACTTTAAACTTCCAAAATTAGATTTTCTGCAAAAAGCGCCTAGAGTAGCTAAAAAGATAAATGAAGCAGAGATAGATAGAAAAATAGAAGAACTACTTTCTAAATTGCAGCAGTTTAAAGTTGACGGTGATGTAGTACGTACCTATAGTGGACCACTGGTAACCACCTTTGAGTTCAAGCCGGCACCTAATGTGAAAGTATCAAAAATCCTTAATCTCCAAGATGATCTTGCTATGGCTCTAAGTGCAGAGACCATACGTATACAGGCACCTATCCCTGGGCGTGATGTAGTGGGCATAGAGATACCAAACGAGACAGTAGATACCATCTATTTACGTGAAATTTTAGAAAGTGATCTCTTTAAAGAGTCTAAATCTCCACTGACAGTGGCACTGGGAAAAGACATTGTTGGTAAGCCGTTCATTACCGATATCAAAAAGCTTCCGCATCTACTCATAGCAGGAACTACAGGTTCAGGTAAATCGGTGGGGATCAATGCGATGATACTTTCTCTGCTTTATAGAAATGATCCGGAACACCTGAAGTTGATGCTCATTGACCCTAAGATGTTGGAGTTTTCTATCTATAATGACATTCCACATCTACTCACACCAGTCATCACAGAACCTAAAAAGGCTATAGCAGCATTGGCAAATATGGTAGGTGAGATGAGTCGTCGTTATACGCTTATGGCAGATAACCGCACAAAAAATATAGATAACTACAACGAAAAAGTAAAAAAAGATGGTTCGGCTGAACCATTCCCTTTTATTGTTATCATCATCGATGAACTTGCTGATCTCATGATGAGCGGGGGTAAAGAGGTAGAATATTCTATAGCCAGACTTGCACAGATGGCAAGGGCGAGTGGTATACACCTTATAGTAGCAACACAAAGACCAAGTGTGGATGTTGTTACAGGACTCATTAAAGCAAATCTACCTTCAAGACTGAGTTACAGAGTAGGGCAGCGTATCGACTCTAAAGTCATTTTGGATGCAATGGGTGCAGAGAGTCTGTTGGGACGTGGAGATGGCTTGTTTACACCTCCTGGATCAACAGGTCTGGTACGTTTACATGCCCCTTGGAGTACAGAAGAAGAGGTAGAAGAGATAGTAGAATATCTTAAAGCACAACGTGAACCGGAATATGACGAAAGTTACCTGATCTCAGGGGGTAGTTCTGCCTCTGAAGGCGGTAGTGGTGAAGTGGAACTGGATCCACTTTATGAAGAGGCAAAAACAGTGGTACTTACGGATCAAAAAACATCCATCTCGTACCTGCAGCGTAAACTTCAGATAGGTTACAACCGTTCAGCAAACATCATAGAACAACTTGAAGCTAAGGGTGTACTGTCGCCTCCTAATGCAAAAGGTAACAGAGAAATCGTCTAAAAATCTTCTGAGTAGTAAAATAGTTACAATTTAGGGGATTTTTCTGCTCTTTTTTGTAACCATCCGATACAAACAAATTATCTCTTTCATACCTACATCTTATAGAAACTAAAATAAACCACAATTTTGCTAATATCTGTGTACAAAATATTACACTACATAGGAGACATTCATGTCATTACTAGCAGACTATAGAATACATACAGAAGAACGTGCACAATTAGGTGTTACACCATTGGCACTTACAGCAGATCAGGTAGCTGATTTAGTAGAATTATTAAAGGCTAGCCCGATTGCAGACGCAGAGTATGCAATGGAGCTTTTTACGCAAAAAGTACCAGCAGGTGTTGATGATGCAGCATACGTAAAAGCAGCTTTTTTAAATGATATTGTTCAAGGTAATGTTACCTGTGATACGATTAACACAGTACAAGCAACAGAAATCTTAGGAACAATGCTTGGTGGATTTAACGTTGCTCCTCTTGTTGATGCATTGACATCAAGTGATTCAGCAGTTGCAGAGTCTGCAGCTAAAGAGCTTAAAAATACACTTCTTGTTTATGATTCATTTAACGATGTTAAAGCACTTATGGATGGTGGAAATGCATTGGCTAAAGAGATTGTTGAATCTTGGGCAAATGCTGAGTGGTTTACAAATAAACCAGCAATGGAAAGTGAAATTACAGTAACTGTATATAAAATTCCTGGCGAAACAAATACAGATGACCTGTCTCCAGCTTCTGAAGCGTTTACAAGAGCAGATGTTCCACTTCATGCAAATTCTTTCTTAATTAACAGAATGGATAATCCACTAGATACAATGGTAGAGCTTAAGAAAAAAGGTCATCCTTTAGCATATGTTGGAGATGTTGTAGGAACTGGTTCATCAAGAAAATCAGGTATCAACTCAGTGCAATGGCACATGGGTAAAGATATTCCAAATATTCCTGGTAAAAGAACTGGTGGTATTGTTCTTGGAGATATTATTGCACCAATCTTCTTTAACACAGCAGAAGATTCAGGATGTATCCCTATTCAAGCACCAGTAGGTGACTTAGAGACTGGTGATGTAATTACTGTTAAACCTTTTGACGGTGTCATCGAGAGAGATGGAAAAGTAGTATCTGAGTTCAAAATAGAACCAAACACACTTCCTGACGAGATGAGAGCTGGTGGGCGTGTTCCACTAATTATCGGTAAAGGTCTTACAGCAAAAGCAAGAGAAACTCTTGGTATGGACGCTGGAAATATTTTTATGACTCCTGATATTCCAGCAGATAATGGTAAAGGGTTTACTCTTGCTCAAAAAATGATTGGTAAAGCATGTGGAATCGAAGGTGTTAAACCAGGTACATACTGTGAGCCAGTAGCAACAACTGTTGGTTCTCAAGATACAACTGGACCAATGACAAGAGATGAAGTAAAAGATCTTGCAGCACTTAGCTTTGGTGCAGATATGGTTATGCAATCGTTCTGTCACACAGCTGCTTACCCAAAACCAGCAGATATTAAACTTCAACACACACTTCCTGATTTCTGGACATCAAGAAAAGGATTTATCCTTAGACCAGGTGATGGTGTAATTCACTCTTGGTTAAACAGACTTTGTCTTCCAGATACAGTTGGAACAGGTGCAGATAGCCATACAAGATTCCCAATAGGTATCTCATTCCCAGCTGGTTCAGGTCTTGTTGCGTTTGCAGGTGTAACTGGTATGATGCCTCTTACTATGCCTGAGTCTGTTCTTGTTAAATTCTCAGGAGAGATGCAACCAGGAATTACACTTAGAGATATGGTAAATGCTATTCCTCATCAAGCGATTAAAGATGGTCTTTTAACTGTTGCTAAAGCTGGTAAGAAAAACATCTTCTCAGGACGTGTTCTTGAGATCGAAGGTTTAGAGCAACTTAAGTGTGAGCAAGCGTTTGAGCTTTCAGATGCATCTGCTGAGCGTTCAGCTGCTGCTTGTACAGTTTATCTTGACAAAGAGCCAATCATTGAGTATCTAGAGTCAAACATCGTTCTTATTGAAGAGCTTATTAATCAAGGTTATGAAGACAAAGCAACACTTCAAAGACGTGCTGACAAAATGAAAGCATGGATTGCAAACCCAGAGCTTCTTAAAGCTGATGCAGATGCTGAGTATGCTGCGGTTATTGAGATTGATATGAATAAAATTACAGAGCCTATCTTAGCTTGTCCAAATGATCCAGATGATGTTAAAACATTAAGTGAAATCCATGCGGCAGGTATGAGAGTAGATATTGACGAAGTATTCGTTGGTTCTTGTATGACAAACATTGGTCTTTTCAGAGCTCACGCTGAGATCCTTAGAGGTGAAGGTGCAGTTGCTAACAAACTATGGATCTGTCCTCCAACTAAAATGGATGAGAAAACACTTCAAGAAGAAGGTTACTACTCAGTATTTGGTATGGCTGGAGCTAGAACAGAGATCCCTGGTTGTTCACTTTGTATGGGTAACCAAGCTGCTGTTGCACAAGATGCATGGGTATTCTCAACATCTACAAGAAACTTCGATAACAGACTTGGTAAAGGTTCACAAGTGTATCTTGGTTCTGCTGAGCTTGCTGCTGTTGTTGCACTTAAAGGTAAGTTGCCAACTGCTGCTGAATATCTTGAGATCGTACAAAATAAGATCAAACCAGAGATGACTGATGAAATTTACAAATACTTAAATTTCAACAAAGTTTCTAAAGATGAACTAGAAGCGATGGTTGGATAGTAATCCACCTCTCTTTTACTTAGCAGGGAGACTTCTCTCTGCTAGTTACTTTTTTATTTCTTCGTATCTCTACCTTTCCCTTATTTACATTTTTTATTACAAATATTCTTCAAGACACTATATTATGATAGACTATAGTATATTTCCGCTATCAGAAGGATAGAGCATGTTAAAATATCTTATTTCACTACTACTTCTGCTAACTATTCAACCTATTGCCAAGGAGCATACTGTGCAAAGTATTTATGATTTTAAAGTTAAAACCATAGAGGGTAAAGAGACAACACTTGAAACCTATAAAGGTAAAGTGATGCTCATCGTCAATGTTGCAAGCAAATGCGGATATACACCACAATACGAAGGGCTTGAAGCACTATACAAAAAGCATAAAGAAAAAGGCTTGGTTGTCCTAGGCTTTCCATGCAATCAGTTTGCTTCGCAAGAGCCTGGAAGTGAAGCAGAGATCCAAAATTTCTGTCGTGTGAACTTTGGTGTGACCTTTCCGATGTTTGCAAAAATCAATGTCAAAGGGGAGCAGACACACCCGCTCTATCGTTATCTTAAATCCCAACAAGCAGGTTTCCTTGGAACTGAAGCTATCAAGTGGAATTTTACTAAATTTCTGGTTGATAAAGAAGGTAAAGTTGTGGATCGTTTCGGTTCTTCTACTAAACCGAAATCACTTGAAGAGGTTATAGAAAAGTTGCTGAAATAGTATGTTGAATATCTTCACTCAACCTGAAAAATCTTAATGGTTTTCCGTAAAGAGATAGATGGTATTGTATAAACAGTGTATAATAGTGTGTTATCAAATCAAAAGGAGAAAGAATGTCAAAGTTATTAAAGGGTGTGATCGCTGTTCTGATGATCGTAGGATTTTCAGGATGTACAAGTACAAGTGATATTCAAGTGGAGGCTATGAAATCTGAAAAAGTGAATTTGGATGGATATAAGACGTATGAGATCATTGAAGGAAGTGGTATTGTTGATGGTACAAAGCGTACAGATAACCTGGATGTAAATGCTGAGATGCAGCAGATGATCAATACAGAGTTAGCCAAAAAAGGCAAAACTCTGGTAACAAAAGATCCTGATTTTTATGTTGCGTATGCCGCAGGTACAGATATGGAAGCAGTCAAGGAAAAACTTGATGATGCAGGAAAGAAGACGATTGAAAATAGACCTGAGGCAGCTATGGTATTGATCCTTATTGATGCTGAGACAGGTGTGATCATCGGGATCTCTACTGCTGAAGGCGAGGCTAAAAGTTTACCTGCCAAAGAGAGTAAAGAACGTTTGAATTATGCGATCAAAAAGATGCTTAGTGGTCTGTAACTCAGTATTCTAAATCTGTTCCACCTCTTTGTAGGTGGAATATTTAGACAAATTAAATCCTCATGCAACGAACAATGCTCACTTTACTAAATTACACCACTATTTATGTTGTATGTCGGAAATCAAGAGAGGGATAATTATGCCTTCTCTTTTTGTGTAAGATTTCTCTTTCTTTATTAAAATCAAGAATTTATTTTTAGTAACGTTTTCTAAGTGTCTGTGACGGCATTTCATTAAAGAGTTTTTTATATTCACTTCCAAAATATCCCATTTGCATAAAGCCATTTTTCATGGCAATATCTCCAATATTTGTTGTGACGGATTCATCCCTTTGCAGGAGATGTTTACGTATGAGATGCAGACGATGTATCTTGAGATAGGTGTAGGGCGTAATGCCAAAGTGCTTTTTAAAGATCCTCTCAACTGTTCGTTCACTTTTTCCTGTCAATGCAGTAAGATCGATCATCTGAATGGGCTGACCAGCATGATCATTTAGATAAGTGCGAATTTTTTTTGAAAGGAAAAGTGAATCATCTCTTTTCAAATGAGAAATATCTTTAGTATCCTCAAGCGCATTTGCATAAATACCTAGAATGTGATGGTAAAGTAATTCTTTTTTTACCAGCAATATTTGCTGATCATTAGCTTCTTCTAAATAGTTTAAAATCCCTCCAAGTTTGCAAGAGAGCTCTTCCCTCATCTCTTTGTTGAAATGAAAAATTTTGCTATTATCTTTTTCCAACTTTATACCCAATTTTAGTAGATCATCGCGTTTAAATTGGAAAGATGACCAGTGGCTATCTTCCGCCATACAGGATGACAAAGGTCCTCCCTCATCTCCCATCAGTACATCATGCTTTCGAAGTATATTTCCATTAAAAGTAGACTCATCTCTGCTGTCGTGTATAAAACCAAATGACATATTGTCTTGGGAGATCGTACCTTCTGTTAGGATTGAATTACTGTAATGGGCACTGTCGAGTATCCCTTTACCTAAAGAGATATGTAACATATCAGCCCTAAAAGAGCCTTTACCTACCTGATGCAGATCGAAGCTGGCCCCTTTGATGACATCACGCAAGAGATCACTGTCAAAACATGTGAGGGCCTGTTTTTGTATAGGTGACAGGTCAGGGTCTAAGGTATGATTCATCTTACTATTTTTCCTCTTAAAAATATAATGTGACGGAAATCTAATAAATTATACTCATATTTTCTATAGGATATACTTTCTTTCATTTCCTAAATTCATTAATGACAATTTTGAGACAATATCTTTTGTTATTATACTTGAGGAAATTATATTATACGAAGGAAAGTAATGAGAAAAATCATACTAATCACAGCAATCACAGCAATCGCAGCAACAAGCCTCTTCGCTGCAGACAAGTCTGCAAGAGATATACTCAATAAAGCTTACCAATATGTTGGGAGTATGGATAAATACGCTTTTACGGCAGTTATCATAGATGATGAAATGCAAGATGGCAAAACTACAGAAAAATATAAACATACAGCAGTTGTAAAAGTAGATAGACCGGGTAAACTGCGTATAGATACTACAGGAACTGTTAAAAACAGATCAAACTACCTCAATGAGGGCAGCTTTACAATGATCGATCATGGTCATAACTATTACGGTCAAATTAAAACACCAAAGACCATTGATGCGTCACTTGATGTTCTTTTTGAAAAGTTTGGTATCAGAGCACCTCTTGCACAGCTTATTTATAGCGGCATGGATAGAAAAGTGAAGTTTAGAACAAGTAAATACTTTGGTACTAAAAATGTAGGTGGCGTAGAGTGTGACTATGTAGCGTTTAAAAACGGTACAAGAGAACTGCATGCCTGGATAGCTACAGGAGATGCACCATTGGTGAAAAGTTATAGTATCATCGATACAAGTACTGATTCTTCATCAAGGATCAATACATCGGTAACCTGGAATACCAATGCAAATATTTCAGACAGCGATTTTGTTTTTGTAGCACCAAAAGGTTCATCAAAAATATCAGTAAACAGAGCAAAGTAAGAAGGGATTGAGATATGAAAAATAAAAATATATTTTTAGTAAAATTTGCAGTAGTTGCTGCAATGATAGGTTTTTTCTCTCCATCAGTGAGTGTTAAAACAAATGTTCCATCAGGAAACGGTTTTGCTGCAATGCCTATAGAGATGAATGTTTCTCTCTTTACCCAGGCAGAGGCTAGACGAGGTGGCGGTGGTGCCCGTAGAGGTGGAAGTGCTAACCGAAGTCGTAGTAGTAATCGTAACAGAAATACCAATAAAAACAGAAATACTAACAGAAATGTAAATAAAAATGTTAATAGAAATGTGAACAGAAACGTTAATAAAAATGTGAATGTAAACGTAAACAATAACCGTCGTTACTATGGTGGTCACAGTCGTGGATATTATGGTTATTATCGAGGCGCTCCACTTATGGCGTTCACTACAGGTTTAGTGATAGGTTCTGTGATCGCAGCCTCAACTATGCCAACTACCTGTACAACAGTTGTTGCTAATGGTGTTAGTTACAGAAGATGTGATAACTCATATTATCAGCCATTCTATGAAGGTGATACATTGGTATATAAAGTGGTATCTTCTCCTTATTGATTTTTAAATATACATTCAATAAAAAAGACTAAAACAAACATAAAAAAGAGAGAGAAATGAAAAAGATAATAACGGGATTGTTGCTTACTTTAGCACTAATTGCAGGTTCCTATGCAGAAGAAGCACCTAAGAGTCCTAGTGCTGTTACTACGGCAAACCCTGATGTTTCAGCAGAGAGTCTTCACTTAATGGTTAGACATATGACAGGTGATGAACTTTTTGTAGAAGCTGACGGATGGTTGGTTTTACTGAAAGAAGCAGCTAAAAAAGTATATGATACTAAACTTTCAGTGCAAGAAAAGAATGACCAAATAGATGCTTTAAATGCACAGGACAACAACCAGACAGCAGCAGAGGAAAGAGAGGGGATCAAACAGAAGATCACTGTGGCAAAGGAAGAGAAAGATGCTATCCTTGAAGAACAGACAAAACTGCGTGCCCAAAGAAAGACCATGGTAGCTCGCCTTGATACAGTACTGGAAAATATCAATGAAAAGATCGGTACAGATGCAGATGGTAAAGAGTTAGAAAAAGTACTTCCATACCGCCGCTATATCGATACCGTGAGTGGCATCTCTTTAGAAGTGACCGATGCCCAATCTGCATGGACGACAGTCTCCGGATGGGTTATGTCAGATGAAGGTGGTATTTACTGGTTGATCAATATTGCAAAATTCCTTGCTATCATTTTTATGGCTATGTTTATCTCTAAGCTATTAAGCAGAGGAGCAAGAAAAGCATTAGAACATACGCCAAGTAATTCACAACTTTTGAATGACTTTATTGCTAACATTATCCACAAAGTAGTGATGCTTATAGGAGTTCTTGTTGCTCTTGCAGCACTCGATGTCAATGTTGCACCGATCATGGCAATGGTAGGTGCCGCAGGTTTCGTCGTTGCATTTGCACTACAAGGAACTCTCAGTAACTTTGCAAGCGGATTGATGATCATGCTTTACCGTCCTTATGACATCGGTGATGTTGTAGATGTTGCGGGCATCATCGGTACAGTTGAGTCTATGACACTGGTATCGACAAGCATTGTAACTGCCGACAATAGACTTATGGTCGTTCCAAACAACTCGATCTGGGGTAACATCATCACCAATGTAACCCATAGTGATACACGTCGTGTAGATATGACATTTGGTATTGGTTATGATGATAACATTGAACAGGCTCAGAATGTTATGGAACAGATCCTCTCAGAGCATCCACTGGTACTCAAAGATCCTGCACCTACTATCAAAGTAAATGAACTTGCAGATTCATCTGTTAACTTCATATGCCGTCCATGGGTTAAAACAGCTGATTACTGGACAGTCTTTTGGGAAGTGACCCGTACTGTTAAAGAACGTTTTGATGAAGAAGGTATCTCCATCCCTTATCCTCAGAGTGATCTTCATATTATTGGGCAAAATACAGAGACAGACAGATCAGAAAACGAGCATAATAAAACAACTTACACTAAAAAATCACATGATACTCTAGATATAAAAGAGATGGATGTGAATGACGATCAGTAATGAAACAGGTGATAAGTGAAGGCTAAGTAAGTTTGGCCTCTGCTTATTTTATTAAGAATATACTTTATGATATTAAAAATAAAAGGAAAAGAATGAAAAAAACAATATTGATCTCAACGATCGCAGTAACAGGGCTTTTTGCAGATATGATGACAGACATGGCAACAGATGCTGCTATGTCTCAAGCAAAAACTGAAGCAAGATCACAAGCAGTTAAACATATAGCAGGTGATGATGCTATGAAAAAAGAACTCGTTAACAAGGGTGCAGATGAAGTATTGGGTAAAGAGAACCCTGTAGACAAGATGAAAGCAGACGCTCTTGGTGGTGTTATGGGTTCTAAAACTTCTTTGCCTGATGCAGGTAGTTTACTTGGTGGTGCAACTAAAAAAGAGACTTCACTTGAAGATAAAGCTACAGATATGGCAGTAGAAAAAGCTGTAGGCTCAAACCCTCTTAAAAAAGCAGCAGCTAAAGAGGCAGTGAAGTCAGCACTTTAATATCTCTTTATAAACTCCTTTACAGTTCCAAACTTTGTTTGGAACTGTATCTGAAACTACTCAAAATTAACTCTCCTTTTTTAAATCCAATTTTTTATCCTAAACTTTTAATTTTTTTAATATATAACGTGTCGGAAATCTAATAAATCCCATTCTTACTATTATTTTACTATAGTTTATAGATTAGTAATTTATATAAAAAAATAAAATTAGGAAAACTAGATGAAAAAAATTTCAAAAAAGATCATAACACTCTTTGCCAGCACCATTTTACTGGCTACAAATCCATTATCAGCATCAGAGGCAGTAACTGTTGACAATTTCGTTCGTGCAGAAACAGACATGACCTTGAAACGTTATGTTGATCAGGGAGGATTTGGAAAGTTTTTCCACATTCGTAAGCCCACACCAATCGACCAACAGGATGTAATCCGCATGAATCGTGACACACTGTATTCAGGTGCGGTATTTGACCTAACTGAGCCAGTAACACTTATCAAACCAGAATCTAAAGGTAGATTTCAATCGATGCAAATTATTAGTCAGGATCATTCGATGCAACCTGTTGAAGAAGGAGCGGGTACGTTTACTCTTACTCAGGATAAGATCGGCACACGCTATGTATTTGTTATCATTCGTACATTCATGAATGCCAATGATCCTGATGATGTCAAAAAAGCAAATGCCTTACAGGATAAAGTTGAAATTAAACAGTCTAAGATAGGGTCATTTAGAATTCCAGACTGGGATGAAACTTCACTCAAAACAGTTCGTGAGGCTATCAATGTACTTGCTTCTACTAAAACCAGTTCTGAGGGACTTTTCGGTGATAAAGCAAAGTTGAACCCAATCGACCATATGTTGGGTACTGCATTCGGATGGGGTGGTAGCCCAAAAGAAGCTGCTATGTATATCAATGGAGTTCCAGCTGAAAATGATGGAAAAAAACCATACACACTGACTGCAAAAGATGTACCTGTTGATGGGTTCTGGTCTATTACTATCTACAATAAAAAAGGCTTTATGGAAAAGAATGACTTAGATGCGTATTCGTTCAACAATGTGACAGCAAAACCTAATGAAGATGGGAGCATCATCATTCACCTTGGAGGTGATTCAAGCCAAGTAAATTATCTTCCTATTACTGAGGGTTGGAACTATATTATTCGTCTTTACCAACCTCGCAAAGAGATCATTGATGGTTCATGGACTTTTCCAGATCCTAAACCAGTTCAATAATAAAACTGGTAATACATAATAAGGTGCTTGCAGTTGGATGCTTCAGTGTTCTTTACTCTGCACCGATGAAGCACAATATTACATGAATCTGTAGTTTATATAATCTTCAGTCAATTCTTCTCCTATTTGGGAGTGTCTGTAAAACTTTTCTCCTCTTAGAAAGCAAAACCAAACTTATTATCCTAAACTTTTAATTTTTCAATATATAACGTGTCGGAAATCTAATAAATTATATATCGTGGTTTTTAAGAGTATACTTTATCTTTAAAATATATATAAGGATGAAAAGATGAAGAAAAGTACAAAATTTCTACTTGCTTTGGGTCTAGGACTTGCTGTTGTAGCAATGCCAACTCAGGCATTGGCAAAGAAGCCAAATATTTTGGTTATTTGGGGTGATGATATTGGTCAGTCGAACATTAGTCAATACACACATGGATTGATGGGGTATAAAACACCCAACATAGATAGTATCGCTCAAGATGGTGTAACATTTACAGACTATTATGGTGAACAGTCTTGTACTGCGGGTCGTTCCTCCTTCATCATGGGGCAGAGTGTGTTCCGTACAGGTCTCTCTAAAGTAGGTGTACCTGGAGCAGAAGAAGGGATGCAAAAAGAAGATCCTACTATTGCAGGACTTCTTAAGGCTCAAGGGTATGCTACAGGACAGTTTGGTAAAAATCACTTAGGGGATAAAGATGAAATGCTTCCTACCAATCATGGTTTTGATGAGTTTATGGGAAATTTGTATCATCTTAATGCAGAAGAAGAACCTGAAAATTTAGATTACCCTAAAAACCCGGAATTTAGAAAAATGTTTGGACCTAGAGGTGTCATCCACTCTTTTTCAGATGGGAAGATAGAAGATACAGGTCCACTCACTAAAAAGCGTATGGAGACTGTGGATGATGAGACCGTGGCTGCAGCTTTAGACTTTATCGAGCGTCAAGCCAAAGCAGATAAACCTTTCTTTGTATGGTGGAGTGGTACGCGTATGCACTTTAGAACCCATGTAAAAGATGAACTTAGAGGTATTTCAGGACAAGATGAATACTCTGACGGAATGGTAGAGCATGACAGACATATTGGGCAGTTCCTTACAAAACTGGATGAACTTAAAATAGCGGATAACACACTGGTATTTTACTCTACAGACAATGGACCACATATGAATACTTGGCCAGATGCTGCGATGACACCTTTTAGGGGTGAGAAAAACACCAACTGGGAAGGTGGCTGGAGAGTACCTGCTATGGTGAAGTGGCCAGGACACATCAAGCCGGGAACATGGTCCAATGAGATCATGCACCATATGGACTGGTTACCTACATTCTTGGCAGTAGCTGGAAATGCCACCATTAAAGAAGATCTAAAAAAAGGTGGTGTAAAAGCGATCAGTCGTGAGTATAAAGTACATCTTGATGGCTATAACTTCCTTCCTTACTTAACAGGCAAAGAAGCCAAAGGTCCTCGTAAAGAGATACTCTATTTCTCAGATGATGGTGACTTAACTGCGTTACGTTATAACGATTGGAAAGTGACTTTTATGTATCAAGAGGTTGAAACTACTTTTAGAGCTTGGATGAACCCGTTTACTATTCTCAGAATACCTCTTATTACGAACTTACGTCGTGATCCGTATGAACGTGCAGAGAAAACATCTAACACTTATTATGACTGGATGATTGACCGTGTTTATCTTTTGTTTGGAGCAAGAGCATATGTGGCAAATTTCCTTGCAACATTTCAAGAGTTCCCACCTCGTCAGAAAGCTGCATCATTTAACTTAAGTGATGTATTGGAGAAAATGCAAACGCCGGTTAGCAAATAGAAAATAGGAACTTTAAAGGCTTTGCCTTTGAAGTTTTATATATGGTATTTGTTTCTAGTGTGGTGATAAGAAGCAATAAGCTTATTATTTGTAACATATTAGAAGTTTTATGAGGTATATACTTCTTTGCACCTTGAGATTATCAAAGTGACACTTTTACGACAATATGTTTCATTATACTTTAAACCTGAATTATGCAATAGAAATTGCAAATTAGCATTTATTATAAAGGGAAAAATTATGTTTCGTATACTACTCTCACTTATTTTACTTCTCTCGCTATCACAAGCTCAAGAAAATCTTGTATCATGGAATGATGGAAAATCCAAAAGTAATATTATCTCTTATGTTAACGCTGTGACGGATGTTAATAGTTCGGATTTCATCCCTGTGGTAGACCGTATCGCGGTGTTTGACAATGATGGTACACTTTGGAGTGAAAGACCTGTATATTTTCAATTTTACTTTGCTATGGATCGGGTAAAAGCATTGTTGCCACAACATCCGGAGTGGAAAAGTACACAACCTTTTAAAGCAGTGATCGAAGGTAATATGAAAGAGGTTATTAAAGGTGGGAAAAAAGGGCTTCTTGAACTCATTATGGCTACACATACAGGGATGAGTGATGAGGAATTTGATGCTATCGTTATTGACTGGATAAAAACAGCAAAACATCCGACGAAAAATGTACCCTACACCGATCTTGTATTTCAGCCAATGCTTGAACTTTTAGAGTATTTGCGTGCTAATGATTTTAAGACATTCATTGTTTCTGGTGGTGGTATAGACTTTATGCGCCCCTGGGCATCAGAAGTGTATGGTATTCCCACAAATCAAATTATTGGATCAACGCTTTCAGTAAAATATGAAAATGGCAAGATCATAAGAGTACCAAACTCAAATACGATCAATGATAAAGAGGGAAAACCGGTCGGTATTCATTATCACATTGGTAAACGTCCTGTTGCTGCCTTTGGAAACTCTGACGGTGACTTTGCCATGATGGAATATACAGAAGGAAACAAAAAATATAAAACCTTACAGCTTTATGTTCACCACACTGATGATAAGAGAGAGTGGGCTTATGATAGAAAGTCACATATTGGTAAGCTTGATAAAGGTTTGGATTATGGAAAAGAACATAACTGGACGATCGTTGATATGAAAAATGAGTGGAAAGTTATTTATCCTTTTGAGCTAAAGAAATAAGATGCAAAAAAGATCAGTATCACTTGTTTTAGGGAGTGGTGGTGCCAGGGGTTTAGCACATATTGGGGTGATTTGTTATCTTGAAGAGAAGGGCTATGAGATCAAATCTATTTCAGGTTGTTCCATGGGTGCACTGATCGGTGGATTTTATGCTGCTGGAAAGTTAGATGACTATGCAGACTGGTTGATAGAACTTGATACCTTTGGTATGGTAAAACTTCTTGATTTTAAAGGTTCGGGAGGGCTTGTATCCGGGGAGACCTTGATGAGTGAAATGAAAAAACTCATAGGTGAACATCAAATCGAATCTTTACCCATTAAATACACAGCGATCGCTTCAGATGTAAAGGCAGAAAAAGAGGTATGGATAAATCATGGCTCTTTACTTGAGGCTATTCGTGCATCGATCTCTTTGCCACTCTTTTTTACTCCTTATCATTTGCATGGGCGAGATCTTATAGATGGTGGAGTACTTAACCCTGTGCCTATTGCACCCACATTTAATGATAAAACCGACCTTACCATCGCTGTAAATTTAGGTGGTGATATTGATGTGTCTTTAACTGAAGTAGTGGAAGATGAAGTTGATTCATTTCATGAAAAGGTTATAGAATATCTTAAAGATGTTGCGATCCCTGATACCTTTACTTCACGAAACAGTATGATCAAAATTGCAGATCAGTCTTTTGATGCGATGCAGGGAACCATAGCAAGGATGAAGCTTTCCGCTTATCCTCCGGATATAGAGATAGAGATCCCTCGTAATCTTTGTGGCACGTTAGAGTTTACCCGTGCCCAAGAGATGATCGATTACGGATATGAAAAATGTAAAAAAGTTTTCGGGTAAATTAAATATAAGTTCTTAGGTTGATTTTTATATGCCACTTATGGCATAATAATAAAAAGGATATATTATGACAAGATCACAACTCATAGATAAAATTGAAACTAGAAAAAAAGAGTTGGGTATCTCTATAGAAAATCTTGCAAAGTTAAGTCATAGTGGTGTAAGGACTGTCAACAGATTGTTTGCCGGAGAAGATGTAAAACTAAGTACTGTAGAGAAGATCACAAATATTTTAGGATTGGATTTTGCAGGTAATGAAACAGTAGCATTAAAAGAACTTGAAAAAAAACGAGCAAAGCAGAAAGCGATATTTATGGTTTCACTGGTTCAGGGCACCTCTGCTTTGGAACTACAAGGGTTAGAAAAAAGTACTCTTGATAAGATGATACACAGGTTTGAAAAAGAGTTTTTGACAGGTTCTTATAGAGATCGGTTGTGGGTAGCATAGTGATCGATAGTACAAAGCCTATGGATGATGCAACACCGTTAGATGATATTTCGGGATTGAAATTATCGAAAGATAGAGCATATTCACTTAAAGAGATATATATCAAAGAGGCTGAGAATATAGCAAATGCAACTTTAAAATATCTTTCAGCCCAACCGACAAAGAAGGAGGCTTCTTTTTCTTATGCATGGTTGCTAACACTTCATGAAGAGATGTTTGGTGATGTATGGGAGTGGGCAGGTAAGCTTAGACAATGTGAATTGTCTATAGGTGTTAAAGCTTATTTGGTCTCTACAGAGTTAAAAAAGTTAGTTGATGATATAGAGTTTTGGAATAAAAACAGAACGTTCGATAGCATAGAAATAGCTACAAGGATACACCACAGGGCAGTTAAAATTCATCCATTTCAAAATGGAAATGGTCGCTGGTCCAGGATGTTAGCCAATATATATCTGAGACAACATGGACTTATGCCGGTACGTTGGCAAGAAGATCTGTTGGCAAAAGAGAATCCCAATAGAGACAAATATATTAGAGCACTTAAAAAAGCTGATAATGGAGATTATCAAGCACTCATTGAGATGCATAAAATTACATATTAAGGAACTACTATGACGCCATTCGAATCTATTCAAATACTTCAACAAAGAATGAATGCTTCTATCATTGGTCAAGAGAATATCGTTGAGCGACTTATCATTGGTCTGTTAGCAAATGGGAATCTACTTGTAGAGGGACTTCCCGGGCTGGCAAAGACCAGAGCTGTAAGAGCAATGGCAAAGTCGATCGATTCTAAGTTCTCACGGATCCAGTTTACTCCGGATCTGCTCCCTTCAGATGTGACCGGTTCGGAAAATATGTATGAAGAGGGTGGGGAGTATAAGTTTCGTTTTGAAGAGGGGCCTATTTTTGGAAACATCATCTTAGCAGATGAGATCAACCGTGCGCCAGCCAAAGTACAGGCCGCGATGCTTGAAGCAATGGAAGAGAGGCAAGTTACTGTGGCGGGAAAAACACATAAACTTCCTAAACTTTTCATCGTTATGGCAACTCAAAACCCTATAGAACAAGAAGGAACATACCCCCTTCCTGAAGCTCAAAAAGACCGTTTTTTGATGCATGTGAACATTACCTATCCTGATGCAGCTTCTGAGATAGAGGTAATACGACTGGTACGTGGGGAAAAGAGTGGGAAAACCAAAGAAAGTATAAAAGAGAGAATTCCTCAAGAGATGATCTTTTCTGCACGTGATGAGATCGCCAATGTGAAGAGTACTGAGATAGTCGAACAATACATTGTTGATCTTGTGTTTGCTACACGTTATCCTGAAAAGTATGATGAAAAACTGTCTTCTCTCATAGACATTGGGGTGAGTCCACGGGCTTCTTTGGGATTGGATCAGTGCTCGCGTGTGTATGCCTGGATGCAAGGTAGAGACTATACGACACCTGAAGATGTACGTGCAGTTGTTCATGATGTCTTTCGTCATCGTATCACTCAGAGTTACGAGGCACAGTCAGAACGTATCTCTAATGATGAGATCATAGACAAAGTGCTTCAACTGGTTGCACTGCCGGCATAATCCATGAGAATAGATGAAAAAAGAGATGAAAACGGTGTTTATGTAACACTGAATGAACTATTGAAATTTGGCCATGTGGCTAAAGGATTTAGCTTTCTGCCTTCCCAACCGGTACATTCCATTTTAAGTGGTCGACACGGCTCAAAAGTACGTGGTCGGGGTATGGACTTTTCTGAAATGAAACAGTATGTACAGGGGGATGATCCTCGTTCTATGGACTGGAAGGCAACTCGACGTACAGGTAAGCCATACATAAGAGTCTTTAACGAAGAGCGTGACCGTAATGTCTGGCTGGTGGTCTCTCAGAGAAATTCTATGTTTTTTGGTACAAAAATGATGATGAAATCTGTTGCAGCAGCACATTTAACAGCAATTTCTGCTTTTCGTGTAGTGGGTTCAGGTGACCGTGTAGGTGCAGTTGTTTACAATGATGAAACTTTAAAATTTTTCAAACCACAGCGAAGCAAACAAGGGGTGATACACATCCTCTCTGAAGTGGTAAAACAGAATCAGGCACTTCATGCTTCCAATTCTAACAATACCAAAGATAGACTCAATGAAGCACTTAAGATCGTCTCTGCCACAGCAAAACATGATGACTTGGTTATTCTGATCGGTGACGGCAGGGCTATGGATGAAGAGAGTACCAGATATATCACTGCATTAAGTGCACATAATGATGTCATCGCTGCACTGGTGTATGACCCTATGGAAAAAGAGTTACATGCTTCAGGCTCACTTTTTTTGAGTGATGGGACTGTCTCTGTAGATGTAGACAGTAGCTCACAGAGCTTTCAAAAACGCTTTTCGGGGAGAATGGAAGAGCGTGTTGAAGGATTGATGCATTTATCTAAAAAACATACGATTCCTCTTTTTAGCATATCAACAGAACGACCGGTACTTGACCAGGTACAGGAACAGTTGGGAGCAGCTGTTTCTGCAAAAAGGAGAGTGTGATGGAAAGTAATGTGACTGTCAATGCTTCTTTGGATCAACTGCATGACATCATTATCCCTCCTGCTGTCTCGTACTGGCCGCTTGCTCCGGGTTGGTATGCTTTGGCTCTGTTGGTACTTACCTATGGCATTTACGTAGGGTTGAAGTATTGGTCTACCTATCAAAAGAACCTCTATCGTCGTGAAGCGCTGAAAGTTTTGTCTGGAATGAAGTTAGGAGAAGATACAAGCAAAGAGATAAGTACTTTGTTAGGACTGATGAAGCGTGTGGGGCTTCAACACTTTGGGCGTGAAAAAGTAGCAGCATTAAGTGATGATGCCTGGTGGGACTTTATGGAAAAACACTCCAAAACTAAAGTAGATGTAGAAGTACGGGAACTTAGCCAAAAGATCCTCTACTCACCCTATGCAGAAGCTACGACAGAAGATGTAAAACTGATATCTAAAGTGGCAAAAGTATGGATAACAACGCATAAAGGTGAAGCTGATGCTTGAGTTTTTACATCCTTTAACATTTATTTTGTTGTTAGCTCCATTTTTAGTGGCTTACTTACCTTTACGATATATTAGCAGACGCTCTGCCTTACGGATTAGCTTTATGGAAGACATACGTAGTGTGCAGGGAAATAAAGAACAAAGTATGGGTATTTCCCGAGCTACATTGTTTCAAAAACTTCTGCTTCTTTTGGTCTGGTCTCTTGTTGTGATAGCATTGGCAAAACCACAACTTATCGGGGAACCTATAGTCAAAGAGATATCGCAACGTGAGATACTGGTTGCAGTGGATCTTTCGGGTTCTATGTCTACTCAGGATTTCAAAGGGAAGGATGGTAAAAATATAGACCGTCTTGAAGCAGTAAAACACGTACTTTCTGCCTTTTTTGAAAAAAGAAAAGGGGAGAAGATAGGGCTGATACTCTTTGGCTCTGCTGCGTTTGTGCAGTCACCTTTTACTCAGGACTTGGATGCACTCAATCATCTTCTTTCCGAACTACAGGTTGGCATGGCAGGACCACAAACGATGATAGGTGACGGCATAGGTCTGGGTGTTAAAATGTTTCGTGAAGGCAATGTTACTGACAGAATGTTGATCTTGATGAGTGATGGAGATGATACAGGTTCAAAGATACCACCAAAGACCGCAGCTAAACTTGCGGCTGAAAATGATGTTAAGATCTATAGCATTGCTATGGGTGACCCTAAAAATGCAGGTGAACACCCTATAGATACGGAGACACTCAAAGCGATCGTTTCTGAGACAAAAGGGAAGTTCTATTATGCCTGGAACAGTGAGGAACTTGTAGAGATCTATGATGAGATAGACAAGTTGACACCTAAAAAGGTTGAAGAGTTGAGTTACCGTCCGGTAAGAGAGCTTTATATGTACCCTTTAGCCTTAGGTTTGTTGCTGATGTTCTTATATACTTTGGGACTGATGGGCAAAAAAGAATGGGGAGGTCGGCATGAGTAGTTTGGAGCTTTTTCATCTGCTAAGACCTTGGATGTTACTTTTGTTGATACCGGGATGGTTGTTTGTCTGGTGGTTACTGAGACAACAAAATGACATTTTACGTTGGAAAGCCATAGTAAATCCAAAACTTTTGTCTCATCTTCTGCTTGAATCAGGAGAAAAGGTATCTAAGATACAAGCTCCCTGGCACTTGGGTATCGTATGGACTGTTATCATCCTGGCACTCAGTGGTCCAGCTTGGCAGCTCAAACCTGCACCTTTCACTGAAGATGAAGCGCAGATCGTCTTTGTAATGAAGGTAACAGAGAGTATGGAGACCAAAGACCTTACTCCCTCTCGTCTGAAAAGGGCTGTGTTCAAAATGAAAGATCTGATGGATCTGCGTCCAGATACCAAAGCTGCACTTGTGGCATACAGTGGTTCTGCGCATTTGGTACTACCTTTGACAAAAGATCATGCCATTTTAAATACTTTTTCTCAAGCACTGAGCCCAGGTATCATGCCCCAAAAAGGTGATAACCTCAAAGATGCTCTTCTGCTTGCCTCCGAACAGTTTGATAATGAAGGAGGTACGATTGTTGTCTTTGCAGATGCTGTTGATCCTGCACAGGCTAATGCACTAAGTAAAAAAGGTTTAACACAGGATGCAAAAGTGCTGTTTCTTGCAGTGGCTTCGCCTGAACTGCTTGATGCTAAAGGCTTTGAACAGAGTGTATCTCTCTTAGGTGCTGAATGGACTGGGATGACCGTAGATGATCAGGATGTTAAAAAGATCGCTTCATGGGTCGATACGGCATTTCAACAGGCAGGCGCAAAAGATGATACACGTTATGAAGATGGTGGCTATATGTTGATACCACTTATTCTTTTGCTTATGCTCTTGTGGTTTAGACAAGGGTTTATAGCTGAAGCCTGGAGAGTATCATGAAAGGTATCATGAAGGCATATTTATTGAAGCATCGTACACTTTGGACTTTTTATGCAGCTGTCATCATCGTGCTTGCATGGGGACTTCTCTTTTACAAAGGATCCTGGAGAGAACTTTGGATCACTAACGATCAAAAGGGCTATCAACTCTTCACGTCTAAAAAGTATCTTGAAGCAGCTGATGTGTTTGATAACACGTTTTATAAAGGGGCATCTTTCTACAAGGCTGGTGAGTTCAAAAAGGCTAAAGCAGTTTATATGATGAACAGCAGTAAAGAGGGACGATACAATCTAGGCAACAGCCACATGATGCTTGGTAAATACAAAGAGGCGATAGAAGCCTATGAGATCGCACTTAAAATAGACCCAAATTTTACCTGGGCGAAAGAAAATATGGCACTTGCCATTGCCAGACAAGCAATGCTTGATGTTGAGAATGATGGCGAGCAGGGTGTAGGTCAGTTGGGTGCAGATGAGATCGTGTATGATAATACAGAAAATAAAGGACAAGATGTGACCGAGGAGGGGAGTGGGGAGACCAGTGAAAGCAGAAATGCCAATTGGCTTGACCGTATCCAGACCGGACCTAAAGATTTCTTAAAGCATAAATTCTCCTATCAGTATGCAATGCAAAAGGATAAGCATGAATAGCAGAATTCTTTTTCTTTTTGTAGCATTGACTTTTGGTCTTTTTGCGGTTGACGGTGCTATTTCTGTTTATCCTGTTGAGAAGAAAGATCGTTTTGTAAGTGAAGAAGTTGTTTTGAAAGTTGATCTAAAAACAACTGCGTTTAGTATTATGAATGCGAAGATAGGATTGGAAAACTCTAAAGATTATATAGTCGTGGCACCCAAAAGTGCTTCATCTTTAGAAACGCTAGATATCAACGATACACAGTGGCAGGTGGTGCATTATGAGTATAAACTCTACCCTCTGCATGCCGGGAAGATCACGATAACACCTATAGACATAGCATTTAAAGCATCGATGGGCTATGGTCAGCCTGATAATAATTTTACTTTTCAGTCAGATGCATTGATCTTGGATGTGCGTGCACCTAAGGGTGTAGGAAAAGAGGATTTTGTTCTCTCTACACCGAACTACACTTTAAAGAGTGATGTCTCTCCAAAACTTTCAGAAACAAATGTCACTCAGATCAAAGTAGGGGATGCCATAGAACTAAAGGTTATACAGGAGGCAAAAAATGTGCCGGACATTCTCTTGAAGCCTATCCATTTTTCTGAAAACCCACGTCTTAAGATCTACAAAGAAGAGCCGATACTAAAGAGTAAAGAGGCAGGTACAGCGACTATTGTTACGCGTACAGACTCTTTTACCTTCGTAGCTGCCAAAGAGGGCAATGTAAGCATTCCCTCTCAAAAGTTGATCTGGTGGAATCCTGCGGAACAAGTTTTACACACGGAAAAGACACCATCATTGCATTTTATTGTTTTACCAAATCCAAAGTCAGCTGCTTCTTTAACGCCTTCAGAAGAAGAGAAACCCTCGGCTTTGAGCATACTTTTAATCCTCATACTTATAGGTGTACTTTATAAGTTAATTCCTTATATACAGAAGAAAAAAGCAGAGAAAAAAGTTGCCTATATGCAGAGTGAAGAGGGACGATTTAAAACTTTACTTGATAGTTGTCAGGATAGTGATATGACTACACTTTATCATGATTTTTACTCCTGGTTGGAAGTAGCTGACCCTAAGCTCTCGAGAGTTGGGTTTAGAGGTATCACTGAAGTACAGCCGTCATTCCGTGATGCACTTCATGAACTGGAAGAGGTATTGGTTGATCCACAACAAACATTTGATAAAAAGAATTTTATCAATGAACTTACAAAGTTCAGAGAAGTGCTGCTTAAACAACAGCAAGTCAGGCAGGAGGGTTTGCCAGAAAATATTAATCCTATATTATAATACTTTAATATTACTTTTTCAGATAGATAAAATATTATTTTTTTAGGATATACTATAATATATTAAACCAAAAAAGGATGGGAAATGAACTTACACAAAAAACTCCTCTGCACAGCAGGTATAGCACTCTTGCTCAGCAGTACAAACCTATTCGCAGCAGAAAGGTCTGCTAAAGATATCATAAACAAAGCATATCAGCATATAGGCAGTATGGATAAATATGCTTTTGATGCCATTGTTTTGGATGATGAAGTTAAAGATGGAGCGGTTGTAAAGACATATAGACAGGATGTATCTGTTAAAGTAGATAGACCGGGTAAACTGCGTGTAGATACCAAAGGAGACACCAAAAATAGAAGTTCTTATATTAATGGAGGTATCTTTACAATGATCGATCATGGACATGGCTATTATGGTCAACTTGAAACACCAAAGACGATCGATGGTACACTTGATCTTATTTTTGAATTGTATGGCATCAGAGCACCTTTGGCTTCATTGATCTATAGTGATATGGGGAAACGTGTGAAATTTAAAAGAAGTAAATACTTTGGTACAGTGGATGTAGCCGGTGTAGAGTGTGATTATGTAGCCTTTAAAAGCAGAGTCAGAGAAGTACATGTCTGGATCACAACAGGAGATACGCCACAGATCATAAATTATAGTATTATCGATACAACAGTTGAAGGTAATCCTAGAATTAATACATCAATCACTTGGAATAGCAATCCAAAGATCTCAGACAGTGATTTTATCTTTAAAGCACCTAAAGGTGCAACACAGATATCAGTTGATGCTACAAATTAAGCAAAGGAGATAAAATGAAAAAGAAAAGTATATTAGTTAAGTTTACAGTAGTTGCCGCGATGATAGGGTTTTTCTCTCCATCGGTAACTGTTGAGACAAATGTTCAATCCTCAAATAGTTATAGTGTATCTCCAATACAGCTGAATATCTCTCTGCTCAACACAGCAGAAGCAAGAAGAGGTGGAGGCGGTGCCCGTAGAGGTGGTGGAGGTGCCCGCAGAGGCGGGAGTACTCGAAACCGTAGTGCCAATCGTGGAAATACCCGTAACAAAAATAGAAATACTAACAGAAACAAAAATAGAAATACCAACAGAAACAAAAATGTAAATAGAAATAAAAACGTGAATAGAAATGTAAATAGAAATGTGAATGTGAATAATCGTTATTATGGTGGGAGGCCTGTACATGGTGGATTTTATCGTGGTGGTGGATACTACTATGGTGGAACTTATCATCCAGTGGCAAGATTTACCTTTGCAATGCTAACTGCTGTGGCGATAGGAACGATAATCTCTTCTGCTTCCATGAGTTCAAGCTGTACAACGATGAATGTAAGCGGCGTTAGCTATAAGCAATGTGACGGTACTTGGTTTAAACCTTTCTATGATGGTGGAAATCTTCAGTATGAAGCAGTCTCTTCTCCTTATTGATTTGGAACTGTAAAATATTAATTATATAAAGGAGAGTAGGGTGAAAAAGATAATTACAGGTACATTGCTTACTTTTTCATTGGTGACTGCTGGTGGAGATGTCTCACTGGATGTGGAAGAGACAGTAACAGCTCCAGTGCTTACAGAAGAGAGTAGCGGTTGGGAACATAAATTGTCAATATACGGCTGGCTTCCCAGTCTTGATGGCTCATTAGCATATACGATTCCAGGTACTCCGGAGACACCTGGTGAGCCTGGAGAACCAGGTACACCGGGAACACCAGATGAAACGGTTTCTACCAAGTTCATCGATAAGATAGATGCGATCTTTATGGGTTCATATGAAGTCCGAAAAGAGAAATGGTCTTTCCTGGTAGATGGGATCTATTTTAAAATGTCAGATTCAGAAGAAGGGTCTGTTTCATTGCCTCCTGTACTGAATAAAGATCCGATCAAAGTTGCTACTGAACAAGAACTTGAACTAGTACTTGTTAGTCTTTATGCTGGGTACAACACTATAAAGACAGAGAATATCACACTGGAGATCATTGCAGGTACACGTTATTTTTATCTGGGGACAGATATTAAATTTGCAATAAATGATCGAGATATAGGGCTATCTCCATCAGTAGATTTTTATGATGCCTTGATAGGTATTAAAGGAGATGTAAATCTTAGTGAGAACTGGTATGTACCTTATCTGTTTGACATAGGAGCAGGACATTCTGATCTTACATGGCAGGCAGAGGCAAGTCTAGGGTATCGTTTCAACTGGGGAGATGTTTTATTGACATATCGTTATATACATTATGATGGAGATGGTTCAGGACTGATTAATGATATTGACCTGTATGGTCCAAAGCTAGGTTTGGTTTTCCACTTTTAATATGCAGATGAATACTCTACCAGAGTAGTTATCCTGCACATAGAAAAATTTAATTTACGATTGTACTTGGGATGGATTGCAGTTTTTACGACCGGCATACCATCCGTTTTGGTACTCTTTGTCATTGTTGAAAGCTTCACTGCTTTTTGTATATGCTCCACTGGCAGTGGTACATCCATCTTGAGCACCTAATTTAAAACTTGGACTCTGTACTACTGGTGCAGGAGTGTTTGAACTTGTACATGCTGTAAATAGAAGTGATGTAGCAGCAATAAGTGATACGTTGATGGTTTTTGTCATTCTTTGTTCCTTTTTAGTTGATATAATATCAAAAATTATAGCAAAAAATAGGTTATTTAATGATAAGTTTTACTTAAAATTATATAATTAAATAACTAATAAAAAAGGAAAATAAATGAAAAAAATATTAGCATTGGGGATCGCCATAATGCTCTCTGCACAATGGATACATGCAGAAGATACAAAGAGTAAAGTACTCCCTTTAAGTAAATCAAAATTTGCTGTTATGGGTGACAATGGAGAAGAGAATATCGTTGATCTTGCAGGACAGGACTACATCGTGGTTTCAGTAAGAGAACAGGGAGCAGACGGTGCTGCTTACGCTATAGACAGTGATGGTGTTATCTGGTGGGCAGCTGTTATCTCTTCAGGAGCAAAAGGACATGAAACACCATCAGGTATCTTTACTGTTTTCAGAAAAGAGCGTTTCTATATGTCAAAAGCACATCCTGAAGCTTCAGGTATAAACAATATGGATTTTTCTTTATGGTTCACACAAAGAGGTCATGCTATCCATATGGGTAATGATGATGCCATGTCTCATGGATGTATACATGTAGGACCGAAAGGTGCAGAGAGTATGTTCAACTGGGCAAAAAAAGATAAAACAAAAATTGTGATTACTAGAGAACACTATATGCCGTTTGCTTATTATGATCTGTTAAAAGCCGGATATAAAGAGACTTCTAAAACACCGGCACATATAAAAGCAGCTATTAGAGCATTTCCGCCTGTTAAGCCAAAAATGGGTGAGTAAAATATCGCAGATGCTGATCCACTGAGGGAGAGGAATGATTCTTTTCCCTCATAGAGTATCTCAATATTTTAAAATTTAAAATTAAGTCCAATAATAGATCCATAAGTTACAACGTCATAAGCAAAATAATCTGCTGTTCTTTTAGTACCGCTTTCATAGTCAGCCCATGTCGCTTTATATTGAAGATCGAGATCTAAAAGATCATTGATAACATATTTCACACCGATGGCACCACTTGCAGTAAGGTCAGACTCAAGTCCAAAGCCACCAATGGTTCCAAGTACGCTAAAGTTCCAATTTTCATTAATAGGTGTAGTCCATCTGGCACCTACCACCAAGTCAACCCAGTCTTCTTCTACCTCTATGGCTACAGGTAGAATAGTATGACTTACGTCTATATCGTTATCCCACCATCTGATACCTGCAAGATAATCTACATAACCTTTTGATAACTCTTGTCTATACATACCAAAAGCTTCAAAGATACCTTGTCTTATGCTCGCATCAGTAACGCCACCCACAGGACCCGTAATGTCACTTGAAAGATCCATAAAGCCATAATCAAGCCATAATCCCCAACCACTTTCATGATGTGCCTCAAAGTGAGCCATTGCACCCATATCAAGGTTTTCAAGTATGGTTGAGAAGTCTACATCTATTTCTAGGTTGGGTCCTCGTCCCATTTGTGAATTACCGGACATCGAAGCGATGATCATATAAGGTTCAAATTCAAAAGACCAGGCTGAAGTTTCTACCGAAGTCTCTTCTACTACTGGTTCAACTGGAGTTATGTCTCCTCCAGCAAAAAGTGTGGATGCAAAAAATGTCGATGAAAGTAAGGCAGAGCCTAAGAGTATATTTTTAAGTTTCATGGTTTCTCCTCTTCACTATGATAATTTGTTTATATATTATACTTTCTAGAACTGATAGTTATACTCTATACGATGAGCAGCATCTTTAAAGTCAATGTTTTCAGACCAGTTTCCATAGTAGCGTACATTTGACCGTGGATTGAGTTTGTAGGAGACGGTAGCTTCATGTGTCAATACACTGCTTCCACCCTCAAAACCATGATCCATAAACAGGTCAGAACCTACTAAACCTACTGTCCAGAAAGGATTGTAATTGAGCCAAATATTATCATTTATGGTGTATTTTCCATACATTCCGACTACAGCTAGTACTCCGGGGACAGAGAAGCCACTTTGGATCGTACCATCATCCTGGAGTGCATTATTTGCATAAGAAACTCCTACACCTACCAGTGGATAAAGATTAAAATTCTTCCACTTTGGCAAGCCTTGTAAAAGACTGTAGCTTACAACACCCGATTCGCTATGTCGATCATAAGTAACATCTATCTGCGTACCTCGTCCGTTTGTTTTATCTACAGAGAAATTACGGTAGCGTAAGGAATCTACAGAATTACTTCGCTCATAAGGACCATCCCATCCTATGCCTTCGCCTCCGATTCCTTTTATCTCAAAGACATTCATTACATTTTTGTTGGCATCATCTGTATTGTACTGAATACCAATTTTTATATTTAGCCCTCTATTCGTAATGCCGATCCCTCCACGGGTATAGACAGCCAACGGGTCCGACATGTCTTTAAGCTCTTCAGTGGTATTGGTATCTGCCGAGATATTTGTACTAAAAGCTAAGGTGATGCATAGTACTGTAGCTATTTTTTTGAGAATCATATTTCTATTTCTCTTCACTAAGCTTATGACCCAATGGATCAAAAAGATCATCAACAGTTAATTCACGATTTGTCAGTTCCTGTTCATGAGAATAACGGAACAGTGTTTCTAGCGCTTTACGATTGGCTTCAAGACCATAAGAGTAAAAGTTCTTTCCCATCAAGGCACGGGTTTCTGTTAACTCTTGAGCATACCAGGGGAGCATATCGTTAAGCCAACCCTGTTTTGTCATATAGTTGTATGCTAATTGTTTGGACTCCGAATAGGCATCAAACACTGCTTTTGCAAGCCATGGGTGTTTTTTCAGAAGACTTGTTTTTATAGCCACCGCATGCATAATGGGGAAGATACTGGTTTTTTTATAGTAAGCATGTTCTGCTTTACGGTAATCAGGAAAAAGTCTGGTGACTTTAGGATTGCCTTCTATGTAGGCTTTGGGTTCTGCCGCATGAAAGAGAGCCTCGGCTTCACCCGATACAAGTAGGTCAGACTCATCTTTGTCTTTGGTTCCACTTGTTATCGTGATACCTTTAGGGATGATCTTCTCATTCTTAGAGATCTTCCCTGCAAGATCAGCAGATGAATCTTTTGCTGATGTGATCCACTTTACATCTTGAGGAGTGATGCCGTATTCATCTTGTAGTATCCCGCGTATCCATGCAAGAGAAGTAGAAGAGTATCCAGGAGTAGCGATGGTTTTTCCTATGAGATCTTTAGGTACTTTTATACCAGAGTCTGTAGAGATAAATATACTTTTATGTCGGAAAAGACGTAAAGGGAAAATAGGCAAAAGTGTATAATCGCGAAAATTGTCATTAGCGTAAGCAAGCATAAAAGGGTGTAGACCTATCTCTGTGACATCATAGGTTTGAGGGCCAGAGAAAGCATCGGTATTCATATCGCCGATGCCCACTTTTTGAAATGTTGCATCACAACCTTCTATTTTAACGCGTCCGTCAAAGAGTGCTTCTAGTCGTTTGAAATCGTATCCGGCTACTTTAATAGTGAGAAGGGTTTTGTTTGTAGAGAGTTTTGTTTTATTTTGTGAAGCAGCAAAAGAAAAAGTGCCTAGAATGATGAATATGAGAAGTATAGCTCTTAGAAATTTATGTGTGAAGGAGAAAAATATCATAGGTATACCTTTATATGAATAGTTTGATCTCAACTGTATTATTTTACAATTCAGATTAAACTATGAAATGGCCCTTTTAAAAAGGACCATAAAAGAAATTATACTTATTTCCCTGTGTTCATTGTATCTCTAACCGTTTTTTGATAAATCAGTGTCTGAGGTGTTAGATTTTCAATACCCTCAAATGGAACACCATGACGTGTCGGTATAAATGGATACTTTTTATTCATCGCATCATGACGCTTTTTCATCATATCAAATGGTCCCCATGCCCATAGCATTTGTGCCATCATCCCACGCATCTCTCTTGGGTCTAGGTAAAGATTGTAGAAGTCATTTTTAACCAAACCTGGACGACCACCGAGCCAAACTCTTTTAAACTGTTGTTTAATGGTAGCAGCATGAACCGGACCAGTGTAAACATGGTAGTAATCTCTTCTAGAGTTTCCATCACCTTCCAAGAAAACAGCAGTCTGATCAATACCATCAATAATACGATCTGTAGGGATATGTTTAGTAGCATTACCTAGTTTAGCAAAAGTAGTAAAAAGGTCATGTACTGTGATCATATCTCCAACGATTTGATCTTTTTCTATCATACCTGGCCATTGTGCAAACGCGGCAACACGAATACCACCCTCTTTATATGAACCTTTACCACCATTAAATACATTTTGATACATCGCTGATGGAACTTCTGCCATAGGACCATTATCTGCCATCGCAACAATTAAAGTGTTTTCTTCAATACCTTGTTTTTTTACTTCAGCAACGATCTCACCGATGTAGCGGTCAAGACGTTCTATATTTTGTGCAAACAAACTTCCATTACTTGTAGTGACAGGCTCTTTTGGGTCAGCAATTAGATCATATACATTTGGCCAGTATGCCATGTAGAATGGTTTTTTATCATTTGCTTTACGACGAATATAATCCAGCGCCAGCTCTTGGTGTTTTATACTTGATTTACGATAGTTCTCTAATGAAGGAGGTAGTGTTTCACGCGCCTTTTCGCCTTTTTTCCCTGTAACATCCATAACATAACCATACGGTCTCCATGTTTCATCTACTAAATACTTTTTCTCTGTACCATTTTTAGTATATCCAATAGTAAGCCCTGAACCTTCACCTTGCTCATGCCAGAACATAGGAGGGAACTGGTTGTAAAGAGAGAAAGTTGCTTCATCAAAACCTTGGTTGTGCATGTAAGATTCTTCTATGTCACCCTGGTGTGCTTTTGCAAAGAAAGCAGTGTTGTAACCAGCCTCTGAAAGTATCTCGGCTATCGTTACTTCTTCAGCCGGAAGACCTCCACCTTCTGGCGGAAAAGCAACAGTGTACATACCTGAACGAACAGCTAAACGACCTGTTAGGGCAGCAGCTCTGGTAGGTGTACAAGATGGTTCGGTGTACATTCTTGTAAATGTGATTCCGTCATCTGCCATCGTATTTAAATTAGGTGTATCAAAACCACGGATCTTATTGAAGGCTTTAACCCCTACTTCACCATAAGAGTTATCATCCCACATGATATGAATGATGTTTGGTCTCTTACCTGTTTTTTTATAAAGAGCATCAAGCTTTGCCTGAACCCCCACATCTTGTTTCGCCCACTTGTCTCCATACTGTGCTTGAAGTATGCCTTGTTCTGCATCATGTATGATCTCTGCTGCATTTACTGTACCTACTGTGAGTGCAGCTATTGCAGAAACAGATAATATCTTTTGTATCAATGTCTGTGTCATTTCTTTTCCTTTAAAATATTTGTATCTCTTTATTATAATCCAGAATTAACATTTACCATATCTATTTTCGGCAAATATAAATTATTTTTAGTTATAATCATGTTATGACTATTAAAAATAATATAGAACAAGAACCTTTTTTATGGATAGATTTCGAAATCAATAACTTTGATCACTTTACAGAAGTAGTTCACTCCTGGGATGTTGATTTTTTGCAATTGGACGGAGGATCATTCTATTCTGAACTCAAACAGATGATCTTACCAGAGGTACAGATAGGGCATACTCATTTTGACTGCCATTTAGACCAGAAAGGTGCAGCACCTAAAGATATGTGGACTTTTGTCATCATGGGTGAAGATGCCTCAATGTTCAAGTTTAACCATGCAACAACACAGAGTGCATCAACTATGGTCATCTACTCTCCAGGACAAGAGATCAATGCTGTTACTTATGATGGGTTTCATATTTATACACTCTCCATTCACCGATCACACTTTCAGGAACTTACCCAGAAACTGGGGCTAGATATGATCGAAGAGAAACTTTCTAAAATAGACAGGGTAGAACTAGATCTGGAACAGGCAGATTCATTGAGGGGACAACTTAAAGATATATTGGATGATGCATCATCACTGAAACATAAAGTGATCAGCCCGGAAGGAAAGAAACTGCTTCTTAATTTTTTACCAATGAAATTCCTCAAGGAAATAGGTTCACAAGTGGATTGTGCTAAAGATAAAGTAGTTCAGGAAAGAGATATGTTTTTTATGGAAGCCAGGGCCTATATGCATACCCATCTACATGAAGAAATTACTATAGAAGAGATAGCTAAAAAATTTAAGCTATCTGAACGTACGCTTAGAAACTATTTTAAAGAAGAGTTGAATACTTCTCCCAAACAATACCTTATAGCACTACGCCTGACAAAGATCAGAGATGAACTCAAAGTATCAGAAATGAAAAAAGGATCAGTGGAACAAACTGCCCGAAGATTTGGTTTTCACCATATGGGGCAGTTTTCTAAAGCCTATAAAGACTTTTTTGGAGAGTTGCCTTCGGAAACGCTAAAAGAGTAGTCTTATTTAGGGAACATAAACTGGAACTGTGCTCTCACTTGCCACTCCGGACCATAATCATCTGGAGTTATCACGTTATTGTAAAGACTTAGTTGAGCATTGATAGGTTGATTTCCCACTCTAAATATCTTCCCAACACCACCACCAAATGGCACTTTCCATCTATGATCACTGTCTGCTTCCCAGTTTGCTGTGATGATAGGCGCAGAGACAAGATACCAACCATCATCCAGGTTGTAGTTGATGAAGTATTGCCAGGTAAAGAGGTTAATGTCAGCATCTCCTCCTCCGACTGACCAGATATTACTCACAAGTGAACCAACTACCCAGTTGCCAGGCATTGCTAAAGCAACTGCAGAGATACCTGCTCCCCATGTATCTTGACCCAATACATCTTTGGTAGCTGTAGGCATAAGAATGGCAGGACCGACACCCCATGTGATACTACCCGAATCTTTTGGAGAGAGAAAACCGGTAAAAAGTGTGTCTCCTATGCCATCTACACGTCCTTCTCCTGTAAGCACATCAGGGTTAGAAACAACAGGAACGATAGTTCTGGTTATAAAGTTCCAATCATCATTGATCTCAAAAGGCCAAACCGGTTGAATATTGAGAATGTTTTGTGTTTCATCATTGGGACCGATATTGAGATTGGTATTGTTCTGAAAAGGCAAAGAGATCATACTGGCAATAGGGTTTTGTGCTGTTTTTGCCAAGCTTTCTAGCTCTGCCTCACTCATACCTTCCGAAAAAGAGAGTATGGGCAATAGTGCCAGTGCCGTTACGAAAGATGATTTTAAAAAAGACATAATGATTCCTTGTCGTTATATTAGGATATTGTAACATATAGTTTAATATCAACAATGATATTCTATATCTATTTTCGGCAAATTTTTCTTTATGGATAGCGTATAGTATATATTAGATAGGATGAATGTGATAGAATTAAATTTCTTACACTGAATAAAAGTTATTACATAAGGGAACCTATAATTTCCAAGGAAGTGAAAATGCATAATTTAAAAATACTTTTTATTTCAGTCTGCTTTCTAACACTCCTTCATAGTACCGAAGAATCAAATGCAGCAAAAGAAACAGGCTTTTTTAGCTTTGATAAGAATTTGTTTTTCGGTGAAGATGACGGAAAGTTTGACATGAGTGCTTATTTATCAACAAAATATGGTTTTATGCCTATGCCTGTTATTGTTACTGAGCCTGCTGTAGGCTATGGAGGTGGTTTGAATCTTATGTTCTTGCATGATAGTTTGGCTTCGAGTATAGAAAGAAAATCTCCTCCGTCTATCTCTGGTGTTGCAGGGATTGGTACTGAAAATGGCACATTATTTGGTGCTGCGTACCATCTGGGTTTTTGGAAAGAAGACACTATCCGTTCTACCACAGCTGTTGGGGCTTTAGATATAAATATGAATTTCTATCTGCGTGATATTGGTATAGATATGAACTTAAAAGGATATGCAGCGTATCAGGAACTGATGTTTAGACTTGGAGAGAGTAATTTCTTTTTGGGTGGTAATTACGTCTATGTTGATATTGACAGTAAAAAAAATAATGAAGAATTACCTATCCTCAACCCACTGTTTGAACATGAGTTCAAGATGGGTGCATTAGCAGCAGTGATACAATACGATACGCGAGATACGATCTTCACACCGTCAAAAGGTCTTTTTGCCAAAGCATCACTAAGACGTGTTGATGAGAACTTTGGAGGGAATGAGAATTTCTGGCGTTATGGTGCAAAAGCATTTTATTTTCATCCTATTATGGATAAGGTGACCTTTGGTTTAAGAGTGGAGGGTGAAGCAGTGCATGCTTCTGATGGTGACAGGATTCCTTATATAGCTAAACCTTCTATCAATATGCGGGGGATAACTGCCATGCGGTATCAGGGCGAGAAAATGTTGTTGGGTGAAATGCAAGTTCGCTGGGAGTTTATAGACAGATGGAATATGGTCTTGTTTGGTGGAGCAGGAAAGGTATATGGTGATGAATACCGCTTTGTACCAGGGTCGGGAGCTGTTCAAGAAAGCATAAGTTTTCAGGATGCTCCAACACATCCTGCAGGTGGCGTTGGTTTTCGCTATGAGTTGGCAAGAAAGTTTGGTCTGTGGGGTGGTCTGGATTTTGCCACAAATGAAGAAAATGATTTTGCAGTCTATATCACTGTAGGAAGTGCTTGGGGAGCATTTTAAAAGTGATCTGATATATTGTATAACACAATATTGATCAGTAGTAACATGGATACCATTTTTTAACAATATATTATTAAAATGACACTTTTCAGACACTATGTTACACTATACTTGTATATATGAAATCAAAGGATAAACATGAAAAAAATATTACTGATCTCTTCTATTGCTGTTGCAGCGATATTGGCTAACCCTACGACTGGTGTTGCAAAACATGCTGTTAAACATGAGACTAAATCAACAGTAAAAGATACAACTTCTATCAAAGATAAATCAAAAAATGATGTTCTTGATCTTGATAAAAAGCAAAACAAGATGGAAAGAAAAGCAAAGAAAAAAGCAATCAAAGCTGTGATTTAAAAGCTTAGGAAGATTTAAATGAAATACATTTGTATCGTTATTATTTTTTTCTCTACACTTCTCTTTGCACAAACTAGTGAATTGATACCCTTGTCAAAAACAGAATTTACCTATATTAACAAAAAGGGCATAGAAAATGAGATAGACCTGGCAGGAAAAGATTTCATCCTTGTGTCAGTAAGGGAAGAAGAGAGTGATGGTAGGTTCTATGCTGTAGATAAAGATGGGACAGTTTGGTTAAGCGGGGGTATCTCATCGGGTGAAGAGGTAGAGTTTACACCTTCAGGTAAATGGAAAGTACTTAGAAAAGAACGTTTCTATGCATCAAAAGAATTCCCGGAGGAAGATGGCAGCAACAATATGGACTACAGTCTCTTCTTCACCTACAATGGACATGCCCTTCATAAAGGGAATATATCTAAGACTTCTCATGGCTGTATTCATGTGAATCACGCTGATATTCAAATACTCTATAAATGGGCAGGATTGCATATGCCGGTATTGGTAACACGTCATCGTTTTATGCACCATGCTAGATCTGATCTGAAGCGTATCTATACGACAGAGAAGAAGTATACGCGTAAAAGAAGACGGTAGAAAAATGAACCATATAGTAAAAAAGTTTTTTTTACTTAGCTTCTTGCTGTCTTGCAACAGCATTGTAGCACAGGCAGATTACAAAACTGAAATAGCACACCTTCTGGAGTATGTTAAAACAACAGAGTGCAAATATATCCGTAATGGTACTTTTCATAGTGGTCCAGAGGCGGTTAGTCACATAAAGAAGAAATATGACTATTTTAAAAATGATATTAGTTCAGCTGAGGATTTCATAAGACTCAGTGCAACAAAAAGTACTATGTCTGGAAGTAAGTACTACATTAAGTGTGCTGGATCACTCAAGGTTGAAAGTGGACAGTGGCTCCTTGAAGAGTTAGACAGATATAGAAAAAAGGAAATTAAATAAACTTACATCTTTTTCATTACGTTACAAAAAGGAAGAGGAAATGACAAGAAAAGTATGTATATTAAGTCACCATACTTTATTCCCAGAAAACGTGGTACTACTGCGCTAAAACAGATGCATAACAGAGGTGTCAAGATACGTATCCTCACTAACTCTCAGAGTTCCAATGATGTAGCAGCAGCCTTTGCAGGGTACGCCACCTATCGTAAAGAGCTTGTTGAAAGTGGAATAGAGATGCATGAGTTGCGTCCTGATGCAGGTGGTAATCTTATCATCAACCAGAAGACCAACTTAGCTAAAGTGCATTCCGGTCTTCACGCAAAAGCTATGGTCTTTGATGAAAAAACGGTTTTTGTAGGTAGTTTCAACCTTGATCCTCGATCTGTAGCTATCAATACTGAAGGAGGACTTTATATTGAAAGTCCGGCACTTGCAAAAAAAGTCCTTGCCTATATGAACGAAGGTGCTAAACCTGAAAATAGTTATCGTGTGGTTCTAGATAAAAATGGAGATCTGAACTGGCTAGAAGTTACTGACGGGAAACAAAAAGTTTATCACACTGATCCACACACGAGTGGATGGGATAAATTTAAAGCGGATTTCATACAAGCTATGCCGATTGAAGATCAGCTCTAAAATAAAAGATAGTGTACGGACTGCATAATGGCAGTCTGTATTCTTGCTACCAATTCTAACCCTCATATAAAAATACTTCTGAAAACTCTATATACACAAAAATTTACGATTTGTAACATATTTATAACATATTTGTAAATTTTTTGGAGTAAATACTCCTTTATAACTATAAATTATTAAAGTGACACTTTTACGACAATATGTTTCACTATACTTTAAGTACATTTAATTAAGAGGAGAGTGTAATGAAAAAGAATAGTTCAAAGTTTTTATTGGCTTTGAGTTTAGGTATTGCTGCAGTAGCGATGCCAACTCAAGTCATGGCAAAAAAACCAAACATTTTAGTAATGTGGGGTGATGATATAGGGTACTGGAATATGAGTGCCTACAATCAAGGAATGATGGGGTACAAAACACCAAATATTGACTCTATTGCAAAAGATGGTGCTCTGTTTACAGATATGTATGCACAGAACTCTTGTACAGCAGGTCGTGCTGCCTTTATACTTGGGCAACAGCCTTTTAGAACGGGTCTTTTGACCATTGGTATGCCTGGGTCTTCTCATGGTATTCCTGAGTGGACACCGACTATCGGTGATCTGCTTAAAGAGCAAGGGTATGCAACAGGTCAGTTTGGTAAAAACCACCTAGGTGACCAGGACCAACACTTGCCAACTGCACACGGATTTGATGAGTTTTTCGGGAATCTCTATCACCTCAATGCAGAAGAAGAACCTGAGACCTATTACTACCCAAAAGACCCGGAATTTCATAAAAAGTTTGGACCTCGTGGTGTGATCCACTCTCATGCAGATGGGAAAATAGAAGATACAGGTCCATTGACTAGAAAACGTATGGAAACAGTGGACTATGAGTTTGGTGCTGCGGCAAAAGACTTCATGGAGCGTTCAGTTAAGGCAGATAAACCTTTCTTTGTATGGATGAACTATACACGTACACATGTATGGACACGTCAGAAGAAAGAATACCAGGGTATTACAGGTATCTCTCTTTATGCGGATGGTATAAAAGAGTTGGATGATATGGTTGGTGATATGTTAGATCATATCAAAAAACTGGGTGTAGAAGACAATACTATCGTTGTATTCTCTACAGATAATGGTGCAGAGAAGTTTACTTGGCCTGATGGTGGTGCAACACCATTCTATGGCGAGAAAGGTACTACGTGGGAAGGTGGTATGAGAGTACCTCAAATGGTTAAGTGGCCAGGAACGATCAAACCAGGTTCTGTTTATAATGATACTATGAGTCATGAAGACTGGATGCCAACACTCCTCGCAGCTGCCGGTGTGGATGATGTGAAAGAAAAATTAGCTTCTAAAGAGGGTATGAAAGCAAACGGTAAGGACTTTAGAGTTCATCTTGATGGCTATAACTTTAAACCGTATTTTGAAGGTAAAGTAGAGAAAGGTCCTCGTAGAGAAATTATGTATTTTGCTGCTTCTGGTATGCTCAATGCAATACGTGTAGATGATTGGAAGATTGCGTTTGCTATTGAAGAAGGAGCGATCGATTCAGCTTATCGTAAAGTTCCAGCATGGCCTAGAATCACTAATCTTAGAGCTGATCCATTTGAGAGTGCTCAGCATGATTCATCAATGTATGTGAGATGGTATGCAGACAATATGTGGATGATGGTTCCGGCACAAGGATTTGTTCAGAAATTCCTTGGTTCCATGGCAGATTATCCTTTCCAGCCAGGAAGTTCTTTAAGTGCAGGGAATATCGGATACGGTACACTTAAACTGAAAGAAGCCGAAGGCAAATTCAAACGACTTCTTGATATGTCAGCAATAAACTAACATTCTATTCATTTCCGTCTTTTTGACGGAAATGGATTTTTTATATTTAATTTAAAATTTTAAAGAATATCAATGTGTTTTTTAAAATTTTAGATCGAAGGAATATTAATAGTGAACACAATTGTAAAATTATTACAAAAACTTAAAGGAGTACATGTTGGACTCTTTATTGCAGGGGTAATAGCTGTAGTTTATTTATTTGTAAATGTAGAAAAGGAGAGAGTAGAACATCTTAAAAATGGTGGTATTTTGGCCTGTGGAGAAGAAGACAAGACTGAAATCATTGATGAAGGATATAGAATATCTCCCAGTGGTTTAGCACTATTGAGTAAAACGGGTAAAAAGTGGAACATAAAGCAGTGTACACCGTTTTCTGTGATAGATACAAAGCAGTATAGTAACTAAAGATACCTCGTTGTTCGTGTATTAAAAGTTATTCCGATAAAATAATATTATGATGATAAGACAACTGCTCCTACTATTTTTTATTAGCATTTTTTCCACTGCAAGTGGGACAATTACGCTCAGTCAGGATGAACAGGATTATCTGAAAGAAAAAAAAGAGATCAAAGTCTGTATCAGTCCTAAAGGTTTACCTCTTTTTGGCTATAAAGAGGGTAAAAATATTGGTATATTACCGGAAATCATGTTTTTACTGGAAAAAAAGATACCCATTCCGGTTCGCTATATCCCAATAAAAACATGGGAAGAGTGTATCAGACTCACCAAGGAGAAAAAAGCTGATATCTCTACAATGATTCTTGCTTCACCCAATCGACACACTCATCTGATTCCTACCAATAAAGTAATAGAGGGATCAATCGGTATCGCTACCAAAATCAATGAACAACTTCACAATGATCTTACAGAGATCAGTTTCAAAAAGGTTACACTTTTAAATGGACAAACAAGCATCAGTCAATATGTAAAGCACAATTTCCCAAATCTGACTATCGTGATGGTAGACTCTATCGAGGAGGGATTGAAGATGGTCATCAAGGGAAAAGTCTATGGTTACGTGGATGAGACCTTCTCATTGGCTTATCATATTCTCATGCTTTACAGCAATGAGCTAAAAATTATAGATAGGATGAACAAAACTCCTTTGCATGGTAGTTTGGGCATTAGAAAAGACGAACCACAGCTTTTGAGTATTATGAACAAGGCAATAGATAGTACAGATGAGCAGGAGATAAGAGATATTGTCCATAACTGGATCTCGGTACGTGTTGAAAAAAAGTTTGACTATACGCTTTTGGTTGCAATAGTTTCTGTGTTTTTACTGATTTTACTTGTGAGTCTCTATCTAATAAAGCTAAAACAAACTGAGCTGCAAAACCTGTATCTTGCAGAGCGTATTAAACTGGCATTTGACGGAAGCCGTGATGGACTTTGGGACTGGAATCTTTTAGATAACAGTGTCTATTTTTCACCTCGCTGGAAAGAGATGTTGGGCTATAAAGATGATGAACTTGAAAACAGTTTTGATACTTGGCAGTCACGTGTTCACCCTGATGATCTGGGAGAAGTACTAAAAGATATAGAATTATGCAGAAATGACAAAGAAAAGATATATGAAAATAAACATCGCCTTCGACATAAAGATGGACATTGGGTATGGATCTATGATCGTGGGAAGATTCAGCGTGATATAGATGGAAAAGCTATTCGGATGATCGGTACGCATACTGATCTTACAACAGAAATCAATTTAAATAACGAGCTTAGTGAACTGAATCAAACTCTAAAATCAAGAGTAAAAGAGGAAGTTGAGAAAAATAGTAAGCATGAACACATGATCATGCAGAAAAATCGTTTGGCAGAGATGGGTGAGATGCTCAGTAGTATTGCACATCAGTGGCGGCGTCCGTTGAGTATACTGCATATCAATATTGAAATACTTGAAGAGGACTATAAAGAAGGAAAGATAAATAAGAAATTTTTAGATAATTATATTAAAAAGAACAGTGAGATCATACAATTTATGTCCAATACTATCGATGACTTTCAAAACTTTTACAAGATCGACAAGGAAAAAAGACTTTTTGATGTTATGGAAAAGATCAAATCAGTCTCTGATCTTAAGCTCAATCAGCTGGAGGTAAACGGTATCCAGATTACAAAAGAGGGAGAGAGTTTCAACGTACTTGGATATCCCAGTGAGTTTCAGCAAGTCATCCTCAACATCCTCAGTAATGCTAAAGATGCGTTGATGGAAAAAAAGATAAAAAACCCTTATATCAAGATCGTGGTCTCTAGTGATAGAGATAAAGGGTATATTCGAGTGTCTGACAATGCCGGTGGTATAGATGAAAAGAGAATAGACAAAATATTTGAACCCTATTTTACGACCAAAGAAGAAAACGGCGGTACGGGTCTGGGACTCTATATCTCCAAAATGATCATTGAAAAAAACATGCATGGTGAACTTACAATATCTAATCAAGGTGAAGGATGTGAAGTTCTGATTACGTTATTATTTTACGACCAAAGAAGAAAACGGCGGTACGGGTCTGGGACTCTATATCTCCAAAATGATCATTGAAAAAAATATGTATGGTGAACTTACAATATCTAATCAAGGTGAAGGAAGTGAAGTGTTGATTACGTTAAAGAAGGAAGAAGATGAGTAATATCAAAGAAATGACACTGCTCTATGTAGAAGACGATGAAGAACTACGTGAACAGTTTGTACGTGTACTCAAACCCAGATTCAAACAGGTTTATGAAGCTACAGATGGAGCCCAGGCACTTGAAAAGTATGAGCAGTATTATCCCGATATAATGTTGGTTGATATCAATTTGCCAAAAATTGATGGGTTGGAAGTGATCGAGAGAGTACGAAAAAATGATAAAGATACACCAATAGTTGTGTTGAGTGCCTACTCTGATCAGGAGAAACTTCTCAAGGCGATCAAGCTGGGGCTTTCAGACTATTTGGTTAAACCGGTACCGCATAAAAAGCTTTTTGCTCTTCTTGAAGAGATGGCTTTAAAGTATGAGGATAAAAGAGAGGAAAGTGGTTTGATCCCACTTCAAAATGATTATTTTTGGAAAAAAGAAGAGAAGATCCTCTCTCATAATGATGAGATCATAACTCTGACAAAACGTGAAATAATTCTTCTGGATTTTCTGGTAGAACAGCTTAATAAAATCGTCACTTATGAAGTCATAGAAAAGTTGATCTGGGAAGATAAAGATGATGTAGACCATTACAGTTCACTCAGTCATCTTCTTAAGAGACTGAGAAAAAAACTGCCTGAAGAGTTGATAGAGAATATTTATGCTGAAGGGTATAGGATCCATGCTTTATAAATTTGTGTTTGAAAAAAGACAACTATTTTATATTATGGTATCTATTTTCGGCAAATAGTTTTTTGTGAAGAAGGATAGTGCTGTTTTACATGAGGTATTTGATAAAATAAGAGTTAAATTTTATATAAAAAGTGATATTTATGACAAAGAAGATATTTTTAATCTTGACTTTATTAACTGCGGTCTTCGCAGAAGATCGAGCAACTTATGTAGGAGACAAAGCCTGTGCCGAGTGTCACAGTAAAGAAGTGAAAGAGTGGAAAGGTTCACATCATGACTTGGCGATGATGGTGGCAGATGAGAAATCTGTCAAGGGAGATTTCAATAATGCCAAGTTCAATTACAACGGTATTATCACCACCTTTTTTAAAAAGGGTGATAAGTTTATGGTCAACACTGACAGTGAAGACGGCTCACTAAAAGATTATGAGATCTCTTACACTTTTGGTGTCTATCCTCTACAGCAGTATATGATCAAATTTCCAAAAGGAAACATCCAGGTAATGGATATCGCATGGGACAGTCGCTCAAAAGAGGAGGGTGGTCAGCGTTGGTACCACATTCATGCTGACGATAATGTGACTGCTGGAGATGTACTGCACTGGACAGGTCAGAACTTTAACTGGAACTATATGTGTGCAGACTGCCACTCTACGAATTTGAAAAAGAATTATGATGTAGAGACTAAAAGTTATCATACTACATGGGATATTATCAATGTCTCATGTGAAGCATGTCATGGACCAGCTTCTAAACATATGGAGTGGAGTAAAACACCCCATAAGGAATTGTCAAACAAAGGATTTGCACTCTCGTTTAAAAACAAAAAATGGAAATGGGATGTGAATACTAAAGAAAAAAAGGGAGGTACTGATCATCAGGAGATAGAAGTATGTGCCAAATGCCACTCCAGACGTTCTCAGCTTGATGATGATTTTACACCTGGAGATAAGTTTTCTGACCATTATCTCTCAACAATGTTAGCTGAAAATCTTTATTTCCCAGATGGTAAGATACAAGATGAAGTCTATGTGTATGACTCTTTTCTCCAGAGTAAAATGTATGCAGCAGGTGTAACCTGTACGGACTGCCATAATCCACATACCCTTGAACGTAAATCTAAAGGGGATAAAGTCTGTAGCCAGTGTCACAGTGAAGAGAAATACATGGCTACATCTCACCATAAACATAAAGAGGGAGGTGAGGGTGCGAGCTGTGTAAGTTGTCATATGCCTGCACGCACCTACATGGGAGTAGACAGTCGTAATGACCACAGTTTCCGTGTACCAAGACCGGATGTCTCTGTAGAGATGAAAGAAGTACCTAATGCCTGTAACCTTTGCCATACAGACAAAGACCCGCAATGGGCAACAGATGCAATGAAAAAATGGTATGGGAAAATACCTGTGGGGAAACAGAACTTTGCCCATTCACTGCAGGCACTCAGATCAAACAGTAAAGATGCACCCAAGAATCTATATGAAGTGTTAATGTCTGATGCTCCGGATATTGCCAAAGCTACAGCAACTGCTTATCTTGGGAATTATCCTTCTAAACAAACCTATACTACAACACTTCAAATGCTTGGGAGATCTGATGCACAGATACGTAGATCTGCACTGCAGGCGTTAGAAGCTTTTCCTCCAAAGATGCGTATGAAAAAGACGTTTGAAATGTTGAACGACCCTGTAAAAATAGTAAGAATAGAAGCCGCACGCCAACTTGCTGCTTTCTCGTTGGGAGAGGTCGACAAGAAGACAAAAGATCTGCTTGAGAAAGCATTTGATGAGTATGAAAAAACACTACTTTTCACGGCAGAACGCCCTGAGTCACAGTTGTCACTGGGAGTATTTTATACCAATCGTAAAATGCTTGAAAAAGCACGAATGGCCTATGAAGAAGCCATACGTCTTCAACCGCAGTTTGTACCTGCCTATATAAACTATAATGAGTTTTTATTGCGATCGGGGGAAAGTCAAAAAGGCTTTGATATCTTGCAAAAAGGATTGGCTAATGTTCCTGAAATAGCCATTTTACATCATGCCTTAGGCTTGTGGTATGTTCGAAATAAAGAGAGTGAAAAAGCGATCGTAGAATTGAAAAAGGCAGCCCAACTAGATGAAGGTAATGCACGTTTCTCTTACGTATATGCCATAGCCATAGGAGAAAAAGATCCCAAAGAAGCCATAAAGATACTTGAAGAGGCTTACCCTAAACATACGGGGAATCTTCAAATCGTTTCGGGATTGGTGTATTATTATAAACAAACAGGTGATGCAAAGAAAAGTGAAATGTATGAGAAAAAACTCAAAGATCTGCAGAACTTTTCAGTACGGTAAAACTTTGCTATAATTGAATATATAGAAAATGCTTATAGGGAAGCAGAAGAAAAGGATCAGAGCATGCGAATAAAAATTATACATATTATTGTTTTTTGGCTTATGCTGATCTTCACTGCTTCTGCTGCTGAGAAATCCTGGGATGGAAAATGGCATGTCTTTTGGAAACATGGGGCCATTGTGATGACGTTGGAACAGCATGGTAATGATGTTAATGGGAGTTATAAACCTACACATGGAACAGTTAAAGGACACATTGAAGACAATAAGCTCCATGCAGTTACAATAAACGAAAATGGCCAATCCAATGTAACCCTCATAATGGGTCAGACTGGCAGTTCATTTTTTGGTAATACAAAAAGCGGTGACTGGATCACCGGTATAAAAGTGGATGCAGACAGTGAGTACAATACACTATCGGTAGATGATAGCTCACCCATGCACACTTTTTACTCTTTTCTAAAACTTGGAAATCAGGTCAGAAGCGGACATTATGAAGCACTTGAAAAAGCACTGAATCTCTTGTATATGGATGAAAATCAGAAAAAATATTTTTATGGAAAAAGGTTAGCACTCACTCGCATGTTCTTCAAGATATTGGATGCCTGCACGGTTGAAAAACACGCCTTCAATCGAAATATACAAAGTGACTATGACAGTGTTATCCTTCATCAAGTTGGAACCACTAATACAGTGGAAATCGAATTTATAAAAGTGAATTATGCAGAAGGATGGAAGATAAGTATTCCAACTATGAAGCAAATGGAAGAAACATTAATATCCCTTATGAGCGCACGAGAACAACATGAGTATAATTCAAATGAGAATCTTAAACTTAAAACTCCACGTGATACAATACGTACATTCATCGAACAATATAAGCGTTGGAAAAAGAATGGGAAAGCATATGTTATCTCAACTATGAACCTCTCTGCGGTTGATCCGGCTATTTGGGACTGGCAGGCACCGTTACTCTCCCATTATCTTTTGGGTGTTATAGACCGTATTTCTGAGATTGTTTATCAGGAGATACCTAATGATCCTAAAAGCAAAAAACCGTATGTTCATTTTCATCATCCTTTAGGAGATATTGTTATCGCACCTTATGAAGTCGATGGACAGACACGGTGGCAGTTCACCTCTGAAACACTTGAAACCATAGAAATACTTTTTGAAGAGATGGAAGATATCCCTCTAAAAGTATCGTCTAGAATGATCTCTGAGAATGATCTCTATTTTACGCTTAAAAATATTGCCCAATCGATCTCTCCTCTTCTTATAAAAAAGTTCTACGACACGGCCTTCTGGCAGATTGCTCTATTGGCACTGCTCATCTTTTTGGCAGGCTGGATCAGCTATTTTACCAAATGGATCACATTATATATAGTTAAAAAATACTATTTGACAAAACGATGGACGGATCAGATGATTACTGTACGATTTCTGCGCCCTGTGCAGATCTTGACTTTTGGTCTGCTTCTTCTTTATGGTGCACATCAGCTTGGTTTGTCAGACTTTCTCTTTTCCATCATTAAAACCATATCGCATCTTATGATCGTTATTGGTATCGCGTGGATCATTTTCAGCCTGATCGATATCATCATCTCTCTTCTGAAGATACGGGCAAAACGGCATGCATCGGAGGTCGATGAAATCTTTCTTTCGATCATCAGCAGTATTCTACGTATAGGTGTAGTGCTTGTAGCTATCTTTGCAGTGGCGGAGATATTGGGTGTACCTTACAAGACAGTAGTTGCAGGTTTGGGGATAGGTGGTTTGGCATTTGCTATAGCGGCTAAAGATACCATTGCCAACTTCTTTGGTTCAGCGATTATCATTGCTGATAGACCATTTAAAACCGGAGACAAGATAAAGATCGGTTCTGATATTGGGGTGATCACAAATGTTGGGATACGCTCTACCAAGATCAGAACGATCTTTGATACTGTATTGACAGTTCCAAACAATAAGATCACCAGTGAGATGATCGATAACTATACTGCACGTGAAGCAATGAGAATCGATACAGAGTTTTTCTTAAGTCTTCAAACATCCAAAGAGTCATTAGATAAACTTGACAGTGATATATTAAAATTTTTAACAGAGAACGAGGGTGTTGATAATAGTAAAATTATTTTAACAGGTGTAAATGACTTTACTAAAAGAGGTATCTCTTTTGGTCTGAGTTTCTTTGTCAAAGCTTCGACAGATATGGAGTATAGTAATAGAAGACACCGCATCGTAACAGATATTGCCCAGATCATTAAAGAGAATAATATCGAACTAATTATGGTAAATCAGGAGTATGTTAATGAGAAGTAGTGTTGTTATCGCACCATGTAAATACTTCTCTGTCCCAAAATCTTCATCACTCTGTCTATCATCTTTTTATGTGTACTGACATCCCCATGTTCGGTTTCGATATTGATGTAGTTATCATGATGTTTGTATAAAACAATACAGTTGGACATGGAGTTGTCATTTGACCTTTTAGTGACCTTTTCAAATTTGACATTCAACCCCATATCATTGAATTTTTTAACTTTTTCTCTTTCAATTTGTTTTCCTGCAAGGTAGATAAGTGTATCTTCATCCTCTAAGCCTTTTTTACGACCTGTTTTAATATTTCCGGCAGGAAAAGAATGCATATTTTTGGAATACCTTCGCATCGATACGGTACCATAACCACCACTCTTTAGATAACCCTCTGCATTGGTGTGAAGAGCCATGTAGGGGAGATGAGACGGTTTATAGGTATCGATGATCCTGCAGATCGTTTTGCTGTAAGAGGAATCTTTTTTGAAGTTCCTGTTAGGATCTCTCCCCGATACATAACGTTGACCATTTGACTCTACAGCAAGGAAGCCTCCACCATACTGTTTAGCCGCATAGACCGCAGTAGCAAAAGCACTCTCTTCATTGTCATGAGGCAGATACCAGAAGGGTCCTTTGGGATGTGAAGTGTTCCAGACAAGCAGAAATTTCCAGGTTTGGCTTCCTTCTTTGAGAGTGATACGATCGGCACAGAGTGATCCCATACTCCAGCTGTTTCGTTTTAGATCAGGTGATTCTCTGTATGAATTGAGGTGTACTTTTTTTACACGATGATCGAGATTGTCCGGAAGAGGGCAATTTGTTTTGACGCAGCCTGTAGTTAACAGGAGGGAAGCCCCCATAAAGATGGTATGAAACAGAAGTTTTTTAGTGATCATTGATATTTAATTTTCTCTTTAAAAGTATAGTTTAAAAATCTCTTTAAACACTTCAGGTATACGGCAAGGTTTTCCCTTGTCTACATACACCAAAACAACCTCCATACTAAACACCTTCACTTCTTCTTTCCATACCTCTTGCAGTAAGACTAAAGATGAACTCTTAAGTGTTAAGATCTTTGATGTGACATTCAGTGTATCTCCCAGAGAGGAAGTAGCTAAAAAACTGGCTTTTAGGTCACGGACTACAAAGCCGCTAGTGTCACTTTGAGAGGGTACAATACCTCTTTGAAAAAAGACTTCAGAGCGGGCTCTTTCACAAAATTTGATATAATTTGTATGGTAGACAATACCACCTGCATCGGTATCTTCATAGTAGACGCGTATTTTCACCTTCTAACTCCTATATATGGGATTAATTGCATATTAGTTGTTAACTATACTCAAACTGTGACCTTTTTTGACATAATAATTATACTTAGAATATGATTGAAAACCTATTATATAGCCCTATATGACTGTAATTATTATAAAATAGTACAGTTTATAATAATTAGTAGAAAATATATGTGTTTTTAAAATTAGCACCAATGTTAATAATGTATATAGTTGTTTTGACTAGTCTAAAGTGTTGTTTTGAAAAGTATATAGATGAAGCTTTCCGGTAAAAATGATAACTTTATAAAATTATATATTTTATAAGGTTTTTGAAGTAACTTTTTGTATCGTATTTAAAATCAATACAAAAAAGTATTTAAAATCAATACAAAATTGTATTGAATCTCCAACACTTCTTATGGTATATAACGTTTATCACTATAGCAACATCCAAAAATATTGGATCAACAATGAAAACCTTATAAAGTTATATATTTGAGCCACTTGCAAATTAAACATCTCAAAGTGGCTAATTCCCCATAATCCATAATCAACTATTGAGCCCTAATGAAAAAATAAGAGTTAGCTTTTTTGTAGAAATAGTGGGATATTTTACTGTAAAAAATTAGCCCTAAATAGCCTGTCAGTACGATAAACCTTATAAAATATGTTAGATTATAAGGTTTTAGATTTTTACTCAGCCTCTTCTTTATGATCTTTTGCATACAGTTTAGCAAATGGCTTTGCACTCAAACCATGCAGCATGATACTGAGTAGTATGGTTAAGGTCATCACTGAGAATATCGTTTCATGTCCTTCTATCGAACCTAGCTTGTGAACAACGATCAGCATATAGAGGATCGATGCGATCCCGCGTGGTCCGAACCATCCTATGAAAAGCATTGTTGAAAAGTCTGCTTTTCCTATCAGACTGATCGCTACAGGAATCATACGCAGAACTGTAAGGCTGAGTATAGAATAGATCAGAGTATTCATGTCCCAATAGTTGATAGTTGCAGGAATGAAAGCAATACCAAAGACGACAAAAGAGATCAGGACAAGCAGTTCACCTTCACTCTCTGCAAACTCTTCAACATGATCGTGAAGTTCTTTACTATAATTCCCAAGAAAGAGACCGGAAAAAAAAGCAGCAATAAAACCATTGCCACCAAAATGTTCGGACAGATAAAAAGAAAATATAGCCAGTGCGATTGGTATAAGATTTTGATAATTATTTTCCATCCAGTTTTTTGCCAATGTCCATGTGGCGAGCCTTGCACCGAAATATCCTACTGATGCACCTATAATAGCTCCAAATACCACTTGCTGAATGACATGTATCAGCCAGCCATCCCCTTGTGCTTCACCGCCTGCAGAAGTGCTGAGGATCACAGCTACAAGAGTAATGACCACAGGAAAGACGATACCATCATTCAAACCGCTTTCGACATTAATACTGGAGCGGATCTTCAGAGGGATACTTTTCTCACTGACGACAGCCTTGCCAAGTGCAGCATCTGTCGGAGCAAGGATGAGTGCCAGAAGCAATAGATACAATATTGATTCGTCAGGGAAAAATACTTTGGCTACGTATGTAGAAAAAATAATTGTCAATGGCAAACCAATTAAGAGCAGTCGTGAAGGAATCTGCAATGAATGGCGTAACTTTTCCAAATTCAAAGCAGCGGCATCACTGAATAGAACAACGATCAATGCGATCTCAGCAATGATTTGAACCGTGTCTCCATTGAGATTTGTTGCTTCCTTTCCAAAAACCAGCGGTGAGAGTAAAATACCCACAATCGTAAAGATCATCGGTCCTGAGAAATAGAAACGAGACAGAAGTCTTGAAAAATAACCATATCCTAATATGACAAGGACTATAACCAATATTGAGAGTTGTTCATGCATTTTAAATACTATACCCTGTCACGATCGGTTCTCTGCCAGTCGATTGATCTGTGAAATATTCATAAGCGAGCAGCCCAATATACCCTCCAGATATATTAAAGACTTCGGTATATCCTTTTGCCTGCAATGCAAGCACTGCATTGTATGAGCGTTGACCTGAACGGCAATGAATATAAACCGGCACATCTTTTGGTATCTCTTCGTAGCGCTGGCGAAGCTGGGACAGAGGTATATTGATTACCTTTTTAATATGCCCCTCATCATACTCGAATGTTTCTCTGATATCGAGGATATAAGCACCATTTTCTACCAATTCACGTATCTTGGTAAATGAGATCTGTTTGAAGTCACCGTTAAGCAAGTTTGATGCCACATAACCCGCATAATTAATAACATCTTTACCCGTACCAAATGGCGGAGCGTAACAGAGTTCAAGATCAGGAAGATTCTTTATGGTTGCACCAAATTTAATTGCGGTAGCGATTACATCAATACGTTTATCGACATTCCCTCGACCGATCGCCTGTGCACCAAGAATTCTACCGGTCGGTTTTTCAAAGAGCAGTTTAAAGATCAGGTATTCAGCATCAGGCATGATGCCGACTTTGTCTTTTGGGATGATCTGTGCCCAATCGTAGTCGATCTCCATTTTTGAGAGCATCTTTTCGTTCAGACCCGTACTGGCAGCATTGAAATTAAAGACTTTGACGACAGAGGAGCCAATATATCCTGTATTGTTGACGGTTCTGCCGTGAATATGATCGGCAACGCTACGTGCCTGTTTGAGTGCCGGTCCTGCCATAGAGAGCTTGAAATTCTCTTGTGTCAGGCTGTTAAAGACTTCAATGGCATCTCCCACCGCATAGATGTTAGGATCGTTGGTAAGATAGTTGGGATCAACTTTGATAGCACCCGTTTTTCCGAGATCTACACCTGCTTGTAACGCAAGATCTGTTGCAGGTACAATACCGATGGACATCACCACTGCTTCAGACTCTATCTCTTTGCCTGATTGGAGAATGACTTTGTTGGTATCAAATGCGGTAACCCTATCACCTAAAATCAACTCAACACCATGGTCCATGATCTCTTTATGTAAGATCTGAACCATATCGGGATCAAACTGGTTTAGGATCTGGGGCGGTGACTGGACCAAAGTGACCTGATACCCCGCAGCAACAAGGTTCTCCATCACTTCAATACCTATAAAACCACCACCGATAACGGTAACTCTTGAAGGTTTGGTTCTTTCAATAAAGGTATGGAGTTTATCAATATCTACAACATTACGAAGTGTGAAAGTATTGGCTTTTTCGATACCCGGAAGTTTGGGGACAATGGGTTTTGCACCGGGGGAGAGAATGAGTTTGTCATAGGACTCTTTATAGATTCTGCCATCAAGCAGATTTTTGACTTCAACCTCCTTTTTCTCTCGATCGATCGCGATCACTTCACTGTTCACACGGGCATCAATATTGAACTGTCCTCTGAACAGTTCAGGATTCATCAATACCAGGTCTTCAGTTTGCTTTACTTCACCGCTCAGACGATAAGGAAGAGAGCAGTTTGAAAAAGAGACGTGAGGCCCTTGTTCAAACATGATGATCTCATCATCTTCTCCAAGTCTTCTCAACCGTGCAGCTACCGATGCCCCGCCGGCAACACCGCCGACGATAAGATATTTATGACTCATTTTTTATCCTTTTTTGGTTCGTTTTATCTCTCTTCATTTAGTGGATCAATTTGAATAAAACGCGTGGAACCCGTATCTGAAAGGGAACGGTATATCCATGCGATAAGCTGTTCAGCAATGATAATGACTATGACTACAGCAAGAAATGACACCACACCATGAATGGGACCGCTAAATACAACACTGTCACCAAAAGAGAGGTTGATGGCTTCAAGGATCACGAGCTTTGAAATAAAGAGTATGGTCCATGCAGAGACAACCCGATATATTTTGCTTGTAAGTCCCATTTTTGTTTCAAGAAAATCTGCAGCATAATGTTCTATTTTAATTGCTACCTGCATCAAAAACTGAAGTAAGGTAGCAGTAAGAAGTGAGATCATGAACGTTTCTATAAAAACATAATCCCAATATTGGTTAAAAAGGTTCAGTACTGTTAAGTCAACGAGGACCACAATAGTATATTTGATAAAGAGTTGCTGTCGAACACCGTATGCCATAAGATGCTGTTTTTCTTCTGCCATGAATACTTTCCTATAGACTAAATTTTAATTTCATTTTTGATCGTTTTGGGACTTATATATCTACAGGTATGGCCCTGTTCATATCTAGCTTTCCAAACGTTTCTCCATCTTGTGGTTCCACATGCAATGTAGCATCATAAGGAGGTTTATGATCTCTTAATACATCAATTAAATGACTCAAGACCAAACCATGATTTCTACCTATTGGAAATGTCACCTCTTCTATCTTTAACTCGTGGAGCTTATCTGCCAATGCATTCAATGTACACTGGTAAGCACTCTCATTTGTGATATATTGCATATAGTAGTCCCGCATGATCTTAATATTGCCAAGCCATGCTCTGCGCTCATCTGCATTGATCGTATCATTCTCTTTTACTCTATTGGTATATTTTTCGAGCAGTGCATTTGTTTTTTCTTCAAGAGACTCAAAGATCTCTTGAGGATTGGCACAATATTTTTCAAGCAGATCCATCAGTTCACTGCTGCTGAGTTCTTTTCCTCTTGCATCCTTAAGATGTACTTTTTTATCTTTGGGTGATGCTAGACTCAATGCTTCTAAAAGTTCAATTGCAGCATTTAAAAAAGTATATCTATCAGGTTTGCTCTGATCGAAGCTAACTCCTCTACCTGAAACTTTTGGTTTTGCACCTACATATTTTAATTTCATTCCTTCTCCTTTTCATCCCATTCTTCACTTCTTTCAAATGTATATTATATTGTAACATAAACTTCGGAGTAAATAAAAATTAAAGTTTTTCCTCTTCTAAAAGTTTTTGTTCCTTGATCCATTGTTTGGCTAAAAGCCTGTTAAGGTGGTAGATATGATAAAAAGTATTAACCAGGGTCGTCTCAATTTTCACAACATCAAGATAACTTTCTCTTGCCTCTGCCAAACGTTCAGATTTTCTCTGCATGAATTTATTGAGAAGCTCCTTATAGGGCTTTTTCATCTCCAGTATCTCTTCAAAAGAAGCATAATCATGCTCTTTAAGTCCTTTTTCGGTCAGAGCAAGTGCATGTAGTGTCGTATTGACAACCTGTCGTATATAGTCCTGTGTGGTTTGGCTTGGCTTATAATCTATCTCTACGGCTTTCTTCACGATCTCTCTGATCTCGGTTTGAAGCGTATATGCGATCCCTTCGAGCATCGTGTTGGTACTCATCAGGTTCTGATGGACTAGACTATCCCTTTCTGTCAGTTCAAGCTGACGTATCTTCCCAAGATAAAGCAGGTTTGCATTTTCAAGGATACGGACATTTTGGTACAGTGTCTGCAGTTTGTCCATCGGTGGGTTATATCTCTCCTTGCTGGCTATTTGTAAGATGCTGACCATATCTTTGATCAGTTCGATAGAACGGGCACTTTCAAAACGCACATTGTCAAAAGCGGTAGAGGGCATTGCCAGAGCATCTTCATTAAGGTATTTTGGGGTGATCATCACCTCTTTTTTCTCCACTTTTTCAGGTACAAGTTTTGTAGCTGCTTTGGCAAACAGTGGGGTAATAAGGATAAATAGAAACACATTGGCAATATTGAAAAATGTGTTGCCATTGGCAATTTGTCGAGGTACCTCATAGGCCATTTTTTCCATTCCCTCTAAACCTTCCGCAACAGGAGATATGGCAACAGCTATATCAGAAAGGTAAGCAATGAAAGGCAACCATATCAGTACACCAATGACATTAAAAAGGACATGTACGATGGATGTTCTGACCGCTTCGACGGGCTTTCCTAAAGAGGCAAGAAGTGCCGTAACACAAGTACCTATATTGGCACCCAGTGCAAGTGCTATACCTGCAGGAAGAGAGAGCAGGCCTTCGGATGCTAGGGCAATAGATATCCCAACGGTGGCAGCGGAAGACTGTACTATCCCTGTAAATGCTGCACCGGCCAAGATTCCAAGTATCGGATTCTTCATCTGTTCCAAAAAATCTATGAAGGGCTCATAGGTACGCATAGGAGCCATAGCTTCACTCATCACACCCATACCAAAGAAGACCATACCTATCCCCATCAGCATCATACCATAGTAACGGATCTTATCCTGTTTAGAGGTAAATGTCATGAAAAATCCTATGGCAACAGGAAGCAGGGCAAACTTGGTGATATTAAATGCCAGTAGTTGTGCAGTAACGGTACTTCCTATGTTGGCACCCATAATGACTGCAACAGATTGTTGAAGTGTCATGATCTCAACGGTAACAAACCCAATAACCAAAACAGTAGTGACAGAAGAAGAGTTAAGAAGGCCAGTGACCAGTGTACCGGTTATGACGCCCATCACACGGTTAGTTGTGAGTTTTTGCAAAATATTTTTCAATGCATCCCCCGCAGCCATTTTCAGACCCTCTGTGAGCTGGTCAAGACCGGCCAGGAAGAGGGCAAGTCCACCAAAGAGTCCCATCCCGCTCTCAAACCAATCCACAGAAGGAGGTAATGTTTCCTTTGTTGCATAAAGATAGGAGATAAAGATAGAAGAGAGGAGAAACAATGCGATCATTTGATGCTTTAGCATGTTGTTTAAAGAAGGAGCAGCTACCATTTTTGATCCCTTTATATTGATAGAAAATTATTTTTAGTCATATTGCTTCAAAAAACTATGTTAGCAAAATAATGATTTTTTGTCTATCCGAAAATCATAATATACAAAAATATTTATGAAAAAGATAAAGGTGCAGTCTCACAAAAAGATCTGGTAAGAAATGAAACCAACTACTACAAGTCTTTAGCAGACATAGATTCATCAGAGGAAGCAGTCAATACGGCAAAACTTAACCTCTCATATACCAAAGTTTACGCAGAAGTAGATGGCTATGTCTCAAACATAAACTTCCAGATAGGCTCACAGGCAACAGCCAACAAGGCTATCCTTGCATTGGTAGATGAAAATTCCTATTGGGTCTTTGGATTTTTCCGTGAAGATGCCATACATGAAGTAAAAGTAGGAGACAAAGCAATGGTCACACTTCTTGCATATCCGGATACACCACTTAGCGGAAAAGTAGAGTCTATCGCATGGGGAATTGCCCATTCTGACGGTAACCCTGGTAATAACTTACTACCAAGTGTCAAACCAGTCTAATCACAGCACTCTGGATTTTGATCGTTTTATGGTTTTATGACATTTCTTATGCTTTTCTTTGGGCAACACTTGTTTTTTTCCTAAACTTTATCCCCGTTGTGGGTTCGATCTTTACTGCTATTCCTGCTATCATAATGGCACTCATTGATCATAATATGATGACAGCGTTATGGATATCAATATGGTATATGATTGTTAATACCGTTATAGGAAATATACTTGAGCCACGCATTATGGGAAGAGGATTAGAACTGTCTCCCTTAACAATATTTCTCTCGATGATATTTTGGGGATGGATGTTCAGACCTGCGGGGATGATACTTTCTGTTCCTTTGACAATGAGTGTACAATTTTTATTTGATCAATACGAAGAGACAAAATGGCTTGCATTTATGTTAGGTGATTATAAAGGGATAGATGAAGAATAAAAAATTAAACCCTCTGGACTGACAATCATCTTAACTTCTCCTATCGTCATAGGAAGCTCTTTTTTTTCAACAAAATATTTTTGTCTGCTTAAAGACTTAAAAACCTAAGTTCAATATTTGAACCTTAGACATTTTACTTTTTGTGCCATCTTCTTTATAGAAAAAACCACTTTTTATTTTGCCATTTTTAAAGATAACTTCCCTCATGACTTTACCGTTTTCATAGTAGTCTTTGGCAAGACCTTCAGCTTTACCATTGATATAAAAGACTTCCACCATAATATTGCCATTCTCATGATATTCCTTGGATAACCCTTCCCGTTTACCATCTTTCCAGAGTCTTTCAATAGCTAATTTACCATTTGGATAATATTTCTTTTGGATCCCTTCCTTTTTGTCATTATGGTAGACTATTTCATTCTCTAATTGAGCATTTTTATAATACTCTTTCTCAACTCCATCACGTTTATCATTTTTCCAGGATATTTCCCACTTTAAAACACCGTTCTCATAGTAATATCTCTCCATACCATCTTTTTTGGTGTCTTGCATAGATATTTCACTTTCTATCTTACCATTAGGATAATATGTCTTCTTTATTTCTGCATTTAAAAAATTAATGATAATAAGTAGGACTAAAAGATATTTCATGTCAACTCCTGTATTGATTGAATATATTTTAGCATAAAAGTTATGATAATCTCTATGTTTGCATCTTTCACTATTAGAAGACTATAGATACTTTTTAGAAATAAGATTTAACTGAACTTTTCAATTTTCGTCTGCTGCACCAATAGCATCAAGTAACTTAAACACTCTCTCCTCTTCCTGCTTCATGTAGATCTCTGGTTCCAAACCAGATGGTCGGGAAGAGAGGATATCTCCAATGGATGCCAGACATTTAAGGATATTACTGTCGTTTACACCCAGACCATACATAAGCTTGCTTACTTTTAACCACCCTGCCAGATCAGCATGGACATACATAGACCTGTATGCTTCTTTTACTTCACTGATCAATTCGTCTGTTATTGCAATACTCATTTTTATCTCCTAATGAGGCAAAGCCTCTTATACTAAAAGGCTTATACACCCTCAGCGATCATTGCATCTGCAACTCTTTTAAATCCGGCAATGTTTGCTCCGTCAACATAATTTCCTGCTACACCAAACTCTTTTGCCGTTGAGGAAACATTTTCACAAATGTCTTCCATTGTTGCTTTAAGTTTTAAATCAACTTCTTCAAATGTCCATTTCTGCATTGCAGCATTTTGGCTCATTTCAAAACCACTCACGGCAACACCACCGGCATTAGCTGCTTTTGCCGGAGCTAGACAAATATCACTTTTTAACATGATATGTACTGCATCTGTTGTAGATGGCATATTCGCACCTTCTGTCACACTGACACAACCATTTTTAACCAGATTCTTAGCATCTACTGCAGTCAACTCATTTTGCGTAGCACACGGGAAGGCTGCATAACATGGGATGTTCCATACTGCATGACCACCTTTAGGGTATTCAGAGACCGGTGTATAGCTTGCTTCAGGATGCGCTTTGATATACTCTTCCAAAGAAGCACGACGCTCAAACTTCAACTCTTTAAGCAATGGAAGGTCTACACCTCTTGCATCATAGATCATCCCTTTGGAATCTGTACATGTGACAGTAACAGCACCAAGTGCTTGAAGTTTTTCTATGGCATGAAGGGCTACATTTCCAGAGCCACTGACTGTACACACTTTACCTTCTAACGTCTCTTTACCTTCTAACTCCAGCATTTTACGTGTAAAATAAATCACACCGTAGCCTGTTGCTTCAGGTCGCATCAGTGAACCACCAAAGAAAGCCGGTTTTCCTGTAAGGACACCCTCAAAGGCTGTTGTCATTCTCTTGTACTGACCAAACAGATACCCAATTTCACGTCCACCTACACCAATGTCTCCCGCAGGTACATCGATACGTGGTCCAATATGTTTATAGAGCTCTTTCATAAAGGCAGAGCAGAACTTCATCACTTCAAAGTCACTTTTACCTTTAGGGTCAAAATCACTGCCGCCTTTGGCACCACCTAAAGGCAGACCTGTCAAAGCATTTTTCAAGATCTGTTCAAATCCTAAGAATTTTAAAATACCTTCATTGACAGAGGGATGGAAACGAAGACCGCCTTTGTAGGGTCCCAGTGCATTGTTGAACTGCACTCTGTAACCGGTATTGACCTGCACTTCATTCTTATCATCCAACCAAACTACTTTAAACTTAATAACCCTGTCTGGAGTGATCAGTCTTCTGATAATAGCATTTTTTGCACTTTTATTATACATTTCATCTGACTTGAAAAGAGGAAAAATGGAAAGAAGTACCTCTTCCATCGCTTGAAAAAAGACATCATCTTCTGCACAATTCTCATTCTTAAGTTTTGCGATCTCTGCTTTTGCATCTACAATGCTGTTTACTCTTTTCATATCTCTTTCCTTCTTATTGGGTTTAGATTTTGTGAACGGGCATAGCTGCGACTATAACGCTTAAATTATATTTTAACATAATATTTAGTCAAACTGAAAAACCTATCTAATTCAAGAGTCACAATTTTAAACTAACCAATTTTAACACAATCTAAAAAGTAAGAGATAAAGATCAGTATATTTCACCCTCTGATCTCTCCTAATATGGCTTAACACATAGATAAAGAGAGCTTATTTTTATGTGAGAAGATTGAATACTTTCTGTATGTTAAAAAAAATTTATTTATCTAGCAAAACCTTATAAAATATATAACTTTATAAGGTTTTGTATGTGACTAAAAAAGTTGGAAAAGTATCCATCTATGCATAAGAATAGGTAGAATGAAAATACAACTATAATTCCCCAGTACCCTTAATAAAAATAATAAAAGTTCCATTATGAAAAAGTTTTAGTAGGAATTCTTTTTATGAAGAAATACAAAGCAAACTCAACTGTGCCCATACTGTGCCTCGAGTTTGACTATTTTTTAGTAAAAATAGAATAATATGCGTGCAGACATGCCTATTTTTGCGTGTTTTGTTAAAAATATAAGCCTATGTTATAATCGTAATAGACTCGTATTTTCATTTATAACCATTCCTTTTTAAAGGTACCCTACATAATATTATTGTGCCCTTTTAAATTTTAAGAAGCATATCATTATTGATTTAATGGTTAATAATTATGTGTTAATATAAAGAAAGATAATAATTTAGAGGCCTAAATTAAACATATAGCTTGATTTGTTGAGCTATACTTTTGTTAAATAAAAAGATTTTACAGTAAATTGAGGATTGGTAATGAAATATATTTCTATCACTATTTTTCTTTTCACTACACTTCTCTTTGCACAAGATAGAGAAGTGATACCTGTCTCAAAAACTGAATTTGTTTATATTAACAAACAGGGTGTAGAACATGAGATAGATATGACAGGGAAAGATTTTATTCTTGTATCTGTTAGAGAAGAAGACAGTGATGGCAGGTTCTATGCTGTAGATAGAGATGGGACTGTCTGGCTGAGTGGAGGTATCTCATCGGGAGAGGAAGTAGAGTTTACCCCTTCAGGAAAATGGAAAGTACTCTGGAAGAAACGTTACTACACATCCAAAAAATACCCTGAGGAAGACGGCAGCAACAATATGAACTACAGTATCTTCTTTACCAGATGGGGGCATGCACTGCATAAGGGGAGTATAGATCATACTTCTCATGGCTGTATTCATGTGGATCATGCTGATATCCAACTTCTCTTCAAATGGGCAAAAGTGGGGATGCCTGTCTTGGTAACACGTCATAAGTATATACGTTATGCCAGACCAGATTTGAAGCGTATCTATCTGAGAGGGGAGAACTATAGACGCAAGAGGAGAAGGTAGGCATAATACTATATAGCCTGATCTTTTATCTCTTTAGTTTCTTCTTCTGCCTGATGCAGTGTCAGGGTCGGATAGGCAAAGTCAAGGTTGTTCTTCTTGAGGATCTCTGCTATTTTGAACATCACGTCCTCTTTAATTTCAAGCCATTCACTCCAAACAACAGTACGGGAAAAGCAGTAGACAAGAATATTGATACTTGAATCAGCAAATTCATCCATATAGACCAGGGTGGTACGTTTGACCCCTTTAAAATCTTCAGTAGAGACCAGTTTAGCCTGACGATATGAATTTTGATATGATGTGCGCTCGTTTGCAATACCGGGGTGCTCTTTGAGCATAGATCTGATATCAACAATGGCCTGACGAATATCATCGAAATCTGACTGATAGGTGAGACCGATATTCATCTTGATACGTCGACCGATACTTCTCCTGCTCCAGTTTTTGACACCGGAGTTCGCCAGTTCAGAGTTGGGGATCGAGATGAGAGCATTGTCGAAAGTACGTATGGTTGAAGCCCGCAGGCCGATCTCAACAACCGTACCATTGACATCATTTGTTTCGATCCAGTCACCCTGTTCAAAGACATCTCCGACAAGGATGGAGATAGAGCCGAAGATATTGGAAATACTGTCTTTTGCAGCAAATGCTACAGCCGCACCTGCAATACCCAGACCTGAAAGCAATGCAGTGAGGTTAACACCAGCAATTTTGAGCATAGAGATAAATGCCACCGTGATGATCAGACCGTTAATCACTTTAATAGTGAGGTTGATAACCTCATTTTTGAGTATTTTACTTCTTTTTATAGCTTCAATTTTCATGTATGCGATCGTATTGGTGATCCGATACAGCAGTAGAGCAATAAGAATGACATAGAGTTCTGCAAATAGTTTACTGATATTGATACTTTTACTGTCAAAACCTAAATAGGCTACGAGTATCAAATGGATGATGACCAATGAGGCGATCATATTAAATATTTTTGTAATATGAGAGTGAATATAGCTTATATCTTCTTCTTTGAGTTTGTAATGCTTTAAAAAACGATTGATAATGAGCCGTACGATAAATTGAGTGATCAAGATCAAAATTATGATCGCTAGAAGCAGGATGATCTTGCCTACATCCAAATGGACGGAAGAGAGATAGGCATTGAACTTCTGCCCATAAATGGATTCATTGATCGTATTTACCAGAGTAAAGAGTTTAGACTTTGAAAAGCGGGCTGTGCGGTAAATATTTGAACTGTTTTCTACTACTTCCGCAGAGAAGGTGTTAGCAACACTCTCCAGGTGGCCCTGAGCCTTGATCGCTGCAAGTAAGGATTCTATAATAGGACTCGATTGGTTTTGATCAGAAGAAATATATTTCTTTTTATCCAGGGGTTTATACTTTGAAAAATATTTCACAAGCGTTTCATTCACTTTGTCTTTAAAAAATGCTTTGGACTCGCTATCTGTCTGTTGCAGTACATCATGAAAGGCATTTCTGATCCCCGTTCGTACAGTATACCCTTGCAGCAGAACTTCATCACGCAATACAGCATTGGTATTTCCCAGGTATTTGTTGTTGTTCAAACGAAGTTTCAGTTTGCTCACTTTATAGCGGTATGGATTATTTTTTTGTAGATGTTCCTCTTTATCAGCGGCATAGAGTAAGAGAAATTCCTGATACTGCCTCCCTTGTGCTTTCTTAATTTCAATTTTCTTCTCAAGTGAGAGGTTTTGATCAAGTAATTTTGCTTCGATCTTGATCTGTTCATCGATAAAGTCATCCAAAGTATCACTAGCTAAAAGAAATGAAGTGGAAAATAAGAGGATAAAAAATATGATCTTTTTCAAAAAATATCCTTGCGTTTTAATATGGAATTATATACCAAAGAAGTAAACAAATAACTAATATAAAATCCAAGTTGCATAATAGCAAGTTGATGATATTTTTCTAGTATAATAGCTATAGATAAAAGTCTAAGTTTTGAATCATGAAAGGGGTCATGGATGAATGATAAGATAAAAGAGATTATAGAAGAGATAGAAGCTATGAAAGTAAAGCTTGGAGAAGAGATAGCACAACAGGAGAAGGATATCACCTATGAGATCCAAAATGGTTATGTAAGATTTGAAAAAGAGGTTCTTGATAAGCAAAAAAAGAATATGAAAAATCTTTTAACCTGGTTTAGAGATATCCCTCTTTTGCATCTTCTTGCTTCACCCTTGGTCTATGCGATGGTCATACCGGCTATACTTTTTGACATAATACTCTTTGTCTACCAGCAAGTGATATTTAGGATATTCAAGTTTAAGTTTATTAAACGAAGTGATTACATACTCTTTGATCGTCAATATCTTGGATATTTAAATTCGATCGAGAAGTTAAATTGTCTATACTGCTCCTACTTTAACGGTTTGATACAATATACTTCAGCGATAGCCGGTAGAACTGAGCTTTATTTCTGTCCTATTAAACATGCAAAGAAGGTTGCTTACCAACATGATTATTATGATGAGTTTTTTAGATATGGTGACGAGGATAAGTATCAGAAAAAACTGGAAGAAATTCGAAAAAAATCTGAAAAAAAGTGATCTTTGAGTGCAAGAAAAATCAAAGTTTGGTTTAAAAGAGTTGATCGCCATAGGTGTTGGCGGGATGATCGGTGGTGGGATATTTTCCGTTATGGGTCTGGCTGTTGGTATTACTGGAAATGCAACACCGATCGCTTTTTTACTTGGTGGTTTACTAGCCCTTGTAATGGGATATTCATATGTCAAACTTGCTGTATCCTTTCACAGTGATGGAGCCAGTTTTACCTATCTTGAGTATGCATTTCCAGAACATAAATTCATTGGTGCCATTACAGGATGGATGGTCATCATTGGCTACATCGGAACACTGGCACTTTATGCATTTACGTTTGGTGCATATGGTGCTGAACTTTTAGGTGAGTCCGATGGTATTGTTCGGCAGATACTTTCTGTGGGTGTAGTACTGATTTTTATGATGATCAACTTGATAGGAACCAAAACATTAGGTAAGACAGAAGACTTGATCGTATATAGCAAAATTATTTTATTGGGACTGCTTGCGTTTGCCGGAATGCAAAGTATTGAAACTGAACAAATGACACCGGTCTTTGACCATGGATTTATCTCTGTTTTTATGGCGGCAGCACTTATATTCGTTGCTTATGAAGGGTTTCAGCTTATTACCAATGGGGTATGCGAAACTGAAAACCCAGGGAAAAATATTGCACGTGGTATCTATGGCTCTATTGCTATAGTTACTTTGATCTATGTAATACTTTCTATGATCTCCATTGGTTCCCTTAGCGAAGCTGAATTGATTGCAGCGCAGGAGTATGCTCTGGCTGTTGCAATAGAGCCTTCCATGGGGAATGCCGGTCATGTCCTTGTAAGTATCGCTGCCTTGCTTGCAACAGCATCTGCTATCAATGCTACTATGTTCGGTGCATCACGGATGATGTCTGAAATGGCGTCAGAGCATGAGATGCCAAGTGCCTTTTCTTTTCGAAACCGTGAGACTGTACCTTGGGTTGCAGTTGTTGCACTAGCTATTTTAACGGTTATTTTTACTTATTTTGGAGATTTGGAGTTGATCGCATCATTTTCAAGTTTGACATTTTTGCTTGTATCCTTAGCCGTAAATATAGCCAACTATAAACTACGCTATAAAACGGGGGCTAACCTATATTTTATTATTTTAGGTTGTGCATTGCTGTTATTTACTATTGGTACACTAGTACTCTATTTGATCATGCATTCACCCGAAAAGTTGATCTGGATCGTTGCTATTTATGTAGTACTTATTTTCATGGAAATAGCTAATCAACACTTTTATAGGTAAGTATTGAATGGAAATGATACTGTCTGTATCGATATCTCCATCACCATATCTCTCTTGAGAGCAGTATCTTCATCTCTTCCGCTGGTACAGGAGGAGTATAATAATACCCTTGGATAGTGACACAACCGTTACCGATCAAAAAATCTTTCTGTACTGAAGTCTCTACTCCTTCCGCAATAAGATCGAGATTGAGGCTTTTTGCAAGTGCAATTATCGCTTTGATGATAGCGACACTTTCTGTATCCTGTGGAATATCTTTGACAAATGATCGATCAATTTTGAGTCTATGGATCGGCAGACGTTTTAAAAGGGATAAGGAAGAATATCCTGTTCCAAAATCATCGATGGAAATATTGATACCAAGATCACTTATTTGATCTAGCTTTTCAATGACCCCTTCAGGTTCTTTTATCATCTGTCTTTCAGTAACTTCCAGTTCCAGCCATTCCTGTTTAAAACTATATTTTTCTATGTCTTCTTTGAGTTCTTGGAGGAAATGATCATTTTCTAAATGTGGTATTGAAATATTTAGTGCAAGCACACCTGGTATTAGCCCCTCTTTGTACCATACTGAAACTTGATTCATAGCAGTTTTTATCACCCATTGGTCAATTTCAATGATCATACCTGTCTCTTCGGCTAAAGGAATAAAATCTTCAGGCAAAAGTAATCCCATAGTAGGGTGTTCCCATCGTATTAAAGCTTCTACTCCAACTAACCTATTGTTATGCCCGTCTATCTGAGGTTGATAGTAGATCATAAACTCTTCATTGTTAATAGCCTGTCGTAAATTGGTTTTCATGGTCATGTGTTTATATGCCAATTCTGTCATTTCTGACGAATAGAACTGAAAATTGTTACGTCCTTTTTCTTTTGCTGTGTACATGGCTGTATCTGCATATTTTAAAAAATCACGAGCATCTTTTACTGTTTTATCATACAGACTGATGCCTATACTGCATGAGATGTATAGAGTAAGATCATCGATACGTATAGGTTCCCTCATCACTTTAAGAATTTTTTCTGCCAATAACAATGCATCTTCTGGTCGTTTTAACTCTTCCATAATAATGGTAAATTCATCACCACTTAAACGGGCTAGAGTATCTTCTTTACGAATAATGCTCTTAAGGCTCTTCGCAACTGTTTTCAAGACACTGTCTCCTACTTCATGTCCAAAAGAATCATTAACCTCTTTAAATTTGTCCAAGTCGATAAAAAAGAGTGCCAATCCAATGTTATGGCGTTTTGCTTTTTCGATAGCTTGCTCTAATCGATCAGCTAATAGTACTCTGTTAGGCAGTCCGGTAAGTGCATCATTATAGGCTAATATTTGCAATTCATTTGTCATCTCTTCAAGCGCTTTGGTTCTATCTTGTATCTTTCCTTCAAGATTTTTGTTGAGTTTTTGCAAATCTTTTGTTGCTTTATTGATCTTGTGCCGATATGTAAAAAAACTGTTTTTAAGATATTGAGAGAGAAAATAAGATAGGGTCAAACCAAAAATAAGAATGAGGAGGCTAATAAAAATCAGATATTTGAATCTTGAATAATAGTCTTCATGCATTAATATGGCTTGTTTGGCTACCTTGTTTCCAATAGTAGAGCTATAAAACCCACTTCCCACGATCCAGTCACTATCAGCAATAGTATGGATATAGGTATATTTTATCTCTTCTTGTTGTGTCTCTGGATTGATCCATACATAGGATAAAAATGCTTGACTTTTATCTTGAAGTGCATCCTTCATTTTGTGAAGAATATTTTCTGATGAAGGAGAGTTGAGCTTAAAAATATTTTTACCGACTATTTTGGGCTTGGCGGCGTTAAGGAGTATATCTCCTTTAGTATTAATGATGAAAATATAATTACTTGATGTACCACCAAGTTTTTCAATACTCTTTAATAGCTTAACATCTCTTGCTTTGATAGCCGTATCTAAAAATTCTGCTGTCCCCAAATACCAATCATAATGACCTAATGCTTTTACAAAAGCAAGCTGCTGAAAATATTTGTCCAGATCCTTATCAGGTTTGCTAAATGAATCCCATAGGTAGCCCTCACCATCCTTTTTACACAAGGATATCTCTTCTTTAATGATCTCTCGACCTACAGTATCTTTAAAATCAAGTACAGAAGTACCTTCCAAATGACGTAAATTGCCTGGCCCCAACTGTAACACTCCGTTATAGTCTACAATCCAGATATAACTTTCACCATTGCTCCATTGCAGTGGTCTGAGTGTAGTGGTAATTATATTTTTTATCTCTTCAGGTGATTTTGTATCTTTATATTGCTGATAGATGGTCTCAGCAGTATTGATCACATTTTCAACCCGATATTTTAGTCTTGATGTAAGATCCTCTTTGACAATGGACTTTTGATAGACAATGAGATCAGAGATACTGTCCACTCTTGACTGAATGGTTTTCTTTTCCATTTCTATCAAGTTGCTTTCTAGTTTTAAAATGGCTTTTTCAAGACTGTTGTTGTAAATATTGATAACCAATAAGGCAGTAATAATAATAACTAAGGGAATGAAAACCAAGGGACCCGCGGCAATGATCTTAAGGATACTTTTTTCATTTAATGCCATATCTTAATTGGGACCCTTGTGATTTGATAATTTATCATAGCATAAAGTATATGATAATCATCTCCAAGCTGCTTCACTTTGTACATCTTTTTTATGTGTTGGGTATTATCAGTATGTAGCTTTCAAACGCAGATAATAGCTGTTATCCAGACTTCCAAACTCACTCTCTTTATCTCCTCCATAAAGCATAGCACCTATGGCTATAGAAGCATCATCGCTAATGCTGTACTCTATGACAGGTGAAATATAACTGCTTTGGTCTTTGGGAGCATAAATCATGCTTAGTGAACCGTTAAAGAGTAGGTTGAACTCATAATAGGCAGAAGCTCCAATATAATCTGAAGAGAGGTGGCGGTTATTACTGAGTGTGCTCTCTTGATGGGTAAGAATTTCATCGAAACTGTAGGTTTTTGAAGAGTGTATCCACTCTGCCGTTACGGTCAAGCCATCTTCAAAACCATAATCCAACCCTAGTATGCCTTGATAGAACTCTTTATCTAAAAGCTTGTCTTTAAAGTAACCGCCTTCACTTCGCCACTCTATGCCTGTGTCAAAAAGATTGCCTTCTATTTCATAGGCTAACATCTGGGCATCATTGCTTGAAAGGAGATCGAGTGCAATATCCGCAAATCCAATGTTTCCTTTGATCCGGCCTGCATACTTGTAGCTATGATCATGACGTTTGGCAACTACACCCATCACTTCACTCAGTTCACCCAGTGCATAGGTATAGGAGAGTGCATAGGCTCCATAGATCTGATCAGGTTCAAGGGCAAGTGGGTTTCTGGGATTGAAAAGATCTGTAGGTGTCCAGATACGTCCTACTCCCATACTGATCTTTTGCAAACCAAAGACAACATTGTGTTTCTCATCAGCGTAACCGACATTGAAACGATGGATACGCCCAAACACTTCACCTTTTCCATAATTTTTTGGATTTGTTTCTATCTCAAAGGGGGTATCGGCTTTGATACCGCGTAGAAACTGGTACTCAAAGCTGTTAATATAATCCTCTCCATAATAGTTATCTATATCTGCGATGATATTTACAAACCAATTTCCCTCTTTTATCTTGTCGATTAAACGCAATCTGTTGTAGTTGTAAAGGACTCTATCTTCACTGGGATAGGGCACTTTTGAGAGAGTGAAATTGGTGTTCTCTATGATAAGATCATGTTCTACTGCCATAAGAGGCACTGTGAAACAGCATAATATTCCAATTTTAACGATCTTCAATGATGACTCCATCATCCAGAACAATGATACGTTTGGACTGTTCTAAGACATATTTGTCATGTGAAGCAAAAATGACAGTCACATGCTCTTTTTCGTTGAGTGTGCGTAGCATGTTCATGAGGCGTTCACTGTTTTTTGAGTCCAGGTTTGCTGTAGGTTCATCTGCTAGTATGAGTTTAGGACGTGAAGCGACTGCACGGGCTACAGCCACACGCTGCTGCTGTCCACCACTGATCTCACCAGGGAGTTTATCTAGGAGGTCCTCTATTTGCAAGATGGAAGCTAACTCTAAAATACGCGTATCTATCTTTTTATCATCGAACTTGAGAAGCTTCATAATAAACCCGATGTTCTCACGAACTGTAAGTACATGTATGAGATTGTACGCCTGGAAAATGAAACCGATATCATGCAGTCGCAGCTTTGCCATCTTCTCTTCGCTGTAGGCAGATATCTCCTCATCATCAAGAAAGATCTGTCCGCTTGTAGCAGAGTCCAATCCACCTATGATGTTGAGAAGGGTGGTCTTGCCTGAACCCGACTCACCGCTGAGTGTAGTGAACTCTCCCTTTTCAAAAGTAAGATTGATATCTGTCAGGGCTTTGACCTCTTTTGGACTGTCGGGGTAGAATGTTTTGTAGACATGTATGAGTTTCATAACATTTTTCCTTGTATGACTTGAATAGGTTTTATCTTTTTAAGTATGCGCAGAGGCCAGATCACTGAGAGTAGGGTAGCAAAAAATACAGCGAAAAAAGCTTGAAGGAAATAGTAAAGATGCATATCTGCAAACATAATGGCACTATAGCCATACATCTCTAATCCTGCTTCAAAAGAGCGTAGATCAACACCTGCTGTTGACATATAGACAAGGGAGATCCATCCCAGAAAAGCACCCGCCATAAAACCGATAAAGCCTAAAAAAGATGCTTCCAGGATGATCTGGTCTCTTACCATTTTGTAGGGAGTACCGATGGCAAGCATGATACTGAACTCACGCATTCGCTCTAAAACAGAAACTAGCATCACTCCGAAGATCCCCAGTGCAGCGACAATAAAGACAATCGCATAAGAGGCTAAATTAAATATCTCCATAATATCCCGCATTTGTATCAGCAGAGGGTAGAGTTCATCCCAACGAAGTACCTCTATGTTCTCCAATGACTTTCGCAATTCTTTTTGTATTTTTTGTGTCTTCTCTGTATCTGTTACTCGTAACGCTATCTGTGTGGCAGAATCTTTTAGGTTTAGAAAGTGTGAGATCTTTTCCATAGATACAAAAACAGAGTTCTCGTCAAGAGCAGGATTACCGGTTTTTAGAATGCCAGAGAGACGAAATGAGATAGAGTTTATCTCATTGTTTGCATCTTGAGCAGTAAAGATCACACGACTGCCTACTTCAAGATTGAGCTTTTTGGCTAGGGTTGAACCGATCAAAGCCCCTTTGTTCTTCTCTCCAAAACTGTATGTCCCTATGGTGGTAAAAGTATCGAACTGACCAAAGTTTTGCTCACTTTCTAAAGAGATACCTTTAAGGGTTGCCCCAAGTGATTTGTGTGCTGTAGCGATCAACCCCTCCTGCTGTAAACGTATGCTGCTGGACTTTATGCCTTTGACACTGAGTAGTTTTTCTTCGATATGTGATACTGGGCTCAGTATATGATCGAGACTTTTATTGAGACGATACTCTTTGGCATAAAGAGATATCTCTCCGGAATCACTGCGGATGGTCGTATTGATCAAATGGGTGATCATACCATCATAAAGCCCCTGAAGTCCAAGCAGACCAGCGAGACTCAAAGCGATCATCATGATGACCATCAAAGAGCGTGTTTTACGTCTCCATAAACTTAACCAAGCTAGTACGGTACTCATCGGATACCCCAATCTTTAATGTACTGATTTCGTTCATAATTAAGGCAGATTTTTAAAGGACTCGCCTTAGCGAATTCGAAAAAATCTAACACAGAGTATGGGCGAAAGCAGTACACCCATGGGGAGAGACGAGAAGAAGCAATCTGCAATCGAAAAAACCTTTGAATTAGCCAGCTAGTACTACAGTTTTTTTCACTCACAGCTTACTCCTTCTCGTCTCTTTAAAGTTTGGGGTATCCGATGAGTACCGTACTGTATGTGAGGCTATTTTACTATACATATCTCATCGCCTCCATTGCCGTAAGTCTGTTGATCTTGGAGATCGGATAGACGATAGCCGCAATATTGAGCATAAAGATCGTCAGGGCATTCCATGCTATGGTAAATAGGTCAAAGTGCATAGGCACTTCGTCACTGACCACGCCATATTCTTTATAGGTCTCAGCTATGCCGGATATGATGATAGGATGCAGTTCATAATAATAGGCAATGGATGCTCCGATGATCGTACCCACCACCATACTGACTGTTGCCAAAAGCAGTATTTCAGCAAAAAGCATCCCAAAGATATTTTTGGAAGTCAGCCCCAAGGCTCGTAAAAGTCCTATTTCCCTGGCACGTGTATAGATATTGACATAGGAAAATATCATGATCACAAAAAAGATCACCACAAAAAAGATAGAGATAGAGATATACCCAAAAATAGAGTCAACCAACATCGCTTGTACCAGAGCAGACAGAAGCGTTTTCCAGTTGACTGATTCATACTCTGAAGGGAGTGAAGCTTGCAGCGCTGTAGTCACTCTGTCTATACGATCATTATCATGAAAGTTCAGCGTAAAATAACTTGCTATATTATCACTCATCATGACCGTATCGAGGTAGGATTTATTGACAAAAGCTGATTGTGAATCAAATTCGAAAAGACCTGTTTTAAAGATCCCTTTAACAGTGAAAAGGTCAGCTGCAATAGAGTAATCGATGGAAGAACCGACCATAGCTATCTCGCTGCCCACATCTACTTTAAGACGTTTAGCAAGATCAGAGCCCATATAGATGGCATTGGTGTCGCTGTCACTGAGATACTCACCTTTGATGAGTGAATCTTGCAGCTTACTCAGCGCTGTTTCACGAGAGGGCACGATACCTGCGAGTAAAGATCCTACTGCTTTTTCATCACCTGAGAGAAGTACATAGGTCTCAAATCTTGGAGCATAGTGGGAGATAGAAGTATCTTTTTCTAGTATCTTATTGATGAGATTGGCATCTTCTATAAGATTTTCATAACCGCTATCATCCCTGTAGCCTTTGAGATCGATATGTGCATACCCTGTATAGATCTCAACAGAACTTTTGATGAACTGATGATGTGAACCATCCATGAAGGCAACATAGATGATAAAAAGTATGGTGGTAAGCGTACTCAAAAGCAGAGTTATAATGCTTCTGCCTTTAGATCTGAGGATGTTTTTTAAGGCGAGTGAAAAGAGCATTTATCACCACCCAGACCAAATGTCTGAATTTTTAATGCAGTGATTTCGTTCATAATCAAGGCAGATTTTTGAAGGACTAGCCATAGCTAATTCGAGAAAATTTAACGCAGAGTATGGATGAAAGCACTGCACCCTTTGGGAAGAACGAGAAGAAGCAATCTGTAAGCAAAAAAATCTTTGAATTAACCAGTTAGTCCCGCATATTTTTTTACTCACATTTTACTCCTTCTCGTTCTTTTAAAATTTCAGACATTTGGTCTGGGTGGTGATAGCTACCTTGAATAACGCTTCAATGCATGTTTGGTAAAATAAGAAGAATCTATTTTTGCATCATAGTTTATCTTCTCAAAGATGATCTTTGTACGATTTTTCTTTTTGTTGGCATCAAGGGGTTTGAGCTCCATGACCATAGGTACTCTATGTGATCCGTGTTGTTCTACTTTAGAGAAAGTCATGATCCTGACTTTTTGCATCCTGTCATCATAATAAGTCTCTTTAACAGGTACAGCATTTTTCAAGTCAACAGTGATGATGATCTTCCCCCAAACTACCGCTGCATCCTCTTTTGGGAGTAACTCCAGCGTAGCAGAGTTTCCTTTTTTTGAGAGCAGCTTAGCCGTATAGTCCTCTTCCAAAGAACTCTCTTTAACCATATCATCATTGGTAAAGTCACTACCCATCCAACTTTGAAGCATCATAGAAGCAGGGATCTTTATGGTGCGTTCTATCTTAGGGATGTACTGCCACATTTGATTATCTATCTTTAAAAAGGTGATACCTTTGTCTTTTTTAGGGTAGAGTATTTTGATAAAACTCTTTTTATTGCCTTTGGACCAAGACTCTATCTTCACGGTACGTTTTCCACGCTTAGAGGACACTATCATCTTCATCTGTGCGTACATATAGTCACCACGTAGATTTCTTTCAAGTTTTTTGATGATATTTTGGGCTTCGTTGGCGTGTAGAGAAAGAGTGATGATGAGTAGAGATAATAAATATTTCATAGTATAGTAAGATCCCTTTTATTTAATTGTAGCTAAATAGGTAACGGATGTATAGAGTTACCCTGAAATAAAACTTCAAATATCATGATTTTATCTTTTGAATCCTCTTCGCAAGCAGCAAAAATAATATCCCTAGAAACACAATAAATGCCGTAACATAAAGTGTAGAATTATAATTACCAAAGTAGTCGATCAAAGCTACACTGTAAAGTGGAGCACCAACTTGTCCTATGCCGTAGGCTGCTGTCATGGAGCCCATGAGCACTACAGGGTTTTTGCCAGCTAGCTGACCACCGAGGTTCATGAAGAGTGCGACAAGCCCTATGAATGTACTGCCATACAGAGCACCACTGAGTAAGTTTAGCGTTATGTTTGTACTGAATGCCGGTATGAGTATACCTATGATCTGTAGAGCCATAGCGAGGATGATAGCGTTTACACTTCCGTAGTTGTGAGCGAGTCGCATCCAAAGTATGGAAGATGGGATACCTGCGATGCCGACTATGAGCCAACCGAGATTGCCATAGCCTTCTAAGCCCTCAAGTGAGTTGATGATGTCTGGTAAAAAAGTACCTTGAACCACAAAACCCACACCCTCAGTAAAGTACGCGAATATAAGCAGTATCACATAGGGGGTAAATATCGATTTGGATAGTGTATGTTTTACCACTTCTTTTTTAAGTACTTTGTCAAAAGATAAAATGTAAATAGCGTAAAAAGAGACTATAAATGCAAATACAGACAAAACAAGCCAGGCATCAGCCCAAGTTCCATTTTTTAAAACGGTTTGGCTTATGAGTTCAGATACGGCGATGGCAAAACCAATGCCGCTAAAGTGTATGCCCATAGCCTTTGTTTTATCTTCAAAGTTTAGCTTTACCATCACCAATGCACTACCAACGATGAGTACCATAGCAGAACCAAATCCGGCTATAACCCTTGAGACTAACCATAGGGTTTCATTTGTCGTAGTTGCGAGTATAAGTGTCGTGATGATACTTAGGATCATACCGATCCTGAAGTACTTTACTTTCGTGTTGATATCTTTTATAAATATAGAAAAAATGGCACCCGATAGATATCCTGCAAAATTGAACGATGCCAATACTCCAGTATAGGTAAGTGACAAAAAATCTTCAAGCATAAAAGGAAGAAGCGAAGTAAAAGCAAACCTTGCAACACCCACCCCCACAATGATGGACAGTATACCGGCGAGGAGTATGGCAGTGTTGGAGTTTCTGTCTAGGAGGGTTTTTATCATAGGGGAGTATAGCAAGATTGAGGTTCAAATAAATATATTTAATCTCAAGCTAAATTTAATCATATAAAATACCAGTCATGAATAAACAAAATTTTTACGGTTTTTTACAAAAACAGATTTTATGGATGATAGGTCTCTCTGTAATACCTGGCTTAGTGTACATTGCACTGGGATGGATGCATGATATACTTATACCGGCATTGATCTGGTATATCTTGGTCATTCTGGTATCAGCGTGGGGATGGCAGATCTATAAAGAGTTTCAACTAGAAGAGATGGATGTAGATAAGCTGAAAATATGGTATCAAAAACTTACACTTTTTTTCTATATTATCTTTGGATTATGGACCCTTATTTTTCTTTTATATGCAGGTGAAGTAGAGAATAAACTGCATTATATTGCCATTTTCACCCAAATAGGTGCATCTGTTGTAGCATCAACACTGCTGTTTTCAGATAGAAAACTCTTTTTTCCTGTTTTATTGATCTTAATGTTGCCTTTAACAATATATTTCATGTTGATAGGAGAATTCTATGGTGATATTCTTTCTGTCTTCTCTCTTGTTTTTTTGGGAGTATTGGTCTACGCATCAGATAACAGTTATAACCTGCTCCAGAAGAATTATTATCAGGCACAACATGATGCATTAACAGGTTTGTATAATCGTCGTTATTTTGTAAATTATATGGATCATGTGATCAAGAGAGTACAATTTTCTAAAAAATGTACCTATATCTTGCTTATCGATCTTGATCACTTTAAAACGATCAATGATTCACTCGGTCATGAGTTAGGAGATAAAGTTCTTAAAAAAGTTACAAAACGAATTAAAGACTATTGTGAAGATACACATATGATCGCTCGTTTAGGAGGAGATGAATTTACAATAGTAAGTAATAAATTATATGAGGGTGAGAATTGTCAGGAAATTGCATCCACTTTTGCTAAGGAGTTGTTGCAGATCATGAAGGAACCTTATGTGATCGATCGTCACCATCTATATATAAGTGCAAGTATCGGTGTCAATAGCATAGGACATGCATCAATAGAAGCCAGACAATTCATTAAAGAAGCAGATATTGCAATGTATCAGGCAAAAGCACAAGGTCGTGACGGGATCATACTGTTTAATGATGAGTTGGCAAAACAGGTTGAATATCATCTTGAAATAGAACGCAGACTCTATTTTGCTTTGGAACATAATGAAATTGAATTACGTTACCAGCCACAGCTTGACAGGGAGCAGAAGATCATAGGTTGTGAAGCACTTGTTCGCTGGAATAGTCCAAATTTTGGATCTGTATCACCGGGTGAATTTATTTCGATCGCGGAGAAGACAGGGCTGATCATTGAATTAGGGAATCATATTATTGCAGAGGCTTTTAAAACGCTGCAAGCATGGGATAAAAAAGGCTTGGAATTAAAACAGTTTTCGATCAATATCTCTGTAAGACAATTTTTACACAGCACATTTTTAGATGAAGTTAAGCACTTATCTGAAAAGTATCTCAATGAAGAGACAAGGAAGAAAATTATTTTTGAAGTGACAGAGACGCTTCTTATTGAAGATATGTATAGAATTATTGTGATCATTAATAAACTTAAGCATTTGGATTTCTCTTTTTCCATGGATGATTTTGGAACAGGGTATTCATCACTAAGTTCTTTACGGGAAATGCCTATAGATGAATTGAAAATAGATCGTTCTTTTGTGAGTCATTTGGGTGAGCGTGAATCTGATGAACTGATGATCACCACGATCCTCTCTATGGCGAAAATATTTGACCTGAAAACGGTAGCAGAAGGTATAGAGACTGAAGAGCAGTTTAAGTTTTTGTTGAAAAATGGCTGCGATATTTTCCAGGGGTATTATTTCTCAAAAGCATTATCAAAAGAGGATTTTGAACTTTATTATAAAAAAGTTTCTTTGAAGTACTAATTACATAATATATTTTATTTTGTTATAATAAAACAAAAGGAGTTATTATGGAAAAACCAATGATCGCGGATAATAATCCTATTAAAACCTCTCTCGAAGCGGGTAAAGAATATATGTATTGTGCATGCGGACGTTCAAAAACGCAGCCGTTCTGTGATGGAAGTCATGAAGGCACTTCTTTTACTCCTCTTGCATTTACATCAAAAGCTACAACACAAAAGTGGGTCTGTGCATGTAAACATACAAAAAGCCCACCATATTGTGACGGTAGCCACCAGAAATTTACAGCTGAGGATATTGGAACTATACCTGACGTTTAATACGCTTGAATCATATCATCCTCAATTCTATAATGGTTGAGGATAACTAGCTTAAAACTTTTTTACTCTACTCCTAAATACCCAAATCTTGACTTTTTTATACTTATGTGATATCATTAAATAAAGTTGAGTCGTTAGCTGTAAAGGTTGATCAAGAAAGGAATGAAAATGACTTATCATGGAAATATGAAATATTATAAAAAAGAAAAAGGAAAAGAGAGGATCATCTGTTTACTCTGTCAGCATTATTGTAAGTTGAAAGAGGGACAAATAGGTATCTGTGGTGTTAATAAAAATGTAGATGGAGAATTGGAAAACCTTGTTTATGGTCATCCTATCGCTCTCAATGTTGACCCGGTAGAGAAAAAACCGCTTTATCATATGTTGCCAGGCAGCAAGGCACTCTCCTTTGGTACGGTGGGGTGTAATTTCAAATGTCCGTTCTGTCAAAACTGGGATATCTCTCAAGAGACCAAGATCAATAAAGAGATAGAAGTGAGTCCGAAACAAATGGTAGATTTGGCACTGGAACATGGAGCAGAGTCGATAGCGTATACCTACAATGAACCGACGATCTTTTACCCTTATGCAAAAGATATTGGGATCATCGCCAAAGAGAAAGGACTTAAAAACATCTTTGTAAGTAATGGTTTTGAATCTGCAGAGATCGTAGAAGATATGGCAAGCTGGGTTGATGCTGCCAATATAGACCTTAAAAGCTGGGATGATGCCTACTACAAGAAAGTACTCAAAGGTGGACTTGAAGCGGTCAAAGATACACTTAGAAAAATGGTAGCTGCCGGGATCTGGGTTGAAGTGACGACACTGCTTATCGAAGGGGACAATGACAGTGATAAGGATCTGACAGAGATGGCAGAGTTCATAGTCAATGAACTTGGAAAGCATGTCCCTTGGCACTTGAGTGCTTTTCATCCGGACTATAAAATGCTAGATCATGAGAGAACGAAACTGGAAACACTTCAACGTGCTAAAAAGATCGGTCAAAAAGCAGGACTTGACTATATCTATCTTGGGAATGTACCTGTACATGGTGATACACACTGTCCAGAGTGTGGAGAGTTGCTTATAGACCGTACAGGCTACTCTGTTACGGTCAATAAGTTAACAGAAGGACACTGTCCTAAATGTAACAAAGCAATAGAAGGAGTATGGTCATGAGTACAAGAGAAACATCTGTTGCCGGACAATTTTATCCGGCTGACCCTAATGAAATTGAGGCAATGTTTGAACATTACAACAAAATATTGGATGAACACATCAAAGATAATGATATTCTGCAACTTAAACCAAGAGCGGTCATCGTGCCGCATGCAGGGTATGTCTATAGCGGTTTTACTGCCAATATCGCATTGAGGTTGTTAGGTAATACTGACTGTAAGCGTGTCGTAGTGATCGGGCCGAGTCATCGTGTTGCCCTTAGAGGTACATCTATTTCCGAGTATGACAGTTATGAGACACCACTTGGTTCATTGCCTGTTGACAAAGCATTGGTGAGTGAACTTAAAGAGAGATTTGGTTTAATGTTTATGCCTGAAGCACATCAGGAGCATAGTACCGAAGTGCAGATACCATTTATTAAAACATATGAACCGGATGTTTCAGTGGTTGAGTTGGTTTATGGGGATGAATATCCGGCAAACTTGGCAGAGGTTATCGAGTATCTTCTTGAGGATCCTGATACGGCAGTGGTCATTAGTACTGATCTGAGTCACTATTATGATATCAAAAAGGCTAATTCACTTGATAATATCTGTTTGAATGCTGTTAAGAAACTTAGTACTGTTGAGTTACATCAAGGGTGTGAAGCCTGTGGAAAGATCGGTGTGGAAGCCATGCTGACCGCTGCTAAAAAGAGCGGCTTGAAATCCATACTGCTTGATTATCGTACCAGTGCCGATGCCAGTGGTGATGAATCACAGGTGGTCGGCTATATGAGTGCAGCATTTATACCAAATTAAATGGGAGTAGAGAATGGATAATATAAAGAATACACTTTTAATACTGGCACGTGCTTCCATCGCAGAAGCAGTAGGGTTGCCATACACTCTTGACTTGGAGGCACTTTTGGAAGAGAACCCAGGGCTGGAAGAGCAGGGTGCTTCATTTGTAACACTGACGACAAGTGGAGAGAGATTGAGAGGGTGCATCGGTTCCATAGTAGCACATCAAAAACTCTATGAAGACATCATCCATAATGCCAAGAGTGCTGCAATGGATGATCCGAGGTTCCCTTCCCTAACACAGAAGGAGTTTGACGGTATCACAGTAGAGGTCTCAATTTTGAGTGAGCCTGAGCCTTTGGAATATGATTCTATAGAAGAGCTAAAGTCAAAGATCCGTGTCGGGATAGACGGAGTGGTTCTAAAGTATGGTGTCTATCAGGCTACTTTTCTGCCACAAGTCTGGGATCAACTGCCTACTTTTGAACTTTTCTTCTCTCACTTATGCCAAAAGGCAGGTATGGAGGCAAACTGTCTTGTAAGAATACCTGAGATCCTTACCTATCAGGTTGAAGAGTATAAGGAAGATTGATGCAAAGTATGCAAAATCAAGCTATGGTTCAAGAGATAATGCAGGCGTTTGACGTACGTACAGGATTAATAAGTGCTGCGGTAAATCCTAAAAGATATCTCTGGACAGATGCGTTTGCAGTATGTAATTTTTTAAGACTCTATCAGGATAGTGGCGACATTAAATATAAAGATCTGGCTTTAAAGTTGGTTGATCAGGTGCACCATATACTCGGACGGCATAGAGAAGATGATGCTCGAAGCGGGTGGATCAGCGGTCTGAATGAAGAGGAGGGTGAAAAACATCCTACCATTGGTGGATTACGTATAGGAAAGCCCCTGAACGAACGAAAGCCGGGAGAACCTCATGACGAACAGTTGGAGTGGGAGCAGGACGGGCAGTATTTTCACTACCTGACCAAATGGATGCATGCACTCGGCCGGGTTACCCAGGTAACGGGAGATCATCGATACAACCACTGGGCGATAGAGCTTGCAAAAACTGCACATGCCAAATTTAGTTACAGACTCCAGGGACATATGGAAAAGCGTATGTACTGGAAGATGAATATTGAGCTGAGCCATCCTTTGGTCTCCTCGATGGGGCAGCATGATGCACTCGATGCGTTTATCACTTATCAGGAACTTGCAGTTATTGCAGCAGGTGATCCTGAAAGATCAGAGGATACTGATCTCAGTACAGAAATTGCAGATGCTCTGAGTATGTGTCATAATATACACTGGATGACGGATGATCCGTTGGGGATCGGAGGCCTCCTTTCTGATGCCTACAGACTGACACAGCTTATTATCCATAGCGGTTTGGAGGGGGAGGATATGCTCTTAAAACTGCTGCCCACGGCTAAAGAGGGTTTGGATGCTTTTCTGAATACAAATATATTGAGCTATCCGGCAGAGTATCGTCTTTCGTTTCGTGAAATGGGACTGGCGATCGGTTTAAAAGCGATCAAAAAGATGTTACATCTTTTTCCTGACGAGCCATTGGTTAAAAATCTGGAACAGTATCAGTCACTTGCAGATGAGATCATCCGTTTTTGGTTATCAAAAGAAAATCAACAAAACAGTACCTGGCAGGAGCACATCGATATCAATAGCGTAATGTCGGCAACTGCACTTGCCCCAGAAGGGTACCACGAATTTCATAAAGGAGAAGAGCATGGAAAGTAAGCAGGAACTTATTGATTCGATGATTTTGAGGGGTATGTTGGATAGTCCTCATATCATTGATGCATTCAGGGAGGTAGACAGAAAATATTTTGTTCCCGAGTCATTTGAAGATCATATTTATATCGATGCTCCATTGCCCATAGGAAATAACCAAACGATATCTCAGCCTTCTACTGTTGCGTTCATGTTAGAGAAGCTTGAGCCTGGAGAGGGTGACAAGGTACTTGATATCGGTTCAGGTTCAGGATGGACAACAGCACTGCTCTGTCATATTGTGGGAGACAAGGGGAGTGTTACGGGGCTTGAAAGAATGGATGCGTTGGTAGATCAGGGAGAAGAGAATCTTGCGAAGCTTCAGTTTGGCAGTCACTGCCGCATCCAAAGAGCAGGAGCGAAGCTTGGTCTGCCGGGTGAACAGTTCGACAGGATCCTTGTTTCTGCAAGTGCAGATGAAATTCCCGAAGAACTCTTTTTGCAGTTGAAGATAGGTGGAATTTTGGTAATACCCGTAAGAAATTCCATCTTCAAATTTAAAAAAGTTTCCGATACCTATGTAGAGAGAGAAGAGTTTTACGGATTTGTATTTGTACCGTTGATATATTAAAAAATATTAGAAGAGAGAGAGATCCTATGGCAGATACTTTATCTCTTTCTCACCAGTTTTAGTGAAAAGGTATATAGGCAAAGCCATTATTTTGTGCTTCTATGAGGTAGTGGACTTTATTTTTTTTGTGTTCAATATACGTGTATAGGGTTGCAGGAGTTATATTTCGTTTTTTCATCCCAGCTGAACACATATGAAACTGAACATCATAATTTTTTTGAAGATCAGAGAGTATAGGTTCCAGCTTTTGTTGTGCAGCGATAACATCTATGGTATTGTATGGTGAGTTTTTTAGATCTTTGATGAAAAACTTGTAAGCATCACCAGATATAACAATAATACTCTTCAGTGTTTTGTTTTGATCTTTCATTTTATCACTGATCATACGAATATTCCAAACAACTTTATCTTTAAGTACTTTGGCATTTTCGCTTGTCAGGTCAAATACGGCTTTGTGAATGTTATGATCTGTTGCATACATAAAAACAGTAGTAAATACTAAAAATTCATTGTCTTTTTCATTATTTATCCTTTTAATTATTCAGTGGATTCATTTTACAGACATTGCAATGAGATGTATCGCCATACCATAAGATGTTGAATTGTTGTAGCGTGTAAGTACTTTAAAGTTTCTTCCTGCCATCCAAATGTCATCGTGTGTTGTGTTACGTGTTTTTAATAGGTAAGCTCTGGACTCATTAAATGGCTTTGTAGGCTTGATACCAGCTTTATGTATGGTCTTAGTTGCAATGGTACGTCTATGGCTGGTTTTAAGCTTACTAAAACGTTTTCCCTTGAAGTTTGTCGGAACTGCAACAATGTTTCCATTGCGCCATTTGTTCTGATGCATGAATTTTGCAATAGATCCAATACAATCTTCTAGATCCCAGGGATCAGTAATACCGTCACCATTAAAATCCGATCTGTGTTTACGGGCAACAGAAGGTACTTGCTGTACACAGCCCATAGCTCCGGCAAAAGAACCTTCGAGCTTGGTAATTTTATAACCTTTTTCACGTGCAAACAAAAAGAGATTTTTGAATTCGGATTTAAAAAACTTTTTCATACGATTTGGATGAAATGCCAGAGTTGCCAAGGAGTCAAGTATATTATAATCACCCGTGTATTCTCCAAATTTGCTCTCTACACCTATGAATCCAACAATATAGTTCATATCTATATGATATTGTTTACTGGCTCTGCGTAACGTTCTGTAGTATTGCTTTTTAAATTTCTTTGCTTTTCTTAAACTTTCTTTGTCAAGCACATGCGCTTTATAGCGTTCCCATGAACCATTTGTTGTTCCTACTTTATACCTGCCGGTGTATCTGGCTAAAGTATCTCTATCCAGTTTTGCATGTTTCATTACAGAAGTCATATAGGAACGTTTGAAATGGTATTTTTTTACCATCATATTGATGAAGTTCTGTACCTCTTTTTTAGCTAGGTAATTATAGGGGATAGGGGGTCTGTCATCGTTTGCCATCAGAAGAAATGGTAGTAGTGCGGTGAGTAATAGTAGTTTGAATATTTTCATTATTATCCTTGTATATTATTTAGTATCAATAGGCTGTCTCGATAGATAGGTTCATCTATGAATCCATATTTATCATCCATGAATCCATTAATACCTTTAGCTGCATTAGTTTCAAAAACATTTTTAATATGCATAGCCCTCTCTAAATAATATTTATTAATACTAAAAACTTCATTGGCTATCTGAACTTGCTTCGGACCCATACAGGCTTTACTTTCAAAGCCCATCATTTTCTCATGCTCACACCATGCTCTGAAGGTCTCTGTGTCATTGTACTCCTGGAACATAAAAGAGATTGGGTGTATGCCTGCTGTTTTGGCATCGACTAAAAACTTAGAGAGAATGTAGTCTATGGTAGGGTTTTTAAGCGTGACTATGGACTGGGGCAACCCAAGGGATGTCAGTAGGTCTAAGATGCCTAAATTTGCCGTTGTAAGGCGTTCATCTATGCGAAGAGTACTTAAGTTCTCAAAAGCTTCTTTTGTCTCCAGTGAGATATGTAACTCTTTATCTTTAGAGAGCAGGGTAAGTGCCTGGGCTATTTCTGTTTGGTTCTTTACTTTAGCTACACGTATCGCATCAAAACCAAAATTATTGAGAAAAGTTATTTCCTCAGCTCCACCTTCACCCAGAGGATTGGTTCGCACGATGATGAAAGAGTTAGACTTTTCCATATGTGAGAGAAAAAGAGCAATGTTGTAAAGGGCTTCTTTTTTACGAGAGGGAGCAATGGCATCTTCAAGATTAAGAGTGATCATATCTGCATCACTCTCATCCATACGGTTAAGGTGTTTAAGATTGAGAGGGTTCAGCATCATGTTTGAACGAAAGCGTTTTGATCTGTGCTTTGGCTTTTTGACTGTACCAAAGTGATCTGGATACGTTTCTAACGGGAGGTTCTCTAAAAAGTTTAAGTCATTGAAAATCATAGAGTTATGATAGCAAAAAATATTTAATTACTGCCCCTCTTGCAGATATTTAATGACATCCTCAACATAGGAGTAATCTTTAGCATCCTTATCATATATCAGATAGAATTTTCTGTACATGGGTTTGTTTTCGATACGTGACTGGAATAGTACCTCCTTGTCAAGTTCATCTTCTATAGCAAGTTGAGAGACGATCGTCACAGTAGGGTGCTCACTGTTTGGCTTTGACCACTTGATGCCCTGTATTGCTGAAGTGGCATTATCAATTTCAAATAAGGAATCGAAAGTTTCATAAGAGAGTCCCAACTCTTCAAAAAAGTGTGTGATAAATACTCTGGTAGGGGAGTTAACATTTCTGCAAAGCAGTTTGCAGTGACTCAATTCATCTTCTCCCAATGGCTCTTGCAGAGGTATTTTTGAACAAACGACCAACTCATCTTCCATCCACTCTTTGTAGACCAGTGCATCATCAAAGATAGGAGACTCTATGAGTCCAAGGTCAAGTTCTTTCTTTTTGACACCTTCAATGATCTTATCACATGTGGCGATAGTCAACTTTATTTTACTATTGAGCCTTTCACTAATATTTATCAGAGGATCACCTGGAAGAATATGTGTACCGATAGTAGGTGATGTTCCTAAATTGAATGATTTATTCATTAATTGACCTTATAATTCTTATAATCTAAATGATAAGGTAGTAGTTCTTATGGTTTGCTTTGTTTGTTGCAAAAATAAGATTTTTGTTGCTGTATAAATTTTTTTACCAATAATTTACGGAGCATGAAAAAACTTGTTAAGTTTATTTGACATGATCAATCAAAAATATGAATCTTACTTTTATTGAAATAGAGACCACAGTATTTATGTAACTATTACAGTATAATACTTTAAAAATATTAAGGCACCAGGAAATGAATAAACTCTTTTTAGTATGTATGTTTTTCACTGTTTCATTATTGGCGAGGCATGACGCTTACCCAACCAAAGAGTGCCCTGCATTCAACAATATGAAACACAGTAAAAATACACATGCTGTACATCTGAATACTACACAAAAATATACCATACTTAAGTACCATAAAGGACAGGCTCTTATTCTTATAAAAGGTGAACAGCCGGCCCAGAGATGGGTGGATGATGAGTGTTTTTCTAAGAGTGGAAATGGTTCCAATCCAATGAATGTTAAAGAAGTTGAGAGTGGAGTCGTAAGTATAGAAGATGAACTTTCAAAAGCTTCTGTAAACGTGGATTTAACGAAAGATACTAAAAAATATGAATATAATAATCCAAAACTCTCACAACATAATCTCTTGGCATTGAGTTGGCATAATGCTTTTTGTGAAACACATCGGTATAGAAAAGAGTGTAAAAGATCTTTGCTTCCTTTTGGAAAAGGTAAGTATAGAGAGAAGCATTTCGTATTACATGGACTATGGCCGCAGCCTAAAAGTAAGATATATTGCAACGTTGATAAAAGCTTGGTTGCTGCTGATAAACATAAACAGTGGCGTGACTTACCCTGCTTGGCTATGGATGAAGAGACTGAAGATAGGTTAGAAAAAGTGATGCCGGGATATGCTTCTGATCTTCATAAGCATGAATGGATAAAACATGGTACTTGTTATGGGACAGAGGCAGACAGATATTTTCGTGATGCCATTTCTCTGACAGAGCAGATAAATGATTCTAAAGTAGGAGATTTCTTTACTAAGAATATCGGTAAGCATGTGACACTTAAACAGGTAAGACATCTGTTTGACAGAAGTTTCGGTATTGGTGCAGGGAAGCGAGTAGAGATGAAGTGTAAAAAAGGACTTATCACAGAACTTTGGCTACACCTTGGCAGTGGAAGTGATGACCTCTCTGTACTTTTAAAACGAGGAAAACCGATACGGAGCCGTTGTCAAAAAGGGCTTATAGACAGGGCTGGATTTTGAGCGATAAAGTAGAAGTATTAGAAGCACTGAAGCATTCCAATGTCTTTCTTACTGGTGGTGCAGGAGTAGGGAAGAGTTACATAACCAATGAGGTGATCTCTGATTACCGTAAAAGAGGCAAGCAAGTGGTCTCTTTGGGTTCTACGGGAGTAAGTGCAGTGAACATTGGTGGTTTTACAGTACATAGCTTTTTTGTCTTTGGCATAGCTTCCAACTTTGATGAATTGGCAGCAGGAGATAAACGAGCGAAAAAAAGGCTCTCTGATCTCAAAAAAGTACTCAAAGCTACAGATCTTATCATTATCGATGAGATCTCTATGGTGAGTACGGACCTACTCGATATGATAGCGTATAGGCTGAACAACTACGGTTACCTCGGGAAAGTGCTTTTTGTTGGAGATTTCTTTCAGTTGCCACCCGTACAGAAACAAAATGGTAGAAATGATGTCTTTGGAGCTAAACTCTATGCCTTTGAGAGTATGGCATGGGAACGCTTTGACTTAATGGTTATAGAGTTAAGCAAGATGAAGCGTACCACAGATGCAGAGTTTACGCATATCCTTTCCAAAGTGCGAAAAGGGCTCTGTGATGAAGAAGTAGTAAATTATATGACAAGACTCTGGAACACAGAAGGGATGGAGAAAGACCCGACATACCTGTATGGTCGCAATCTTGAAGTAGAGCAGACCAACAGAGCTAAGATCAATGAACTTGATACAGAAGAGACTATACTCTTCGCAAATATCGAAATGTTTGGAAAAGTGCATGAGAAGAAGCTGGCTGGCTGGAAAAATATGCTGCCTATCTCTGAGCAACTCACACTTAAAGAGGGTGTTCCCATACTTTTTACGGTGAATAAATGGGGTAAATTTGTAAACGGTGAGAGAGGTACACTCAGGAAGATAGAGGAAGACCATCTCATCGTAGAGAAAGAAGATGAGTTTGTCAGGGTAGAACGACATGAGTTTGACCTGCTTGACATGGTAGTCACGGATGATGGTACCATAGAGACGATGTCTCTTGCTACACTTTCACAGTTCCCTTTGAAGCTAGCCTATGCCGTTACCATTCATAAATCACAAGGAATGAGCATAGACAACTTGGTGTGTAACGTAGATAATATCTTTGCACCTAGCCAGTTTTATGTAGCTATCTCACGTGCGATAGATCCTAAAAAGTTGAAGTTGGATTTTAACAAGGGAGATCTGACACAGTATTTGAGTAGGGTGATCAATGTAGATAAACGGGTGATAGAGTATTATGAAAAGACAAAATAATAAAAAGCTTTTTATATACACTCTATTTGTATGGACTACACTCAATGCCCATGTTGATGAAAAAGTACTTTATGCCTTTGAAAAAGCATGTATGTCCTGTCATGATACCTATGAGAAAAATAAAATAGCCCCACCACTCATTGCGGTCAATCAAGTCTATCTGCGACTGACTGACGGTAATATGACCGTGGCTATGGAACGCATAAAAACCTTTTTAGCTGCTCCGAGTAAAGAGCGTACTTTGATGAAGCCTGCGGTTAAACTGTTTGGTGTGATGCCAAAGCTTGAACTCACAGAGGAAGAGATGAGAGACTATGCTCAGGTTCTTATAGAGACAGAGTTTGAGATACCTGAGTGGTTTGATGAGCATTATAAAACGCATGAATTAAAAAAGCCACAAGAGAATAATAGTTCCAAATAACACTATCAGAGGCAGATATTAGAAATAATTTGCTAAGATAAGAATATAAAAATAATTACCATTAAAAGGAAAGAAATGAAATTAACTAAAATACTACTAACTGCACTCGTTACTCTCGCATTTACAACAACAACAAATGCTGAGGGGTACAAATTTGGAGTCTGTAAAAGGGCTGAAACATCATTTTGGGATACGATTGTAAAGGCTAACAATAGTGCAGATCAATCCTTTATTGAAAGTCTTGGGGAAAAAGATCAGATAGCGTATTATAAGACGACATTAGGGGAAATGAAGCTAAGCATTGCTGAAGTGAGAAATAGATGTAAAGGTGTTGCCTCGAAAGATATAGTTGATGCTTATGAAAAAAAGAAAAGTGAAATACAAGATAGACTGAATGCTTTATAGAACGCTGTAAATATTCAATCAAATCACTATACGGAGGAAGCTACAGGAGGATAACAACTCCAAGTAGCTTTTTTACTTCTTACCCCTTGATCCCATCAGCTCTTGGCGCAACCAAAAATCCAAAAAATACTTTAATATACAAGATAAAAGGAATGGTCCAAATAATAGCGGACCAAAGATAAAGCTCACTTGTATAGGCTTCAAAAAATGGGATCAAACCTCTCATAAGTGTGGCAACGATGATCAAGATCACCATCAGATGTGTGTAGATATTTGATGTCAAATGTCGCCCTGTATGTATCCACCCGATGATGATCATGATCATCAAGTAGGTAAGTCCATACCCTCCCGTTGTAATAAAGTGTCTAAAGTGATTAATACCGTAAATATCATCATTGAGTATATCCCACCCCATCAAAGCATACCCTGAACCTATCAATACAAAAATAGCTGAAAGATAGAGGATATAAGGCTGATTCCAAATAAATTTATCTTCTAAATTATAATCACTTGTGATGGCTAAAATGGCAGCACCCGTGGCTAAGCCCAACCAGCCTAAAGCAGAGTTTTCAGGATAAAGGAACTCTACAAGTGTAAAGAGTATGACGGTGAAAACAGCCAGATTTGTCAAAGGTGGTCGTGCGATATAGATGTCGTCTATATCTTTATCTTCCATAAGCTCATTAACTGCTTCCATATTTACTCTTCTCATTGCAAGTAAGATAAGCACTACATGTGCACCCAAAGCGATCTTGAGTATATCCATGGCAGGGGTTTGTGCAAAACCTGCCTGAGCAGCGAAGAACCATGTCTCAATGATAAACAGAGCTACAAGAGCATAGCCTAAACTTGCATGTCTTTGAAGTCTGTCAAGTACTACATCTTTCGCAAACCATATAAGCCAACCCAGCATTGCAAGGTTTAAAATCGCAGCGACATACACACCTGTAATATCTATAAACCAAAAGCTTAAGCGTCCGGCAACCCATAAGATCATAATGTATTTAAGTCGCTTACCGATAAATGGAACAGTACCGGGAAAAAGTTCAGGCAATCCAGTGGTTAAAAATGCCATAACACCAGCTGTGAGTATCCCAAATAACATTTCATATACATGCCATGTAAGCGTATCGTTCATAAATGGTATGTTTATCATCCCGCTCCAAACAAGACCCCATAAAAGCATAGAGAGTACCAAGTAGGGTGCAAGGAGTAAAAATACCGGTCTAAATCCATACGCTAAATATGCTGGTACATTTTTCTCATCAGGGTAATGGAGATAATGGTTTGTAGCGTGTAATTTTTCTTCTTTGATCTCTTCCATTATTTTAGCTCCAATTCAAATGTACTTATAATCTCTTCATTTTGCAATATCTTTGCAGTCTCTGCATAGATGAACTTATCATCCCTATGCTCTTGTGGCAGGTCATAGTTGAATTTTTTTACAATATGCCCGGGGTCTGCTTTGAGTAGTAAAACTTCATCACTCAGACGGATCGCTTCCATGAGGTCATGGGTGATAAAAAGTATGCTTATCTCTTTTTTGCTGATCATCTCTATCAGAACAGTTTGTAATTCTTTTTTAAGTCCAATGTCCAGTGCCGAAAAGGGCTCATCGAGAAAAAGCAATGAGGGCTTCACTACCAATGCTCTGGCAAAACTGACCCTCTGCTTCATTCCTCCACTCAGATCTTTAGGGAACTTATCAAAGTCCTCTTCTTCGAGTCCAAAGACAAGTGCGATCTCTTTGGATTGTTCTATGGCAGATTTTTTGTCTACCCCTTTGGCTAAGAGACCAAGGGCAATGTTGTCTATGACATTTTTCCAAGGCAGTAGCCGGTCTTCCTGAAAGGCAAAGGAGCTGCTTGTGAAACTATTCTCTACAGACCCCTCTTCAACATCAAGCAGTCCTGCACAGAGATGAAGCAGAGTAGTTTTACCTCCACCACTGGGACCCACGATACTAAGTACTTCTCCTTTTTCCAAAGTAAAGTTGATGTCTCTTAATATCTCTGTAAATCCAAAATGATGATTTAACTTTGTAACGTTTAATTTTTCATTTTTCATTTGCTTCTCCATAACTCAACCTCTCTTTTAATAGGCTCTAAAATAATATATTCGATAAACATTAAAGACCCGATCATAATAACCACTAATGCCAACGCAGTTGGTGTATCTAACTGACTCCTAGCTACTGCAAGTGATGCACCTATACCATCACTCGTGGCTAAGAGTTCAGCCATCACAACGATCTTCCAAGCCATACCAAGACCACTCACCCATGCAGGGAAAACATAAGAGAAGATATGAGGGAAATAGACATCAACAAACTTCATATGCCAAGGCAGTTTAAAGCTGTCAGCCATCTCTTGTAGGTCATCCTCCAGTGTTCGTGTCCCTTGCAATGCTCCTACAAATATGATAGGAAAAGAGGCAACGATCACGGTAAATATAACCGTCTCGTCACCCATTCCAAACCATATCATCGCTAAAACAATCCATGCAATAGGTGGCATACCCACCAATATAGTCACAATAGGACGGCTCATCATAGAAGCTGTTGCAAAGAAACCTGCTATAAGACCAAGAACTGTTCCCAGAACCAAAGAGAGTGCAAAACCAATAGAAGCGCGATAAAGCGTAATGTTTATCTCTGCCCAAACCGCATCATCTTGAAGCATTTGAGACAAAGTTTTAAAGGTTTCAAGAGGTGAGGGGAGAACCAAGTTTCCATAGATCTGGTTTCCCACATCCCAACAGGCTATAAAGAGCAAGATAGAAGCCACAGCTCCCCAGCCACTCCATAAGTATGCAGGGAAGTCTTTGAGTATTTTCAGTATAAATTTCATTAGTAGTAAAACCCTTCATCCGGAAGTTTTCCACCAATCGTTTTGGGATTGTTGGATTTTAGAATATCATAGAAAAACTCTAAATCTTTTCTTGCATCTTTAGCAGATACAACATCCAGTTGTGTATGCGCGATGCTGTCAGCTACACCTTCTGCATCCAGCATAGGAATGGTTTTGACCATCATCTCTCCAGCCTCTTTTGGGTTGGCTTTGTACCAGGCTAAAGATTTTGCATACTCTTCATTAAATCTTTTGATCACATGCTCATTTTTGATCATATTACCGATCACAGCCATACCCGCTTCAGGAATTTTACTCTCTACCTTAAATGCTTCTCCCCACTCTTTTTGTAAGTCTGGACCACGGTACAGATCAGGAGCAATAAGTTTCAAAGGAAATGACCCTGTCTTACGCAATGCTATAGAAGTTGCAGGTTCAGCCAGGAGTGCATGGTCAACACGTCGAAGTATCAACATTTGCATCGCATCGATAGGAGAGCTAAGGTAGCGAAGTTTAAAATCTTTTTTAGGATCTAATCCTTGTTTCTTGACTATCTCTTCAAAAACAATGTCTGGCATATCGGCACGAAACGGCATTGCTATCTCACACCCTACAAAATCTTTGAGTGTTTTTTTTGTTTTGTCTCGTGTAAGCATGTTGAGTATGCCCCAAATAGAGACATTGAGCAGTTTTATATCCACCCCTTTATTATAGAGATTTGCAGCAACATTGGTGGGCACAGCCATAAAATCAGCCCCGCCTCTTAAAGTATATGCTCTCAACTCATCAGGACTCTTCCAAAGTTTGAACTCAACCTTCTCGGCCACATCATTCAAAGCACCTGTTTCTATCATATGTATGAGAGGGTGAGAAACTGAAGACATTGGACCAGACAGGATGAGGTTTTCTACTTTTTTTATTTCTTCTGCACTTACATTGAGTACAAACAAGAGAGTAAAAGCTAAGATTATTTTTTTAAACATTTGGTTTCCTTATTATTTTGATAACTATTATTGTTACAGTATGATAATATTCCTTAAAGAATAGTTAAAAATAATAATTGTTATCATTTAACTTTACTTAAGGGTATTTATTTTATAATTCTGAGTGTCATTATCATATAATATATAAAATTTATAATATCAAGGAAATTTAAAATGAAAAGAATAAAAATAACAGCACTCTCTCTAGGATTAATTTTGGGATATACTAATCTTAGTGCAGACATAATGCCAGGCATCAACTCTAAAGGTGGAGGGATACTTCTTCCAGAAGGGAAGATGAAGATGGTCTATAAATATATGCACTTTGACCGTAATAGTATGTTTGATGGTTCAAGCGAAGTACCCAACCTAGAGCAATTAGATGCTGCGGTAAATATTAATCTTTTGCTATTGAACTATGGGATATCTGATACTTTTAATATAGCTTTGGCAGTACCTCATAAGCATATAGAAGCTACCGCAAAACTTGGTCCAAATGATGTAGCCATAGACAATAGTGGCATAGGTGATATCATAGTAATGGGAAGATATAAGTTAACTGATATGAAAGAGGATGGTTATCAGACTGCTTTAAAATTTGGTGTTAAACTTCCTACAGGTTCTACTGATGATGGATTTATAAAAGCACCACCCTTTGCTCTCAATGTTAATACACCTATGCCTACACAAATGGGAACAGGTAAGGCAGAATATAAACTGGGAGTAGGGGTATCAAAACTATTTGACGGCGGGAGACTAGATGCTGGTACTATGTTTACCTATAGACCTAAAGCAGAACATGATTATGACTTTGGAAATGAGCTTAGTTATGATATAGGATACATGCATGCGCTTACTGACAAGTTTAACGTAGGGCTTGAGTATAATGGAAAATACAATTCTAAAACAGATATGGGTCAGGATACGAATCCAATATTACGCCAAATGTTGCCATTTAAAGCATTTAGTGGTACAGTTGGGTACCTAACACCTCAAGTGCAGTTTTTACCGTTTGGAAAGCCTAAAATACACTTGGATGTCGGTATGTCATTTTTGCTTCATAAAAATGTGAAAGAGTATCAACCATTAGAGAAAGAACGTTTTATTGTTCGGTTTGGATATTTGTTTTAATCGTAGATTACTGCGGGGTGAATAGCTCTACAGTTCAATGTATTAATCTTTGCTGCTAAAATATATAAATTAACATTATATTTTACATCCTCGTCCGGCAATATCTTCTAAGCTTGATTCTCGAAACATTTTTTGCAGCAGCAATTTTGGTTCCATCCATTGATCGTGAAGGGCACATTTACACATACCATTACAAAATCCTATACCTAAGACACATTGCTCATCTTTAATGGAATCATTAAACACATCTAAAATATCACCAACCATTATATCGGAGCTTTTCTTTTTTAATTTATATCCGCCTTCTCTTCCTCTTATGGACTCTACTAAATCAACTTTCACAAGATCAGTCATGATTTTAGTCAAAAACTTATAAGGTATATAGAGTATCTCAGCTAATTCTGTAGCATTAAGTTGAGAATCTTTTTTATCTGCCATATAAGCTAAAATTCTTATAGCATATTGTGATGTATTACTCAATTGCATGTGACCCCTTTATATCTTCATTTATACGTCATATTATAATATAAATATTTTAATTACTACTTAAAGGTAGAATTAATAAAATCTTGCTAATATTTCAATTACTACTTAAAGGTAGAATTTAAAAAAGGATTATCTATGACTGAGCGTATAACGAAAAGTATGGCTAAAAATATTTATTATGGTGGTGGTACATTTGCACTGTTAATATTTATTGCTCTTACTTTTGACACTGTACATCAAATACCGGAACGATCAAATGAAGTAAATATGACTGAAAATGTTGTAGCGGGTAAAAAACTTTGGGAAAATTACAACTGTGTTGGTTGTCATACCATTATAGGTGAAGGAGCATATTATGCACCGGAACTTATGAATGTATTTAATAGAAGAGGGGCTTCAGACGAAGTAACTTTTAAAGCATATATGCAAGGTTGGATGGCGGCACAGCCGTTAGCTGTACCAGATAGAAGAAAGATGCCACAATTTAATTTAAGCAATGAAGAGGTAGATAGCCTTTCTGATTTCTTGATTTGGACATCAAAAGTAAATGCCAATGACTGGCCACCAACAATTGAAGGGTAGGGAGAATTTATGAAATATACTTCACAAGCGGTCGCAAAACCGTATTTTATTTTTGCATTGATTCTTCTGGCAGGAGAGATTTTATTTGGTTTGCTTATGGCAATACAGTATGTATATGGTGATTTCTTATTCCCGTTAATTCCATTTAATGTTTTAAGAATGGTACATACAAATTTATTGATAGTACTTTTATTATTTGGTTTTATGGGTGCTACTTATTACTTGATTCCTGAAGAAGCGGAAAGAGAACTTTGGAGTCCAAAATTAGCTATGGTTACTTTTTGGGTATTCTTAGTAGCTGGTGTTGCTACAATTTTAGGTTACCTATTTGTACCTTACGCAACGTTGACAGAGATTACGTTTAATGAACTTTTACCTACTATGGGTAGAGAGTTTTTAGAACAACCACTGCCTACAAAAGTTGGTATAGTACTTGTGGTTGTATCATATATAGTTAACACAGGTATGACTGTACTGAAAGGGAGAAGAACTGTTATTACAACGGTTTTACTTACTGGTTTACTAGGTCTTGCTGTATTCTTTTTGTTTGCGTTTTATGTTCCAGATAATCTTGTTATGGATAAATTCTTCTGGTGGTTTACTGTTCACTTATGGGTTGAAGCTACTTGGGAGCTTATAATGGGTGCTATTTTGGCATTTGTACTTATTAAAGTTACTGGTGTTGATAGAGAGCATATCGATAAATGGTTATATTTGATCATTGCTATGACTATGGTTTCTGGTATATTAGGGACTGGACATCACTTCTTCTATATGGGTGCTCCTGAGTACTGGTTATGGATCGGGTCTATCTCATCTGCTGTTGAACCTTTGCCATTTTTCTTAATGATTCTTTTTGCATTTACTATGGCAAGAGACAGAAAAATTCAACATGACAATGAGATGGCACTTACTTGGGCAAAAGGGACTGCGGTTATGGCATTTATTGGAGCTGGAGTTTGGGGATTCTTTCACACCTTAGCACCTGTTAATATGTATACGCATGGTACTCAGCTTACTGCTGCACATGGACACTTGTCTTTTTATGGTGCGTATGTCATGATCGTATTTACTGTGATCTCTTATGCAATGCCTATTTTAAGAGGTCGTCCTCATGGTAATTGTAAAAAGGCACAAAACGTAGAGTTAACTTCATTTTGGATGATGAATATCGGTATGATGGGTCTTACATTGGCTCTAAGTGCTGCTGGAATTGTTCAAATTATTGATTCAAGAGTAGGAACTGATCTTATAGGATTTATGGAATCAGCAGAATCAATTTCAAGTATTTTTGTGATTCGTGCCGGATTTGGAGTACTTGTTCTTCTAGGACTGTTTACTTACTTTTATAGTTTCTTTGTAAAAGAAGAAGCGTAACAGTGTCTGGGATAGATTAACATGATTCATTATTGGCTTGAACTTGAAGAGAGTATTGGTAAAGTTTGGGATAAATACCTAAACAAAAAAGTGCACAAATTTCATGAAGATGAGAGAGTGTATTTCGCCGATATTAGTAAGTCATTAAACATTTTTCATCACCTCCTCGGTGGTGAAAAAGGTAAAGATCTACAAGTGACAGATAAAAGATATGTCGATACTTCACGAACCTTATTGCAAAAAATATCATTCTTGGGTAAAGAGTTCTATCTTACATGGCAAGATGAAGATTCTATCTATCTGCCTGCATCATTTGCGTATTTTCCTACAAAAGAACAAAATGAGATGCTCTATTATTGGCTTATAGCTATGTCAACAAGGGTTAATGTCACAGATGAAAATCTCATAGATCAGAATCAAACTGCAATGCTCTATCTCACCCATAAATATAGTGGTTTTAAAATATTTTATGAGAGTGCCAGTGAATATTTGATGGATAAATATGAACAATTATCATTTATTAAATCCTTAGAAAGCCAAACCAATAAAGATCTAATAAATGATTACCCAAATCCTATGTGGATATATCCTTCTGCCTTAACTTTAAACAAAGCAAATAACACAGGTGATGGGGAACAAGAAGACCCAACAAGAGAAGAAGACAAAGACCAAACTGATACTCTTGAAATGAAAAAACAGACCAATCAGATAGATGATAAACATGAAACAGATGGTTTCTTAGCTTTTTTACCAGAATCTTTAATGAGTATTTTTGAGCAGGTAAATGTAGATAGAATGGAAGATGACAGCTTTGATGAAGATGCACTCTATCATGCCGAAGATCTGGATGAGATAACCATAGGGCAGAAACAGGCAAATTTATCATCACGTATTAAAATGGATTTAGAGTTACAACCCGATACAACTGTTATCTATCCACTTGGCAAAGGTCATTACATAGATGAGTGGGATTATCTTAAAAGTGAATACCTTATAAATTATGTTCGTATTTTACCTCAAGTAACAACCAATGTCATACCTATAGAATTACCCAAAAGATTAAGAAAAACGGTACGAAAAATCCAGGGAGAGTTGGACCTGTTGGCACTTGACCGTATAAAAAATGACAATCTTCCTTATGGAGATGAGATAAATATGGATAGTTGGATCGAGTATAGCGGGCATCAAAATAAATCAATGCATCATCAAAAGTTTTATACGACTTTTGAAAAAAAGACAAGAGATATGGCTACACTTATTTTAGCAGATATTTCACTCTCTACTGAAGGTGGTATCACACAAGAGGTAAGGATAATAGATGTCATAAAAGATTCTCTTATGGTATTTAGTGAAGCCTTGGAAAAACTCCAAGATAAGTTTGCCATCTATACTTTCTCATCACTGCAAAATAAAAAAGTATATTTTAGCATTATAAAAAACTTCAAAGACAAATACGATGATTTGATCCGTGGGAGAATAGACACGATCAGACCAGAATATTATACTAGAATGGGTGCAGCCATACGAGAGTCTGCAAAGATCTTAGATAAACAGCAAAGTGCCAATAAACTACTCTTGATCATCAGTGACGGTAAGCCAAATGATGAAGACAGATATGATGGAAGATATGGCATAGAAGATACAAAAAAAGCAATTGAAGAGGTGAAACAAAAAGGTATTACCCCTTTTTGTATTACTGTTGATCTTGATGCCAAAGAGTATCTAGGCTATCTATTTGGAAGAAATGGCTATGCAGTGGTAAGAGATGGTCAGAAATTACCAAAAATACTTACTGAAGTGTATATAAATTTAACGAAATAAAAAAGGAAAAAAATGTCAAAAACTTATTATTTACCTCAATCCAATGAAGTGGAACTTTTTAAGGCTGCTGCACAAATGGACTTGCCTATTTTAATCAAAGGTCCAACAGGCTGTGGCAAAACCAGATTCATTGAAGCTATGGGTGAAGAACTTGGACGAGATGTTTACACAGTGGTTTGTCATGATGATTTAAGTGCAGCAGATTTAGTGGGTCGCCATCTCATAGATGAAAATGGTACCTATTGGCAAGATGGACCTCTGACTAAAGCTGTAAGAAATGGTGGTATTTGTTATCTTGATGAGATTATAGAAGCTAGAAAAGATACGACTGTTGTACTGCATTCATTAGCAGATTATCGTAGAGTTTTACCTATAGACAGGACGGGTGAAGTGATAGAAGCTCATCCTGACTTTATGCTGGTTGTATCGTACAATCCAGGCTATCAAAATGTTTTAAAAGGGATGAAACCAAGTACAAAACAGAGGTTTATTTCACTTAGTTTTAATTACCCAAAATCAGAAATAGAAAAAGAAGTGATCATAAAAGAGAGTGGAGTTGATGATGATACAGCACAAAAACTTGTGGATATCGCGGGAGAGATCAGACAACTGGACGATACAGATATTCAAGAAGCAGTCTCAACAAGATTGCTTATTTATGCTGGAAAATTAATCACAAAAGGGTTTGACCCATATCAAGCCTGTATGCACTCTATAGTAGAGTCACTTAGTGATGAAGATGATGTCTTAGAAGTACTTGAAAAGCTTATTTCCTTACATTTTTTAAAGAGTTCAAATGTCTAAAAGTATCACTTTAAAAGAGAAATACCCTCCTGGCGATTTTGCGATTTGGATTATTATTTATGTTGAACTCATTACCTTTGCACTACTGTTTATAGGCTATGCTTTTTCAAGAAGAGCTGATATTCAACTATTTAATGACTCACAACTATTATTAAATCAAACAGCAGGCTTTATCAATACATTTATCTTAATTACAAGCAGTTATTTTGTTGTAAAAGCTGTTAATAGTATTAAAAGTATGACACAAAAGAGTTATAAAGAATTTAATATTAAAGCATCAAAATGGCTCCTATTTGCCATGATATGTGGAGTCGCTTTTTTAATGATTAAAATAACAGAATTTTCTCATATTTTTGGAGAGGGAATCAACCTGAGTACAAATAAATTTTTTATGTTTTATATACTTTTGACAGGTTTTCATTTTATGCATGTACTTTTAGGCTCAGTTATTTTATTTAATATCTATCAAAAGACAAAAATATATGGTTATACACCAGATGATTACAGGGGTTTTGAGACTGGTGCATCATACTGGCATATGGTAGATTTATTGTGGATTGTACTTTTTCCACTCATTTATATAATAAGATAAGGGCATAAAATGAAAAAAACTTTAGAAGTTGTCTGGATCGTTTTAGTAATACTTACAACTTTTGCTTATTTGTTGGGGTACTTAAAATATGTAAGCACAGCTCTTGTTGCTGTTTTACTCTTAACTACATTTATAAAAGGGCAACTTGTTATTGATTACTTTATGGGTTTAAAAGATGTTCAATTAAAATATAGACTTATACCAACTATATGGTTAGGTGTTGTTATTTCATTAATTGCAGTGGCTTATTATCTACCCTATAACTAAGTATATCAATAAGAGTAGTTTTGTGCAGAGTCATTAGACTCTGCACTATTATCTAAAAAAGTTTTTTAACTTTGTCCATCAAGCCTTCTTTTTCTACTTCTACTGTAGGTTCAGTTTCTTCTCTATAACAATCCTCAGGAAGCTCGTTTTCTGGCGTACCATCAACATTGATCACATCCAACTCAGGGTGGATCAACTCTCTAAGCTCTCGTCGTACAACCATCTTGGTTGTCATTAAACTCATGGAACAGCCATGACATGTACCACCAAGTTCTATGTAAATAATGGCGTCTTTTACACCTTTTAAGTGGATATTCCCACCATGTGAGCTTACATAAGCACTTACCTTAGTGAGGTTGTTTTCTACTGCATGGTATAATTCTTCATCTGTAAATGGCATCATATATTATCCTTTATTATGTTTATTATAAGTTAGTATGATAGTATAGATTTTCTTAAATAAGACTAAAATACTCTTATTTAATTTGTATTATATAAATTTGGTTAAGACTTCTTCTTTTCTAAGGCATCTATGACTTTCCCCTGAAGTACAGAAGCGATCAGAATATAGAGTGTCATGACGATGGTAAACAAGAGACCAAATAGATCAATCATAAACGGTAAAAGTGGCAGTTTAACTGCACGTGCATACATGAAGGTTGCTATCAATCCGTCTTTGAGTCCATGAGAGCGCATATCCTGCAGCATACCATACCATGCATACATCGGGCCATGGCTGATAATACCGCCGACCAGTGCATAAAATACCCCTTTTGCTCCGCTCTCTTTCCCAAAGTGCTTTATGATCTGTTTTGGTTTTAGAAAATAATTTATCAGTGCTGTAAGTGTGATAATAAGGAGAAACAATGGCAAGAGTGACAGGAGTATAGAAGCACTTTTTTGAAGTGCAGACAGGGTATTGGACGTGTCTACAAGCAGAAGAACTATATAGGCTATAAGCACGATGATCAGAAACTTCATTCCTTTAAATGGTATCTTCATGAGACTGCTCCAACAGTGAGTACTGTGGCATAAGCGATGATGATCGTAGAGATGAGTGTTAAAACATTACGATAAAAGGTAAATTTCAGACCAAAAACACTCGCTTCAGCCGGAAGTTGTACAAACCCCAGAGTTATCCAGGCAAGAATAAAAGCACTGAGTGCATAGTGTGAAACACCTTGTTCCATAAGTCCTTCGGCTACCACATAGCTGATCATCCCTTGTCCCATGGAGATCGCTCCTGCCAATGTTCCTACAAGCGTATCTACAAGAGAGCCATATCCAAAAAAAGTAGAGAGTATATCTGGGGTGATATAGATCTGCATTAGTCCTACCAATCCCATCACAGCGATCAGCATAGGGGTAATGGAAATAAAACTTATGAGAGCTTTTGTAAAAGCTTTTTTGAGTGTGAGAGTCTCATATTTCATTATTTATCCTAAAAGCATTTTAATTGCGATCGTGTACAAAGCTAGAGCCAATATTTTCTTGATCATTTGAGATGAGATCTTAAAGTGCAATATATAGTTTCCTATCATCCCACCGATATAGGCAGCCACTCCGACTATAGCCAAAAGCAGATAGTCAAGCTCAATGTGGTTGGCATAGCTGATAAAGGCAACGATAGAAGAGAATGGTATCACAAAAGAGATACCAATAGCGATCTTTTTGGCATCATACCCAAAAAGAAGCAGTATAGGAGAGATGATAGAACCGCCTCCTATGCCTAAAAAACCGGAAAATATCCCACCGATAGAACCTGCAAAGAGTAGAATGGCTCGGTTTCTCTTGGTTGATCTTTCTACGGAAGGTTTTTTAAAAAACAAGATCATCGAAGCAATAATCAAAAGCGTATAGGCAAAAACAGTTTTTACGATCTCTGTATCTACAAGAAATGAGATCTGGGCACCGATATAGGCAAAGATCACGGAACTTATTACCAGTGGTGCCACAAAAGTAAGATCAAAGAGTTGTTTTTTTAAATTGAGATAGCTAGTGGTGATAGTAGTGACTGAGTTGACGAAGAGACCACTTGCTCGTGAAAGATCAAAAGTGAGACCGGCGATATTTAGACCAGGTACCAATGCGACAGCAGAACCAAGCCCTGCGATGGCAAAGATGGTTGATAAAAACAAGGTTAAAATAAAATATAATTGATATTCAATCATGTCTGCTAACTATTATCACTATTGGATAAACCGATCATCTGATTTTCTGCCGCTTACTTCGTCCAAACTTGCTTTCATCCAGCCTGATCTTACCTCACCTTCTACTTTATCAAAATTTTCAATATAAGGCTTGATATCCAGGAGAGGGGTGCCATCTAAGATATCTACCCCCTTGATGGTCACGATATTTCCTTCAACCTTAACCAGTTCTACTACTGAGAGTCCCATGCTGTTTGGATGCATAGGTGTTCTTGTTGAAAATACACCTCTTGGTGTGTGGGTCATGTCATTAAAAGGGATGACAGAGAGTTTCGGTTCTTTGACTTTGTGAAAATAGTATATGAGATAGACATGTGAAAAGCCGTCAAGATCTTTTAACCCTTCTACATACTCCTCTTTAAACTCTATCGTAGCATAGACATCTTTTGCACCTTTTGGCTGCACAGGCATATTGACAAGGTCACAAAAGGGTGAACAGACAGTGGCGATTTGTTTAAGTTCAAAAGTCATTATGATGCCGTCATAAATGATTCTATGGCACACTCAACACTCTTTGGAATATCTTCACCTTCCAAGTTCATGAAATCTGCCTGCACAGAGTAGAATTTTTTACCATTATAGGTTAAGATAAAACGTAAGAAGCCTGCATAGAGTTTACTTTTCTTTGTTTTCTTACCTGGGTCTGCTTTGTCGTTTTCATAAATATAGTAATCTATATGTACTTTTCCATCTGCCTTTGCATCAGCCTGCTTTCTCGTCTCGATGGCATCTTTTACCATTTGGTCAACCTTTTCAAGTTGAACATACTTAAACATCTGTGTTTCCATGAACTTAGCTTGTTTGATGCTAGAAGTGAGTTTGTACTCTCCAGCTTGGACTGTTTCCTGTGCTTTTTTAAGCAATTCAGCATCATAAGTCCTTTCAAAAACTTTACAAGTTTTATGGCAGGCAAGTCGAGTGCTTTTTGCTCCTGCTACTGTTTTTGTATTTTGCTTATAGATATCATTACCTACAAAATAGATAATAACGATCGCGAGTATAGTGTAAATATATTTCATTTTATTCCTTACTGTTGTTGATGTTGTCTCTCATGAGACTTGACGATATCTGGAGCATTGGTATCGTCAAGTATGACCAACTCATTAGCTTCATATCTCTTAAGTGCCTCTGGTAATTCAATTCTATCGGAACCCACATAAAAAATAGTGATGCTTCCTTCCTCTTTGATCAGCTGATAGGGTGGTTGGCTCATTTTTTGCATGATAAGTGTCTTCACACCTTTTCCCAGTAGCCATTTTACAACGCCTGAGCCACCTTGTGCCTCATTCTTCTCTATTATTATATTTCCATTTTCTACAAAGGCAAACCACTTTGCTTTGCCAAATAGTGGTGCTACTGCTGAATTTTCTTTGTTTAGTTTTAACGGTATTGCTATCATTTTTTTTCCTTGAATTCATTTTGTTTTGTAATTGAGATCGCCTTATTGTGCAACAGTGCATCAGAAATTTTTTTACGTGCATTTTCAATGAGTCTGGAAAAGGTCGTTCTAGAAATCCCCATTTTATCTGCACACTCTTGTTGGTATAAACCTTCAAAATCACTAAGTCTAAGTGCTTCCATCTCATCTTCGTCAATGATCATACTTTCAAGCTGATCTCTTTTTATACCACAGGGTTTAAAGCAGACTTGAGTATGATCTCTTCCTATGTTTCGTCTAATTTTTCTTCTTCCAGATTGCATTATAGACTCCTTTATATAGTGGACATATGTCCAGATATGGTATGGATTATAGCGAACATATGTGCATATGTCAATGGTAGAACTTATAATTATCATAAATATAAATTATATATGATATAATTCTAGTAAATATAATGAAAGGTTTAATAAGATGAAAATAAAAAACATTGCACTGTTTACACTGCTTGCTACATCTACACTATTGGCTCAATCAGGAGAAGCACTTTTCACCAGTTATTGTGCAAGTTGTCACACTACTGTGGTAGGGGTCAATGAATCTGGTGGTAAAGTTACACCTATATATGAAGCACCCTATGCGAAGGATGTTATAGATAAACTAAAAAATGAAACTAAAACCAAAGAAGAGTTCATCGCTTTTATTAAAGATTATATAGATGCACCCGATAAGAGAAAATCTCTTTACGGGAAAAAAGCTATTAAAGACTTTGGTCTTATGCCATCTCTAAAAGGTGTTATGACTGATAGTGAATCAACCATATTAGCTGATTATCTTTATAGTGGCTATGGTAAAGAGCCACAAAAGATAGAAGCGGAAAAAGTTGTACTTTCTAAAGCAGATGAAAAATCAGCACAATTGGCCAAATCAAATGAAGTACTTTTTAACAAGTATTGTGCAAGTTGTCATACTACGGTAGTGGGTGTTGATGAATCTGGTGGTAAAGTTACACATATATATGAAGCACCCTATGCCAAAGATGTTATTAACAAACTAAAAGCTGAAACTAAAACCAAAGAAGCATTCATCACTTTTGTTAAAGATTATATTGATGCACCTGATAAGAGAAAATCTCTTTACGGGAAAAAAGCCATCAAAGATTTTGGTCTTATGCCATCTCTAAAAGGTGCTATGACAGACAGTGAATCAACTGGCTTGGCTGAGTATCTTTATGATAAATATGCTGAATAGAGCCTATTTTAGGCTTATCTATAGTTTTTTTACTATATCTACTGGGTAACAACAGGCACACTCCCTGCCTGTTTGATATGTAAATGTTTTCCATGCACAGTGATGATGTCTCCATCAAGTTCCAACATATTGTATTCATTCTCCAGATCGATAGTGATCTCTTTGACCTCTCCGTAAAAACTACCGAACTTTTTAATGAAACGTGCAGGAGTAAAGATAAAAAACCTGCTTTTGCTCATCAACATAAAAGGTGTCATGATCACATGGGCAGGGATGAGGAGAATGACTGCAAGGATATACTTGAGTATACCATGCTTGAGTGGTCCAAAACGTAGTGTTTCTGAGAGGAAGATGTGTTGAAGATCTCCCATATTTCCTGCGGAGAAGAGGAAGATCTCATCATTAAGTTTGAAGAGGTGGTGCTTTTGGGTTTTGGGTGTCTCACCGTTTGCAAGGGCATCTAAAACCTTCTCTATCTTGGGTGCTCGATGGATCTTGGCAACCACGTTAAAAGAACCGGTAGGATTGAGGATGAAGATAGGCATATTATTCAAGTTGTGCAGTTGTTTAAGTACTCTTCTTATGGTGCCGTCTCCACCATTGATAATGATATAGGTATAAAGTTCTATATTGTGATGCTCACGTAGTGAAGAAGGCTCTATGAATGTGATATTTAGCCCATCATGATGTAGTTTCTTGCCAATAGAAAGTATTTTCATCTATATCCTTAACGATTATTTAAAGGGTTCATTTATTATCATACACTTATCTTGGTTACATTAGGTATAATTCACATAATGAAAATAGAAAATGAAGATGCCCTTGATAACTTTGTCATTTGTCACAAGTGTTTTACCCTCAATGAAGAAACTCCTATAAAAGACGGAAGTAAAGCATGTTGCTCTGAATGTGGAGGAATACTTTACAGGTATGACAGTAAACTTATAGACCATGGTTTGGCATTGAGTATCACAGGGTTTATTTTTTTTGTTCTGGCAAACCTGTTTCCTTTAATTCAAATAGATATATTGGGAAGTGAACAGTTTATTACTATCCCGAAAACTATTTTTTCTCTGTTAGATAATGGCTTTTACATCGTAGGACTTATTTGTGCTTTTTTGATCTTTATCTTTCCTTTGATGATATTTGTTATAAATATGCTTCTCTTTTTGCTTTTAAAGATGGAACGTGGTGAAAAGTTGACAAAAGAACTGCTTATTTTACTCTCTCATATTACACCTTGGAGTATGGCAGATATCTTTTTTATCAGTATACTTGTCGCACTTGTCAAACTTGTAGCATTTGGACAGATACATATAGGTGTTGCATTTTGGGCGTTAATGATCTTTGTTCTGATAGATATTTATATCACTAAAAGTATTCATCTTTCAGAGATATGGATGTTAAGAAAAAGAATCCTGTTAAATGAGGATGAAAAGTGATCGAGATAGACGAAGATAAACTCATACGATGTCCTGTATGTGATGCGGTAAACATAGATAAGGGTAAAAAAAACTCTTGTCGTCGTTGCGGTTCTGCTATTTATCATCATAGAAGTTTCAGTACAGAAAAAAGTTGGGCATATCTTATTACGGCTATTATTGCGTATATACCAGCAAATCTTTATCCTATGTTAGTTACCTCTGCGTTTGGTACTCGAGATGAAAGTACGATCCTTGGTGGAGTTATTCTGTTATGGGAGATTGAATCATATCCGGTGGCTGTCATTATTTTCTTTGCATCCATAGTGATCCCTGTTTTAAAATTCCTTATCTTGATTTATCTGTTAATTAGTGTAAAATACCCTTTAGGAAAAGATAAAAAAGTAAATAAACATAAATTGTATTATATGACTGAAGTGATCGGACCATGGTCGATGATAGATGTTTTTGTCGTCGCGATACTCGCAGCACTCATACATTTGTCCAGTGTCGAGATCCTGGCAGGTACAGCAGCAACAGCTTTTGCTATCTCAGTCTTTTTTACACTTTTGGCAGCACATGCCTTTGATGAAACATTAATTAAGGATAATAGATAAATGCAACTAGTTGCAAGAGCCCTCTGCTGAAGAGGACATAGCGTTAGCGAAGAAGATGGGCTTTGCTCATCTGCGTTATAATAATATAAACATTAATTAAGGATAATAGATAAATGTCAAAACAGATACCGGAGATAGAAGAATCAAGCAAGTTTAATTTTATTACTTCTATATGGATCGTACCTTTTATAGCACTGATCATTGCCGGGTGGTTAGGATATCAGCATTTTGCAAAGCGTGGACCGGAGATTAAAATTGTTTTTCCCAAAAATGAAGGTTTGGTTGCCGGCCAGAGTTTGGTAAAGTTTCGAAATGTACCTGTAGGAAAAGTAACAAAAATTTATGCAGATGAAGAGACAGATGGTGTCACTGTTGTTGTACGGATGAATACCAGAAAATCAAAACCTTATTTGACAGAACATGCAAGGTTTTGGATAGTGAAACCGGAAGTAGGTTTATCGGGTGTTAGTGGATTAGATACACTGATTTCAGGAACATACATGAATGTATATTCAAAAGCAGGTGGAAAAAGATTTAAAGAAAAGTTTATTGGTCTTACTCAGCCTTATCGTGATAGTGTTGAAGGTGAATATTTTCATCTTGCTTCGCTAAACGGGGAGAATGTATCAGTAGGTACGCCTATTTATTATAAAAATATAAAAGTAGGACAAGTAGAATATGTTTATCTTGCTCTGGATAATAAAAGTATAGATATTATTATATTCATAGATAAACAATATGTGCCATTTGTTCATGATGATTCTAAGTTTTGGACAAAAAACATGATGAATATTGATTTTACCAAAGGTAATCTTGATATCAATATTGCTCCTTTGAATTTTATGTTACAAGGAGGGATTATTTTCTCTTCATCTGGAGAAGACAAGAACATTTCTGTAGCAGAAGGACATGTTTTTCCTCTTTATGAAAGTAAAACTCAGGCTGAAAGTACAACGATAGGTTCTGTAACTAAAGCTATTAAAAAATTTATGTTGCTTACTGATGATTCTATCGCTAATTTAAGAGTAAATGCTCCTGTACGTTTTGATGGGTTTGACATTGGTAGGGTTAGTGACATGGAACTCTCATACGATAAAAGTACACATAAAATGTTAGGCCAGGTATTAGTTGATATTGATACTTCTGTATTTGAAGATAAGCATGAGTCTAACTCCAGTGGAGAATTGAATTTCTATCAAGCGGTAGAAGAGGGCTTGCGTGCTAAATTAGTTGCACTTGATCCTATCACAGGTATGCTTTTTATCGACCTGACATTTAATCATCAAGATGGGAATGGAAGTATTGTTAAGGGTAGTAAGTATGCACGCTTGCCAATGACAAGGGATAGTTCCAGAGGTATCATGACAAGCATGACTCAAATACTTGATAAGCTCAATAACTTGCCTTTGGAAAAACTACTTGCCTCAGTGAACAAAGTGGTTGATGATACTGCAGTACCTATAGCTAATGCGAATGAAGTACTGATCGACCTGAAGAAAACAATAGAAAATATTAACGCATTAACAAGCAAAAAATCATTTGAAGTATTGCCTGATGAGCTAAATAAAGCAATTACATCAATAACACGTACACTGAAAAGTACGGAAAAAGTGGTTAAAGGCTATGAGCGTGACCCTATTGAAAAACGCCAATTGATGGAAACACTTAATGTACTTACAAAAACATCTCAAGAGATGAAAATATTCTTAAGAATGCTTAATCGTAAACCAAATTCACTTATTTTTGGAGATAACTAATGCAAAAAATTACAAGTATAAAAATAAAAACACTTTTTACACTCATAGCACTATTCATCTTTAACGGATGTGTTTCATCTGGCAGTTACTATGTACTCTCTCAAGCTCCTCAACCGGCTGTTACCTATACAAATAAAAGCAGAATCATTGGGGTAGAAAAAGTGACTGTTCCGGAATATCTTTACAAAAGAGAAATTGCCGTGGCAAAAACATCAAGCCAGATAAGTTTGTTAAGCGGTGCAGTATGGGGAGAGGACCTGAATGCAGGATTGACACAAAGACTCATCAGCTTTTTACAAAAAAAGTTCCATCAGCCAAGTGTATATGCCTATCCATGGGGTCTTGACAGAGAGGCAACTGTGAAAGTCAATGTAAATATTACACGCTTCATAGCCCAAGGTGACAGAGTCTACCTTGATGCTGACTGGGAAGTGACGCATATAAGTACCAAGAGACGTAAAACAGGGCTTTTCAGTACAACAGTACCTACCAAAAGCGATGCAGCCAATATAGTATCTGCTATGGATAAAGCTTTTGGTGTGCTTGAAGAGGAAGTGGCTCAAGGGGTGAAATCTTTTTAATTAATTATAATCCCCCCTCACAGGTGTACTAATGCTATTTACAGGTTTTAATTAGCAGATACAAGTAGTCTATAGCCACGTGCAGAGATAGTTTTTATAAACTTATGTTTTAGTTTCTCTCTCAATCTTTTCACTAATGTTCTGATAGTATTTGTATTCGTGTCTTTGTCCGGCCATATGGTATTTTCTAGGGTATAAAAATCTACAACATTATTTTTGTTTTCTATAAGCAGTTCTAAAAGATCACTCTCTTTCTTTGTAAGATCAATGATCTCATAGCAACAGTAAAGCGTATGGCTTGAAGGATCATAAGAAAACTCATCATCAAGAATGATATGATGCTTATGCTCCTCACAAAGTGCAGGTTCTTTGTCTGCTCTACGGAGTGCAATTTTTAAAAATACGCGTAACTCCTCTCTGTTAAAAGGTTTTGAAAGATATGCGGTAGGGTTGATCTCTATTGCTCTATCGACATTGTAATCATCCAGGTGTGCAGTAAGAAAGATGATTTCTATATGAGGATGACTTTTTTTAATGAGTGCGGCAGTCTCTACGCCATCCAACTCTCCCTTGATACAAATATCCATAAGTATGATGTCAATTTTTTGTTCTGAAACTACTGTGAAGGCATCTTTGGCATTAGAACAGATATCAACCACAGCATATCCAAGTTTCCTGATATAGCTTTCTATCTCCATAGCAACGATACTCTCATCTTCAACGATAAGGATATTGATCTCTTTCATATAGTGAACCTTATAATATATTTTGTATGATCATTTGTAAATATTTCCATGTCACCCCCTAATTGATCATATACGAGTGTATGGATCAATTTTAATCCTAGTGTTTTATGATTTTCCTCTATTATAAAGCCTTTACCATCATCTTCTACTGTCAATATGAAATCATTTTCATTGTGATATAAAGATATGAAAACAGTACCTTTATGATCATCAAAGGCATATTTGTAAGCATTGGTAACCAGTTCATTGATAATAAGCCCTATATAGACGGATTCTCGTAAAGGTATCATAGCATCAATATCTGTTTTTATACGTATTTTATGGCTTTTATAATTGACAGTTCCCTGTATATCCCATAGGAGTGAATCAATGTACTCTTGCATATCTATCTCTTCAAGATCATCTTTAATGAGAAGCATATTATACGTTTTTGCTATGGCGTTGATCCTGTTTTCAAGATTGATGAATTTTTCCATGACGACTTTGTCTTCTATCTCATCATTTTGCAGTCGGATCATGGAAAGTATGACTTGTAAATTATTTTTAACTCTATGGTGTATCTCTTTTAGTAAGAGTTCTTTTGTTTTCAAAGCATGATTGAGTTCATGTGTTTTTTTGATCACTTCATTTTCTATAATAGAAGCTCTGTCCTTTGACGCTATTAACATATGTGCATCTACTTTCTCTTTCTCTTTTTGTAAAATGACATATCTGTCTGCAAATGCCAAAGAGAGGATAAGTGCTTCAAAGGCTGTTCCAAACATAAGTATGTTTTGAAAATCCTGCATGATAGAAGTAAGACCAATAGCATCTAAAATGATAAGCAAGTAAGAAAAAAATACTATACTGAATCCGACTATAAAAAGCCTGGCTTGTGTATACCCTTGCCTGTAAGAGATAATACTGGCAGAAAGATTGAAAATAATGAAAAGTGCACCAGTAATGATGACAATATTGAGATTATACATACCTGGTATGGAGAGTATGATCATTTCCATCAGGGCAATGAAGACAAAAAGTTTATAGATCTTATGCAGTATTGGTCTCTGCTTTGTTTTTAAGAAATACATAGCAAACAGTGAAGCTGTAATAAGTAGGGTACTTACTTTTATAATAGGTATTTTTATATCAATGACAACAAAATCTACAGGAAAATAGATCTGTGTCAATCCAAGATAGGTCATCTGTTGATAAACGAGGAAGAAGAGATAAAAACTATAATAGCTGTAACTTTTATCTTTTGTGTAAAAAGAGACCAAAAAGCTATAAAGCATAAGTGCAAGAACCATGCCTATAAGCATGATATTGACAAATTGTTGAGCTCTATCCTCGGCAAGATATTCATTTTTGTCTTGTATTCCTACTCCAAAATCTACGGGTTCGTAAAGGGATTTTACTTCCAGGTAATAATCTTGGGAAGTTTTTGCTTCTAGTTGAATGTTATAGAATGGAAAAAGAGTTGTATGCTCTTTGGTGATATGCGAAACACCTTTTATGATAGGTCTGTTTAGATCACCATCTTTATAGAGTGCTATATATTCAAGAAGAGAAGATGTGAGTATAAGTGATTTTTCTATAGGTTTTTGAGTAGGATTTTGAAGTCTAAATTTAATCCAAATCGTTTTTTGTGATGTCCCGATATTGATATAAGGTTTAAGATATATTTCAAATAGATCTTGTTTCAATACGTCTTGAATGCTTAGTTGTTTTTCATCAATATAAACACTACTGTTTTCCAAAAGTGAAATTTGTTTTTGTTGAGAGATATTGATGCTATTGGCCATTAGAGAGCTATTCATGAAAATAAATAATAAAAAAATAAAGCTTATGCTTTTTCTATAAGTAATTAACATAAAAAATTTTATCTAAAATTATGTATAAATCTCATTTTGGCACACTTCTGGCACATTATCATGTTAGACTTAATTGGAATGAATCATAAGTATATCAAAAGGAGACAGGGAATGAAGAAGTTGTTGTTGGTTTTTGTGTTGGTTTTTACAACACTGTTTACAAGTGTATTGGCGGAGTATAATCCTCGTGCGGTCATCATTTTTGATGCATCGGGAAGTATGTGGGGACAGATAAATGGTGTGACTAAAATAGAGATAGCCAGAGATGCGTTAAAAAATGTGGTCAGAGAGTGGAATCCTTCTGTGGAGTTGGGTTTGACTGTGTATGGACACCGTTCAAAGGGTGACTGTAATGACATAGAAACCATTATCCCTGTGGGAAAGATAGATAAAAACAGAGTCATTAAAACGGTAATGGGTATTAAACCTAAAGGGAAAACACCTATCTCCCGTTCTTTGCGTAAAGTTGCAGAGGAGATTAAGTATACTGAAGAGAAAGCAACGATCATCCTTATCTCAGACGGAAAAGAGACGTGTGACCCTGACCCATGTGGTACTGCTAAAGAGTTAGAGAAACAAGGTATAGACTTTGTCACACATGTTATAGGTTTTAATGTCGACAAAAAGACTGATAAGCAGTTGGAGTGTATAGCAAGTGCTACGGGTGGGGAGTATTTTTCTGCTAAGAATGCTGCTGCGTTGAATAAAGCTATGAAAGTCATTGCTAAAAAGGTGGAGAAGGTTGAGCCTGCACCCGCACCGAAACCTGTAGCGAAGAAGCTTGAGCATACCGTAGAGATCAGTAACAGTGAAAAAGAAGATGGCAAGTGGGTGGTTGCTTATAACAGTATCTACGAAGATGAAGATGGTAAAGCGGGAGATCGTGCTGCTACGGCGCATTCAAGGAAAAAAAGTGTCGGAAAGGCACAAATACCGGTAGGAAAATATATCATCAAGTCAACCTATAATGACTTTGAAGTATTTACACCAATTGAAGTGAAGCCGGGTAAAGTAACCAAAATACATGTGGTTATGGGTCAAACAGGTATGGTAGAGATCAGTAACAGTGAAAAAGAAGATGGCAAGTGGGTGGTTGCTTATAACAGTATCTACGAAGATGAAGATGGTAAAGCGGGAGATCGTGCTGCTACGGCGCATTCAAGGAAAAAAAGTGTCGGAAAGGCACAAATACCGGTAGGAAAATATATCATCAAGTCAACCTATAATGACTTTGAAGTATTTACACCAATTGAAGTGAAGCCGGGTGAAGTGACCAAAATACATGTGGTTATGGGTCAAACAGGTACTGTGGAAGTTACAGCTTCAGAAAAAGAAGGTGGAAAATGGATTGCTGCTTATCATAATATTGTTCAAAATGAAGATGGTAAAGTAGGGGATCTTGTTGCTAGAGCTAACTCCAGTAAAAAAAGTGCAGGAACACGTCAAATACCAGTAGGAAAATATATTATTGAATCGAGTTATAATAATTTTAAAAAAGAAACACTACTTGAGGTCAAAGCAGGTGAGACTACTAAAGTCCATGTGACTTTTGGTCAGTTTTTGATCAAAGCCAAATGTTCTGACATGAATGTAAAAATAAGTTATGAGATCTATGCCAGCAGTGGTCAGCTTGTTAATGAGAAGCAAATTAAGTGTTCGGATACTTTAAAAGTGATATTAGACAGTGGTGATTACAGTGTTGAGGTTAAAGTTGATAATGATACAAAAGAAGTTAAGTTTACTGTGGGTGGAGATCAGTCGAAACTGCTTATTGATATGACAGACATTAAGAAAGAGCCTACCAAAGAAGAGCTGATCAAAGCAGATTCAGCAGAGCTTGAAGTTACATCTTCTCCTAAGCAAGAAGAGCAAAAGAGTGAAAAAATAACGATAGGTGATAAACAGATAGAGATAAAAGGAATGAGTCAGGAAGATGCAAAAAAACTCAATGAGCTTGGTGCAATGCTTGGCGCACTTGGTGGTATGATGCAGGGAGCAAATCCGGAAGCACAGAAAAAGCAAGAAGAAAAACAGAATGCAGATAATGCAAAAGCAGATAAAGAGTTTGATGATATGAGTAAAGAACTTGATATGTTTACAAAATAAAGGGAACATGAAAATGATAAAAATACTAAAAGTAAGTTTAACAGTATTGATGGGTAGCAGCATGTTGGTTGCAGGTGCAAATGGGATGAAACTCTATGATATTAAGAGTGGAAAAGTAGAGTATGAGATCACAGGTTCTGGTGAGATTATGGGTCAAAAGATGAAAACTATTGGTAAGAAAAGAGTAATTTTTGATAATTATGGAGCAAAAAATCTGACCGAAGAGAACAAGATAGACAAACAGACTATCATGGGACAAACAAAAAACACTAAAACACATACAATGACATATATGAAAGAGGGTGCGATTTATCATGTAGATTTTAAATCTAAACGGATCATGCGTATGAAAAATATGGCTGCGTCTATGGGTGCACTCATGGGTGGTGGAAAAAATATGAAGCAGTCTGGTGAAGAGATGATGAAAAAAATGGGTGGTAAAAAAACTGGTACAGATAATGTATTGGGCTATACCTGTGATGTTTGGGAGATGATGGGAACAAAGCAGTGTATGTATAAGGGTATCCCGCTTAGAGTGGAAACAGATGTAATGGGTATAAAGAATACTGAAATTGCAACTAAAGCCCAATTTGATCTTTCTCTTTCCTCTGATGATTTTAAATTGCCTGATTTCCCTATCTATGACGATATGGGTAATAAGTTGGATAAAAGTAAGTTGAGCCTGATGGATAAAAAAGCTGAAGGTGAAGCAGAAGAGGCGGCCAAGGCTATGGAAGACCTACATAACAGGATGGCAGAATCAGCCAAAAGTGCTGGCATCAAAGAGGGAGAAAGAGCAACCAAAGCACAGCAAAAAAAGATGCAAGATGCCATGATGACAGGAATGCTTCCTAGAATGAAAAAGCAGTTTTTGGAAGGTGAGGAGATCATGCGTTTTGGGTATAAATGTCTAAAGAAGGCAGATACACTTAAAGAGGCAAATCAATGTAATGATGAAATGAATACCAGAAGTGGTGAAACAGATGAGCTAGTTGATGAGTGGAGTCCTAAAACGAAGAAAGAGATACTTGGTGAATTTGATCAGTATTTAAATGAAATAGTACCTTGTGTAAAAAAAGCACAGACAATGCAAGCTATTAAAAAATGTATTCCTGAAGAGTAAAAGGAGAATAAAAATGAAAAAAATAGTAAAAGTAAGTTTACCGTATTGTTGGGAAGTAGTATGTTAATGGCAAATATTGATCAGAGTAAAAATTATTTCTTAAAAAATGAGGATATTATGCGTCTTGGTTATAAATGTTTGAACCAAGTAGAGAAAAAATAGCAGTAAAAGTAGATAGATCTATCTTTGCACCTGGATGGTTGAGAAAATAGATGAGAATAATAGTAATACTTACTGTACTATTGTCAGTTGGATTATGGGCGAATAGTACTTCACTTTTTGGAAAAGTGATAAATATTTCACAGAATGATGTATTAAATGTCCGTAGTCAAGCAGATTACAGATCTAAAAAAGTAGCTGTATTACAACAAGGTGCATATGTTGGTATAGAGAAGTGTAAAAAGGTTGATAAGGCAACATGGTGCCGTGTCTATCCTATGGTACAACAGTGGTATGAAAATTTTGGAGATGACAGTCATAAAGGTTGGGTAAATGCTCGATATCTTATATGCAGTAATCGTGGATATGTCATTGTAAAAGGCAAGAAGAATTGTGACTATGTACTTAGATGTAATTATGGTAAATGTGAAGTTGTATATGAGTATATAACAGATAATGAGCATAATGTAAAAGAGTTAAAAACTAAATGGATAGAAAGAGAGTATTTAAAGGGTGAAAGTCAATTTGGTGTAACTCCAGATAATGAAGATGGATTTTGTAATACCGGAATGTTTATAGAAGATTATCTTCAAACAGTATCACCTTATAATTGAATACAACTGCATAAATAAAGAAATAAGCTCTATATTTACCTTGCGGTTTATTATTATGCTACAATTTCATTACCTAAACATTACCTCTGCATGAGAGCAGTCAAGGAAGTCTATGTCGTATCTGAACAAAATTACAGTCATTTTCCTATTTTTATCTCTTGGGAATATGACACTCCTTTCAGCCCAAACAGATCAAAAAAAATTTGATGTTGAATCAGGTATGATACTTTATACTATTAGTGGTGGAGGAAAACTTACAGAGGATGTGAATCTCACTATCCAGGGAAAAGGTAAGTTGCGTTTTAAAGATTGGGGTGTTGTTGCGCTTATAGAGGAGAATTTTGAAGAGATAACATCCGGAGCACTACAAAATATAGAAACCATACAAAGATGTGAGAAGTTAGAGGATAAGCAGCGATTTGATGTAAATTTTAAAACTAAAAAGATTTTAGAACGTCAAATGTCTAAGGGTAATTTTCAAGAATATATTACAAAAGATCTTATTAAGACCGGTCAAGAGGAGATTGCGGGATATACTTGTGATATTTGGGAAGGAGTTGGGGTACGAAAATGTATTTATAAGGGAATACCTCTTCTTGTTGAACATTACCTTTTAGGAACATACTACCGGAAAAAAGCATCAAGTATTAAATTTGATATAGATACTTCAGCAGCTAACTGCAGCATACCGAACTATCCTATACAAAAATTTGCACTTTTTAAAACACATAGTAAGACTAAAAGTAAAAAATTACCACAAGAATTTTCTAAAATTTTAATTAGTGTAGGTAAAGATATGCAAAAGCAATTATCAGTTAATAAGATTGAAGAAGATAACTTTACTCCTGAGCAAAAGAGGGTATGGTTAGATAAAATTAGTCAAAATGTTTTTGAGAAACAAAAATTGTTTTTACCACAATTTTTGTTAAGTATTCAAGAAACACGTGTCTGTTTACAGCAGGCAGATAACTGGATACAAGCAAATACCTGTATGGAAAATGTTGTACAATTAAAAGCCCAATTGACAAAAGATAGAGAAAATAATATTGAACAATGGAAAGGTAAAGAGAAAGATAAGGTCTTAGATGATTTTGATGAAAATATCTCTTTACTTGAATCAAGAATGAAATGCATTAGAGGTTCAAAAAATATTACAGATCTTTCAAGCTGCATGAAATAGTGAAATTTTATCGTATATATATTGAGCTGACAAATGTTTGTGGATTGAGTTGCAGTTTCTGCCCAACAAAAGAGTTACCTTCCCAGCAGATGGATCTGGACTTTTTTGAGTCTGTCATCATGCAAGCCAACGCTTATACCAAAGAGATAGCCTGTCATGTAGTGGGTGATCCACTTACGTTATCTAACCTTTCAGATTACCTTGATATCATCCATAAGCATGGATTGAAGGCGATGCTGACCACAAGTGGGTATTTTCTCAAAAAACATGCATATGATACACTGTTCCACCCTTGTGTAAAACAGATAAATATTTCACTCAATAGTTTTAATAAGAATGATACTTCTATCACTTTTGAACAATATATTACTCCTGTACTTACCCTGTGTCATGCCAAGTTAGAGCGAAAAGAAGAACTGTTCATCAACCTTCGTGTCTGGAACCTAGATGAGATGATGAGTGAACGTACATTCAATGAGGCACTTTTTTCTAAACTCTCAGGAGCCTTTGACCATGAACTTGATCTGGATAATGTTTATAAAGAACGGCCAAAGTCCATACGTTTAGCTTCTAAGGTACTTATACATTTTGATAACTATTTTGAGTGGCCGTCTTTATCAAATAAAAACTATGGTGATGGAATGTGCCAAGGGTTACAGTCACATGTAGCTATTTTAGCTAGCGGAAAGATTGTACCATGTTGTCTGGACTGTGATGGGATCATGGAACTTGGTGATTTGCATGATAAGAGTTTAAAAGAGATATTATCCGATAAACGTGCTACAAATATGCTAGAAGGGTTTAAAGAAGGCAAAGCCGTAGAAGAACTTTGCCAGAAGTGTAGTTATAAAGAGAGGTTTAACCTCTCTTAGATTTTAAGATATCTTAACGATTGATCTTCGTAAACTTAGTTCCTTCAAGGCTAAGGTTATACATCAAACCTTTTGCACCAAAAACAAAAGCATAGATGGGCTTTTCAAAACTAATAGATCCTATATCTTTTCCTTTACCCCATTTAGCTACAGTAATAGCACCATCTACACCCGCTTCCCATCCATCACTCTTAATAAAGTTGTCCAAAGCTGACTGGGAACCAAATGCGATAACATAAGAAGTTTGTTGAAGTCCCATTTGAAATCCGACAGAAGCTGATGCAATGCTATAGTAACCTTTTGTTTCACCATTTACGCGCAATACACCTTCTCCATATTCTCCACCTACAACAAATCCAGCTTTAACTACAGAAGGGAAAACAAGGTAGCCTTTGGTTTTTGAAAGAAATTCTTCACTACCTTTAACCTCTTTGGCAAACTGTTTAAGTGCTTCGTTTGCTTTGGCTTCAATGACAGATGCCGGTTCTGCTATAGAGTAACTACTTACAAGCAGTACAAGAGAAGCGATAAGTGCTAAGGGGTTAAGTCTGTTGTGTTTCATGGAAATCCTTCTTTAGGTAATTTTATGAATTATAACAAATAAATGTTAAGCAATTGTGTATAATTTTAAAATATAAAAATAAAGGGTTTATTTTGGAAAGAATTACAATTAAAGCTTATGCAATAAAATACAAGTTGAGTATTTTTAATGTGATGAAAATGGTAAAGTCAGGTAAAGTTAAAAGTGAAGTATTTCAGGAGAAGGGTAGAGAGGTCACTTATATTTTATTTGATGAAGAGACAGAAAAAGAGATCAGAGAACAAATTGTACCTATGGAACACAAAGAAGAATTTATACTTCGTGAAGAGATGAAGTTCTTACGAAAAGAGATACAGCTTTTAAAAGAAGATGTGGAAGCATTGAAAAAGAGATTATATTAAACCACTAACTAAAAGTTAAGGAGTATAAATTGACCTATAGTTGTTTGAATTTAATATTTGTTTAATACTTCTATACTATCATAACTAGTGTAGTTAGGTATTAAATAAGCCAAGCCCATCGTGAGGTGAGGACGGAAAACTATAGATCTTATAAAAGATCACCAGGTTGCCAGTACCTTTATGATATCTCTCTTTTTTCTTCCGATTACAACAATTAAAAAATAAGGAGATTCCTATGAAGAATCAAATTAAAAATCGAAGAAGTTTTTTGTCTAAAATATTAGTTGCCGGAGCAAGTAGTGTCGCCTTGCTGTCAATTTTAGCTTATGTGGGAAGAGGTCAAAAAAAATCAACTAACATAGGATTGAATAAAGAACAGAGAGATTATAATAGTTCTAAAGGAGCAAAAATGAAAGTAGCATATATTACAGATGATATCTATCTTGAACATGATACAGGTATGGCTCATCCGGAGTCAAAGCAACGCCTTGTGGCTATCAATAAAGCTGTAGAGCCACTTCAGCATAAACTATTGAAAAGATCCCCCATCCGGGCTTCTAAAGAGATACTGCAAACCGTGCACTCTGCGGAACATATCCAAAATATTTTGGATGCCAGTGAACATGGTACATCTATCGATCCAGATACGATATGCAGTGCTGATTCATACGAGGCAGCGGTCAAAGCAGTGGGGGCAGGTATTGCAGCGCTAGATGGCATCAAAGCAGGAGAGTTTCAAAGAGCTTTTTGTGCTGTGCGACCTCCCGGACATCATGCTACACCTGCACAGGCTATGGGTTTTTGCCTTTTTAACAATATAGCCATTTCGGCAAGATATGCTCAAAGTCTGGGTTATGAAAAAGTGATGATCATTGACTTTGATGTACATCATGGCAATGGTACCCAAGACACCTTTTATGAAGATGATTCAGTCTTTTACTTCTCTTCCCATCAAGCGTTTGCTTATCCCGGTACAGGTTCTGAAAGAGATAAAGGTTCTGGGGCTGGTGAGGGCTTTACCGCTAACTTCTTGATGATGCCAGATGGTGGAGATGATGAAGTATTGGATATCTATGCAAATGACATGCCCCCATATGTTGAAAGTTTTGATCCCGATATTATCTTAGTTTCAGCAGGCTATGACTTACATGAAAGTGATCCTTTAGCTCAGTTAAATGTCACAACTGAAGGTATTGCAAAGATAGTACGTTTAATACTTGATAGTGCAGATGTTCCTTTTGTTTTCTTTTTAGAAGGTGGCTATGATGTAGATGCTTTAGGTAAGAATGTGAAAGTAACACTGGAAGAGATGCTTATCTGATTTTAAATATGTGTTCAAATGACACAAATGTTTTTATTGTAAATTTTTTTAATAAATAATACTTATATAAATAAATAAAATAGATATAATCTATCTATGGAACTCTATAAAATCAAAAACGTCGCCGGACATCTTGCTAAAGCTTTTTTGAGCAACCCCCTTACGCCTGTAATGGCTGTTGCCATTTTATTGTTAGGTTATGTCTCATTGGAAGTAATGCCCAGAGAAGAAGATCCACAGATAGAAGTGAGTGGTGGTTCTGTGATCGTAGCGATCCCAGGGGCTACTCCTAAAGAGATCACCAATGTTGTTATTAAACCTCTTGAACGCCGTATTCGTGAGATCAAAGGGGTTGAGCATGTTTATGGTACAGCCATGAATAATTTTGGAATGGTGAATGTACAATACTTCATAGGGGAGAATAGGGAATCCTCCAACCTCAAACTTTACGATAAAGTAATGCAAAATATGGATAAACTTCCCAAGGGTACGATGCCGCCTTTGGTGAAACCTTTTGATATTGATATCGATATCCCTATCTTAACAGTAGCTTTTTATAAACCGAGTGATAAGAAAAACAATAATACAAAACTCTATAAAACCATTCGTGACATACAACAAAATATCAATGCTTTGGATAATGTTTCCAAAACCACACTCAAAGGGGTAAAACGACCACAGTTCAATGTCTTGATAGACTTGCATAAGCTCTCTGGTTACCATATCTCTTTAGGACAGGTCGCCGGGGCGATCAGGTCCATTGCCACCAATGCACCTCAGATAGATACAACGACAGCTACAGGTAAACTGGTTGTATTTGGTGTGAAGAATGCCATAGATGATATAGATGATCTCAAGGAACTGATAGTTGCCCAATATATGGGTTCACCTATTTATCTGAAAAATATTGCCAGAGTGGATTATAGTTATGATATACAGAATTACCAATCTGCTTCTATTACCTATGATGTCATAAAGCAGCATAGTAAAGCAGAGCATCATGAAGATGATGATAAAGAAAGAAATGTACTTTTCCGCGATGCAGGTGACCAGATCACTATGACAGTCTCTAAACTTAAAGGTACAAATGCTGTACACATAGCCGAAAGTGCCATAGAAGAGTTGCATGCAGCCAGAGAAGAGTTACAAAAGCATGGGGTTGCTTTCATTGTTACCCGTAATTATGGTGAACGGGCAAATGAAGCGGTGAACGAGTTGGTACATCACCTCTTGATCACTATTTTTATCATTGCACTTATTTTGATCCCTTTCCTTGGATGGAGAGAGTCCATGGTTGTGACGATCGCTGTACCGATGATCTTGGCAACGACACTTTTTATCGCTTTGATGACGGATCAGACCATTAATCGTATTACACTTTTTGCGTTTCTTTTGAGTCTTGGGCTTATTGTCGATGATGCCATCATAGTGATAGAAAATATTCACCGACGGCTGCACCTGCCTGAATCGAAAGATATGGAGTTTGATGAGATCATCATACAGGCGACAGATGAGATAGGTCCTTCAACGAACATCGCCACTATCGCCATCATGCTAACGATGATACCTATGGGATTTGTGGGTGGTATGATGGGGCAGTTTATGAAACCCATCCCTCTGAATGTACCTGTAGCATTGGGTGTTTCACTCTTTGTAGCCTATGTTTTTGCCCCTTATCTGGCACGTAAATTCATAAAGTTTACAAAGGGAGGGCATGACTGATGGAAAATTTTGTTTATAAGATCATCAGCTCCAAGCGTAATAAATGGATCGTTACTTTTCTTGTCATTCTCTCTATGGCTGGAGCGGTCATGATGATACCAAGTGGAATGGTACTTGCCAGAATGCTACCGGGTAAAAGTGCCAATACCTTTACTATCTATGTGGATACTGCGACCAATGCTTCCATAGTAGAAACTAAACGGGTTACTACCTGTATTGTAGATACCCTTAAAAAAGAGAAAGAGATCACCGATATGGAGGTGTTTTTAGGGCAGGGTGCTCCTTTGGATTATGCCGGTTTGGTAAAAGGTGCAGCGCTCAAGTCACTTAAAAACCAGGCAGAGATCGTTATTAACCTTACAGACAAACATGGAAGAGATGAACCCTCTTTTATGATGGTACACCGCATACGACCAGAGATCAACAAGGCTTGCGGTTCCTTGGTTGAAAATGCTTCCATACGTTTTACGGAGATGCCTTCAGGACCTCCAACGCTTGCGACCATAGTCATAGAACTTTATGGTAAGAATGATGCAGTCTTACGTAAAACAGCAAACAAAGTTGCAGGAATATTGGCAGATACAGAGGGGCTTGTAGATGTAGATGTCATGCAAGATGATCTCTATACGCAGTATGATCTTGTTCCAGATAAGGAGAAGATCATACGTAGTGGCTTGAGTGTAGATCAAGTCAATCAGATCGTTTTTCTTGCATTTAAAGGGATGCCAATTGCTGTGAAAAATACGCGAGACCAGCAAGATCAGATCCCTATCTTTTTACGACTGGATGATGAAACGCGTCTGGTTGAGTTCGATACAGAGACAGCACTGCTTAATAAACTCTCTTCTCTTAAGCTGATGAACCAAAGAGGTATGATGGTACCGTTAAGTGAAGTGGTAAAAACAAGATCAACCAACTCAAGTCCTACAATCTTTAGAAAAAACCTTAAAAATATGGTGACCATTACTGCAGAGTGTGATATGGTCAGTCAAGTCTATCCACTGCTTGAAGCCAGGGAGAAGATGCTGGAAGTCTTGGGAACAGACTATAATATCACTAAAGTACCGGGCATTACGACATTCATGTTTGATCTGAATATGGTAGATAATCAAACAGATGCTAAAATGCTTCTACGCTGGGATGGAGAGATGAAAGTCTCACTCGATACTTTCCGTGATCTGGGAGGGGCTTTTATATCTGCATTGGTCTTGATGTTTCTTTTGATGGTCGTGTACTATAAATCCTTCGCTTTAAGCGGTATTGTTCTTATAGGAAGTTTCCTCTCTATTATCGGGGTGATAGTTGGTCACTGGGTGACAGATAAGATACAGCTTTATGCTACAGATACACATTTCTTTCTCACGGCAACCTCACTTATAGGGTTTATCTCACTTATGGGTATTTCTGCGCGTAGTTCTCTATTGCTTATAGATTTTGCAAAATCTTTGATCGCTGATGAAGGCATGGAAAAGAAAAGAGCCATTGCCATTGCAACTGCAACAAGGGCTAAGCCTATTATGCTTACAGCTGTAGCTATTATACTTGGATCACTTCTTCTTGCAACAGACCCTATCTTCGGTGGTTTGGGTGTAGCACTGATCTTTGGAAGTATGGCGGCTACACTGGTTTCTTTGTTCTTTATCCCTGTGCTTATGGATAATGCCAAAGCTATGATGCCAGATGGATATTTCATGAGTGAGATAAAGGTGAGAAAAGGTACCTGGTGCATCATTACAGATAATATTAAATCACTCTTCCCGCCACTTAAAAGAAGATAGTAGAGGGTACTATAAATAAAAATTGGAGGTCAATATGAGAAAAATGATTTTAGGAATGGTATTAGTGGGTTCGTCACTCATTTACGCAGAGGGGTCTATTGTATTTGAGACGGTATTTGGCGGAGATGAGGATGATGTAGCAAAGTCAGTGGTTAAAACGGATGATGGTTATTTGATCGCAGGTAAGACCAAAAGTTTTACAGATCATAGGGATTTTGGTGCCTATGTGATCAAGATCGATAAAAATGGAAAGAAACTATGGTCAAAAATCTATGGCGGTAAAGATGATGAAGAGGCGAATGCTATTACCCGTTTTGGAAAGGATTTTGTATTTGTCGGTTCTACAGAGACATATGGCAATGAGAATCTCAGCTTCTATATGGTGAAAATTGACAGTGAAGGGAAAGTAGATTGGCAAACTACCTATTATCGAGATGATGATGACCAATACAATGGTAGTGCCTTGGTAGCTGATGGAGATAAACTGATCTTCGCCGGTACAGAGACTCACTTACAATTTTTTGGGGCTAAGGTCAATCCTTATATTTTCAGTACAAACAAAGAGGGAGATAAACTCTGGGGTGGTTTTTACGGTGGTGAAGATGAAGATGATGCCCATGCGGTCATCTCTGTCTCAGATGGTTACGTGATGGCAGGTAAAACCGAAAGTTACGGACATGGAGATTTTGACAGCTATATCGTAAAGCTCGATAAAATGGGTGAAAAGCAGTGGTACGGAGCCTATGGTGGTAAAGATAATGATTGTGCCTCTGATGTGATCGAAACAGATGATGGCTACTTAATGGTCGGGACCACAGAGAGCTTTGATAATAATTATAAAGATGTTTATGTGGTAAAAACAGATAAAAAAGGAAATAAGCTCTGGCAACGCACCTATGGTGGAAGTCGTGATGATCAAGCCTTTGCAGTGACACAGGCTCCTGACGGCAACTATGTGATGGTTGGGAAGTCAGAAAGTTTTACACGCCGAAACGGTTCTGATCTCTATCTGGTCAAGATAGACAAAAAGGGTAAATTGCTCTGGGAGAGAACCTATGGTGGAGAGAGTGACGATGCAGGTTATGATATTTTAACTACAGAGGATGGGTATCTTATCGTTGGAGATAAAAAGACTGATCGAAGAAGAGACAGTGATGTATGGGTACTGAAAGTAAATTTTAACGGTAAGTTACGAAAAAATTAGATATTTACTGAGCTAATAAAAAAAGAATCGAGTAGAGGGTATGAGCCTCTACTTTTGAACCAATTCATCACCATATTCTATACCTATCTTTGCATACATACCGGGAAAGATCTTTGTATGACCTTTATGAAAAGAGATACGAATAGTAAAGGTGTGTGTCATAGGGTTCGCACTGGGAACGATGGATTTGATGCGACCACGTGTGCTGAATTTGATAGAGGGAATAGTGACATCTACAAAATCACCAGCATTGACTTTGAGCAGGTCTGCTTCTGAGATCTGACCCTCTATCTCAAGATGGTCCAGATCTACCAATACCATAGCTAACATGCCCGGAACTATAAGATCACCCACGCGAATACGCTTTTGCACGATGATCCCGTCATTGGGTGCTTTAACTTCCAGGTAGTTTGCAATGGTTGCCATCTGTTTGACTTTTTCGGCAGCATTTTTTACCATTGAACGACTTGCAGCAAGACCGGCCTGTACATTGTCAGCTGTAAGGTCCATATTTTGCCAGTCTATCGAGTTATCTTTACCTCTGACTCTCATCAGTGCTTTTTCACGACGAATGCTGTCGAGTCTGGTTCTGTACATATCAACCATGATCTCTGCTTGTTCCAAAGCCAGGTCTGCCTGATTTTTTAAGATGTCAAACTCTGCAGATTCAAGTTCAAAGAGTGTATCTTCCCGTTTTACTTTATCTCCAATGTTAAAATAGATATGTTTTACATACCCCATAAAACGGGCACCGATCATCTTTTGATTGTCTGAAACGACTGTACCGGTAATGGAAAGGGAACCTGCAAATAAGCTAAGTGTTAAGAGTAGGGGAAGAAGGATAATTTTAAGCATACTGTACCTCCATAGGATAAATAATACTATATCCCCACATTAAAAGTGGGAATATAATTTAAAATTTGTAAGACAGTTGGAATGATACACTGTTTTCTGTGTGATATACAGTTGATGGGCCTGTATATAGATTTGTTCCATCAAATCCTACGATAGTATTCATAGTTGTTTCTGTTTCAGGTGCATATACATATGCAAAGTCTACAGCAAAAGCGTCAGTAAATGCATAACTTCCACCTATCGTATAGTGATCTTCTGCAGTAGCCGGGAACCCTAAGAGGTTAAAGAGATTAAGAGCATTTCCTCCGGCCTGTGCATAGCTTCCCGGTGCAATAACTTGTGGACCGCTAGGTGCTTCTGTGATAGGGTGATCAGCATGATTGTAACCTAGTCTGAGTACCCAATTATCTTGAGTATATTGATATCCTATTGCATACGCATCCTGATCTTCCCATCCAAAATCTTTATAGCCTTTTGCATCAGACCATTGAATTTGTTTATAGTCAAATGCAAAGGTATGCTGATCTATTTTATATCCTAACCCTATACCGAACTCAGCAGGTTGCTCCAAGTTATTACCCATAGCTCCAGGGAAGATACCAAAATCAACAAACGGTTGTGTAGCATTTGAAAGTTGATTGCTGTAATCCATATCTATTTTTGATTTATAGACTGCACCAAGTGTCAAACCATCAATACCATTATCGGTGAAATCATAATAAGCACCCAAGTTCACTCCAAAATTAAGATCTTGTGCAACACCATCACCTACATTACTCCCATCAAAATTTTGATAGTTTATATCTAATGAACCATATTGCAGGATAGGTGTGACTGCTACACCTAAACCACCAATTCTATATGCAACAGATACACCAAACTGCATAAGTTGCAAGTTGGTCACCATATGCATATTACCTGAATCCATAGGAGTTTGAGTTGCATTACGATAATCAGTACCCATTCCGGCAGTTCCCCACATACCAATACCGAGAAACCAATTTTCATCGAGTTTATGAGAAATGGAGACTGTAGGAATCATATTCATATCAGCATCACTTTCATGCAAAGCAGCAGCACCCATCTGTGCACTGATATCAGGCATAAAGAGTGTGCCTCCAAATGAAATTGAAGTCCCCTTAGTACAAGTGATCAGTGCCGGATTATGCAAAGTTGATTCTGCACAGTGACTAACAGCTATACCTGCGCCACCCATACCTCTGGCTTTTGTACCTACTGCGACCAATGTATCCCCAGTTGTTGCATGTAGTAGTGTAGAAGTTACTAGTGACAGTACGATACCATTCCCCAATAATTTAACAGATCTTGCTCTCATCCTATTCCTTTTTATATAGTTTTACTCATTTAAAATATAATTATAAATAAGTTGTATTTATATTCTATAATAATATACTTAAAATAAATTGTATAAAATAAAATTGTGTTTATAATATTTGAAAGTGTAGATTATTGGTATGTAATAGTATTTAGCTAAAGAGGGGAGATTGAAATTTAATGGATGTGTGTATTCCCACGGAAACCGTGAGAATGAAGAGATATTGAATTAGATTTTACTTTTTACAAACGCTTCCATATCGGCAACTACTTCTTCAAGAGTTCTTTCACCGTTGATAACCGTTAAAAGTTCTTTATTTGTATAGAATTCTTGGATCTCTGCCAATGGATCAGTATATATCTTCATTCTATCAAAGAATACTTCTACACTGTCATCTGAACGCTCTTCACCTGGCTTAGCCTCTGCAGCACGTCCAAGGATTCTGTCTTTAGCTACTTGCTCGCTCACTCTTACTTCGATAACTGATGCAAGTTCGATGTTGTCTTCTTTAGATACAAGTTCATCAAAAGCTATCATTTGCTCTGTACTTCTTGGGTAACCATCGATGAGTACATTGGCAACAGGGGCATTGTTGATAGCAGATACAATAGTATTTACGATGATCTCAAGAGGAACAAGTGCACCTTTAGAGATGTAACTCTCTATAGTTTGACCTAGCTCAGATCCGCTTGCTACTTCTTCTCTTAACATGTCACCTGTAGAGTAATGTACTATCTTGTCACTGTTTTTTTCAGCAATGATGCTTGCGTCTGTTGTTTTCCCAGAACCTGGTGCTCCGATGATAAGAAATAATTTTTTCATTTTTTGTCCTTTAATATTTCGTCATTCTCGGGCTTGACCCGGGAATCTAGAGTTTAAATTTCATGCCACTTGTGGATCCCCGTGTCAAGCACGAGGATGACGAGGTGCTTACGCTGTTGGTGTTGCCTGTCTAATTCTAAGACTTAAATCTTTAAGCTGTTCCGCATCTACTTCACTTGGTGCTTGAGTAAGAAGACATTGTGCTTTTTGCGTTTTAGGGAAGGCGATCACTTCACGGATACTGCTAGACCCTGTCATGATCATGATAAGTCTGTCAAGACCCAGTGCAAAACCGCCATGTGGAGGTGCACCAAATTTCAGTGCCTCAAGCAAGAAACCAAACTTCTCTTGTGCTTCTTCTTCATCGATACCAAGCAATTTAAATATCTCTGCCTGCATAGCTTCTTTATGGATACGGATAGACCCGCCACCAAGCTCTGTACCGTTCAGTACGATGTCATACGCGATAGACTCGATATCTTCGATATCTTCATAGTCTATAGTTCCATTTTTTGAAGTTTTAGGCTGTGTAAATGGATGGTGAAGTGCTTTTACTTTACCTTCTTCTACTTCAAACATAGGGAAGTCCATTACCCATAAGAATTCAAATGTATCTTTAGGGATGATCTCCATGATCTCAGCAAGGTAGATACGGAAACGACCCATATAATCCCATACAAGTTTTTTGTCACCTGCACCGAAGAAGACTGCATCACCCACTTCAAGTTCACATCTGTCGATAATAGCCTGGATGTCATCTTCTGTAAAGAATTTAGTCAAAGGTCCTTTAAGACCATCTTCTTTCATCTGGAAGTAACCAAGACCGGATGCTCCAAACTTACGTACATACTCTTCAAAACCTTTCATCTGACGCTTAGAGAAGATCTCATCACCTTTTGGAACTTTAAGTGCTTTGATACGGTTTTTCTTAGGCGTCTTGGCAATGCTTGAGAAGATCTCGTTATCACATCTTTCAAAGATATCGATCACATCTACCATCGCCAGGTCATAACGCATATCCGGCTTGTCTGAACCATACTTTTCCATAGCATTGGCATGCGTCATACGGTTAAATTTAGTTGGAACATCAAAACCACATTTTATAAATACATCAGAGATGAGTTTCTCTGCTACCGTGATGACATCTTCCTGATCACAGAAAGACATCTCAACATCTATTTGAGTAAATTCCGGCTGTCTGTCTGCTCTTAAGTCTTCATCTCTAAAACATTTAGCGATCTGGAAATATCTGTCAAAACCACCAACCATAAGAAGTTGTTTAAAAAGTTGTGGTGACTGTGGAAGTGCATAGAACTCACCACCATGTACACGTGAAGGTACAAGGTAATCTCTTGCACCCTCTGGTGTAGACTTGGTAATGATCGGTGTCTCAACTTCCAGGAATCCAAGCTCATCAAGCGCATTTCTCGTTGCAATGGTCGCTTTTGAACGAAGCTTGAAAATATCATAAGACTTTTGTGTTCTAAGCTCTAAGTAACGGTACTTGAGTTTGATCTCCTCGTTTACTTTTTCATCATTAAGCTCAAAAGGCATAGGCTTTGAACGGTTCTCTATGACAAGTTTGTCCACAACCATTTCAACTTTACCTGTTTTGAGGTTAGGGTTCTCAAGGCCTTCTCCTCTAGCTCTTATCTTCCCCGTAGCGATAACAACAAACTGATCTCTAATGTCTTCAGCTTGTTTGTGTGCATCTGCATTGTCTGCGGGATCACATACAAGTTGTATAACTTGATCTTTATCACGAAGGTCTATAAAGATAACCCCACCATGGTCTCTACGGCTGGCAACCCAACCTGCTACAGTGACTTCTTCACCGATATGTTCTTCATTTATCTCTGCACAATAATGTGTTCTCATCAACTATCCTATGTATTTATAATGACGCGATTATAGCTAAAAGTTGTTTAGGGTTGAATTTGCTCTGGAAATGAATTACTTTTTATATTTTCCATTATTAATGTCTGATCCCATACCACAACTTCCATAGGTACATCCACCGGAAATATTTATAGTTTTATCGTTAGTTGAAATTACTTTCATAGAACAATTCATATACTCACTACGACTCTTGTAGACCAAAGTATCTCTTTCTTGAACAAACTTTCCTTCAAAATCACAGATATTACCTCGTGCAGTTACAGATGAGTATCTAAACGTTAAATTTTTATTTATATCAATAGTAGCATTACTCTTGTCATGTGAATAATTTCCAGCCCAAGTAGCATTTCCGGAAGATTCACTATAAGCATTCAACTCATCTACACGCTCAGCATATACCTTTCTTAAACATTGAACATCTTTACAAGATTTGCGTTTCGTTTTGATCCATTGTCTTTGCTCTTTTTTTAAAGCATCTTTGTCTGTATTGTTTTTAGCTTTTTTGTAAGCTCTTGCCAACTCTTCATCTAGCTTTGAAAGCTTAGCCTCTCCACAAATTGTATGTTCTATGAATGTTCCTGCTTTTTTACAATCAAAACTAGCTGCATGTAATGAACCAAAGGTTACAAATATAGATATGATAGAAATCACTACCTTAGTATTAATATGTGTCATTTTCTCTCCTAGAATTTAATTTTGCTAGTATATACAATTTGACTTAGAAAACCTACGATATTAGTAGAGAAAAATATCATTTATTTCTAAAAATATGACAATATGACATGAAAACAGAATATAAAGTACATTTATGCTAATCTACTATTAATCAAACAAATGGAGTACCATACTTTGGAAAAATTAGCACAGATCAAAACAGCAGGGTTTATACTCAAACCCAATGCACCAGAGATAAAACCTTTGTATGAGAAGATAAAAGCACAGTTTGAAGCTAAAGGTATCGCTGTTTTAGTTGGTCAGAATTCAGCTGAGATGATAGGGCTGGAAGGCTTGCCTTTTGAGAAGATGTGTGAAAAATCAGACTTTCTTGTTTCTCTTGGTGGGGATGGTACACTGCTATCATTGGTACGTCGCAGTTATGGTTTTGATAAACCTGTTGTGGGTATCAATGCAGGGACCCTTGGGTTTTTAGCAGATATTACCATCGATGATGTAGATAATTTTTTAGATCAATTGCTGGAAGGTGAATATAGGATCGATAATCGTATGATGATGGAAGGCTGTATAACAACAAAAAAGGGAAGCAAACAACCATTTTTTGCATTAAATGATGTAGTGCTTACACGACCGGTCATCTCTAAAATGGTAAAAATAAATGCATCCATAGATGGAGAGTGGTTCAATACGTATAGGGGAGATGGTCTTATCATATCTACACCTACAGGTTCTACTGCCTATAACTTGGCAGCGGGTGGACCTGTCATGTATCCTCTTACGCAAGCTTTTATCATGACAGCCGTTTCTGCCCATTCCCTTACAAATCAAAGACCTTTGGTCGTGCCTGCTGACTTTACTATTGAATTGGGTTCACCAAGTGAAAAAGTCATTGCTGTGATAGACGGTCAGGATCATTATGAAATGCATGAAGGAGACGTCTTGAGAATACAGGGTGCAAAAACAGGTGCAAAACTTTTACATAGAAAAGAACGTAATTACTTTTCTGTATTAAGAGACAAACTCTCTTGGGGTGATAAGCATTGATAGAGCGTCTATATTTACGTGAACTTGTTACTTTCGATGAAGTAGAGTTGGAATTTGATAAAGGACTGGTAGTACTTACCGGACCAAGTGGTGCAGGAAAGTCGGTACTTATGTCTGCCATACTCTCCAGTTTTGGACACACTACGCAAGGAGCAGCATCTTTATGTGAAGTGAATTTGCTTAAACCAGCTGGCCTGCAGAGTGATGCCTATAAGCTTGAAGATGATCTAACCATCAAAACACTTAAAAAAGAGAAACTTCGTTACTTTATAGAGGGGCAAAATATCTCTAAGAAAGTATTGGCTGAACTCTTTTCTCCTTATGTAAAATATCTTTCTGTCCGTGACAAAGGAGGTTTTGATTCAGAGTCACTCTTGGAAATGATAGACAGCAGTTTAGTAGCTAAGGACAAAATATACAAAAAGTTGCTTAAAGAGTATAAGAAACGTTATGCAAATTATAAAACCAAAGCAGCAGAACTTGCAAAGATAAAAGAAGATGAAGTTAAGCTGGCAGAACTCATAGAATTTGCTACTTACGAAGTAGAGAAAATAGAACGTATCAACCCCCAACCTGATGAGGAGGAGGAACTACTTAAAGTCAAGCAGCAGCTTTCGCGTATAGATAAGATAAAAGATGCTTTAAATAGTGCTTCTGAGATATTTGCCTGTGAAAGCTCTGTGGAAGAAGTATATCGCCTTTTAGATAAAGATACTTCGGCTTTCTCTGAGATGATGAATCAGCTAAGAGCAGACTTTGAAGATACTGAGACACTGGCCGATGAGCTCGAAGAGGTGAATGTAGAAGAAGTATTGGACCGCTTAAGTGATTTGACTACACTTAAAAATCGTTATGGTTCCATAGAAGAGGCTTTGGCATATAAAGAAGCTAAAAAAGAAGAGCTTTCAGGCTATCAGAATATAGAGCAGGACAAAAGTATGTTAGAGTCCTTTTTAGCACTGGAATTTACCGAACTTACTATTATTGGAAGCAGGCTTTCTCAGTCACGACAGCAGGAATCCTTAGTATTGGAAAGTCTGTTGAGAGAATATCTTGAAACACTTAAGTTACCGGCACTTTCCTTTGTTTTTGAATCTATCTCTTTAGATGAACGAGGCATAGATAAAGCAGAAGTAACACTGGGCAGTTCAAAAATGGCTACACTCAGTGGTGGTGAATTCAACCGTGTCCGTTTGGCATTGATGGCTGCAAGCATAAATAATATAAGTCAAAGTAAAGGTGTACTTATACTTGATGAGATAGATGCCAATGTAAGTGGTGATGAGTCTATCGCTATTGCTACGATGATAGCAAAACTCTCACGTGTGTATCAGATATTTGCCATCTCACATCAACCACATCTCTCTGCTCAGGCTGATCAACATATTGTGGTGACTAAAGAGGGGATATTAAGTAAAGTAGAAATACTGAATGATGAGGGTAGGGTACAGGAGATCGCCCGTATTATCGGTGGAGAAAATCCGACTTCCCAAGCACTTGAATTTGCAAAACGTCTAAGAGTTTAAGCGTATTGCTCTTTTAACTCTTCACAATAATGTTTTAACTGTTCCAAATAAGCTTCTGCTATGGCAAGTTCTGTACCTGTTTTGAGATAGGTATTGTAGTCAACCAAAAGGTCTGAAACACCACCTGTTCCGACAGTTGTCGATGAACCCTTAATACTGTGTATCAGTCGTTCCATATTATGAAAATCTGAGATTGCCATTGCTTCTTTGATAAGTGGTATTTGTGTCTCAATTTGAGGGATTAGTTCTGCTACAAACTCTTTAGCTTCTTCTTCTGAAAGCCCCATTTCCAACAGACGTGAATGATCAAATTTTGGATATTTTCCTAAAGAAATTGCAATGGTTTTTGGCTTTTCCGTGACTACAGGTTTAGGAGTTAACTCTGGTTCCAACTTTTTTTCTTGGAGTCTTTTTTCTTCAAGTCTTTGTTCTTCAAGTCTTTGTTCTTGGAGTCTTTGTTCCTCAAGTCTCTTCTTTTGTTCTGCCCTTTTTTCTTGTACTTCTTTTTCTTCTAACTCTTTTGCACTTGGTACTTTTTTAGGTTTTATTACAGGTTTTTTTTCTTCTTTTTTAACATTTTGACGTTTTTGACGTCTCTCTTCCTGATACTTTTTTTCATTTTTATATTCAATATATACAAATAAAATAAGTATTAATACAAAGACAGAAATGATGATATAACCGATCATAGACACACCCTATAGTTTATAATATAATTAACTATATCTTATTTAAGATTAGAGAAAGGTTCACAATAATGAGATTAATGATAGATTTTGCTATAATAGAATCTTCTAATTAAAAAATATAGGGTAGAGATGATAGTAGATACACATTGTCACTTAGATGATGCAAGATATAATGATGATCTTGATGAGATTTTAGAAAATGCCAAACAGCAGGGTGTGGAGAAGTTCATCATCCCCGGTGCTGATCCAAAGAGTTTGGAAAGAGCGGTTGAGATATCCCAATTGTATGATTCAGTCTATTTTGCTGTAGGTGTGCACCCTTATGATGCTCAAAATTATGATAGAAGTTACCTTGAACAGTTTGTGAAACATCCAAAATGTGTTGCGATAGGCGAGTGTGGACTGGACTACTACAGGTTACCTGAAAACCAAGAAGATCTAGATGCTGAAAAGAAACTGCAAAAAGAAGTTTTTATAGATCAAATACTTTGGGCAAAAGAGTTGCAAAAACCACTGATCATACATATAAGAGAGTCTAGTGCAGACTGTTTGGAATTACTGGAGAAATATGCAGGAAAAGAGGGGGGTGTTTTACATTGCTACAATGCAGATGAGTCCTTGTTAAAACTTGCAGATAGGAATTTCTATTATGGTATCGGTGGCGTTTTGACTTTTAAAAATGCCAAGAAGCTTATTAATGTGTATCCTAAAATACCACAAGATAGACTTCTCATAGAAACTGATGCACCTTATCTTACGCCACATCCTCACCGTGGTGAGCGTAATGAACCTTCATTTACGACTTTTGTGGCTGATAAAATGTCTGAATTAAGCTCTGTTTCCAGACTTGAAATGGAACAGATAACTACACTAAACAGCACTAAGCTTTTTGGTATTTAAAGAGGATCATATGAAAAAGAGTTTTATGAAAATCATCTTACTTATGATGTTGATATCATCATACTCTTTTTCACTCTCTATCGTGGATAAATATCCAAGTTATGCATATGTTTTTGCTGAATTCGGCGTAGATGAAGCTTATATCTATGATGCTGATTTTGAACGGTTCGTCCTGCAAAATGAAAAAAAGATCACAGCATTTTATAAACGTTCATTGAATAGAGGTAAAGACCTCTTGCCTATGATGAAGGGATACCTGATGGATGATGGACTATCCGATCTTTTTATCTATCTTTCTATGGTAGAGTCAGGTTTCTCTCCAGCCATTGTTTCACCTAAAAAAGCGGTAGGGTTATGGCAATTTATGCCTGCAACAGCAAAACACTACAATCTTTCTGTGTATAACAGTTTTGATGAACGTTGTGATCCCATAAGCTCTACAAATGCAGCGATAAACTACTTGAGTAAACTTCACCGTCAATTTGGAAAATGGTATCTTGCGGCTATGGCATATAATTGTGGTGAAGGTCGTCTTGAAAAAGCCATTAAAAAAGCGGGTAGTGATGAACTTTCCATACTTGTTGATGACAGAGATAAATACTTACCTTTGGAAACAAGAGAATATATTAAAAAGATCTTACTTGTAGCTATGATAGGTGAAAGTATGACACTTGACTTTGGTTCAGGGCACAATTTATCTACAGATGATATTTTGCAAGTAGAGGTACTTGGTGGTACAAAGCTTAGAGAATTAGCTAAATTAATAGAGATGAAACCATCACGATTGATAGCTTTAAATAAACAGTTTAAAAATGCAATAGTGCCTAAGAAAAAACCTATTTATAAGATAACGATCCCTGAAGAGAAAATGGTAGCTTTCTATTTACGATACGAACTTCCAGAAGAGAAAAAGTCTATTAAGCCTCATTTGATCTCACATTATGTTAGCTTAGGAGAAACGCTTGAAAGTATTGCCAAACAGTATCATAGTTGTACCGAAGAGATAAAGGCAGCCAATCAGTTGAATGATGATTTCCTTATACTTGATACACTTTTAGTGATTCCTGTGAGTCAAGGGTTATTTGAAGAAACCCTAACAGATTAAGAATCTTTTATTACCGTACGAAGTGAATAGAAAACAAAAAATTGAAGCAAGCAAAAATAAAGTCAAATAAAGTGATAATATTAGCTAATATTTATAACATCAAGAGGCTCAATGAAAAGACCAATAACTATTTTAATGTTTATGATGATGTTAACCTTGGTATTTTTTACAACAGGGTGCTCTCAAAAGCGTAAAGGTGTCATTAAGCCTACGAAATACACGAGTGCAGCACGACATAAATCAACCATGCGCTCTTATAATGTACGGGGTAAACGTTATCATCCGACTTTTGTTGAAGTTGGACAAGTGATGCGGGGTATATCCAGTTGGTACGGACCGAATTTCCATGGAAAATATACCAGTAATGGTGAACGTTATAATATGCATGCCAGAACAGCTGCACATAAAACATGGCCTATGGATACCATGGTAAAGGTAAAGAACCTCCAAAATGGAAAAAGTACTATTGTGCGTATCAATGACAGAGGTCCTTTTGTACGAGGACGTATTATTGACTGTAGTTACACCGCAGGTAAAGAGATAGGGCTGGATAGAATGGGTATTGCAAAGGTAGATATACAAGTAGTTGGATTTGCAGGTAAAGTACAGTCTGCCGCTACGATAGCAAAGCGTAAACGTACACATACTCAGACACGTGTAAGATTGAGCAACTTTGGTGTACAAGTGGGTGCATTTAGACGTTATGAGGGAGCTCAAATTTATAAAAGAAAGCATACAAGCTTATATCCTAGGTATAAGACTGTCATCAAGAAATTCTCTGATGTAGATGGAGAACCTTTATATCGTGTTTGGCTTATGGGGTTTGGATCTGAAGATGAAGCAAGAGACTTTAAAAACAGTAATGACCTAGCAGGTGCATTTATCGTAAGAAATTAAGAGGAAAATCAATGATAGAAGTAACAAGAGAAACAAAAGAGACACAAATTTCAGTCAAGCTAAACCTTTATGGCAAGGGTGAAGCTAAAATAAACACGGGCGTAGGTTTTTTTGACCATATGCTGGAAGCGTTTACAAAACATGCGCATATTGACCTGGAAGTGAAGTGTACAGGAGATACACATATAGATGACCATCACAGTGTAGAAGATGTAGGTATAGTCATCGGACAAGCGCTTAAAAAGGCCATCTATCCTGTGCAAAGCATAGAGCGTTTCGGAAATGCCACCGTAGTGATGGATGAAGCAAGTATTACCTGTGATATTGACCTCTCTAACCGTGGTTTTCTTGTGTATGAGCTCCCTATAGGTGGAAAAGTCGGGGAGTTTGATGTGGAGTTGGTAGAAGAGTTTTTTAGAGCTTTTGCCTTTAATCTGCCACTTACGCTTCACCTTATATATAACCGTGGTAAAAACAAGCACCATATTATAGAAGGGGCATTTAAAGCACTTGCTGTAGCACTTCGTAGGGCAGTTACACTTAATGAAAATGCGGGTATCCCAAGTACGAAGGGTGTACTGTGAGTATAGAATTAATAGTACTGGATGTAGATGGTACGATGACGGACAGTCACATCACCTATAGTGAAAATGGGGATGAGATCAAGTCATTTAATGTGAAAGACGGATTGGCAATTGCCAGTTGGAGAAAGCTTGGGAAACAAGTGGCGATCATCACTGGCCGATCTTCGAGTATCGTAGCGCGTCGTGCTAAAGAGTTGCATATAGAACATTTTTATCAGGGTATCCACAATAAAAAAGAGGTGCTGGAAGCGCTTTTGGAAAAAATTGATCTTACTATGGAAAATGTTGCGGCTATTGGTGATGATCTAAATGATCTGCAGATGTTGAGATCAGCAAAAATTTCATTTGTTCCCAGAGATGCCAGTGCTTATGTAGATAAGATAGCAACAGTTATTCTTTCTAAAAAAGGTGGGGATGGTGCTGTCAGAGAGATGATAGAACACCTTATCATCAAAGAGGGGCTTGAAGAGAAGTATTTGGAGCTATGGGATTAAAATTAGAAACACTGATCATTGTAGTAATTGTAGCTATTTTATCAGGAGCATTGATGGTGAAGTTTACCCATAAGTCTACTGATGGAAAACTTTTTACCAAAGAGCTGGAATTTACCAATACAACATTTATAGAAGTAGATACAGCTACTATGCAGAGTAGGGCTTTTGGTACCTACGGTATACGTGATGCAGGAGTTTTAACTTTGCATAACCTCAAATACCATACAAAAAATATAGAATTACTTCGTGCAAAAAAAGGTACTTATAAAGGTGACAAACTATATTTAGATGGCAATATCACAGTAAATCAAAAAGAAGGTTATGACTATAGTGCCCAACATGCTGTTTATGATAAAAAAACAAAAATTCTTAATATTACTTCTGCTTTCACCGGGATAATGGATAAAAATATAATACATGGCTATACATTGCGTTATGATACTCAGAAGAAAGAGGCTTTTGGAAAGAGAATTGATGCGGTTGTTTATACAGCTGAAAAGTAATATGATGATATAATCATATTTATATTTTACAAAGGTTTTTTATTGAAATTTCTAAAAATTATACTTTTTATTGCTATCTCTATTATTCTTTTTGCTGAAAAAGTAGAAGTAACTTCTGATTCTATGAAAGCAGAGGATCTGAAAAAAGAGGTGCATTTTATTGGTAATGTAAAGATCAAACAGTTAAAAAGTTGGCTGCATGGAGATAAAGTCATTGTTTATTTTGATGAAAATAATGAAACTAAAATGTATGAAGCTATAGGTTCCGTGACTTTTGAATTTAAAAAAGAAGAAAGTTTTTATAAAGGCAGTGCTGACAAAGTAACCTATTATCCTGCAAAATCACTATATATTTTAACAGGGAAAGCAGTCATGGATGATCTGATAAATAAACGTCATGTCAATGGTGACGAGATCACACTTGATATGGTAACGGGTAATGCGAATGTTAAAGGCAATAAGAAAAAACCCGTAAAGTTCATCTTTGATATAGAGGAAAAAAAATGAGTACACCACGTGTTGTAGAAGCAGAGTTTATCAAGTCAGCACAAAGCATTGCAGACTCTTTACCTGAAGATATGAGTGAAGTCGTTTTTTTAGGTCGTTCAAATGTAGGTAAAAGCTCTACACTTAATTCACTTACGCAAAGAAAGAACCTGGCTAAGAGTTCAGCCACTCCAGGAAAAACGCAGCTTATTAACTTTTTTGAAACCCGTTATTTATATAACGAAACAAGCTATCCTGTTCGTTTTGTGGATCTGCCTGGGTTTGGATATGCAAAAGTCTCTAAGACACTTAAAGAAGTATGGCAGAAAAACCTGGTAGAGTTCATACAGCATCGTGTCTCCATACGACTTTTTATTCATCTGCGTGATGCACGGCATCCTCATGCCAAGATCGATGATGATGTGGAAGAGTATATTTCAGAGTTTATTCGTCCCGATCAGCGGTACTTGACAGTTTTCACCAAGATAGATAAACTCAATCAAAAAGAACGTGCAAAACTCAAAAGAGAATTCCCAGGTTCAATTACAGTTTCAAATCTTAAAAAAAACGGACATGACAGGGTACACTATGAGATACTTCAAACTATTTTTGGTGTAGAGAATGAAGTTAAAAAGCAGGGTGAGGCAAAAGAGTGATTGAACTTGTAAAAGCAAAACTGAGTGATATTTCTGCTATGCAAGTACTGGTAGCTTCAGAAGTAAAAGAAGGTGTCATCCTGAACCGTAGCGAAGATGAAGTGGCAACCAATATACGTTCATATGTCCTCGCTAAAGAGGGAGAAAGGTTAGTAGGTTATGCAGCACTTCATGTGCATTCTAAACGACTTGCAGAGATACGAAGTCTCATTGTAGATGAAAAATACCGTGGACAAAAGATCGGACAAAAAATTGTTGAGTTTACTTTGGAAGAAGCGAAAGCATTAAGCGTAGAAGAAGAGGTACTTGTTTTGACGTATTTACCCGCTTTCTTCGAAAAACTTGGGTTTAATGAAATCAATAAAGAGGCGATACATGAACATAAAATTTGGGCTGATTGTATTAAATGTATCCACTTTCCTGTATGCAATGAAATAGCCCTGGTCTATAAATTATCCTAAGGATCGAGTATAATATATGGATAAATTAAACAGATCTTTATATTTTGCTTTCATTTGGTCATCAGTACTTCTGTTTATAGTATTTTACCCGATGCTCATCTCTATTTATGTTTTTTTACCACTGCTTATAGGGGTTATGGGGTATGTTTTTATACAGGGTATTGAGAAAGGTAAAACACGTTATATTTTTGTAGCGATCATCTATTTTATCAATCTTGAAGTGAATCTCTCTTTACCTTTTTTCCTGATTTTTATTTCGTCACTGCTTGTGTATGTTCTTTTTTATCACTCTTTACTTTACTTTCGTAAATGTAGGATCTGTAGACCGGTATTAAGTGTATTACTCATAGATGCAGTATATTTAGGATCTTTATTGTCTTATGACTTTATTTTTCAAACCAATAGTATTGTGTTAGACAATATATTGCTCTATTCACTTATTGTTGATCTCCTGATCGTGGTGATACTATGAGATATAAGATCGTAATAGCTATTTTTTTACTCTTTTGGGGTGTGATGATAGCCAGACTGTATCATGTAAGCATTAAATCCAATTTTTATTATGAAGGATTGGCGAAAGACAATATAGAGAGAAAACGCTTTATTAAGCCGGTCAGGGGTGAAATAAGTGATCTTAACGGTAATCTTCTTGCTATGAATCAGATAGGTTTTTCTATCTCTATCGTACCCCATCTAAAAGTAAAAAAAGATGAGGGAAAAAAGAATAAACTCGAAGTCATCGTTGATAAACTTGTAGAGACTTTTCCTGATCTCAATAAAACCATCATGATGAAAGTATATAAAAAGCACAATTCTCCCTATAATCATGCGTTTATTAAAGTAGTGGATTTTATTCATTATCCTGATATGATGGGTGCCTATCCTAAATTGAGTTTACATAAAGAGATCAAGATAGAGGCTGAAACAAAACGTTACTATCCTTACGGAAAGTATGGTGCCCATATTGTCGGTTATACGGGAAGATCAAATAAAAAAGAGAATGAGAAAGACCCTGTAGTTAAGGAAGTTGGAAAGATAGGTAAAAGTGGTTTAGAGAGATATTACAATAGTGTTTTAGAGGGAGAGTTGGGTTATGAAGTCAGTAAAGTAACAGCAACCAATAAAGCGATAGATGTACTGGAAAAGAAATTACCGCAAGACAATAAAAATCTTCAGCTCAATATAGATATCAATCTACAGCAAATGATATATGAACGATTTGGTGAAGCAACAGGTGTTGCCATAGTGATGAGAACCAATGGTGAGATCTTATCTGCAGTTAGTTACCCTTCTTATGATCCAAACCTTTTTGTGGGTGGGATCAGCTCTAAAGAATGGAAAGCCCTTCAACAAGATCTTGCACATCCTTTTACCAATAAAATTATTCATGGAACCTATCCTCCGGGTTCAGCTATAAAGATGGGTATGGCACTAGCCTTTGAAAAAGCACAACCCAATATTTTAGCAAGCTCAGAATACTGTAATGGGCATATTACATTGGGTAAGAGTACACATAAATTTAGATGCTGGAAAAAGCATGGACATGGTACTGTAGATTTACGTAAAGCTATTCGAGAGAGTTGTGATGTTTATTTTTATAATAAAAGTTTAAAAGTGGGCATTAATGCGATGGCAAAAAATCTTAGATCCTTTGGATTAGGGGTTAAAACAGGTGTAGATTTACCAAAAGAATACAATGGTGTTATGCCGGATAAAGCATGGAAAATGAAACGTTTCAAACAGACATGGTACATGGGAGAAACGGTTATTGCCGCTATAGGACAAGGTTATGACCTTGTGACTCCTTTACAGGTAGCCAGATATACTTCTCTTCTGGCAACGTCTAATCTTGTAACACCAAGTATCGCAAGAATAGTGAATGGAGAACCTATCAAGAGAAAAGTTGTTCCGATGAAGTTCAACCCATATTATTTAAACGATATTAGAAAAGGGATGTATGACGTCTGTAATACACTAGGGGGAACTGCTTTTAAAACGATGAGTAAGTTACCTATAATTGTTGCCGGGAAAACAGGAACTTCACAGGTTACTTCTATACCACAATCGACCATAAATCGCTTAAAAGAATCAGAGTTGGCATATTATCACAGATCACATGCATGGATCACTACATACGCACCTTATGATGACCCGCAATACATTGTGACAGTATTGGTAGAACATGGTGGACATGGAGGAAGTACATCGGGACCTATTGCTGCAGATATTTATAAGTGGCTTTATAAAAATGGATATTTCAAAAAGAAACCAGAAGATGTAAGTGAAAATAAAGAGCAAAATGTATCTAACAAAATAGATGTAGATAATGAGGTTGTGTCAGTTAAGAAAAAGAGAGTAAAGTCAAAACCAAAGGTAGAGACTTCACACGCAGATTTCTTTTAATATAGAACCCTCTGAATACGTTACATACTTTGTATTGTGTTATTTAAAAATAATCCTAAAATAATGACCAAGCTTATTCCCGCAGATTTATTATAAAGTTTGTTTGCGGTAATAAATACAAGTAGCAGTGTAGCCACGATCATCGTAGCGATATCAAAGAGATACATAGGTGCATTGATAGCCATAGGATTTACCAGGGCTGCTGCACCCAGTACTACTGTTGTATTTGCCATGTTTGAACCAATGATGTTTCCTATGGCCATATCAACTTTCCCCTTCATGGCAGCAGAAATACTGACAACCAACTCAGGAAGAGAGGTTCCCAAAGAGATCATAATAATACCAATGATCCATTCACTGATCCCAAAATCTCTAGCGATCTCAGAAGCACTCTCTACTGTAAAGTGTGCACCAACGATCACAAGAATGAATCCACCAAAGAGAACTGGTATGACTTTTGTCCATGAAAAAGTACTTTCATCAAGATCTTCCAGATCCTCTTCAGGGATATTCTTGGCATCTTGAAGTAAAAAGAGCAGATAGGCTCCCATTAAAAGGAGTAAAAGTGCAGCATCAAATCTGGAGATCATGCCATCAAGTATCATAAGAATAAAGACAAGAACAGGAACTAAAGCCCATGTACTGTCTTTGGCAAAAAAATCTCTTGCCGGATTTATATTTTTAGAAATAATGAAAACAGTTGCCAGTACCAGGGTGATGTTGAGTACATTACTTCCTATGACATTGGCTATGGCAATATCCGGCTTACCATTCATACTTGCAGCTATACTTGCTGCCATTTCAGGTAAAGATGTACCTAGGGCTATAAGTGTTGCTCCGATGATAAACTCTGGGATCTTAAATTTTAAAGCGATACGCTCACTTTGATTGATGAGTAGATCCGCACCCCAGATCAAAACGCCCATGGCGATAACAAAAATAACAAAATTCATTGATTTCCTTAACTGTAAATTAGTGACCGGTTCTTACTATAAGACTTGAAGGTAGATCACATACCTCAATGATCTCTTTTTCTCTGGTTCTCATCTCACCATCATCTGTTTCATGATCAAAGCCGAGAAGATGAAGTAATCCATGAATGAAAAGCAATGAGAGTTCATCTTGTTTCGTATGTCCAAACTCATCTGCTTTTTCTTTCACAAAATCTGCGGAGATCACGATCGATCCCAAAGGCATACCAAAGATAGATTGTTCCGTAAAAGGAGCATCCATAGGAAAACTCAGTACATCTGTTGGTTTGTCCTTGCCTCTGTGTTCCTGATTGAGCTCTTGTATAGTCTTATTATCTGTGATAATAAGTTCTATCTCTTTGGTTGTAAGACTTTGGGCTATTTTTTCAAGTCCATCGATATCTACAGGTAGGCTGGTTTGATTCTCTAAGTCTATGATCTTCATGCCCGAAGTTTACCCAAATCTTGGTAAAATGGCAGTAAATATAACCCAAATTTGGGAGTAAAGGAACATACTATCATGAATAAAAAAGCAGTTTGTATTATTTCAGGGGGTATGGATAGTGCTTTGAGTGCCAAAATGGCACAAAAAGAGGGGTATGAGATCATTGCTTTACATTTTAATTATGGACAACGTACGCAAACCAAAGAATTGGAGTGCTTTCGGAAGATCGCTAAAGATATAGGTGCAAAAAAGTCTTATGAAGTTGACTTAGGTTTCTTTGAACAGATCGGTGCATCAGCTTTAACGGATATGAGTATAGATATCCCTACAGGAGGAGTTGAAGAGGGTGTCCCTGTTACCTATGTTCCTTTTAGAAATGGTATTTTTCTCTCTATAGCAGCTGCAGTAGCAGAAAAACATGCAGCAGAGGCGCTTTTCATAGGTGTAGTTGAAGAAGACAGCAGCGGATACCCTGACTGTAGAGAGAGTTACATTGAACAGATGCAAAAAGCGATCAATATGGGAACAAAAGAGGAAACTGATTTAGAAATAAAAATGCCTCTTGTAGCATTGAAGAAAAGTGAAATTGTACAGAGATCTTTGGATTTAGGTGTTCCACTAAAAGATACTTGGAGCTGTTATCAGGATGAAGTGAAAGCATGTGGTGTATGTGACAGTTGTAGATTGCGTTTACGTGGTTTTGAAAAAGCAGGAGTGAAAGACCCTATTGCATATCAATAGGGTTCATTATTTATGAACGCTGTTGAAAGCCGTTGGCGATAAATGTAAATTCATATTGATGTGTAGGATATTTTGCTAATCCTTCAGATATAAATTGACTTCTGGTTATCTGTCTATCCCATAAACGATACATCAGTGTCTTAAACCACTCTTTTTTTTCTGGTGTTTCTAAAGCCATTCTATTATATTTCGGATTGTCTCTCGTGCTTAGTGCAACTTCTTTCATGGTTTTATGAAAACGTTCTTCTTTTTGAGGTGTTGGTTTCTGATAACTTGTTGATGGGCTAAGTGAAGCACCAGAGTTAGTACACCCCGCAAAGATCAATCCTGCAAGTGCTACAATTAATAATTTTATTTTCATTTTATGCCTTTGTTTGCTAAGTATATTAAAATATTTGTTAATAAGTATATCAAAATGAATTAAAATACAATTTATTTATGTATGAATTTACCATTTTTTTTATCTTTTAATATTTTAGTATAGGAGCCAAACTTACCATGCATCGATATGTAGACACCATCATCTTTTAATGTTTGCAGGTATCCAAAAGCAGAAGCTAGATTTGCTGTAGCTTCTACAGGGTCTATGGAGTAGGGTACCATAGCTCCTGTAAGGACAATACGTTTATCTATATCAGCATCTGCTAAATATGCAGCAGTACTGTTCATAGTATCTGTTCCGTGTATCACGATAATATCATCATGTTTTGAATGATTAATGGTAGCTAAAAGTAGTAATCTGTCCGGATTGCTGATATCTAGGCTGTCTTTTCCAATAATGTTGATAGTCTCAAATTTGCAGAGCCATTTGGATGCTATTTCATCCAAAGCTTTAGATTTTTCATCTATGACAAGTTCTCCATTAAGTGGGTTATATACCTTGTTAAAGGTGCCCCCTGTGCTAATAATGAGTATTTTTCGCATTTATAACCTTGATTTGAATCATCGCCTAACCTTTGGGTTAAATTCAAATTTTCTACAAACACCCTAAATACAAGCATAAACACTGTTTTTATCATTTCTATTGCATAATTTTGGATAATTTGTCTTATATTCTATCTCAATCATGATAAAATAATGAAATTAATTCTTGGAGAGTAACAGTATGATAATGAAAGGCAAAAAAGGTGTCATTTTAGGCATCGCCAACAAAAAGTCTATTGCCTATGGTATAGCAAAAGCGTGTCAAGAGCAGGGGGCCGAGATGGCTATTACATTTCTCAACGAAAGATTTGAACAAAAATTAGCGCCTATCGCAGAAGATCTGGAGTGTGGAGCGAGACTCTACCCTTGTGATGTAAGTAATCCTGAAGAGATCAAAGCACTCAAGGTTTCTCTTGAAAAAGATATGGGTCAGATAGATTTTATCGTGCATTCTATTGCTTTTGCCCCTAAAGAGGGACTGAGTGGCCGTTTTGTAGATATTTCCAAAGAGGCATTTGATGTGGCGATGGATATTTCTGTTTATTCACTCATCGAGATCGTAAGAGAGTTGAAACCTATTCTTTCTACAAGCTCTTCTGTACTTACGCTTACTTACTATGGCGGTGTTAAATATATCCCTAATTATAACCTTATGGGTGTGGCGAAAGCAGCTCTGGAAATGACAACAAAATATCTTGCTGAAGATCTTGGAAGAGATGGTATCAGAGTCAACGCTATCTCTGCAGGTCCTATCAAAACACTCGCAGCTGCCGGTATAGGTGACTTTGCTTTTATGCTTAAATGGAACAAAGCTCATGCACCACTCAAAGAGAATGTAACCATCAACCAGGTGGGAAATTCAGGTATGTATCTGCTTTCAGACTTAAGTTCTGGAGTAACGGGTGAAGTACATTATGTAGATGCCGGATACAATATAATGGGTATGCCAGCTGTTGAGTTTGATGATGAGGGTAAACCGCATATTGCTTGGAACGGCGAATCTAAATAATTGATGCAAGAATATACTAAAGAGGACTCTGCTGAGTACTTGGCAAAAAAAGCTTTTTTCGATAAAGTGCTGACTATCTATGGTCGTAATGCCGTGATGGAAGCACTTGAAGATGAGGCTATTGTTATACATAAGCTGCATCTCTCCAAGTCAAACAAAGATGCTTCTGTGCTTGAACAGATGAAAAGCATCGCTAAAAAAAGAGATATAAAAGTAGTCTACCACGATAAGCAATCTCTCTCACGTATTTCTAAAAATGCCAAACAAGACCAGGGAGTGGCACTTGACATTGTTTTAGAGCATTTTGGAGATGAAAAGAGCTTTAAGGATTCCAATAAAAGTTATCGTATTATTGCACTTGATGGGGTAACCAATCCTCAGAACTTAGGGATGATCATTCGCTCTTGTGCTGCTGGAAATGTGGATGCTGTCTTGCTTCCTACAAAAGGAGCTGCACAGATATCACCACTTGTGATCAAAGCAAGTGCCGGTACACTCTTTAAAATGCCTATCATTAAAACAACAAATCTTAAAAAAACACTGGAATCATTTAAAAAAGAGGGTGCTAGCCTTTACACACTCTCTTCTCATGCTTCCCAAAGCTATAAAAAACAAGCCTATAGTGATAAAACCATCTTTGTACTGGGTAATGAGAGTGAAGGTGTTAGTAAGCCTGTAGAAGCTCTTTGTGATGAAAACATAGCCATACCTATGCAACGTGGTGTTGAGTCTCTAAATGTAGCGGTGACAGCTTCTCTACTGGCCTTTTTATAATATGCTATACTTCTTATACTATATAAGGAGTTACTATGGCAGAGCAAAATAAAGACCTTTTTTCTAAACTAGGTATAGATATTGATGATAATAAAATCAATATAGATATCAACCAAACCAAAGACTTTTTTAACACTTTAAAGCAAACATTTGAAACAGCTGCTCGAAATATTCAAAAGGATATCTCTGAGGGTAAAGTAGATATGTCTGAAAATGTGGGTATTAAGATAGATAAAGAAAATATCAATATTGATTTGGAAAAAACCAAAAATTTCATTGAAGATTTTGGTAAAAAGATAGAAAGTTTCATAAGTGAGATAGATAAAAGTGTGGATGAGATAGGGAAAAAGTAAAAATAGTTGAATATGTAATTCATATTGAATTAACACTTAAATACTATAATTTATTTTTAAATTATAAAAAGGATTTTATTCGTATGAAAAGAATGTTATTACTTCTATCTCTCACCGGTACTATATTGTTTGCGGGCAATGGAGCTGAACTTATCAAAGCAAACTGTGCCTCATGTCATATGTTGACTTCACCAACACCTGATATGATACCCACATTGAAAGCTCCAGCAATGGATGCGGTGATGTTTCATATTAAACTGGATATAAAGAAGAAAAAAGATATCAAAGATTTTATTGTCGATTATACGCAAGATCCGGCAGCAGCAAAATCAGTTTGTGAATCCAATAAAGTACAAAAGTTTGGAGTCATGCCATCACTTAAAGGTAAGGTATCAGAGCAAGACTTGGTAACGATCGCAGAGTATATGATCGATAATTATCCCGCAGAAAAGTTTGTTGGAATGATCAAAGAGATCCAGAGAAATGATAAAATAAGTGCATTAATAAACTCACCATTTCTTATCAACCAGTCAAGATTACCTCATATGACAAAGGTTCTTTTGCAAAATTGGGACAAGGCTTTACTGGGTTTAAGTGAAGCGCAGAAAGAGAAACTGCTTGTTGTGCGTAAAGAGACAATGAGTGCAGTGATGAAGGTCAAGAAACAAGTTAAGGTTTTAGAAGCAGAAATTATTGAAGCAATGGTAGATGGTGAAGAACCTAAGAGTGTATACGCTAAAGTAGATAATGTAGCTAAACTCAAAGCAGAAGCAACAAGAGCACATCTTAACTGTATCTCTGATACTATCAGTATTTTAACTGATGAACAACTTGAGTTTTTATTCCCATTCTGGGATATGTAACAGATTTAGAGGGGTTACCCTCTGATCTCTAAAAAGTTCTTGGTAGAGATATCATCCCAAGGCTTATTTATCTTCACGAAATCTTCATAACTCTTTAACACACGTTTAAAATCATCACTCTTAGCACTTTCATCTACTAGTACTTCATTCAGAGCAATTTTTGCTGCATCCATCATCTCTTTAGGGAATGTTTTTATCTGTACACTTTTTGGAAGTTCTTGCAGGGCTTTAGCATTTTTGTAGCGGAACTCTTGAAGCATAGTATTTGTCATCTCTTCACTGGCTGCGGTGATAATGGCTTGATGTTCAGCACTTAGTTTCTCCCATCTGGCTTTGTTGAAAGTAATTTCCAAGATGGAACCGGGTTCATGCCATCCTGTGTAGTAGTATGGTGCGGCTTTGGCAAAGCCCATCATGCTGTCGAGTGCCGGTCCTACCCATTCTGTAGCATCTATGGTTCCACGTTCAAGCGAAGTGTATATCTCTCCTGCAGGTAGCAGTACTGGGTTAACACCAAGCTTTTTCATCACTTCTCCACCAAGACCGGGAATACGCATCTTCAGACCTTTAAGGTCAGCCAGAGAGTTGATCTCTTTTTTGAACCAACCACCCATTTGAGGACCTGTAGTACCACCTATGAGAGGGTAGAGGTTGAACTTACCATAAAGCTCACGCCAAAGCTGATACCCACCACCAAACTTCATCCAAGTGATCATCTCTTCACTTGTAAGCCCAAGAGGCATCCCTCCGAAGATGGAAAAAGCAGGGTTCTTCCCTTTCCAGTAATAGACCCCAGAGTGGAAAGCATCTATCTGTGCTGCGGAAGTAGAGTCAAAGACTTGAAGAGCAGGGACTAGGATATTTTTTGCATAGACTTTTATCTCAAGGCTTCCTCCACTGAGTTCAAAACAACGTTTGGCAAAAGTATCAACTCCTGTTCCCATGATGGGAAAATGTGCAGGCCATGAAGTAGCAAGTTTTAGGGTGACTTTTTTACCTCTATTAATGTTGGCAGAGGTACCTTCAGCTATTTTTTCTTCAGCTCTATGGCATCCACTCAGTGCTAAGACTGTAGCCCCTATAGCTGTATTGGTTATAAAATCTCTTCTTTTCATCTTAAAATCGTCCTTGCATTAATTGATTAAATAGTAACATAACATACGTTGTAAAGGGGTAAATTTGATCTGTCATATTTGTAGTAAAGAGTGTTCTGGTTTCATAGATGAAAAAACGAGCATTGAGTATGGTTATTGTGAAACATGTGAGTATATTTTCAAGTCTCATGAACACCATCAGGACTTCTCTACACAAAAAGAGCGTTACAACCTTCATGAGAATGATGAAAATGATGAGGGCTATCAAGCCTACTTTCAACGTTTTTTAGATTTCACACTTCCTCTTGTGGGCAAACCAAATACCGCACTTGATTTTGGCTGTGGTAGAAGCTCTCTGCTGGCGTCGTTACTTGATAAAGAAGGTATTGACTGTGACTATTATGATCCCATCTATCATCCTGATATACTTAGTGATAGTAAAAAATATCAACTTATTGTATCTACAGAAGTATTCGAACATTTACATCAACCTAGAGAAGTATTTGAAAGTCTGTTGGAGCGATTGGTAGAGGGTGGGTATTTAGCCCTGCAAACACAGTTTCATCCTAATGATATAGAAGCATTTAAAAAGTGGTACTACCACCAAGACCCAACACATATTGTCTTTTTTACTGCTCAAACTTTTAGGGTTTTATGTGAGATATACGGATGTGAATTTGTGGGGGATAATGGGAAGAATATAGTGGTGATTAGGAAATACGTATAATATTCAATATTTGCAGTTTGCTGGATGTACAGGTTGAAAAATATTGTTAATTAATGTCCTGATCTTTAATTTTAAAAATTTTCATAATACTTTCTGTACTCTTGATACTCTTCCATAAATAGTTCATTTACAGTTTGAGTAATTTCATCAGAATATTCTATAAATGTTCCATTTGGGTGATCACTCTTCCAGTCATCAAACTCTAGTTTTTCGAAAACTGCAAGAAAAGCTACCCCTGCAATAGGAATAGCGGCAACAGTCCGTTGAATTTTTGCCTTAGAGCGTTGTTTCATCTTGATTTTTGCAATATCTTTTTTGTGTTTTAGTTTTAATTGTGCAATTGATCTTTTGTGTTTTGCTTTTAGGGTGAGTGTATTTTTCGTATGTTTTGCACTTACCAGAACTGCGGCTTGTTTTGCAGTCTCCTCCATTTTATCTATGACAAAGTTGAATGCAATAAATATGGAAAAGAAAACACTAGCAACTGTGAATAATAGTATTTTTGATCGGATAGGTTTAATGCTTATCATGATGCTCCTATTGCTACTCATTCCATCATCTCGATGAGAATATATATGCAAAATTATAGCATAGTGAAAATTTATTTGTTAATTTGATTTATGTATAGATTACCATCGGGGACGATGGGAACCAGAGAATACAGATTTCTAGAACAGTGTATTTAAGTGCTCCTCATAATGTTTAAAATCAGCTTCAATATTGGGATTTTTTAAGACATCATAACAGGCAAATGCAGGTAGGTGTTCCATGCCGACAAACTGTTGTGCTTTATGAAAATAAAAGAACACATCATCCACATCTTTACCTTCAAATATCTCTGATTCATTATTAAATGCACCACGTGGGGCATTCCATGTGGTAGAGAGCATGTACTTTTTACCCTGCATAAGCCCACCCGTTCCGTAGTTCTTTTCAGGTTCTGATCTTGTTCTTCCATCATCATCAAACATGATGCCGTATCCTGCCATATACACTTCATCAATGTATTTTTTAAACCCCCACGGAATGGAAAACCAATACACAGGTGTTTGAAAAATAATAAAATCGGCCCACATTAATTTTTCGACTTCTTTTTCGGGTTCATAAGCATCTTCCACGTGTGTGGTTTTCACTGAATACCCTTTTTGAGTGAGCACCTTTTTTGCTAATTCAATCAGGCTCTTGTTCAATTCCCCTTTGGAAATTTCCCAATACTGATGGCCGTTAATTAATAAAACGTTCTTTTTCATGATGATCTCCTTTGTGCTTTTAATAAAATGTTAAGTGGACTAACTATCTATTACGCATTCCCATCGTTTTAATGGGAATACATATGTATGATTATAACATAGTGGAAATTTATTTACTAATTTGATTTATGTATGGATCACCATTGGGGACGATGGGAACCAGAGAATCAATATCGCCTACTTATTTAAAGTACTGTTTGAAATCTTCTGAGGGTTCAGTGTTCGAATAGATATAGAGCATGATCCCGTTTGGGTCTAAAATCGCAAAACCCCTGTCTCCCCACGGGTGGTCTTCAAGGGGCATGACGGGCTCGTTCCCAAGTTGTGTCAGTCTCTCATACTCAAGGTCCACGTCGTCGACTTCGAAGTTGTACATCAAGCCGATGCCGTCGCATGTCGGCTGTCCGGGTTGCTGTGGTGCCATGAACTGTAATGTCGATGTGTTTTTACCAATTTCCATATTGATATACCACCCGCAATCAAAAGTGATTTTTGCATTGAAGTTTTTCATATAAAACTCTCTGCTTTCATCTACTTTGTCTGTAACGACGCATGAGGACAGGTTATTCGCTTTCATGTTTTTTCTCCTTTTGGATAACGACCAAGTCACCGGAAAAATAAAGCGTAGTGAGCAGCTTTATTTTGTTCGAGTGCAGCGTCTTATTATACATTGTTTGTTGGACTTCCAAAGCCGGAGTACATTACCCCTGATAATAAAGCCATTTCACGATGCCATGTTGCTAGATCATCTTTATTGAATTTATTTAAATCATCATGACCGCAAGCCCGAGCCATTACTTGCATCAACTCCACAGAAGCATCAAAAAAGTTATGCAACTGGACTGATGACTTTTGTATATTTAATCTCTGACGCAGATCAGCCTTCTGTGTAGCGATTCCTGTTGGGCAGTTATTCGTGTTGCATATTCTGGCTGCAACACAACCAATAGCCTGCATAGCACTATTTGAAATAGCAATGCCATCTGCACCTAATGCCAAGGCCTTAACAAAGTCAATTGGAACGCGTAAACCACCAGTAATAATCAGAGTTACACGACCACTTGCGCCTTGTTCATCAAGATAACGACGGGCTCGTGCTAGTGCTGGAATGGTCGGCACACTGATATGATCCCTGAACATTTGTGGCGCCGTACCCGTACCACCGCCACGGCCATCTAATATAATGTAATCAGCACTGGCATCTAGTGCAAATTGAATATCTTTTTCTATGTGGTTTGCACTGAGTTTAAAACCAATAGGGATACCACCTGTGATTTCTCTAATATGATCTGCAAAGTACTTAAAATCAGATGCAGTGGAAAGATTCTTGAATGTGGGTGGTGATATTGATGGTTGGCCTTCAGGTATCCCTCTGATTTGAGATACTTTACCTTTATTTTTGTAACCTGGTAAGTATCCGCCTGTACCCGTTTTTGCTCCTTGTCCACCTTTAAAATGAAAGGCCTGTACTTTTTTTAATAGCTCTTCTTTGTAGCCAAAGCCAGCACTGGCTAATTCATAAAAATACCGAGTATTTGCTTCTTGCTCTTCAGGTAGCATTCCACCTTCCCCAGAACATATGCCAGTGCCCGCTAGCTCTGCGCCCTTGGCTAAAGATATTTTTGCTTCTTCAGACAGCGCACCAAAACTCATATCAGATACAAATAAAGGGATTTTCAATTTCAAAGGCTTTTTAGCTTCTGGCCCAATAATGAATTCTGTACCAACACCTTGGTCTTCCATCAATGGTTTAGTTGCCATTTGAGCTGCCATAATTTGTAGATCATCCCAATGAGGTAGCTTATGGCGTGGAACCCCCATAGAAGTCATTGGACCGTGATGTCCTAATTTAGACAATCCTTCTCTCGCAAGCTGATGGATAAATGTTACTGTTGGTTCTTCAGGCGTAGCTGTGGCATTTGGCACATCTGTAGATTCTAGCTTTAATCCCGGGCCTTCCTTGCCAATATTTTCATCATTAAACTGTTTATGTGATCCGTCACAATAAGGCGCATTGCCCGTATGCTTGCATGCACATAAATAGGCTTCGCCGTCCTGATCTGCTGTAAATACTCTTGGTTTAAATACTGTTCCCGCATGTGAGCTATCACAAAATGGTTGTTTATTTGAACGACCACAAACACAAAAATAATATTCCTCATCCTTATTAAGAGTTACTCTCTTTGGTTTGTTGTCTGCGATGATAGGATTGCTCATATTTACCTTCTCTTAAAATGTTAACTATTTATTATAGGACATTCTATATCTATTAACTTGAAATCGTACTATTAAAGACAAAAAAATATGTACTTATATGTTCTATAAATATTACTTTTTGACACGATAGAGGAGTCAGTCATATTTGAAACAATATAATTTATGGCTTTATTTAAATAGGGTTGATTTTTCGGTACTCGTTCCCATCGTTTCGAATCGTGGACGATGGGAACCAGAGAAAAACGTTTGGTGAAACCAAACCTACGGAATTTAGAAGGGTATAAACTTTTTCTCGTTCCATCTCTCCTGAGATGGAATGCATATATCAATTAGATATTCAAAAATAAGTTTATATCCACTTCTAAGTGCTAGATTCAAATATACTAATCACCATAATATGGTGGACTTGTGTGGTTATAAGTTAAAATTGAAGTATGCATTACGCCTTAAAGAGACGTAACGAGAGAGAAGCTTTATTAAAAAAGTGAATACTCTTCTTTAATCGTATTCAAGATACTTTTATCTGCATTATAGATAAATGCATAGTTAAAGAGGGTATTTTTGAGTAATTCACGTACCTCTGCTTCGTCCTCAAACCAGTGAGGACGGTCGATTCCCGGTACTTTTGTTTTAGGTGGTGTAAGAACAATACCTTTAACCCACATGTTACTGCGTTTGATGTATTCTCTTGCTTCTACTATGTCTTTTATGTTGTCTGTGAATATAGCAACTTTATCACTTTTACTGGGTTTGGTACTTTTAAGTTCACCATCTATAAAAACAGGTATAAAATGTTTGGTATATTTGATGCGGTCAACAGAGAATGGAAGATCTTGTGTTTTACAAAAGTGAACTACACGTAAAAGGTATTCCAAATGGAAAGGGATGAGTTCTTTTTCCTGATAGACATATCCGTCAACTTTAAAGGTAGATTTAAAAAGGGTATCTGAGATAGGATACCCTTCTACTTCTCTGTCCAGCTTTTTTATGTCTGGTTTGATAAGTTGCATAAGTTCCTTATCTGCTCCGACAAAAAGACCGCTGTCTGAGTTAAGTATCTGTTCAAAAGCTTTACGCCAGTCATTTGCGATAAAAGAGATGTTACCTTTATGTAAAAGTATCATCTTAAGGAAGGTAAGTTCATGTTCAGAGAGTAGAAAAAACTTTGCCTCTTTTTTGATGATCACATAACGGATGAGCTTAAAAGCAGCCAGTTGTATGTCTGAGACTTTTATCCACGCGATCTCCTCATCTTTTCTTACGATACTGTCATCATCATACACAATGGCATAGGCACCGTTGGCTATGGCCTGGTCTATCTCTTCCTGGTTTGAAGAGAAGAAAAGGTCACCATGTTCTACTTTTGAGTAGTAGACCGTTGCAGACTCTATGGCTTGTACTTTCGGTATATTGCTGAGTGTACCCTCTGTGAGGTTTAAGATATCTTCTATTTTCATATTAGCCTCTTAACCTATGTTCGTTCCAGCCGTTTTAGGCTTTTCTGGACGGATCATACAAAGACCGTCACCATCTTTGGCGGCAAGTAACATACCTTCGCTCAGCATACCCATAAGTTTTGCCGGCTTAAGGTTGGCTACGACACAGACTTGTGTGTTCAGCATGTCATCTGCAGAGTACCACTCTTTAATGCCTGCAACCACTTGTCTAGGCTTGTCTTCACCTACATCCACTTGTAGTAAAAGAAGTTTCTTGCTCTTTGGTACCTCTTCAGCTTTTACAACGGTACCGACTTTAAGAGAAGTTTGGAAGAATTGGTCTATGCCTATAAGTGCTACACCTTCTTCTTTCTTCTCTTCTTTTTTACTTTCAGCTTTAGGTGCTGTTTTTTGATCTATAGGTTCCGCCTGCTCTAATAAGGGTTCTTCTATACGAGGGAAAAGAGGGTCTACTTTCTCTAATACAAATGTATCAAGCAGATTTGTATCTTTTATCATGCTGTTCCAAGAGCTATTGTCTATGGTGAAGTGCAATGCATTTGAGATCTTTGTGCATACAGCAGGCATCACAGGGTAAAGCATTATAGATACTTTTGCAAGTATCGCAGCGATGAGCCCATTAAGTGCCATTGCTTCTTCTTCTTTACCTTCTTTCATGAGTGTCCAAGGCTGATACATATCTATGGCTTTGTTGGCTACGGTGAGTGGTCTCCAAAGCTCTTCAAGATAACGGTGTATCTGCATCTCAAAGAGTAACGGTTCTAACTTTTCAAGCGATGCATGAACTTCGTCTAATTCAGCTTGGTAGTATTTGGTTACGTTCACAGAGTCTACGGTACCCTCAAAGTATTTCCCTGACATACCGATGAGACGGTTCAGCAGGTTACCAAGGTCATTACCAAGGTCAGAGTTGATACGGTCAATGAGTGCTTTTTGGCTAAAATCACCATCCCCTCCAAACGGTACTTCTCTAAGCATAAAGTAACGGAAGTTGTCTAGTCCATATGCATCTGCTACGGCTCTAGGGTCTACAACGTTACCTTTAGACTTAGACATCTTTTCTCCATCACGTGTCCACCAACCATGTGCAGCAATGTGCTTAGGAAGTGGCAAGTCAAGGCTCATTAAAAATGCCGGCCAGTAGATCGCATGGAAGCGTAAGATATCTTTACCTATGAGATGTACACGTGCAGGCCATTGATCCATTTCTTTATCATCTGTACCGTACCCTAGAGCAGTGACATAGTTCATCAGTGCATCTAACCATACATACATGACATGCTTAGGATCATTAAAATCTTCAGGAAGCTTCACACCCCAGTCAAAACTTGTTCTTGTAATGGAGAGGTCTGTCAATCCACCTTCTACAAAACGGATCACTTCATTTCTTTTGCTTTTTGGCAAAATAAAATCAGGATGATCTTCATAGTATTGAAGCAGTTTGTCTTGATAGTCTGAAAGTCTAAAGAAATAACTCTCTTCTTCTACAACGGTTGTGCTTTTCCCACATTCTGGACAAAATTCATCATCTACAAGCTGGATAGCCGGGAAAAAAGTTTCACATGAGATACAGTAGTGACCTTTATATGTATCTTTATAGATGTCACCTTTCTCATACATCGTTGAAAAGGCTTTTTGTACGCCTTTCATATGGTCTGCATCTGTAGTTCTAATGAATTTATCGTAAGAGATGTCAAAATCATCCCAGAGGTTTTTAAATGTTGCGGATATCTCATCTGCATAAGTTTGGGTTGTTTTCCCTCTGGATTTTGCAGCTTCTTCTATCTTCTGACCATGCTCGTCAGTACCGGTAAGAAAGAAAGTATCTAGTCCGGACATACGAGAGTAGCGAGCAAGAGTATCTGCGATGATGGTTGTGTACGCATGACCGATGTGTGCGATGTCGTTAACATAATAAATAGGGGTTGTGATGTAGGCTTTTTTGTGACAAGACATATTTGTAGTTCCTTAAACAAATGAGTTTTTGGTTTACTGTAGAGTAAATTTATAAAAGATATCTTAGCCAAAAGATGCTGTAGGAAGGGTTATTTTCCATGTTTTAGTCAAATACAATTTGACATACTGATTAATATTAATTTAAGTTAATTCATGTAATAATAAAAATTATGTAATTAGGCCAAACTCGTTGTGAAGCGAGGACGGAAAGCCACGGGTCTTATCTTTGAGATAGCCGGGTTACCATCAAAAAAGTTTTTTGATGTTGCATTCTTTCTTTCGAATGAACCTTTTTCATATATATATTTATTAATGTTATTGCCAAACCCGTTGTGAAGCGGAGACGGAAAGCCACGGGTCTCTTTTTAGAGATAGCCGGGTTGCCTAAACTATATTAATTGATTTTAATTAGTTTTGTATCTTTAATTATTGCAATTTACAGATACTTTCTTCTTCCGTTCCCTCACCTACAGGTTTAAATATAACAATTTAAAAATTTAAACTAAGGTGAATAATATGTCTCTTTTATTAAATATAAAAAATGTTTTTGCTCTTACTGCTGTACTCTTCCTCTTTACTGCATGTGGTGGAGGCGGTGGGAGTGCAAGTTCTACTACAGCAACAACGGTATCAACCTCTCCTTCAACAATAGAAACAACAACGCCTACTGCCAAAGCTGTTCACAGCGGACAAGTCAAAGACAGCAGCACCGGAGATGGTCTGGCTAATGTTAAAGTAAGTCTCGGCGAATCTACTACGACAACAGATGAAAATGGCTTCTATACATTGTCTGATCTCACCGCAAGTGAAGAAGCGGTTATTAACTTTGAAAAAGAGGGATATCTCCTCGGCAGTACACAGATCCAACTTAAAGCATTATCGGGAGACAATACAACTTCTCCAAACTATCTGGAATATAGTATGCATACAAATAATTATCAATGGGATTATAATAGCAGTGATGAAATTGACGGTGCCCATATCATGATAGATGCTTCTGTATCCTATCGTGATATCAATGGAAAACCGTATAGCGGAACGAATACAGCAGAATTAATATACTTTGATATTACTTCTGATGAAGGAAAAGCAGTTTTCCCAGGTGCTTTTAAAGGAATAAACAGCAATGGTACACTGGTACAGTTTGATACTTATGGTCTGATCAGTATATTACTTGAAGACAGTAACGGTAACAGACTGCGTCTTGCTGAGGGTGAAACAGTAGCACTCAGATTTGATAAGGTTTCTTCTCTGGAAAAGCCAGATACTCTTCCTTTATGGTATTATGACTATGAACAGGGATTGTGGTTTGAAGAAGGGTATGCTGAGTTACAGGAAGATGGTACCTATAAAGGTGAGATCTCACATCTTGGAAGCTGGAGTTTGAACAGACCACTTGAGGATGAGGCTGGTATTTACCGTGGCCGTATTATCAATGAAGACGGATCACCTATGAGTGATGTAAGAGTTCATGCTGTAGGAGAGAACTGGATAGGCAGTGATCTCACCACTGATGAAAATGGTATGTTTGAGATCAACGTGATACCAGGCAGTAGCTTTCAGCTTAAGGCATATGATTACAAAAATAAGTATGGTGCCAACTATAATGGCACAATAGCAGCGATCGCTTCTGGTAAAATTGTAGAAGAATAGAATATAATGTATAACCTTTTTCCTTATATCACTCTATGTAATTAAACCTTTACAAAAGAGAGTGATATATTGTATTTATCACTAAGTATTGACGATACCTATTCTGGAGATCAATTTACTTTAATAGACTTTATGATCAAATATTATAGTGCATTTTTCACCTAGGTAATACTTTATTAATATTTAGTAGATAAAATATATAAAAGAAGTGTGTTATTATCATATAAGAGGGGTTTCATGATAGAAATATCAAATATTGATTTTTTTTCTGAAAGTGAAGAAAAGAAGAATAGACATCAAATAGATATATTTACACCTCTTGAAAAAAAGAATATTTTAAATCATCTTAATGAGCAGAGACTTTCTCGTCAGGAAAATGAAGAGATACAAAAAAAACGATTTGAAAATAAAAAAATCTATACTATACAAAATAAACAGTATTATAAGATCATTGATATGAAGCGTGCTTATTATCTGGAAGTAGATAGTTGTAAAAATATTTCTTATGCTCAATCTATGGTATTGCTTTACACTTATACCTTTGCTACTATGACCGCAAGAAAGGGACTTGCAAAGATAGACAAAGCGACAGAAAGAATACTTATCTCCAATGATGCTTTACGTGTTTATTTTAAACCATATACTCTGGAAGAGGAACGTTAAAATTCTTTGTTTGGCACATATATAAATCATAGGAGATATTAGTGTATTTTGTTTATATACTCAAATGTGCTGATGAGACTCTTTATACGGGTATTGCTACAGAGCTGGAACGTCGCATCGAGGAGCATAACAGCTCGGATAAAGGAGCAAAATATACACGTGTTAGAAGACCTGTAAGATTAGTTTACAGTGAAGAATATCCAGATAGGAGTTCGGCTTCTAAAAGAGAGTATGTAATTAAAAAAAAGATGAGCAGGGCAGAGAAGTTAAAGTTGATAGGGGCCAATTAAAAGGGAGTGTTAGAAATTTCGTGTCAGTCTGATAAAATACTATCAAGGACTGACAATGAAAGAAGAATACGAATTTGATTTCGATGAAATACTCGATGAATTTAGAAGTGGTAAAAGACTCACCGGTAAAGGAGGTCTCTTAGCTCCACTGATCAAACAACTCACAGAAGCTGCACTTGAAGCAGAAATAGAATCTCATATTGCAGATGATGTTCTCTCGGGACGAAAGAACAGACGTAACGGTTCTAATAGAAAAACCATTAAGGGTACCAGTGATGGTACTTTTGAACTTGAAACTCCAAGAGATCGTAGCGGTACCTTTGAACCCCAGATCGTTAAAAAACACCAAACTACTATATCTGATGAGATAGAAGAGAAGATCCTTTCCATGTACGGCTTAGGAATGAGTTACAGAGATATCTCTTCACATATTGAAGAGATATACCAGGTATCTATCTCAACTGCTACAATCAGCCTTATTACGGATAAGATCATCTCCAAAGTCAAAGAGTGGCAGGCAAGACCATTAGAGGCAATGTATCCCTTTGTATGGCTTGATGCTATACATTATAAAATAAAGGAAGATGGAAGATATGTATCTAAAGCTGTCTATACAATACTGGGTGTAAATCTGGAAGGAAGAAAAGAGGTACTGGGACTTTATATCTCTGAGAATGAAGGAGCCAACTTCTGGCTACAGGTACTTACCGATCTACATAACAGAGGTATTGAAGATATTCTTATTGCCAGTGTAGATGGTCTTAATGGTTTTCCTGAAGCAATAAAGACTATCTTTCCCGATACAGAAGTTCAACTCTGTATCGTTCATCAGATAAGAAACTCACTCAAATATGTGGCTTCAAAGAATCAAAAAGAGTTTATGAAGGATCTGAAACTGGTCTACAAAGCCGTCTCCAAAGAATCAGCTGAACTTGAACTTGACAGACTGGAAGAAAAATGGGGCAGTATGTATCCTATCGTCATCCAGTCCTGGAGAAATAAGTGGGAGAACCTCTCTTATTATTTCAAGTATCCAGCAGAGATCAGAAAGATCATCTATACGACAAATATTATTGAATCGGTACATCGCCAGTTCAGAAAACTGACCAAAACCAAAGGGGCTTTCCCTAATGAAAACAGCCTTATGAAATTACTTTATATGGGTATTCAGAATGCATCCAAAAAATGGACTATGCCAGTTTGGAATTGGTCTTTGACTATTTCTCAACTGGCTATCTTCTTTGAAGGGAGATTAGATAAATATCTAGAGGTGTAACTTATGTTACTAATTGTGGCTGACACGGAATTTTAAACGCTCTCAATTAAAACTCAAACCCTCCACCTGCACCTTTACTCATGCTGTCGTAAACTGCTTTGATGTAAGAGTCCCGAACTTCGCAGTCAAGTAGTTTCTCGCAACACATGCAACTTTTTACCTGATGTTCTGCTTGACAGGCTTCAAGTTGTATTTTTTTTTGCTTGAGAGCTATCTTCCATTCATCAAGTACTTCTTCAGACATTATGCCTTAACTCCATAAGCCTCTTTGAGAGCATTTATCTCATAGTTTGAACCAAAGAAACATGGGCTGGTATCGTGTGGGTGTGCAGGAATAAGTTCCATGAGTCTCATTCCCTTATCGTTAACTGCTTGACCACCGGCTTGTTCAAACATAAAGGCAAAAGGGATCACTTCAAAAAGTTGTCTGAGTTTTCCGTCGGGTTTATCTGAAGTACCGGGGTAAGAGAATATTCCGCCGCCTTTGAGGAGTATTTGATGAAGATCCGGAACCATACCACCAGAGTATCTGAGGCGGTACCCTTCAGCAAAAAGATCATCTACAAATGTTTTATGATGTCCACTCCAGTTCTGCTGTGTACCTCCTGGAGCATTGAGCTTACCTTTTTCTTCAAGTTTTATTTCCTTGATGAAATCAAAAAGTCCTTCATTGGCTCTATAGTGTAAAGGAGTTTCTTCTTTTGTAGCAAGTAGAAGTTCGATACGAGGACCATAAACCACATAGGCAGCAGCGACAAGGTTTTCACCTTTGAGTTCACCTTCGTAGATACCAAAGATAGTTCCTACAGAGAGGTTGACATCTGCAAGGCTTGAACCATCAAGAGGATCATAGCAGATCGTATATTTTCCATCATCATGCAGTACTAAAACACCTTCTTTCTCTTCACTTACCAAAGCTTTAACAATAGAGATATCTTTAAAAGCCTGTTCTATGATATAGTCACACTTAACATCTAGCTTGAGTTGTTCTTCACCTGAAGTGTTTTCACTGTCACTGTATCCTAAGTCTTCAGTTTTGATCGCATGGTCTATCTTGATCGCAACCTTTTTAATGGTGTCAAATATACTTAGCATTTATATCTCCTTCTGTTTATATGTTTTTAGCATTATGCTTGATCCACTCTATGATCTGAGCAGTATCGTTAAGGTCAAGTATATCGATATCTTTCGGTATGGTATACTGTGCTAGGTTGATCGTTTCATCCACAGCAATAGCTTCACTGCAATCAAAGTAACTCTCATCAATCTCATTTCTAAAGATTGCTATACGTGGCAGAGGAAGTGTTTTAAGGCCCTCTACAAGTAAGATATCAAAGTCTTTTATCATCGCTACGATATCATCAAGTGTTTTTTCTCTCTGAGAAAAGTATGTAGTACGTGTAGGAGAAGTCACAACAACTTCAGCACCGGTTTGAGAAAACTTGTAACTGTCTTTCCCTTCGACATCAAACACAGCTTTGTCTTTAGGATCATTTTTGATGATAGCAACTTTTTGCTTTTCTATAAGTACTTTTGCTACTTTCTCCACAAGAGTGGTTTTCCCACTGCCGGAGGGTCCTGTAAATGCTACTGCAACTCTTCTCTTCACGCATAAACCTTTAGTTAAGTTATTTCAATTATACTTAAAACTTTATTGAAACTATGTTAAAATCTTCATAATTATAAAGGAGAGCAGATGCGTAATATAATATTGACACTTAGTACTATGGCTCTCCTTGCAGGTTGTACCTCTAAAGAAGAAAAAGCACTCATGCAAGCGTATGAGAAAAACAAGTCTTATCATCAACAACTCCAAAAAACTGAAAAAACACAACTTTATGATGGAAATACTACTAAAGCATTACTGACTGCAACTTACCTTAATGAACAAAATGTAGATAAAGAGCATAAACCAGATGAAGTTTTTATAGTGGGTATTTATATAGAAGAGATGGAAGAGGAATCATTTGATCAAGAAGGATACAGTCTAACACTTAATGGCTCTGTCCCTAAAAGTATTCAGGAATTGGTAGCAGATGATCCTCTGTTGAAACATATCTCTTTTGTATCAGAGTGGAATTATTTCTACCTTATTACTTTTCCCCATACTTCAAAAAAAAGTTTTAAATTGATCTTTGAAAGTGAACTGTATGGTAAAGGTGAGTTACACTTTGCCAAAGTGGCAAAGTATGTATTGACCAAAGAAGCATTTTAGAGGGTTCTATTTTCTAAATTTATCTGTCTCTGCGGGGTTTGTCAATGTTTTTATAAATGGCAGGAGACGTGTTGATTTGCCAAGTTTATTAAGATAAATAACATAGTTTGTGAGAACACGTTTTCCATACTCTCTGGCTTCTATGTTGGTCATCTTCTCCATACTTAAATAAGGTTCAAATGCACCAGTCCTAAAATAATTAGGTTTTTTAATGAGCCTTTTTGTAAAGCCTATACCTCCATTGTATGCATAGGCTACAAAAAGAGGATGATAGAGATACTTATTCAAATAATCAAGATGGAAGTCTGCATATTCTATGGCTTTGTAAGGGCTGAACATCATATCAAGATCCATGTGCTCTCCTTTTTTCTTGGCAATATGCTCGATGAGAAAAGGCATGAATTGCATCATCCCAAGTGCAAAAGAACGTGAAACAGAAGCAGGGATAAAGCGACTCTCTTGTCTGGCAATAGCGTAGATGAGAGCTTGCCGTTTTTTTGAAAATTGTTTCATAGTTCTTCGGTAAGGCATAGGGAAATAGGATTTTTGATAGTTGCATGCTTTGGCTTTGAGATATGTATGCATACCAATGGTTGCCTGAGACTCACAGTCGTCTGCAAGATCGTCCAGGTCTGCATCAGGAAGATTCATTTTAGCTTTCATTTTGGCCCAGTCGATAGGATCTTTTGCATCAATCCCAAAAACACGATTTTTGTTTACACGAGGTGTGATTATTGTTTTAGGATATTTACTATGGGTAATATCAGCTGCCAAAAGGGTATACATATTAATATGATAACTCTTTTTTATTTTACTAAGATACTTTTTCTCTTTTGTTAAAAGATAGAGCCAAAAGAGTGATTTGTCTTTTTCCCATCGTTTGGTATATAGTCTATGTGCATTATGAAAATTGGTAATGGCTTTTTGAAGTTTTTTACGTTCTACCATCTTGATACCGTCATTAAAATACTTATTTGCCTGTGCTGTCTGTTTCCAGGCATTTTTATCTTTATTAGTAGTTTTAAAAAGAGGAGGCTTAGGGTTTAAACGAGCATTTTTTCCTGTTTTCTTTTTATAGGCAACTTTGAGCTTTTTGTTTAAACGGTCAGCATCCTGTATAATAGCCTTTGCTTCTCTTGATGTAGTGCTTTTTTGAGTGAGAAAACGCCAAATATAGTAGTCTTTTTCAACACTTTGAGGCATTTTATGTACCTCTGAGTAGGTATATGACTTAGCTTCAAGTGCAGATGTACTTAAATAAAAGCCAGCGATAAGTGTCATAAATAGATACTTTATTTTCATCACTTACCCTAAAACTGCACGCATCATAAAGTTATCGAGCAATTGCAGTCCCAAGATGATAACCAGTGGAGATAGGTCTACTCCTGAGAAGACAACAAATGGCATTTTTCGTCTGATGAAGTCAAGTGCAGGCTCTGTTAAACGATACAGTATTTGTACTATTGGATTATTTGGGTCAGGACGCACAAAACTGAGTAGTGCAGCGATGATGACTATCCAAATGTAAAGATTCATTACTGTATGTAGGGTTTGTACGATGGCATATATAAGGGCACTCATGAGGCTACCTCCAATAGATAAGATTTGATAAGTGGATAAATGTCACTAAGTTCCGGACCATGTTCGGCACCTGTAAGCAAGAGTCTAAGAGGCTTAAAGAAGTTTTTGCCTTTAAGTCCACTCTCTTTCATGATGTAAGATTTAAATTCATCAAAAGTATCGATCATCGGTGCATCTGCGATGAGTTTTTCCATGATACGCATCTGTTCTCCCCACTCACTCTCAAAGTCTTTAGGTATGAAGATAGGTTTTATCTTAGCTTCAAGCTCATTGAGCGTACTTGCTTCTTCCAGGTAGATCTTAGCCAGTTTACCAATATCTGTATCTGCAAAACCAAAGAGAGATGAAAGTCTTTTGTCATCCATCATTCCAAGGTGCATGCGGTTGATAAAACGAAGTTTGTCTATGTCAAACTTGGCAGCAGATTTTGAGATATGTTCCAGTTTGAACCATTCCAGTGCTTCCGGCATCGTAAATATTTCAGTAGGTGCTTTATTCCCCAAGAGTATAAGATAGTTGGCAATGGCATCAGGGACAAAGCCTTGCTTAAAGAGCCATTTCACAGAACTTGCATCGTCTCTTTTACTCATCTTCTTCCCCTCTGTATTGAGGATGATAGGCAGGTGTGCATATTCAGTCTCTTGTTCATAGCCTAAAAGCTGTTTGATGTGTTTTTGTTTAGGTGTGTTGGAGAGGTGATCTTCTCCTCTTACGATGAGGCTTACCCCGGAGATCATGTCATCACAGGCACAAGCAAAGTTGTAGGTAGGTGTTGAATCAGCTCTAAGGATAACAAAACTATCTACTTCATTGGGTGCAGTGACAATATCACCTTTGATAAGATCATGATTGGTAATAGCTGCATCAGGAGTTTTGATGCGGATCACAAATGGTATTTTATCTTCTTTGAGTTTTGCCAACTCTTCAGCACCTACATAAGAACAACGACCACTGTAGCGGTATGCAACTCTGTTTTTCTTTGCATCTTCTCTGTCAGCTTCCAGTTGCTCCGGTGTACAGGTACAGACAAAAGCTTTTTTCTCTTCAATCAGTCTGATAGCAAGTGTCTGATGCATATGAAGGTTTTCACTCTGGTGACTCACAGAGTCATGCGGCAGTGCAAACTTCTCCAAGATCTGCAAGATCTCTGTATCTTTTCCTTCTATGTTACGCTCTTTGTCTGTATCTTCTATACGTATAATAAAATTGACATCTTTTTGTTTAGCAACCATATAGTTAAAAATGGCTACACGTAGGTTTCCTATGTGCATGTCACCAGTAGGTGAAGGGGCAAATCTTAGCATTTATGTGACTCCGATAATGATTAAATAGTATTGGATGCTATTATAAGGTTTTTTACTGAAATGGTGATAAATCAGGGGTTTTTATCAACAAAATTTACTAACGGAACTCTCCAAAATAAAAGTCAAGAAAAAAACGAAATGTGTAATTTGCTTCATAATCATGATATTTGTGAAAGTTTACTCCAGGACGCACTTCATAATAAAACCATTTACGCCAGATATTTTGTCTCCAGCTTAAAGAAGTAGCATAATTGTTTATGCCGCCATAGGTTTTTATTTGTGGAGGCTCAGTATTTTTATCTACCACATATGGATATTCTGTGTTACCAAAAAACGATTGTGAAAGCCTGATACCGGTATCTTTTTTTGGACTCCAGTAGTATTGAAGGGAAAATGCATAGTCCATACCATCGGTCTTATCCTCAGTTTTTCTGTGAAATTGGATCCTGAAGAGTGATAGATCTGTGAGTTGCTTGTCAAAGTAGATATTTGTCTCTTCTTCAAATGCATCTTTAGTCGAATATTTAAATAGTTGGGTAGGATCTATTTTCCACTCACCTGCGTTAAGAGACATGAAGTACCTGGCACTGACAAAAAAATAAGATCGGCCAAAACCAACTGAATATCTAGAGTCTATACCATATGTTTCTGGTGCAAAATAATGAACTCCAATATCTGGAGCTGCATGATCTTTCTCCTCATTCTTTATTATATTTTGAACATTATCCAAAGTGAGATCGTCAACAAAGATCTTAAAACTTTTTTTACTTTTTCTCAGTGGTAATTGTGTCTCGAGCCTGAGGTGAAAATCGCTGGACTCTTTTGATTGAAATTCACTGTCTATTCGAACACGTATAAAAGCATCATTCGTCTCATTAAAGTACTTGTTACTTTGAAAAAACGAGTCTATAGATCTAGTTTGGTTGTTTTCTATTGTATGGGTAGATATATCAGGCTCAATGGTAGTAGTATTTGTTTCATTATCTTCTAACCAACCACTTAGTGTTGTATCTATGGTATTGGACCATTCAAGTACCTCTTTTGAGAGTGTTGTATGTGTTTCATCGATATAATGAGGTTCATTTTGTGTAGTACTATTTATATCTGCATTTGACAGAGAAAGTAATAGTGATAAGAGAGTGATAGTTCTAAAAATGATCATTATTTCTAAATCCTGATAAAAAACGTATCTATTTTATGATGATACATAAAGTTAGTTGAATTCTCTAAGTATCCTAGATGTTTAGTTGGATCGATTTAATTATCTCAAATAATAATCTAAAGTAAACGCCATGTCTTCATCCAGGTCAAGATTGTTTCTCATCCATTTGATGTAGCCCATATCTTCACCTGAAATTTCATTGATATCTCTACCTTTATATTTTCCAAACTTAAATGTTTTCATCAGCACAGGGGTTTGCGTCAGCTCTGCGAGTTGCTCCATTGGGTTTAGCCCGGGAAATTGTTCTTTTGTGAGGGCAACAAGCTTGGAGAGAAGTAACTTCATTACTACAACATCACCGATTGCATCATGTGCTTTGATGACAATATCAAGTTTTGCTGCTTCTGCCTGTTCTATTTTATAGAGCTCTAAGGCATAACGTAGATACTGCAGACGGTGGTAAGGCATATCAGGGAGAAGATGTTTGGCACAACGTAGGGTGTCTACAAGTGTATAGCTATTTTCAAAACCTTCTTTTTCAAGCATGGCCAGGTCAAAATTGATATTGTGTGCGATGAGATAGTTCTCTTTTTGGTTTAACTCGACTACTTTTTTTGCAAAAACTGTTTCTTCGTAAGGAGCTTGATTTGCAATGACATCAGGTGTAATGTTGTGCACTTCCATCGCTTCGATGCTGATCTCTAATGGTGCAGAACAAAGCTCATCATAGACTTCTATACTATCTTTACTATGTACTATCATCGCACCTACCTGTATGATACGGTCTTGCTCTTGATTTCCTGTGGTTTCTGTATCGAAAAGTACGTATTTTGCCATGAGTTACCTTATTCAATTTGTATGCAAATCATAACGTTTTTTTCTATAGTTTTTGCCTAATTAATAACAAATGGATATAATACTTTTTATATACATAAAATACAGGAACGTAAATGAATGTTGATGCACAACTTATAGAGCACATGATGAACCCTAAAAACTATGGTACTTTAGCAGGTTCCAATGCAGAGGGGATAGGGAAAAACCCTGAAAATGGAGAAAAGGTAGCTGTCTATCTTAGAGTGACTACGGATGACGATGGAGCGTATATTGAAGATATTTCTTTTCAGGCTATAGGCTGTACGACAACAGTTGTTGCGGGATCTATGATCACTGAAGAGGCGAGAGAACTTAACATTAATGGAGTGAGAAATCTTATAGAAGCAACAATGAAACTACTCGATAGACTTCCTACAGAAGATGCAGCGTGTTCAGAGATGGTGGCATTGGCATTAGGTGCAGCTGTAGATACCTATGAAGAACGACTAGAAGATCCTGATTTTCCTGTGATCACTTATACGGTTTCAAACAGTTGTGTGCCAAAAGAAGAAAATCAAGTAAAGGAAGAAGTATGAAAACATTAATGATCAAAACGCATGAAGTTTGGCTGGAAGTACTTATGGCAGGGTTTATGAGTAAAACCCAAAATAAACAAGTACTTTTTGATTTTTCAGATATTCTCTTTAGACACTTCACATGGATTGAAAATGAACTTATTGAATTAGGTGAGTCATACAGTTATGATAGAGATCAGATACCTATAAAAGTAGAAAGATTAAGTGATCTTTTGAAAAATATTATCATTCGACTTAATGAGATCGATCTACAACTTATCAGCTCTCCAGATAAAGCGCTGGCAGCTCGTATCTCTACGGATATTCATTATATAAGAGATGTGATACATCATATGAGTGATGAAGTCATTACTGCTTTTAATATGGAACGTACTTTCCCCGGTGTAGCATTAACACAAGAGGCTACAGATGCACTGACACTTTTCCTTTTTGAAGAGAGTTATAAAGAGTATGAACTCATCATGATATACAACTATCTTAAAGCACACAGTGATGATGCGTATATGAATAGGATCTTCCAAATACTCATCGATGAGAGTTTCTTCCATCTTAAGAGTTTTGGAGATATGCAGGCAAAGATGGGTCTGCTTGCGGTGCCTCGTATCGTGATGAAAGAACTGTATCAGGTTGATGATGTGGTGAAATTTCTTAAAGATGGTATAAATGAAGAGCTTGCAGCAAAGGAGGAGTGTAAAAAGCTCTCTGAAGCGGTAGCGAAAGACAGTCCGGAATTAGAAAAATTCTTTGACTTCATTAATCATCAGGAAAACTATCATATTTCACTTATGGAAGATGCATTAAAACACTTTACAAAGGATACAAATGCCTAAACATTTTACTTCTGTTATCTCAAGTGGTTTTGGAAAGTTTGCAAGCAAAGCATTTCCTTCATCTATACAACATTTTATTAATGCCAGTTATGTCAAACTGATGGGACTTGATATGAGTGAGTTTAGAGAGCCTAGCTCTTACAAAACACTTAACAAGCTTTTTACCAGAGCATTGGAAACACCCAGAGAATTACCGGAAGATGAAAATCTGTTTATTTCAGGAGCAGATGCACTTATTACTGATGCAGGAACCATCACTGATGGCAAAGCCTATCAGATCAAAGGGATGAGTTATAGCATTGAAGAGTTGTTTGGAGAGCACCATCGAGATGCAGTGAGTAGAGTAGAAGGAGGGGAGTTTATCAACTTCTATCTTTCTCCTAAAGATTATCATCGTTACCATATGCCAATGCGTCTCAAAGTCAACACATTGACACATATTCCCGGTAAACACTATCCTGTAAACTTTCCACTGCTTCGTAACAAAGTGGATCTGTTTATAGAAAATGAAAGAGTGATCATAGAGTGTGAAGATGAGAAGGGTAGAACACAGGTACTTGTACTTGTAGCTGCACTCAATGTAGGTCAAATGGTTGTTACCTTTGAAGAAAAAGTAAGAACAAATTCAGAGATAAGAGAACCTGTACACTATAAGTATGAGGATCTATGGGTAGAAAGAGGAGATTTTTATGGTTGGTTTGAGATGGGTTCTACTATCTTGACTTTCTCTCAAAAAGGAAGTATCGTTCCGGAAGTAGCTATCAATCAGAAAGTATCATTTACTGATGTTTTAGGGAAAATCCAATAATAAAAAATTAAATAATTTTTTTCTTGCCAAAGGCAAAACTTTAGTGAGATGAATTAAAGATGTACTTTGTTCATCTTTAAGAAGAAGATAATAAAGGATATGTCATGTTAGTTGTTAAAGAGATACAAGAGTATTCGCAGATACGTACTAAGGCTAGAGCTTATCTATGCTACATCATGAGCCGTAACATATCTCAAAGTATGGAGGGTGGTACACTCGAAAGTGTTATTTCTAAGATCAAAAACCTAAAAGAAGCTTTGCCTAAAAGTGAAGTGATCTTTGCGATCGATGCTAATGGTATCCAAATGGTTGATAATATCTCTTCTAGCCCAAAACTAAATGGTTTTGGAAAAGGGGATAACAGAAGTGACAGGGCGTATTACTATAAAACACTTGAAGAGCATCGCTGTATGCTTACAGATCCTTATCCTTCACTTGTAAGTAATGAGCTTGTAGTTACAGCAACATTTCCTCTATATGATAAAGACAATAATATTTTAGCGATCATCTGCATAGATATCACTCTTCAGAATATTCTTAAGATGATACATCCAAGTTCCATTGACTCTACATTTGGTACGGTAAGCAGGGTTGTTTACAGTGCTTTCTCTTTAGCACTTTTTGCTGTAGCGATGCTTCTGTTCATTAAAGGTGTGACAAGTTTTATGCACTTTGGGATTGATTTTTCCAGTATCGATATCAATCAAATGTTTAAATCTACCATTTTGCTTACACTCTCTTTGGCCATTGTTGATCTGGTTAAAGCCATCTTTGAAGAAGAGGTTCTGGGACAAGAGAAGAAGCATGCTTCCGGAGATGCTCATCAAACTATGGTACGCTTCCTGGGGTCTATTATCATCGCTCTTTCTATCGAGGCATTGATGTTGGTATTCAAGTTTGCATTGACTGATCCTAGTCAGCTTCTGTATGCGGTGTATCTTATCGGCGGTGTCACTGCACTCATCATAGGACTTTCTATTTACATCAAAGCAAGTAGACAAGAAAAACAGGTGAAATAGTGAGTCAAACACTGATAATCTTCGATATGGATGGTACTCTTGTCAACTCTTCACTGACCATAGCCAATGCTATTAACTATGTACGCCAAAACCTGGGGTTTGAGCCTATGACTCAAGAGTATATCCTGAAGCGGGTCAATGATCATACGCTTAACCCGGCACAAACATTTTATCATACACGTAAATTTGAACCACATCATGAACAGTGGTTTTCAGAATACTATACGAAAAATCATGAACAAGAGTTGGTACTTTATGGGGGTATTAAAGAGTTACTTGAAGCTCTTAAAAACAAAGGACATGCTCTTGCAGTGGCCACAAATGCCTACAGAGGTTCAACCATAGAATCGCTGAGTTATCTGGATATCTATGATCATTTTGATACCATAGCGTGTTATGATGATGTAGCTAAAGGCAAGCCACACCCGGATATGTTGTATAAGATCTTAGATGAACTGGATATACATGCGGATGATTCACTTTTTATCGGTGATGGTCCAAGAGATGAAATGGCAAGTAAAAAGGCTGAGATAGACTATATCATGGTAGACTGGGGTTTTACTGATCACAGTAATGCTGTAAGGTCTGTTGGGGACCTTCATAGTATATTAGAACAGAAGTGGTGATTAAGTTTTTCTATCATAGATCTAATAGTTTGCAGTCAACGGATGCCAGTATAGAAACAGAAGATAACAAATGAATGCTAACATTCCAATGAAGAATGCCAGATGATGACTCTGTTTTAGGTCAAGTTTTTTACAAGAAGTATTACTTCTTTGGTATTCACTCAGTGCGATACCGATAACCATCCACATTGCTCCTATCAGATAGCCCGCCCAGACATCACTCACATAGTGTACCCCCAAATAGATACGACTCATTCCTATAAGAAAGATCAGGATCAAGGCAATGAAAAAGAGGTTTAATTTGCTACGAAAATTTGGTGTCTCTTGGAAAAAGGTATAAAGTACAAAGCCAAAAAAAGCGACAGCAAGCGTTGCATGTCCACTAGGAAAAGAGTAGAGTGCTTCATGGTAGAATGCACCGGAAGGTCTCTCTCTGGCAAAGGCATATTTGCCCGTAATTGTCAATATTTCAGAGCCAATGATACTCACATAAAGTCCCAACAGATAGTAGCGTCTATGGGAAAACCATAAAAAGAGTGAAAAAAAAGCAACCAAAAAACCGATCACCCATATTCTACCCAGCTGTGTGATAGCCCAAAAGAAGTTATTGAAGAAATCAGTCCTAATCGTAGCACTCCATACGGAGATACTCTGGTCGATCTCTACAATACTGTCATGGGTCATCACATCCTCTACCAGCCCACCAAAAAGGGCTATGATATAGAGAAGAAGAAGAGAAAAGAGTGTCAAAGCGAGCCCACGAAAGTGTGAAGTATCCAGACGAGTATGAATGAAAGAGAAGAGTCGAGGATATTGTTTTTTTAGTGAGATCCAATCATGATTTTTACCAAAGGCATCTTTTATTGAACCCCAAATTGATCGTATGAATGGTAAGACTGTATTATGTATTACAGGTAAGAATTTATGCATGACTAGATAAAGGCTTATTATTACTGCACTCAATACTAATAGATCGATCCATAAAGGAATTGCCATGATCCAGTCGATTACTATTGTATAGTATTTTTGAGAGAAGTTATGATCTTCCATGTTGTCCTATCTAAAAGATATATTATTAAATTAAAATTTTTTTATTTCAATTATTATAACTAATACACTTTATGATCATGGTGCAGTTTGGATAAAATAGCATTTGCATCTATAATACACATTTCGCTATATTACGCTAAAAATTAAACAGGATAATGAAATGTCCAAATCTTTGATAACCGATATTCTTTCCATACTACTAATAGTAATCTCCTTTTTCATATCAGCAGAATACCATCATGCGATCCTCTTTACTGGTTTGTTTGCCCTTTCAGGTGCTATTACCAATCAACTGGCTATCCATATGTTATTTGAAAAAATTCCTTTGTTATATGGTTCCGGGGTCATAGAAAAGAACTTTGGTATTTTTAAAGTCTCCATCAAAGAGATGATCATGAAACAGTTCTTCACTAAAGAACAGTTGGGAAATTTCTTTGCACAGGAAGAGCAGAAGATAGACCTTAGGCCTTTGGTAGAAGGTGCAGACTTTACTCCGGCATTTGAAGCACTTTCTAAAACAGTGATGGAGTCTAAGTTTGGAGGAGCCATCTCTATGTTTGGTGGAGAAGAGGCTTTAGATGGATTACGTGAGCCTTTTTCACGTAAACTTAAATCTGCAGTAAGTTCCATAGTCTCTTCTGAGACTTTCAAAGCACAACTAGATCATCATATCCAAAATTCAGCACTGAGTGAAGATATGATAGCCTCAGTTGAGGGACTCATTACAAGACGGCTTGAAGAGTTAACCCCTAAGATGGTTAAAGACCTTGTGCAGGAGCTCATAAAAGAGCATTTGGGTTGGTTAGTGGTGTGGGGTGGTGTCTTTGGTGGACTTATAGGGCTTCTCTCTTCATTTTTTATTTAAATTAGTAAAAATTTAAGTATAAACTAAGTAGACTTTTATTTTTAATTTAGATGTATAACGATAAAATACTCCAATCAAAATTTTGGAGACTTATGAATATGATCAAAATACTGCTTACTGCACTAATGCTTTTTTCTTTCTCTCACGCAAAACACACTTTTAAAACGTATGATGATATGTGCGAAAAGATAGACACACAAGAGTGTATCAACGAATCAAGCCAAATAAAAAATCTACAAATTGCCCTTAATGCAGATAAAAATTTAAATTTAAACTTGAAAACAGATGGTAAATGGGGTGAGAATACAAAGATCGCGGTACAAAAGTTTCAAGAACATTACAGTCTAACACCTTCGGCAGGATATGTAGGAATAAAAACAAAAACACAGTTAGATAAAGTATCTAAAAATATAAAATTTTCTAAAGCAAAAATAGTTTCAAGCTCTTCAGCTACAGGTTGTTATGCTGACTTTAAAAAAAGAACAAACCTAAAGAAAAGTTTTAAAGTATTTAAAGACAGATCACTCCTCAGTAAAGCAAACGGAAAAAATACAAAACTCAAAATTGATATCTCTGAGCAGAGAGTTAGACTTTATGTTGATGGTAAGGTAGCACTTTGTTCTCCTTGTACAACAGGAGCCAAGAGAAAATTAGAGCCAAATACCAGAACTATCAGAGACAAGAGCACACCTAAAGGTGCATTTAAAATTACGGAAAAGATCTCTGATAAACGTTCAACGATCTTTGGTAAATTTTATCGTAATGGGAAAATGGTTTATAAGGGTGACAGAAGAAAGTACAGAGGACCTAAAGCCAAGTATAAAGGTGCTTCACTTAAAAACTGGATGCGTTTAACAAGTTCTGGTATCGGTCTACATGCAAGTAAATATGTAAAAAGACACGCTGGAAGTAATGGATGTATCAGACTTCCATATAAAGTAGCACATACTATTTTCTCTAAAGTAAATACAGGTACGAAAGTAAGTATCGTTAACTAATTATCTTCCTTCACTTACAAGTGAAGGAACTTTTTTCACTTTTTCTTTTTACCTACTATCGAAGCCTTTCTCATCTTAATTCCTTCCATCTCCATTGTTTCATCCCAGTATTCACGACTCTCTATAAGGTCTAAAGCATTACTAAAAGTATTTTCAAGCTCTCCTTCTTCTAACAGATAAGAACGTTGTGACGGTACTTGCTGATTGTCCGGATGATAGACAAAGGTTTCGTAGATAAGTATGCCATCTTCATTTAATGCGTCTATCATTTGAGGGAAAAGCTCTCTTTTGAGAAAAAATGTACAAACGATGAGATCATAAGCATTTTTAGAGAGGGTATAGGTATCAAAATCTACCTCTATAGGGTTTATATTTGGAATACCCTGCAGTGTATCAATAGCCAATGAACTAATATCCAATGCATCCACCTCAAAGCCTTTAGAGGCAAGATATCTACTATGCCTACCCATTCCACATGCCACATCAAGGGCTTTAATTCCTGTAGCAAGTTTGACAAAATCTGTTACGAGTTTGATAGGCTTATCTGATATAGGGTTGTTTCGGTATTTTTTATTCCATTTTTGCTTATCTTCTATTGCCACTATCAAGCCTTTCCATTATAAGTCTATTTAGATATTATTCTATCCAAATAATCAAGGATTTATATGACTACACTTACCTTTATTTCATGGAATGTCAACGGCATAAGAGCCGTAGAGAAAAAAGAAGCACTTAAATGGATAGATAAAGAAGATGTTGACTTCTTGGGGCTACAGGAGATCAAAGCTGAAGCAGATCAAATTCCTGAAACTATCTTTGATAGAAAATATAAATTTAACAGCATTAACTCCTCTTCTAAAAAAGGTCAGTCAGGTGTTGCACTCTATACAGATATTAAAGGTGAAGCATTTTTATGTGACCATGTGGATATTTTAGATGAAGGACGCATCAACGAGTACCATTTTGGTAACATCGCATATTTTAATGTCTATTTCCCTAACGGACAGCGTAATGATGAACGTTTAGAGTATAAGATGGCATTTTATGACCGTTTTTTAACACATATCAACACACTCAGAGAAGAGGGTAAGTCTATTGTAGTGTGTGGTGATGTAAACACCGCTCACAAAGAGTTTGACCTTGCACGTCCTAAAGCAAACGAAGGTACTTCAGGTTTCTTGCCTATGGAACGTGAATGGATGGACAAACTCATAGAACACGGCTACATAGACACCTTCAGACACGTAAAAGGCGATGAAGTAGATCGTTACAGCTGGTGGAGCTACAGAGCAGGGGCCAGAGCTAGAAACGTAGGCTGGCGTATAGACTACTTCTTTGTCTCAGATGACTTGAAAGAGAAGATCGTTGATGCAGATATTTTAGATACTGTAATGGGAAGTGACCATTGTCCTGTGAAGTTGGTGTTGGAGGTGAAAAGCGTTAAGTAAACAACAACTGCTTGTTGTTTATAGCTTTGAAACCGAAACGGTCGGAGCGAAAGCGTAGCCGTGTAGGTAAATCTGCCTACTCCACGTCTCCAACATAATAAAATTCATCCAACCCACCCAAGAATGCCATCAAAAGCTCATCTGAACACTCTTTGAAGTTTTTATGTCCTTCTTTACGGAAGAGTGAAGCAAGCTGTTGTTTGCTTAGTTCTACATCTGCAAGAGAGAAGATGATCTCTGTTTCTGCTTCTTTAAGTTCCAAGGCTATACGGAGTTTTTTAAGTATAAGATTATTTGTAAGTTCTACTATTTCATCATTTGATTTTTTGGGACTCGGACCACGCTTGAGGATGACAAAACCATCTAAAAAGACACCTAACTCTTCATATGAACAAAGTTTAGAACCATCATCTTGACGACGTTTGAGTAGAGAGTCAAGATGTGTAGCATCCATCTTATAATCAGCAAGCTTATAGGCTTCCAGTATCTCTTCCTGACTTAGATTTAAAGCCTTTTGGATCTTATATAATATATCGTTTGTTTTCAAAATGAACCCTATTTTTTTATTTCAACATTACAGAGAGTTGCTTCGATCGTAGTGCTAAAGCCGATAGACACATCACTCCAGGTTTTACCCTTATGAAGGTCGTAACAACTTTTATTGATAGAAGCCAAAGCATCACTTGCTGCAAAATCAAAGAGGTCTATGGTACCTGTAGCCTGGAAATGACCTTCACTGTAGTGATACTTCATCGGTATGGTCAAGGTTTGCTCATTCATTGTGATCTCTACGTCTATCATACCTGTACGAGGTTTACCTTTGGTATGTTTGTCTGTTTTTTTGATATTAATGATCTTTGCTTCAATGGTTGTAGCTTTGAGCTCTTGAAAGAAGAATTTTACCAGAGTTTCATCTCTACTTGGGTTGCCTGTGGTTATTTTAGTCGTATCTATGCTGACTTTAGAACCGACAAAAAGTTCTTTAAAATTTTTACCTTCAAGTGCTGCAGGTGTGTATTTTACAGAGGTAAACTGTCCGCCTACACCGATCTTACCTAATGTTTTGTAAGCCTTCCATGTAACATTCATATCTGCAGGTTGAACAAGTACACACCCTGTTGCTGCATGTGAAATAGAGAAGAGGGTCAATAGTGAGAGAAGAATTTTTTTCATGTGGATTCCTTTATAACTAATTTATATTATTTTTTAGCAGCTTCCTGTGCCAGGTTCTGCATAGCGATATGTGCCTTTTTTATGATACCTAAACATTTCTTGTCTTTAATGTTATGTTTGAGAGACCAATATTCTGGATTTGTATACGTAATAGTCGTTTTACCTTCATAATCTGTAGAAAAAAGTATACGAAGTGGCAGATCAAGTCCCATAGAAGGGTTGCACTGCATCAGTAGGGTTCCCATTTTAGGGTTACCAAAAACAACAACAGTTTCAGGTTTAAGTCTTAATCCTGCATCTTTAGCATTTTTCGTATGGTCAATGGTCTGAAAATGTGTAAGACCTTTGTCTTTAATAGTAGCTATAAGTTTAGCTACCGCAGTTGGTACATCATTTTGTGTCTCTAAAGTCTCAAGGAAAGCCCCTTTTTTATTATCACAGCCAACTAAAGCCAAACCAATAAAACCGATTAAAAGTAATTTCTTCATATAAATCCTTATACATTAAACCTAAAGTGCATCACATCACCATCTTGAACGATGTACTCTTTACCTTCGAGTCTGTTTTTACCTGCTTCTTTTGCACCAGATTCACCACCAAATTCTATAAAGTCTTCATAGCTGATGACTTCTGCACGTATAAACCCTTTTTCAAAATCGTTATGGATAGCTGCAGCAGCTTTAGGTGCTGTTGTGTTTTTACGAATAGTCCAGGCACGCACTTCTTTGACCCCAGCAGTGAAGTAACTCATGAGTCCAAGTTTGTCAAACCCTTTATGAATGATCTGCTCAAGTCCAGACTCTGTTACACCAAGATCAGCAAGCATTTCATCTCTCTCTTCATCATCAAAGTCTACCATATCTTCTTCAACTTTAGCACAAAGTTTAATGACTTCATAGTTTCTCGCATCTGCATACTCTTTGAGTTTAAGAACAAACTCATTATCTTCTTCCAGACCATCTTCATCTACATTTGCACCATAAATAATTTCTTTGCTTGTAAGTAGACGCAAATCTTTGTTCATAGCTTTAAATTCATCACTGTCAATCTCTGAAAATGTAGAAACAGGCTGATCTTCTTCAACATGTTTCAAAAGAGCTTCAGCAATGACAAGCTGTTCTTTTGCCTCTTTATCATTACCTCTTGCTTTTTTACCAAGCATTGCAATACGTTTTTCAATAGCATCCATATCAGCAAGAAGTAATTCATATTCTATGATCTCAACATCACGAATAGGGTCAATAGAACCTTCTGTATGTACAATATTTGGGTCTTCAAAACATCTTACTATGTGTAAAATAACTTCAGTTTCACGAATGTTCCCAAGAAATTTATTTCCAAGACCTTCACCTTTGCTGGCACCCTTGACAAGACCTGCAATATCTACAAAGTCCAATGTTGAGTATTGTATCTTTTCCGGATTGACGATCTTTGCAAGTTCATCAAGTCTTTTGTCAGGTACAGGTACGACAGCCTTGTTTGGCTCTATTGTACAAAACGGGTAGTTTGCACTCTCTGCATTTTGTGCTTTCGTCAGTGCGTTAAAAGTCGTAGATTTTCCTACATTTGGTAGTCCAACAAGTCCTATGCCAAGTCCCATGGTATTTCCTTACAGTTTTAATCTTGTCTATGAGAAGTCAAATTCTTCAAGATATGCACTTAAACTCGAAAGGGCGCTTGCGTTTGCATATCTTGAAGAATTTGACTCCGAATATATTACCGCGATTTTAGCGAAATATTGGTGAAGAGGGGATTAGTATAACTATAATCATCATAATCAATGTATAATATCGAAATAGCATAAATAAAAATAGGATAAAATTAATGGAAAATGCTTTACTGGTATTGATCATAACCGTTGCCATATCAACCATACTCAATGTTTTTTTAAAAAGATTTGATATCCCGACAATTATAGGGTATATCTTTTCTGGTTTTGCCGTTTCATCCTTTTATCATTTTGCAGAAGATTCAAAAGAGATGTTAGGACATCTGGCAGAGTTTGGGATCGTATTTTTAATGTTTACCATAGGATTGGAATTTTCAGCCAATCATCTGAAAAGTATGAAAAAAGAGGTCTTTGTGTATGGAGGATTGGAAGTTATCCTTTCAGGGCTACTTTTCACGGCACTGGGGTCCTGGCTATTTGGACTTGAGATCAAAAGTGCTATTGTCGTTGGTTTTGCCATTTCACTCTCCTCTACAGCCATTGTCCTCAAAATCCTAAATGAAAATAATGAAATTCACTCCGGCTATGGTCGCACAACGCTTGGGATCTTACTTTTTCAAGATCTTGCAGTTATCCCGATACTTTTAATGGTCTCTTTTTTTGCATCAAATACAGATTCTATATCTGCACTGCTTCTTGATACATTAGTGAGTGCTGTTTTCGTTTTTCTTATCCTTTTTCTTGTTGGTAAATATTTTGTTGAACGATTTTTTGATTGGATCATGGCATCAGGTTCAGAAGAGATCTTCCTTGTTGCTGTACTACTTGGTGTTATGAGTGCTTCATTCTTGTCGGAAGTATTTGGATTTTCCTACTCTTTGGGAGCGTTTATCGCCGGAATGATGTTAGCTGAAACAAAATACCGCTACCGTATTGAAGCAGACCTCGTACCTTTTAGAGATATCCTTTTAGGGGTCTTTTTCGTTACGATAGGGATGCTTATTGATTGGCACTCTCTTATTAATTATGGTCATGTGATCTTGGGTTTACTTGTGGGAATTGTACTGCTTAAGGCTCTGCTTATTTTTGGTATTTTACGATTTTTTATCCAAAAAAGAACAGCACTTAAAACAACATTGGCACTTTTCCAGACAGGGGAATTTTCCCTTGTTGTCATCGCACTTGCACGATCGCATGACCTTATTTCTGATGAACTCAATCAAATCATGATCATTACTATTATTCTTTCGATGATCATGACCCCATTTGTATTGAAAAACATTAAAAAGTTTGCAGACATGCTCACCAAAGAACCTGATGCACTACGTGACAGGGCACTTGTGGGTGGTACTTATAAAGATCATATCATTGTATGTGGTTATGGGCCGGTAGGTCAAAAACTTGTTAAAATATTTAGAGAGAGAAATCTACTCTATCTCATCCTTGAACATGATGTCAAGATAGTTGATGCAGAGATCGCCAAGGGAGAAGAGGCTATTTACCTTGCTAATGCGGCACAGAAAATGGTTTTGTCTCATTTTAATGTAAATGAGTGTACCGCGATCATCGTCACCATAGAGAATGAGATACAGAGACAACTTATTTGTGAAAATATCGCCTCATTTAATTCAGAGATCAATAGTATCGTAAAAGTAAACAACAGTGCAGAAGAAGAGGTGATATCAGAATTGGGCATCAAACATATCGTTAATGGTAGAGAAATTCTTGCTGATATGTTGGCAGAAGAGGCATTGGCGTGTCATCTTAAAGTGACATAGTAAAAAGTACTCTAAAAGGTATCGGTAACCTTTTAGAGCGTACTCTTATTTTCCTTCAGTGCGAACGATCTTTTCGATGAGTCTGATCGTCATTCTGACACCGGCACCTGAAGCACCATAAGGGTTTTCACCCCATGCGTGTTCTACGAACGCAGGACCTGCGATGTCTATATGTGCCCACTTATCTTTGTGATCATTATCTATAAACTCAGAAAGGAATTGTCCCGCTGTGATAGCACCACCATAGCGTGTGTTTGAAATGTTACATACATCTGCTATCTCACTTTTAATGGTCTTTTTAAGATAAGGGTTGAAATCCAGCTTTGTTGCCAGCTCACCTGATGATTTTGCACCGTAAGTCACAAGTGACTTAATGTCATCATCATTACCCATTACACCTGAAGTATAGTGACCTACACCCACAACACATGCACCTGTCAGTGTGGCAAAGTCAAATAGGTAGTCAGCTTTCACTTCTTGTTGAGCATAACAAAGTGTATCTGCAAGTACCAATCGACCTTCAGCATCTGTGTTACGTATCTCAATGGTCTTACCGTTTTTGGCTGTAAGTACATCATCCGGCTTATAAGCGTTACCACCTATCATGTTTTCTACAGCACCTACAAAACCGTGTACTTCTACGGGTAAGTTCATCTCTGAGATAGCTTTCATGATACCAAGTACTGCAGAACCGCCACTTTTGTCAGACTTCATAGTTACCATGTAGTCAGCAGGCTTGAGGCTAAGTCCACCACTATCGTAAGTAAGCCCTTTACCTACCAAAGAGATAACCGCTTTAGGGTTTTTAGGTTTATGTGCAAGGTGGATGACTCTTGGTTTATGACGACTTGCACGTGCTACAGCAAGGAGTGTTTCCATCTTCTCTTTTTTAAGCTCTTTTGGTTTAAGTACTTTACATTTGAGTCCTGTCTCTTTTGCCATTGCTTGCGCAATGTCTGCCATCACTTTAGGGTAGCAGTCATCAGGTGTTGTGTTAACGATGTCTCTAGTGAAGTTCGTAGCATTCGCAGAGATCTCACCATTATGCACTGCTCTAGCCGCGCTCTCAGGAGTGATCTCAAGTTCATTGTACCCTTCTAAAGAGATCTCAACCTTTTTAATAGATGATTTTACTTTCTCACTTTTATAAGTAGTAAAACTATAGCTTCCAAGTACGATCCCTTCTACTACTGCTCGCAGTGAGGCAGTACATCTTGGGTGACTTAAATACGTAGCGATCTTGATCGTTTTGTAGGCTTTTTTACCTATGAGTGAACGGGTTGCCGCTGCAACTGCCGGACGCACACCATCACCTTTAAGTGAATCTGCACCTACATAGAGTCTGTTTTTTTCTATAAGATGACACAATTCATTCTGTCCACCTGAAAAACCAGCTTTCTTAAGGAGTTTTCTATCTGCAACGAAGCGATGCTTTAAGTCTTTATCGATAACGATGATGATCTCAAGATCGCTTTTGATCTCGGCTATATTGTCTGTAGTAATATTAAAATTCATATTTGTCCTTTAAAATATTTTTATATTTGTTTTGATTATACCACACCTCATTTCATTTTTCTTGAAATAGAATGAAGTTCAGTGGATTATTAGCTAAACTGTTCTTTTAAGATGTCTTGTGCCTGTATCATGTCTTTATCACCACGCCCAGAGAGGTTGACTAAGATCGTTTTACCTTTAACATCTTCTGGTTTCATCTTTTTGAGGTATGCAATGGCATGAGAACTCTCAAATGCAGGGATAATACCCTCAGATTGTGAGAGCCATACGAAGGCATCTATCGCTTCATCATCGGTGATATAATCATACGTAGCAATATTTTCTTCTTTTAAAAATGAGTGCTCAGGTCCGATGCCCGGGTAGTCAAGTCCTGCTGAGATAGAGTGTGCTTCCTGTACTTGTCCATCTTCATCTTGAAGGAGATAGCTAAGTTGTCCATGAAGTACACCAGGGCTTCCTTTTGCAAGAGAACAACCATGTTTGGAATCCAGTCCAAGTCCACCAGCTTCTATACCGATGCACTCTACACTTTCATCTTCTAAAAAGTGGCTAAAGATACCCAATGCGTTTGAACCACCACCGATACAGGCGATGACTTTGTCTGGAAGACATCCTTCTACGATATCAAGTTGTGCTTTTGCTTCCCATCCGATAATAGACTGGATGTCTCGAACCATCATAGGGTAAGGGTGAGGACCTGCAGCAGTACCTATGAGGTAGTAGGTGTCTCTTGCATGTGTTACCCAGTGTCGTATGGCATCATTCATTGCATCTTTGAGTGTTTTACTTCCCGATTCAACAGTATTTACTTTAGCTCCAAGGAGTTTCATACGAAAGACATTGAGCTCTTGACGTGCTACATCTTTAGCACCCATAAAGATTTCGCACTCCAGTCCAAAGAGAGCCGCAACAGTAGCTGTAGCTACCCCATGTTGACCTGCACCTGTCTCAGCGATGATCTTTTTCTTACCTAGTCTTTTAGCAAGCACAGCTTGGGCTACGGTGTGGTTTATCTTGTGTGCACCTGTATGGTTCAGATCTTCTCTTTTGAGATAGATCTTTGCATCAAGCTCTTTAGAGAGGTTCTCTGCAAAATAAAGTGAAGAGGGACGACCTACATAGTTTTTATAGTAGTAGTCTACCTCAGACCAAAAGTCCTTGTCAAAACGTACTGCTTTATAGTCTAGTTTAAGCTGTTCAAGTACAGGCATAAGTGTCTCGGGCACAAATCGCCCACCAAAGCCTGTCTTTCCTTCTTCTATGCTGCCAAAATGTCCTAAATCATCCGGGTCATGAGGACTTGGTTTTGGGATATATATTTCTTTGTGTAAGTTCATGTGTTTCTCTCGTTTATTAGTGCTTGAATTATAGCGTATGAGAAGTTAAGGACACCTCTAAAGTAAGTATTTTTGAGTGTATCATCCTAATATATGTGATACAATAAGAGTATATAGACACGATAGGAAGAAAAATGGATCGAAGAGACTTTTTACTTAGTACGGGGATAATTTTGGTATCAGCATCTGCTTACAGTTTTGGTAATAGTATCAAGCCGTTGATTGAGGGTAAGTCAGAAAAGATCGCATTAGTATATGGAACGAGATATGGTGCGACAGAAGATACTGCAAAATGGATAGCAAAAGGGATCGGTAGTAATGTAGATGTACTGAATATTGAAACCATTGATCTTGATGAGACTATACATAAGTATGATAAGTTTATTATTGGTTCAGGTATTTGGATAGATGGTGCACACAAGCGTTTAATGGAACTTCTTTCTACATATAAAGAACAGATCCAGCCAAAGATCATTGCTTCGTTTATTGTTTGTGGGACGACAGGTGAAGATGACGCAGGTAAGGTCAGGATAGAGGGTTATTTTGAACGCTTCCATAAACCGTTGGATGTTAAGCCTTCTTTGAAGAGACACTTTGGCGGTAGAATGATCATTGAAAAGTTGAGTGATAAAGATAGGAAACTTTTGGATAATTTCTATAGAAATGTATTGAAAAAAGAGTTTGCAAGCTGGGATAGAACAAAACCTGAAGATGCAGAGAAGTTTGGTATTGAACTTTTTGCATCAACCAAAGCCTTATCTTCTTGAAGTGAAACGATTTAACTTTTTATAAATTCTGTTGGTTTTTCCATCTCATAAAAAGTTTGTGTAATATTCTGTGCGTTTTCTTCTATGAGTGTGCGAGCGTCTTGTAAACCACGGTTATAGTGATATGATCCGATCTCTTTAGAGAAAAAGTCTAAAAGAAATTCTGCGTCAAATTGGCCTATGTCTTCAGAGAGTTCTTTGTGGAAGTAGCTCTGTATTTTGTGAACCAGTATCTCTTTTTCTTCCGAAGTGAACTCAATATCTGACATCAGTCTATTTCTAAAACCGAATACACAGGGGCTTCGATACCTTCTTTTCCCTTTAAAAAGCCTAGTTCCATAATGAAACATACTTCAACACAATGGGCACCCACTTTATCTATGAGGCTTGCAGCAGCTTTTGCTGTTCCTCCTGTAGCTATGAGGTCATCTATAAGTAGGACTTTTGATCTATCTCCTGTAGTACAGAGTCCGTTTTCACCAAATGCATCGATATGTATCTCAACTTCATCAAAACCGTACTCTAAACTGTACTTCTCAGCTACGGTAGTGTAGGGGAGTTTACCTTTTTTACGCACGGGTACAAAACCTACACCAAGTCTGTCTGCAAGTGCAGCACCAAAGATGAAACCTCTTGCATCTATCCCTGCGATGTAGTCGAGTTCATATCCCAAGTAACGATTGGTAAGATGTTCCATAAGTGTATTGAATGCTTGAGGGTTACCTAGCATAGTTGTAATATCTTTAAAGATTATGCCTGGTTTTGGGAAGTCTGGGATGTCTCTTATGCTATCTAAAATAATGTTTTTTTCTTCTGTTGTTAGAGTGCTCATTTTTGTTTAACTTCCTTTTACTTTGATTGTGGCGTTGTTTCTCTCTTCATTTTTTTAGAAAAAACGAAGTAAAAAATCGTTGTGGCTCTCGAATCGCTAGATTTTCTGGTACTAAATGCCGATACCCCTGTCGCTAAAGCGTAAGTGGGGTGCAAGGGCGTTCGCCACAACAAGACACACTGCGTGTGATTAATGGGTGTAGGGTGCGTTTGCTAACGCACCGATAATTTTTTGCTTATCCTAAATCAGCCCCATAAGCACAACCCTCTATTTTCTCAACACGTCCTGCATGACGTCCACCTTCAAATTCTGTTTCGCAGAAAGCAGAGATCATATCTTCTATGATTCCTTTACCTACGACACGTTCACCAAAACAGAGGATGTTTGCATCGTTATGTTGTCTTGTGAGCTTTGCAGTGTAATGGTCGTGGCAGAGTGCTGCACGGATGCCGGGTACTTTATTTGCAGCGATAGAAATACCTATACCTGTACCACAGATGAGGATGCCTAAACTACCTTTGTCTTCTATCACTTTATGTGCACACTTTTTAGCGAAATCCGGATAATCCACTCTATCGGCAGAGTCTGGTCCAAGGTCGATGATCTCGTGTCCAAGAGAACGTACATACTCTTTAACATAAGCTTTTAGTGCATATCCTGCGTGATCTGTTGCGATGTAAAACTTCATTTTATTCCTTATTGTATAGGCTGTTCATTTTGGATAGATTCGATTCTTCGTCCTACGCGTCCCCAGCGAACTGTATATTGTTGGTTCTTCCATAGTGCTTGACACTCTTTAGAGTCTATGGCAATATCACCACAGACGCGTTTAAGTCCGGCATGGTCTCTACCTCCTCCACCATTGTGGTCACCAGCAAAAACACGTTCATAAGAACGATGCTCTAAACTCATATAGATAAGCCAAGGTTTTCCTACAATAAGTTTGTAGGGTACTGAACCCCAGAAACGACTGTCGTTTGAGTTATCACGGTTATCACCTACCATATAAAAATGATCATCTTCTACTTTTGTATAGAGTGCATTGATAGCTTTACTTCCCAATTCATATACAGGTGCCTTAAGATCGTCTATCATCACCGGGATCATATCTATCTCTTTGTTGTACGAATAGTAGCGAAGCAGTGCTTCAAAGATATCGATACCTTCGGGTACATACTGGATACCAGGGTACTTACCCATATACGGGTTTTCTACCCATAATTTATCTCTAAGAGAGATGATCTTCTCTTTAGGATAGTTTTTCTTAATATACTCATCTCCTTCATGAAAATGAATAAGGAGCTTTTTATTTGCATAGATCAGTTCATCACCACCTACTGCAACACAGCGTTTTACATAGTGTATTTTGTTATTTTTAGGGTAACGAAAGATAACGATATCTTCTCTTTGCGGTCTAGGTCCTTCTATGAGGTGACCGTTATTGTTAAAATCTGGTAAAAGTGGTATCTCTAACCAAGGTAAGTGAGGAGTTGGAATACCGTAAGAGAACTTCTTGGCAAATAAAAAGTCACCTATAAGCTGAGTTCTTTTCATCGATCCTGATGGAATGACAAAAGACTGCGCCACAAAAAAGATAAGGAAAAGTACGATGATGATCGTACCGGTCCAGGAACTTGAAAATCTATAGAGAACGTTTAAAAATTTCTTCATTATATTCTGCCTTTAGCAGCTTTGAGTGTATTACTCAAAAGCATCGCTATGGTCATAGGACCAACACCACCCGGGACAGGTGTAATATAGGAACATTTTGGACTAACATTTGCAAAATCCACATCACCTACAAGTGAGCCATCTTCAATACGGTTGATACCGATATCGATGACAATAGCACCATCTTTAACCATGTCTTCTTTGATGAGTCCAGGTACGCCGACACCTACAACAACGATGTCAGCTTTACTCGTATGTGCCTTGAGATCTTTAGTAAAGATATGTGTCACAGTCACTGTTGCATCAGCATTAAGAAGCAAAGATGCCATAGGTTTACCTACAATGTTACTTGCCCCCACTACACATACATCTTTACCTTGCAGGTCGATGTCATACTCTTCAAACATTTTCATCACACCCAGTGGTGTACACGCTACAAAACCATCCAAACCAGTGACTAATCGGCCTACATTGTAAGCATGAAACCCATCCACATCTTTTTTAGGGTCAATGACTTCAAGGATCTTATCTGTATCTACATGTTTAGGCAATGGTAATTGTACCAAAATACCATCTATACGAGGGTTGTTATTCATCATTTCAATGGTTGCTATGATCTCATCTTGAGAGATACTGTCAGGCATGTTGTGAGTGATAGAGTAAAAACCAACCTTTTCACAAGCTTTTGCTTTCATTTTCACATAGGCATGACTTGCCGGATCATCGCCTATGAGCAGTACTGCAAGTCCAGGAACGATATTCTTTTCCCGTTTAAGTTGTTCGACTCCCACAGATACAGAATCTTGTACTTTTTTGGCTAAGGTTTTACCATCGATAAGTTGCATTGAGATGCCCCTTTATATTTTTAAGGTATTATATCAAAAATAGTTTAGGAGAATTAACGTATATGCTATCATGAAGAGATTATTAGTTTTACTACCACTTTTACTGGGAGCAAATGAAGATTTTATCTCACATTATGAATATGGTGAAATGCTTTACAATAATCCCAGAGGAGTCAGTTGTTCTCAATGTCACGGAAAAGATGGTGCCGGTACAACTATAGTAGAGTTTCGCGATATTCATGGTAAACAGGCTATAAAAGGCTCTGATATACGTAAAGATAGTCTCCAAGCTATGATCAAAAGTGTAAGCAACTATCATGAGATCATGCCCAGATACTACCTGACCGATGAAGAGGTAAAGGCTATTTATGATTATCTGCAAAAGAAAAATGAAAACTACCTGGAAACTTCAAAAGAAAATAACAGTAGTAAATAAATTGAACCCTCTGAATCACCCTAGGTACTCATAACATCACTAGCTTTTGTCTAGGCTAGGCACTCTTTTGAAACCCTAGCTGTAGCTAAGGTAAAAAAGTGTAACGACGCATAGGCGAAAGCTAGTGATGCCCGAAGGGTGGACTTTGCAAACGCAATCTTTCACAAGATATTTCCTTCAACGTAGCTATAGCTATGTTTTAAAAATCTCTTGCAAAATCTTACATTTTCAAAACCCATTATGGGTGCCTAGGGTGATTCAGAGTGTTCATAGGCTATAATTATCCATATCACTTTTAAGGATAATTCATGCAAGCATTTACTTTTACTAAATCACTCACGTTGGGCCTACTTTTAAGTTCTGGATTAAGTCAAGCCTCCTCTTTGGCTATCTATCAAGACAGTGCAACTTATACATTTCAACCTGAGACATCCTTTATAGGCTTTGCAAAAGGGTTAGAAGCTAAATGTAAAGGCAATGTTATCCTCCTTAAGGCTAGCTCTGCCTGTCCAAGTGATGATCGACTTTGCCAGGAGTTGACTGAGATAAAAGGAACGGTACAGAAACTTAAAGCTACTCAGGCAAACATAAAAGTATTAAACACCCTTGTATCACTTCCTCAACCTACATCATTTGATGCTGCTTCCTGGATAGAATCAGCAAAAATAATTGGGACAGAACAGGCAAGACTTTCTGTAGAAACGACTATACTTACAGAAGAGTTAGCATTACTGTCAAAAGATTTTGAGCGACAAGCACCTACACCAAATGCACTTAGCAGTAGACAATCATGTCCAGAAGAGCTGGAACTTACGCTTCCTTATGGCCAGCTCTCCTTTTCCAGTTTTTATGAAGCTGATATTGCCGATAAGAAGAGTGTAACTGTGACGCAATACCTTTCCATTACAAACAAAAGTGGTATAGATATGCAAGCTGATGATGCAATGTTCTTCTATCGACCGGCACATCGTTACATCCGACCTATCCATTTTTCTCCCTGGATCGTAAGTAAATATATACCACGACCAAAAAGAAGTTATGCAAAAGCAAAACGAGCTGCTGCTATGGATGAAGAACAGATGGTTGGAACTATGTCAATGATAGCAACAGAGGCTCCTGCACCCGTAGCCCAATATCTGAATGCAAGAGAGTACCAGATCAAAGATCTTTCTCTTCCTTCTACCGGTATGCCTTTAGATGTACAGGTTACACAATGGAAGGTACCTCTGCAGTGTGACATACGCGTGTTCCCTTACAAAAATACAACAGCATTTCATACATGTAGTTTTACACCAAAACTTCAAATAGATAATAATCAATGGAAAGTAAGATCAGCACAAACTACTATCAATGATAAAGCAGTAGGGGAGTATAGAGAGGGGAAATATAGACTTTATACACAAGCAGAGTTAGATATAAAGGTGGAACGAAAACCTATCGTAAAAAGAGAGAAAACAACGGGTATATTTGGTGGTACTGCACGTAAAAAAGATGGATTCACTGTTAAAGTAACCAATAAATCTGATACACCCAAAACATTGACCATAACAGAACGTATACCAACTTCTACAACAGAAGAGATAAAAGTAAAACTTTTAGAAGTCAGATCAGATAAAAAAGTGAATTATAAACTTCTCAAAGATGGTGAAATAGAGATGAATATTACACTAGCTGCATATGAAAATAAAAATATAGAAGTATTGTTTGAAATATCTTATGATAAAGATTTAAAAGTGAGTTATTAGAAAGTAGAAAATATAGGGAAATTTTATTTGCAGGCGAGATGCCTGCAATAACTCACTACTAGAGTGGAGTTACGTTCTCAGCTTGTGGGCCTTTTTGACCTTCACCAACTTCATATGTTACTGCTTGACCTTCAGCAAGTGTTACACGCCCACCGCTATCGTTGTTTACTTGACGAAAATGTACGAATACATCTGCTCCACCATCGTTTTGTTGGATAAATCCATAACCTTTTTCATCGTTGAACCATTTAACAGTTCCGTTTACTAATTCTGCCATTTTTTGTACCTTTGGTAATAATATTCACTTAATAAATTAAGTGGAATCCAAATCAGAGAGAGTCTTTCGGGGTCTAGCAATAACACTTAACACACGATAGATGAACTCGAACCTCATCTTTCATCGCATATATTGTAGCTTGTTTTCTTAGGTATAAGCTTATTTTATATGAAATGATGAAAAAATGATGTTAATTATCAATCATCCAAAAAAATATGGTATTTTCATCACCTGCACTTACGAGAGCGTGTTCATTAATGAACATGATTTTGTTGAGTGAGGCATAATGTCCTATAAGACGGTCTGTTTTGGTTCCATCTTTAGTGTTAAAAAGTTGCAAATGATTTTTTGTACCACTGGAGTAAATGCCTGTCTTGCCGCTAGGACTTAACCCTACACTGTAAACCAAAAAGTTACTTTTTATATGATAGGATACTTTGCCATCAAGAGAGTAAACGCCTACGCGTCTATCTTGTCCGGCTGTGATAATCAATCCATTGCTGTATGCAACGCGGTAAATATTGTCTACATGTTCAGATGAGAAGACTTTTTCCACTTGGGAACTTTTTACATCCAGAACTCTTACTGCACCACTTTCATCAGATACCACCATTTTTTTTCTATCATGACTTAGGATCATCCCACCCATCGTACTCTCAGAGATATGACTATCATAAAGCTTGTAACTCTCTTTGTTATCATAGAGTATTACATTAGAACCAAAGGTACCAAATACCACTTGTCCGTCATTGGTAAAAAATGCCCGCTTGGGCATGATCTGCTGTTTTTCATCTACGATTTTTCGCAGTCGCACACCATCATGTACCCATACATTCCTGTAAGCACTTTCACCGGAACTTACAAAAAGTGTTTTTCCTTTAAATCTATCAACACTGTGTATACGAGCAGGGACAAAATCTCCCATAGCTGTTGCTAGAGGAGCTATCTTGATCTTGCTGACTATCTTTTGCGTACTAAGGTCTATGATATCCACACAACCTGCATCTGTAGCAACATAAAGCAAGCCATTATCTTCTACAAAATCACTGACAAGTCCGGAAGCTTCTATTTTGGCGATAGGGGAGAGATCTTTGGCATGCATAGTTGAGAACAATAGTATAAGAGTGAGGAAGATTTTATACATAGAGATACCCAATTTTTTAATTTGGTGAGATTATAGCATGATTATTTGTGCATACCCATGGACTTCAGAAAGCTTTCTCTTTTTTCTATGCCTAACATTTTAGCTTTTGTAAGGTCAGGGTAGGTTCCACCCAAACCTTTACCATCATCTCCATGGCATCCTCCACAGATACTGGTGTAAAACATGGCAGCATTTTTAGGGTAGGGTGTAGTACATTTTTTACCGGAAAATTCCATCACATAACAGGCGATCTTCTCCGCATCATCATGTGCCGCAAAACCACCCTCCATCTCACCACCTTTAAAATCCAGTATGTCAGAGCCATGATTAATGACTCTTATGATGTACTGTTTTGTATATTCATTTGTATTGATGTGAGAGAGTTCATCTTCATAGTGTGTCGTCTTATGTGTTTTGATATGCTCTTCATAGTGTGTATGTGTATGCTCATCCACTTTTTTTGGGTTGCGAAACTTTGCATTATAGACAGCATATATGATAACAATGAGTATGGCAAGATAAGGTATGATCTTTTGCATAAGGAACTACTATCTTCCGCTCATTCGAGCCAATGGGACTACCAGTGGTACAAAATGAACTTTTTGTATATCCCATTTACTTATGATGGCTCGACGTTCATCTTGCAGTCTGATCACTTGTTTATAGTGGGCACCTACTGCATCAGTATCTAGCTGTTTTAACATTTTATTAAGCTGTGCCGTACTCAACCCATAGACAAATTTAAGCTGCTGCGTATCACCCTGTTGCGCAATAACATTAAGGATCTTTCCATCTTTCAATATAAGTTGATATGCATAGAGATGGCTTTTTGCGTAAACCATTATCACGCTTTTAGCCTCAAATATGATTTGAATACTTCGAGTGATCGGTAGGTCAAACTCATAAGCTAAATCTGTTCTTGCATCTTCATACACAACAAGGTTGCCTTCATTTAAACGTAAAATCTTTTGGCTGAGGAATAGACTGCTGAAATTATCTCTGCGTTCATTGAGTAGGGTACCATCTAACTGTAGATGCTCTTTTTCTACCTGAACGGTGAGTTGTTTGTTATCATAGCTAAGGTTTGACATACCACAACTATTGACCATAAATATGACTATAGTTGCAAATACCAGCCTTATGATCTTTTTCATCATACCATTTCTGTCAATTTAAGAAAGATCTCGTTGATCTCTTTTCCGGCTTTTTTAGCCAGCTTCTCTACTTCTACTTTAGAATCATCATACATATGAGAGAGCTCTTTTTGTTTCTCTTCCCACAGATCTTCACTCTCCATTTTGGCAAGGTGCGCTTTGAGAGCTGCTACATCCAGTTCTACTTGTGCCTTGCTAGATACTTTTTGCGTAAACTCTTCTGCACTCTCCTTGACCTGTTCCAGTTTATCGCGTGCTTCCATCATACCTAGATGTCCTTTGAGTTCTGCCTTCTCATCAAAGTCATCATACGCATCTTTGAGTTTATCATTCACCCCGGCAAAACGCTTTTTCAGATCAACCCAAAACTCTCCTGCTTCTTCACTAAAATCTTCACTAAGATCTTCTATTTTCTTTTCTGCTTTCTCGAGTGACTTCTTAGACTCTTCAATTATTTCTTTAAATTCTTTTTCCATAAGCTGCTCCTTAATGCATATTTATTTATTATAACATTATTTTGTATAGAAATTTTGATGGAGAGGAGCCCTTTACTTGGTATCATTGACAGAGCCAAGCAGGGTTGCTATCCATTTTGTGTCTTCCTTCGTATCCAATGCTATCTTTATCATGATAGTTAATGGTACTGATAATATCATTCCTATAGGTCCCAGGAGCCAACCCCAGAATATGAGAGATAAAAATACGATCAATGTTGACAGTCCAAGACCTTTACCCAGTATTCTAGGTTCAATAATAGAGCCTATAAGTGTGTTTACTACAAGATAGGCAATGACCAACATTGTTGCTGTTGTAAAATCATATTGGATAATTGCCATCAATACTGCCGGCACTGCGGCAATAATGGAGCCAATGTTTGGTATAAAGTTTAGTATAAAAGCAAATAGACCCCAAAGTATGGCATAGTGTATGCCGGTAATTTTTAATATAATAGTGATAATAATGCCTGTAGCAGCCGAGGTAAGGGCTTTCAGTAAGATATAGTGCTTTATATTGTCACTTATTTCTGTAAATTGTTTCAGACTATTTGAATTTGTCTGATTGAGTTTAAATGCAAATTGGGATATCTCCAGAAGCATAAATATAATAGTAAGAATGATCATAAATGAATTTGTAAGAATGGAGCCAAGACTCTTCAGAGTAGTAGCAATATAACGCATGATACTGTCTGTCTGAAAAAGATTTAAAATATCCTCTTTTGGTATGTGTACCCCCCAGCTGTTAACAGTTTCCAGTAATGCACCCAAGTCTGATTTTAGTTTAGTTTCATAGAAAGGGACATTGTGGGTAAAGTCCTGTACGGAGTTACCTACAAGTATGGCCAATGATGTGATCATGAGTACCAGAAGAAGGACAATGATAATAAGAGGAAGTATGTCCCCCAGACCAAGTTTTTTCAACCATAAAAAAAGTGGAGACAAAATAGTAGCTAGAAAAAGGGACAATAAAAAAGGTACAACTATAGCTGATGAAAGTTTGATCCCTGCAAGTATGATAACTACAGCCGCCATAACCAGCAGTGAATATCCTGCTTTATCTTTACTTAGGTTCATTCCAACTCCTCCAACCAAACCTCAACATCCGCATCACTAGCCATCTTCCAATCTGCTCTCGGACTTAAAGAAATCGTACCTACTTTCGGTCCATCAGGCATACAGGAACGCTTAAACTGTTGAGTGAAAAAACGTCTTAAAAAGAGTCTTAACCACTTGGTAATGGTTTCTTCATCGTATTTAGTATCAAACGCTATACCTGCAAGGAAGCGTATCTTATTTGGCTTTGCTCCGTACTTAATGAAGTGATAGAGGAAGAAGTCGTGTAGCTCGTATGGACCGACGATACTCTCTGTCTCTTGGATTATCTCATCATCTTTGTGTGGTAGTAGTTCCGGAGAGATAGGTGTATCTAAAATGTCGTCTAAAATGTCTGCAATAGAGTCATTAGATTTATAATATTCAATGACGTATTTGATCAACGTTTTAGGGATGCCTGAGTTGAGGGCATACATGCTCATATGGTCACCGTTGTATGTATTCCAACCAAGGGCTATCTCACTAAGGTCGCCTGTACCGATGACAAGACCACATTCCTTGTTTGACATATTCATTAATATCGAAGTCCTTGCTCTTGCCTGAACATTCTCGTAAGTAACGCTGTGCTCATCTTTGTCATGCTCTATAGCCTCAAACTCTTTGAGAGAAATATCAGTAATATCTACAGTTTTGAGTGTGACACCTAACGCTTCGCAAAGTTTCACTGCATTAGATTTTGTACGGCTTGTAGTACCAAAACCTGGCATGGTCACAGCGATGATATTTGTAACATCCCAACCCATCATCTCAAAGGCTCTATGTATAGAGAGTAGAGCAAGGGTAGAGTCAAGACCTCCAGAGATGCCTATGACTGCTTTTTGGATGTGTGCATGGCTCATACGTTTGATGAGACCGTGGGCTTGGATATGGACTATCTCGTCACATCTGTGTTTTTTCTCTGTATATCGTGAAGGAACAAATGGCATAGGGTTGATGTCACGTTCAAGTTTGCTGATACTTGGCAGATTTCCTACTTTGATGATACGTGTTTTTTTACGTCGTCCATCACCGTAGCTTGATTCGTTGAGACGAAGCCATCTGAGACGTTCCAAGTCCACATCAGCTGTTATAAGGTTACTTTCAAGACTAAAACGTTCATTTTGAGCAAGTGTAGAGCCGTACTCAGAGATGATAGCATGACCACCAAAGACCGTATCTGTTGTAGATTCACCCACTCCGGCTGAAGAGTAGACATATGCAGCCATACAACGTCCACTCTGTGTGCGCACCAGCTCTTCACGATACTCTGATTTGCCTATGAGCTCATTACTGGCTGAGAGATTGAAGAGCAGGTTTGCACCATTGCTTACCATGTGGTTACTTGGAGGAGTGACAGCCCAAAGATCTTCACATATCTCTACCCCAAAAGTCATATCTTTCTTATCTCTAAAGAGTAAGTCTACCCCAAAAGGTACTTCTTCACCCAAGAGTTCAGTCGATGTTCGTACGATATCTCTACCACTTACAAACTGACGTTTTTCATAGAACTCTTTTTTGTTCGGCAGGTAGCTTTTAGGTACGATCCCTAACATTTTCCCACTTTGCAGCACTACCGCACAGTTATAGAGTCTATCAGCCTCAAGTACCGCTATACCTACGATAGCAATAGTATTAACTTCTTCTATATTTTTTAATATATAGCGAAGTGATTCATCTTGTGAAGCGATAAGAGTTTGATTAAGTAAAAGGTCACTAGCAGTGTATCCTGTAAGCGTAAGCTCCGGAAATACAACGACACTAACCTCTTTTAAATGGGCTTCTTTTATGAGTTTTATGATCTCTTCTGCATTTTTATTAGGATTAGCAACCACTGTCTTATTAACCGCTGCTGCAACTCTATAATATCCAAACATTTTAACTCCTATCCATCAATATATAATGTCGTGGCGAACGCCCTTGCACCCCACTTACGCTTTAGCGACAGGGGCATCGGCATTTAGTACCAGAAAATCTAGCGATTCGAGAGCCACGACGACTTTTTGCTTCGTTTTTCTAAAAAAATGAAGAGAGAAACAACGCCTCAATCAAAATGATAGGAAATTAAGCAAACAAAATATTAGTCTTTTGAAGCCACAACTTCAATAGAGTTAATGTCATCATTCTGCTCAATATTATCAAGAACCATAAAGCTCTCAGTATCATCTTCTTCGATAGCACCAAATACAGTGTGAACACCATCAAGATGCGGTGTTGGTACAAAAGTGATGAAGAACTGGCTTCCCCCTGTGTTTGGTCCAGCGTGAGCCATAGAAAGAGTTCCTCTTCTGTGTGGCTGTGTGCTTGTATCTGTTTCACAGTCTATTTGCCAGTCTGGTCCACCTGTTCCAGCCATTGCAGCGTTACCTGTAGGACCTGAGTGTGGGCAACCACCTTGAGCCATAAACCCTGGGATCACTCTGTGGAATTTAAGGTTGTTGTAGAAGCCTTCACTTGATAAATGTGCAAAGTTTGCTACTGTGTTAGGTGCATCTTCAGGATATAGTTTTACCCAGATAGTTCCTTTAGAGGTATTAAATTTAGCGTAGTTGTATGTGTCCATAACGTCTTGAACGATGTCGTATCTTTTTGATTCTTTTCCAAACATGTGTGTTTAGTCCTTATTGAGGGCACCTCCAAACCCCTTACATATCCCTAAGTGAATTTTGCAAACGCAATCTTTGCCCGTAGGAAATATCCTTGGGGTGCACAAGATATTTGATTGACTTAGCTATGGCTAGGACTTCACAAATCTCTTGCAAAATCTCACATTTGCAAAACTCATTATGTACATGCAAGGGGCTTGGAGGTGCCCTTTATTAATTTTAAAGTATAATTATACCACTAAAAGATAAGAGGTTTTAACTATGGAACTATGTGTTGCACTTGATCTGCCGTCAGCTAAAGAGAATTTGGCACTTGCAGAGTCACTTAAAGGCTATGATATTTGGATGAAAGTAGGGTTTCGTGCCTACATTCGTGATGGAAAACCTTTTATAGATGCACTCAAAAAGATCAACTCGGATTTCAAGATATTTCTGGACCTTAAGCTTTATGATATTCCCAATACCATGGCAGATGCAGCTGAAGAGATAGCCAAGCTTGGTGTAGATATGTTTAACATTCACGCATCAGCAGGAGCGGTGGCTATGAAAACAGTGATGGACAGACTAGCGGCATACGAAGATCGTCCCTTGGTACTGGCCGTAACAGCATTGACTTCTTTTGATGAGGAGAACTTTCAAGCTATATATGAAAAAAGTATAGATGAAAAAGCAGAGCAATTCGCTAAGATGAGTTATGAAAATGGATTAGATGGTGTGGTATGTTCAACATTTGAAAGCAGGGCTATTAAAAATACTACGAGTGAGAAATTTTTAACACTTTGTCCAGGTATAAGACCTTTCGGTGAAGATGCCGGAGATCAACAGCGTGTAGCGACTTTAGAGTTAGCAGCAAAAGAGGGGGTAGATTATCCTGTAGTGGGAAGACCTATCTACAAAGATACAAACCCTCAAGCTAAAGTAGAAGAGATACTCAAAGTAATCTCTACTTTTTGATTTCTTCCTTGGCTTTTATCTTTTCAGGGTCTGCCATATCCATTGCACCTTGCATTCCTTGTATCATAAAGTAAACGCCTACTGCAAATAATACCAATACGATAAGTGGAGCTAGTTTTTGAAACATTATATTTCCTTGCTTGCTTGTTTTTTAGAATAATACTATAAATATTTACTAGATTAGCATATAAATAGAAATAGTTTTGAGAAAGTGGTTAAAATCACTTTTTTTAAGCTTTAGTTTAAGGCAAATGCATTATAATCTCACCCACAAAACACCTGGAGAGTTGGGAGAGCTGGTTTAATCCGCGCCCCTGCTAAGGGCGTGTAGGCTAACGCTTACCGAGGGTTCGAATCCCTCACTCTCCGCCACTCACAAGATGCGGAGACACCGTACTTTAATCACTTTTAATACAAATATTTTCCACAACTTTTTTCCACATTAGGTTTTATATGCCCTTAAAACACGTAAAAAGATTAAAGAAGGGGTGCCAGGCTTAAGAGGTACTGTTTTTGATTGCAAACCTATGTATGAACTAAAGCAAAAATTACACAACTAAAACCATTTTGTGCAGTAAAAGGTTAAAGTTTTCCACCATATTTAAGAATAAAAAGAAGTATGATTATTTAAGAAGAGTAAAGTATGCCTCATATAAAGGTATAAAAGTTACTCATACAATAACCTGAATAATTATATTTGAAGTGAAAACATATTGTCATACATAAATCATCTTTTATTGAATCACTAATGATTCCCCTTTTTAGTGATTTCTTATGTTGAACTCCCATACCTTATCTACAACTTTTCTAACTTCTGCCCCTGTCATATTAAATTGTTTTCCAACATGATTTAAAACAGTTGCTTCTGGTACATTTTCATTTGCATAAAGAGCTTTCATCGCTACAGCATTAATATGATTTTCTTGTGCAGTTGGTCTATTGCTAAGTTTTTTTCCTACATGTGATTTGATATCAAAATTATATTTATATGTTGTTCTATTGTTTCTGGTGCATATTATCCTTTTGGCTGAACCCCATTTTCCATTTGGTGCCCATTCTACCTGTGCAATAAATGGCGATATCCCAATATTATCTTTTTGAAAATAAGCTCTAACAGTTATTTCATCAATATTTTTGTTTTCACCACTTTTCTCTTGCACTGTTTTAATCAAAATATCTTTTAGACTATCTTTGGAAATATCCTGTGGAACTACGATGGTACAAAGTCTTCTTTCTTTGATATAGCCATCAAATCTTATGTCTATATTTTTACAGTCAATAAACTTATAAGGTGTCTGTGTTGCATACAGCTCAATACCGAGGAGTAAACCGACTAAACTAATTATTGTTTTTATTCTTAATCCTTTTTAGATTCAAATATTTAAAGTATATTAGTCTGTATATTGGAATAAAATTTCTCGAGTATCTATGTTATATACAACAAACTCATTTATATGTCCATCAAATCCCCATGTTTCTCCAAAATAAGATTCTGGATTGGAAATAGTGGCTTCACTTTTATGTGAATCACTATATAGATGAGTCCGAATTTTTAAAAATGTTACACCCATTTTTATCATATACTTATGTTTATCAAGTTCTTTCGCTGATTCTTTGTCTGCGGGTATATTTATACATGTATTTCTGTATATTAAAGTACTAAAAGATTTATCTTTATCTACTGTTGTAAATATGTTTTTCATTTTCATTACAGATTTAAGATTGTTAGGATGGATAGCGAACGATGTTCTTTCTCTTTTTTTTACATTGGTAGCTACACCAAAATTATTTCTCATAACTACGGTTGATTCTTTATATGAATCTTCAAAACTTATTGCTAAGTCATATTTTTTAGGTTTTATTGCATCACTACGACCTATATATTTAGTACTCTCATCACCTCTAAAGTATTGATTACCAAAGCCAACAGTAGATTCTGGTCCATCAAAGCAAACTTTATAAAGTTTTTTATCTGCATTATATTGTTTCTTACCCGATTGTTCCATTATGGCATAAGTATTGAACTTTGGATTATCAAGTCTTGCTTTATACTCTTTAGTACTTTCAAATTTATCCTTCATTAGATGTGTAAATAATATATTTTTATAAACTTTTTCGATGTTAGAATCTGTATTGATTAGCTTTTCAATTCTCTCATTTTTTTTAAGTACTTTTTTTGGACTTGTTGTGGATTTAACCTTATTTTCTTTTAATGCGACTTCTTGTTTAGAAAGTTTGTCAAAACAAATTAATCTTTTTTTGTCATTTTTTTTATTTGCACACACGGAAATTTTCATATCGATATCTGCATTAGTTGTTGCAAACAATAGATTTGTGTAAATGATGATAGCTAATATTAATTTCATATTTATCCTTTGTATTTTATATGTATATTAGCACTATAAGGCGGAAGTATCTATTTTTTCAGCTTCAAGTTCTGCTGCTTCTCTTTTTGATAGTTCAATAAGCTTATACGATGTATATTGCAGGTACATGTCAGGCTTCATGAAGCCACTACACTTTATACTAACACGGTTCTCTCCGATAGTTATTGCTCTTGTTTGGTCCATAGATATTTTCTTTTCAAGTTTGCCATATTTATTTTCGAGAAGTATTGCAATCACTTCTAAATCTTTATTGCATGTGGCAGTGTTTTCATAATTTGACATACCCCATATCTGTTTTATTTTTTTTGTTTTTGGAGTTATAAGTACATAATAATTTTTAAAATACTTTAATTTTTTTGGAGGTGCAACACCATATAGTATCTCTCCACTTGTTGTTTTTGATGTAGAAGTAGCTTTTGTAGTGTCAAAGGTATCACCTAGTGCAAGTCCAAATCCACCAACTATTTCAGCTGACAGAAGGATGGTAGAAACCATTAATGATATTAAAACAATCTTTTTCATATATAATCCTTTATGCTTTTGGTTTAGTAAACAGAACAAATGCTCCCAGTATAATATCACCCATGGCCCATAATCCAAGTAGCATGCTAAAGCCTATACCAGCTCCTACTATGGCACCACCAGTTGTATCTGTTGCAACTACTTCAGATACATCACTCATACCTTTGTATATAGAAAAAGCCATAAAAATATTAAATAAAATAAACAACCATTTGAAAATCTGACCGAAAAAACCCCTTGTCGGTTTTTTAAGTTCATATCCACAGTGTGTACATACTAACGCCTTATTGCTTACCTCTTTCCCGCATTCGGGACAGTTTATTATTGACATTTTATCTCCCCTCCTTTTCCTAATTATATCTAAACATAAAATAATAAAGTCATATTTAAAAGCCCTCCACTCAAGGTATATGAACTACAGCTCTTTACAAACCTCTGAATAGATAAACCAAAAATTCATTTAACGTTGCTCTCCTCGTATTTGTTATATTTTAAATCACAATAGGATATGTTAAACTCATATCATTTAGAAAATTACCTTCAGGTAATTTTTTGGCATGAACCGTTAAATATAAACTTTTAAATATTTCACGAGCTGAAAGCCAAACAGTAACTTTTGGATTTTTTAATATAAAATCATTTAATAGTACTGTTTTACCTTGATACATTAATTTTGACCCCGTTAAACCAATTCCGTAGGTTGTTATAAAGTTTTTCTTTTGCTTAGGATTTAATGATGAAATATATTCTTCAAATGAGAAATTTACATTTCCAATTTTGTGAACAATTGTATTTCTAATTTCAGCTAGGGAAATTAAAAACTTTGACTGTTCTTGATTAAATATATTCATATTTTTTAAAAAGGCAATTTTTCCAGTTCTAGGTCTTGCATATTCTAAAAAAGAAAAATTTTCTTCTAAGTTTTTGCTTAATGTTTTAGATAATGCATTTGTTGTGGATGCTTCAAAGAGAGCACTCATTTTTATGATAAATGACCAGTCGTCTTCATCGATAAGTTTTGCATAAAAATCTTTAGGTAGACCAAGAGCATCTTCAAATTCATGAATTGGGTTTTTCATATAGTATTCCTAATTAATATAACTATTTATTAACAGAACACTTTGTCCTGCTATTACGTTATTTCAGTATTAAGAGTATATCAAAAATGTCTTGATAGTGATAAAAATATAAATTATGATTTTCCTAACACTTATGTGTATAGTATTTTATAAATGATATTAATAATTCTTATATACTATAGTATTATAATAGGTATATTAAAAAGGATAAACAATGTCAGAAACTAGAACAAGATACAAACCTTTAGCAAAAACATTTACCCCTGCGGTTATGAAAGCTATAACAGACCTTGCAGAAAAAGGACTAAGTAGACAAGCGATTATCAGAAATCTAGGTATAGATAAAATGGCATTTAGTAGATACAAAGAAACGACTGAGTGCTTTATGTTAGGAAGAGATAAGTTAGCGATAACAACTTCTGCAAACATCATCAAAGCTTCAAACACATCTTTTATGGATAGAAAACTGCTCTCTGAAAAGTTAAACCTATTTCAAGAACCATTCACTTTAAAAAAGAGTGTCAAAGACCCTTCAACAGCAAAACAAGCTATTGCGGAAGCTATAGGGCTTTATTGTGAAGCAAAGATTTCTGAAAGTCAAATGCTAAACATATCCCGAGCTTGTGCCATTTTTGTAGAACTAGATTCTCAAACAGTCTTACGAAAAGAGATTGATGAAATTAAAAAACTACTAAAGGGCAAGAAATGAAAAACGCTCAAGTAATGACTTTTATTGACAAACTAAAAGATGAACTTGCTACCCCTGAATATGAAGTTTTGGGATGGTCGTTTGTTCTTGATGACCCTAACAAGTTTAACCCACATTGCCAAGAATCAGCAGATATTGCAGGATTCCCACACCGTTTAGGTATGGCACAAGGTAGTGGTATGTTTTATGTTTCTGAAGAGTATGGTAACTATCTCGATGTGTTAAGAGAAACGGGAACAGAGCATCCTGCAAATATTTACAATTTAGAGTGGATAGAACAAGTAGAAAATGACTCTTTACCAACCATTTAAAGGATAAAAAATCATGTATGATTATCTATCGAAAAAGTATCAAACTTATTCAAAAAACCCACTATCAAAACCCTTCACTTTTGAACATATCCAGGATGAACTTTTTGATAGTTCACTGAAATAGTTGTAGGGACTTGAAGCTGGAATAGTCCACGACTATCGTACATGTATTAAGTCTAAGTTGTATAGAATATACATCAACGAACAGTTGTTGCAAAGGATGGGGCATTATGAAATTGGGATTATTAATTGTAGTTATGTATTTTGGAAATTTAACTTTACGTGCAACTGTCACTAGGCTAAGAGAAGTGGGAAAAGGTGTATTAAACATAAACATATTATTCATAAACTTTCTCTCAATGCTGTCATTATTTGCCATGTTAGTTTGGGGTTTTATGAGCTTTTCATGGTGGATACCTCTAGTGGTCTTCATAGTTACCTTCTTAATTGCAAAAGCAAAGGTAACTCGTTGGAGAGAATGGAAACACTATAGACAAGTACCGATAACTGGTTTAATAACAATTATTGGAAACATAGTGGCATGGTGGAAGTTTTAATTAGTATCAGTGTTCTAAATAAAATATGCAGAGAAGATATTGCCATCCACCTGGTAAAGACTCTATAGACCTTATGGCCCCTATAGGGTCTATGGGGTATTAGGGCAAAAGAAAAATCTAGCGGGGGGTGAAGAAGCAGGGAAAAAATAAATAAAAATGAAAAGATACTAAAGTATCATTTTTAATTTTATTTTGAACTGCTTCTTCGGGGGGCTTCTTGGGGGGTACGGGGGGAAATATTTCTATAGACCCTATAGACCATATAAACCCTATAGAAAATCTCATCTTAACAAAACAAAGTAAAAGAACATCATCACCATGAACAGGAACCCATTATATCTTGGTGTAAGGAGTGAAATAAGAGCGAAACGCTCTCTAAAGGTATCTTTTTATGTCTTAACCATTTTTGGACGATTTAAACACTCCCTGCATTAAAAACTTACTTCTCCTAAGAAAACCAACTTGGCACGTTCAACATAAACACCTTTCGAAAGTTTTGTATAGGATTCTTTTTTAACATCAACAAGCATACCTTTATGAAGAGATAAATCTTTCCATGCAAAAGGTACGTTAGTACTATAAGGTTCACCTTTATATGTGAATACAAAATCATTGTTTTCAACATCAAAAATGGTAACTTCAATCTCTGCCTTTTCAAAAGGTAAATCTTTAAAATTCATATCAAATAACCAACATATCGTGAATATCATCTTTGATTTGCTTTCCCGTCCAACCTTCAGCAGTTCTAACGGTGATTCTTTCTGCAACACTCAAACGAAATTCTACAATACGATGATTCTCTTTTTCATTTAACCCATCATGGCTAAACGTTACACCTGCTAACTCTGCTTCTTTCTTATCCTTCCTAAGATTGCGACCTGTACCCGCTTCATATACCCATCTTTGGATATTAGTATAAGTATGAGGTGCAAAACCGCTTCCTTCTGCTTTCAACATTGCTTCAAGTTCTTTTAGTTGGTCTGTGTAATGTAAAGATACACCTTTAGACACTTTTCGTTCCTGCTTAGTTACTCCAACCATTTCAACAGCACGATTAATAAAATTAGTAATTGCCATTTCATGTTCAGCATCAAGCCATATTAGCAGGGATAAAAATAATTCATGATGAACAAAGATTTGATATTTACCACCAACTCTTTCTTTCCTATAAAGCTTAGATTTGGGAACGTTATTTTCACGTTCCCAAATGTCAATAATTTCATTAAACCTTTTACTTCTAGTCCAATCGAATATAGCCTTTGTCTTATTGGGATTCGCTTCATTAAATTTCTTTACAAAATACGAAGCATTGAAAAATGGCTCTTTCTTACCTTGCAACATTTTCAAATCAGATACGATGTTATACATCTTATCTCCTAGCTTCAAAGTAAAGTTACTTTCCTGCAAAGTAACGTTAGTATTTACTGCAATCATCATTCCTTGCATTGCTTCACGTACTTCTTCAATACTCATGATATTAAATTTACTCATGATATAATTCCTTATACATTTTATTTATATTATGTAGCTACAACTACATAACCTCATTTGGGAACGACAAGAGAGCGTTTCCAACATCAAGCCACGTAAACAGCTTTTTTGACTTCAGTTGCACTTGGTCTTTCAACCTATGACGCTAAATATCTTGCTACTTCATCAAGCTTGAACATGATTTGCCCACCTACGGTTTTGCTCTCTATGCTTCCATCTTTGCGGAATCTGTCAAGAGTTGCTTTAGATACACCTAGTTCTTTAGCTGTCTGTTCCTTATTAAGCAGAAAAACTTTGTATCCCTCGTAAAGCGTTTTGAAGATTGATTCTTGATTCATCATTTTGTATCCTTTCTTTTAAGTTATGAGAGGATTGTATAGAAATGAGTAAAAGATTATAAGGGGAAAAATAAAAGAATTTTTACCCCTATGCTATTTACGTGCCTTGTGGAGATTTAGAGGGAAAAATTCTTTTATTTTTCCACCTATTTTATGAAACAAGTTCTCTATATCTCAATGTATTAATAGCTTCATCAAGCTTCATCACTTGCTTTTTTATCTCCTTTTCTTCTATGTTAAAGCTACACCCTTTGGCAATGGCATACCATGATAACCCTTGTTTACGTTGGTCGTACCAATACAATGGATTTTTATCTCCTTTGTTTAACAATGATGATAGCTTCAGCCCGTCTATCGTTTTACGCAATCGTACATTCATGAGTTCATTGTCTATAGGCTGTATTCTAAAGTGGTTAATGTCGAAGATATAGCTCATCTTGCCTTCTCCTCTAATCTTCAACTCACCTATGGCTATGAAGTACTTACTAAGTAGGGTTTTAGCACTGTCAGGACTAATAATATTATCAGTAGCTGTATCTAGTATAGTTTTGATTTCATCATGTCTAACAGCCAATTCTTTGGCAATGTATTGATATTCTTCATATTTCATCAATAGCTCCTTTAATATCATCATACAGCTTTTTTATCGGTGTATTAGAGTACATCTATACTCCCTTTCAAATCATCATCAATACCTAGGTACTTCATAGTAGTTCTTACGTCAGAGTGGTGCAGGAACTTTGAAGCATGAGCAAGACCTTTGGCATTGTATATCTTGGTTGCACCTGTACGTCTAAGGCTATAGAATCCTACACGCTCTTTAAGGGCATGAGTAGGTAAATCACCATTAAAGAGCTTGTCAAATACAGGTCTGCCACTTACTCTTAGAGCCTCATACCTGGTATGGGTTTGCTTAATGCCTGTAGTAGACTTTTTACGGAAGAGGGCGTTATTATAAGTTTGTTGAGGGTAGAAAAGGTAATCATCATAAGCTAGGTTATGCTCCTGTATCCACTCCTGGATAAGTACCTCTACCTCGTCTTTAAGCGGTTGTACATAATCCCTTGATAGCTTCATAGCCTTAATGCGTATAGTGTGCTTTGAGGTGCTGTAGTCACTTCTCTTTAGCGTGAGTATTGCATCGGGTCTAGCACCTGTGAAGTACAATAATTTACAGTACAGGTATAATCTTGGATTAGGTGCTAATCCCAGGTCAAAATCTCCATCTTTCAGAGTAGTAAATAAGCGATTCAATTCTGTATCTTGCAGTACTCTTCCTGTTTCGGTTGATACTTCCTCTTTTTGTACGAATCTCTCTTTGTCACTCTCATTTCTACTTATCGGATTAATTTCAATCCACTTGTTTCGTACTGCATGGTTAAACATTACAGATAATAGATTGATTGTTTCGTTTGTGGTTTTAGGTGCAAACTTTCCTATTAGTTTTTCTTGCAGTTTTAATATATCCTTGGTTGTGATTTTTGCAACTCTCTTCTTACCCAGGGATTCTTTGATTCTGTTTTTGTATACACCTTTATCTAATTTATTATTCTTAGCTTTTCTATCTGTGAAAAATAGTTCCGCTACTTCATTCAGGAGTAGGGATTTAGTTCTTTTTGCTCTCTCTAATTTCTCCGAATCTTCATTAAACGCTCTAATGCAATCTTTCACTACTTGTCGGATTTTGTTAGCTTCTATAAGTGCATCTTCTTTAGTATTTGCTTTTAATTTGACCTTTACGGCTTTTTTAAATTCATTTCGATAGCTAAAATAAAAAGCTTTAGTTACTTTGTCCTTATCTTTGGGATTATAGTATTCTACAATTCCCTGGTACATTTTTGCTCTTAATTTTCTAAACGCCATATAAAACCTTTTCCACAAGTATTTTCCACAGTATAGCTAAAACTTGTGGAAACTTGCATAAACTTGTGGAAAAGGTTTTTATATATTTTTAGATAAACTCTGTCTAAGTTCGCTGTGTGATGCAGTTTGTTGATGTTTTAGGATTCATGTTAAAAATAGTAGGTCAGAGTTCGAATCCCTCACTCTCCGCCACTCACTCACAAACCCCCAATACACGGACCTTGTTAAGTTAAAAATGGCTACTGTGCCCAAAGTGTGCCCAAAATTGTCAGCTTGGACTTACTTATTTTGAGAGAAATACCGCTCTTTTTTTATCAGTTTGTTTGACGTATTTTGCATAGACTTCTAATGTCATTGAACTATCTTTATGACCTAACATATTTGATACCCATAAAATATCTTCACCACTAGAAATCATCAATGATGCAAAAGAGTGTCTCATTTGATATAAATTCCGATAAGGAATGTTTAGCCGTTTGAGTGTTGGCTTCCAATAATGTGACGATATTTTGTCACACGTGTTATAGGGTTGCCCCATGTAGGTTTCAAATAGATAGATACCAGCATTATCACAAATTGCTCGATGCTGTTCCAAATAGGGAAATAGGGCATCACGTATATCAACTTCTCGAATACTGCTTTTTGTCTTCGGTTTCGTTTCCATGCCCTGATGTCTACTTCTTTTTACTTGTATCGTAAGCTCTTCAAAGTTTACATCTTTCCATTTAAGTCCTATAATCTCACCTGTACGCATACCCGTAAAAAAACCTATAGCAAAATAACACTGCATAAGTTTGGGCATAGCGTCTATTATCAAGAACATATCTTCCATTAAAAATGGTTTCTTTTCTCTTGACTCTGTGAGTCTAGGAGCTTTTACCCGTGAAAATGGATTGAACTTTATAATCTCATCCATCATGGCATCTTCTAGTATGGTTTGAAATACTGTTCTAAGAGTACGTACAGTTTTACCTGAACGTGTTTTAAGAAGATTGTTTTGCCAACGGGCTAAGTCAGAAGCTTTGATAGTATCTAATCGTCTTTTTGCAAACTGTGGCTTGATATGCATCTCATACATACGCCAATAACTCTTTTGTGTGAGTTCTTTTCTCGTGTGCATATGAATTTCAAAGCTTACTTTTACAAATTCTGAAACGGTTGGTACTTTTTCTTGTTTACTTTCGCTTTTAAAGAACATCCCGTGATTGAGTTTATAGATAATCTCGGGTATGATTTGTTGCTCTGCAAGTTTACGGTTCTTTTTCGTATCATCAAGTTCTAGGCTACGTCTGTATCTACTTGATTGATGATAGAATGTTATCCACAACTTGCCATTTCGACTTGTTAGTGTCATTGGTTTCCCTTCAGAACACCTACGAGTCAATCGCAACTCTATCAAAGAATAGTTTACCCATTTTGTTATGAAGATATTCTTCTTTACGTTTAGATAGGGGTATTACTATATACCCCTATAAATTGATAAGTGTATGTATGTGGTGCTCTTCCGTGCGGTCAGAAGTGTCCTCCGTCATCCGCGCCACATTACTACACTGACGTCTCGCTAGACTGCATGAGCTTCAAACTGTTTGGCTCGTTGTCAGACCTTCGTTGCACTACGGCCGTAAGGTATATGCCCTAAAAGACAACTTTCACAATGACTAAAACTAGGACTTCAGTTTTTAGTACAAGATATAATTATGGATTGTTTGAAAACCTTATAAAGTTATATATGGGCACTTCTAAAGACCACCATTTTAGCAGCCAAGATCAACCCATCCTAATTTTTTAAAATAATTCTCAACAATTCTTCCATTTTGAGTAGAAAAGTTGAGTGAATATTACGTTTTTACAGTAAAACTCACTCAATATTTCTTACTTTTTAGATCATTTTCACCTTTTGCAGCCTTACAAGCTGTTCATATCTAAAGAGATTGTAGGTTAAGTTCAGAAAGCCGATAGCTGATTCAATTCTCTCTTTCCCGATACACCTCATATGCAATGCATTATGCATGGAGTTAGTCATGAAACCAAAGATGTGTTCTACTCTTGCTCTGATTTTAGATTTGACAGTGTTTGATTCTTTTTGTTCTTGGGTTAAAGGATTAGCTCTGTAGCCTTTTTCGTGTATATGGCTTTCACACTCTTTATCTTTGAGATACTTCTCTATCTTCTCACTTCTATAGGCACTGTCAGCATGGAGTTGTTTATCTGTGTCATCAATAAGATTCTCTAACTCTGTAGAATCATGAGGTGAGGCAGAGCTGACACTGAACTTTGTGATTAGTTTAGTCTTCTCATCTACGTTCACATGGTCTTTATACCCAAAGTGTCTTTCTCCACCTTTGGTCATCCAAGTGGCATCAGTATCTTTTTGTGAGAGTTTACTGTGTTTACCATTTTTATCTTTTTTGCCAAACTCCAAAGGTATTGCACCTTTTTTGATATCTGCATTCTCTTCTCTTGTATTATGCTGTTTGGGTACATCTACGAAGGATGCATCTATAATGCTTCCCTCTTTGGCAACAATACCTTGACCCAGAAGCTGCCCACTAAAGAGATCGAAGAGATCTTTTGCAAGATGCTTTTCTTTGAGCTGTTCTTTAAAGAGCCATATGGTTTTTTCGTCTGGTACTTTATCCCCGATCTGTAATCCAAGGAATTGCATGAAAGAAAGTCTATCTTTGATTTGAAACTCTGTTTGTTCATCAGAGAGGTTATAGTATTTTTGGAGGATCAATATTTTAAACATCATCAACCTATCAAATGGCGGTCTTCCTCCAGGTGCTTTTGGTTCAACATAAAGTGCATCTTCTATTGGTTTACGGAACATCTCCCAATCAATAATCTTATCCAGTTTGTTCAGTGGTGGTTGATGGGCATTGATTTTCTCTAGTTGATTCTCGTAATCGAACAGTCCTGGCATATGCTTCTCTCTTTTTACTTATATTTTACCGTTTATTGGGTTTGGGATGGGTTTTTAGAGATGCCCTTATTTTATAAGGTTTTCATTTATGATCTAGTACTTTTGAATGTCGTTGTAACGATAAACGCTATAAAATATGTTAGATTATAATGTTTTGAGATTTACTACAAAAACAAGCACTAAAAACCACTTCAAACTCTTTAGGTGGAGGCATATTCACTCAACAAAATGTGATGCTACTGAAACAGGAGATATAGAACACTCTATAATTGGCGTGGTCAATGATATTTGCGAATCAGAAAAACCTATCTTGGATCAAAATGTATTCTCTGAGCACTATGTTCAAACTATTGCTGATGCTGAATCAGTTGATGATCTGAATACAGAGCGCCATGAAGTAGAAATGTCAATATACCATTAACAATATAATCCCTCTCTTTGTCTTCAGAATCCACGGGATTTAGACGTGAGAAGTATATCAGCCTATGGTTGGAATCGTCTTCAAAAGAAGGTTCTTTACGTTTTCTACGTTTTTCTCAAAAACGTTCAAAATCTGCTCCCATTCAACCGGGGGTTCATCGGTTTTCCAGCAATCGTAATCGGTCGACATGGCTACTGCTGCGTAAGGTATTTCCGCTTCATTGGCAAGAATCGTTTCGGGGGCGATGGACATATTGATCACATCGGCTCCCCATTGCCGAAACATGTTTGATTCGGCCCTTGTCGAGAAGCGGGGCCCTTCAATGGTGATCACCGTTCCCTTTTCGTGAAAACTCAGCCCAAGCTGTCTTGCTCCTTCGATCAACTTGCTCCGCAGAGACTCAGAATAGGGATCGGCCATTGGCGTATGTTTTGCATTTTCCGCTCCGGGGGAAAATGCTTCAAAGAACGTAACGGCTCTTAATCGGGTGAAATCTATAAATTGGTCAAGAATAACGAGGTCTCCTCTTTTGATCTCTTCCCTCAAAGAGCCGCAGGCAGTTATCGCCAGAATATGGGTACAATTTTGACTCTTGAGAGCATGAATATTCGCTCTGTAATTGACTTGCGTAGGTGGGATGGTATGCTGAGTGCCGTGTCGGGCCAGTATGACGACATCCGTCCCTCCGATCGAGCCGATCGTCAGTGGCGAAGAGGGCTCCCCGTAAGGTGTAGTTACACTGATCTCCTCAGCGCCTTGCAATAATTGCGGATCATCCAGCCCGGAACCGCCGATAATGCCAATTTTGACCATTGTAAGCCTCCTGACGCAATATTTTTTCATCTGCCTGCAGGCGATATATCTTTACGATAGATCATTTTACCATATATTATTCCTCTTTTACGTATGCTTGATCTGTCTTTTGTTGAATTATAACATAGGCTTATATTTTTAAACAAAACACGCAAAAATAGGCATGTCTGCACACTCATTATTCTATTTTCGCTAAAAAAATCTCAAACTTAAGGCACAGTATGGGCAGAGTTAGGGAATTAAATATTTACACCATAAAAACACCCTCGTCTATAGAGTAAACTTTCAACAAACTTTAAAATTAATAAATGTGTGTCATAAGCAACTAGATATATCAAGAAAACAACATATTAAATTACAATAATTGTATGTATGCATCTATTCATAGGCTACTGATAAATACTACTATTGTAGTGTTGTAATTTCCTTATAGATAGAAGAATGTGCTATTCAAATAGATCATTGTTGCAACATTCTAAAAACCTTATAAAATTATATATGGGCACCTCTAAAAACCCTAGTCATTCATAATGGGCTTTACAAATGTAAGGTTTGGCAAGAGACTTTTAAAACATAGCCAAAGCTACGTTGAAGAAAGTATCTTGTGAAAGATTGCGTTTGTAAAGCTCACCCTGCGGGCATCACTAGCTTTCGCCTATGCGTTGTTACACTTTCTCACCTTAGCTAAAGCTAGGGTTTCAAAAGAGTGCCTAGCCTAGACAAAAGCTAGAGATGTTATGAGTATCTAGGGTTTTTAGAGGTGCCCATATTTTATAAGGTCTTTGTATTTGCTCTGTTCTCATTGTATATGAATTATATTACTTAACTAACTCTATCTCACCCGGTCTCCAGCTCTGATTAAACCAAGACTCCAGTGGTCCATAGAGACGGATGATAGTGTTCCATCCTTTTCCAGGAATAGTCTGAATCCAATTACTCTCTTTGTCTTTTGGTGCTTTGGGGCCAAAATAGATATCGGTCGTTCCGTCTTTATTTGTCTGTACGCCACGCTCACTGTTAATGCTTGGTAGTGGCTGATCAGTCTGTATCATCGAGCGGGTCTGGTTATCGTAGAGGACAACAGACCAGAAATCTTTAGCCGGTATATTAGGTGGAAAGGTCATCTTGTAGTTCTTGGCACCATCAAGATGATGGCCTTTACTATCTACTGTTGCCATTGCATATTGCGATCCAACACCGACCACTTTGGTTGTCATGGCAGGTGTGATCATTGTCGCATAATAAAAGAACATTGAACGCGCATCCAAACGACGGGCACCATCAGCGTAGGTAAAGAGGTGATTGCCACCTATAAAGGCTGTTTTCCAATAGCTGTTCTCATAAAGATAGGCTTCTTTGTCACGCGTGTCAAATATCAGTGTACGAGAAATTGCACTACCGATCGCAGCTGCATCGGTCATGATCTTTTTCATTCTTGCATCGGGAGCGAACGGTACTCCTTTTTGAATACCGATGCCTGCAAGCTGACCTACCAGTTCAGGGTCGCCTGATCCTGCCGGCTCTTCTTGAATGGCTTGATTGACCTCTTCGAAGAAGGTGTAGTCATTCGCATGGATCGTGTTGAAAGCTGTGCCAGAGAGGTTGATGAACTTCTGTTTCGGCGGGTTCGAGATGGCTGCAAGAGGGTATATCTTTGCGTTCTTTTTCATACTCTCTACACCAGGTTTTGGGTCGTCATTAACTAAAAAACCTCTCCAGATCAGCAGATTGTTGTAGGTCTTTGAGCGATAGACGTGAAAGCCCATCGCAGGCACAGGACCGTCGTAACCAGGAGGAAGGAAAAGAAAACGGCCGCCGCGTCCCTGGTCAGGTCCGGCATTACCTAGATCTGCGACATACTGAAACCACATATCATCGACAATACCCAAGGTATTTGGTGGGCTCTCAACGACTATAGGCCCTTTAGAAAGGTCCAGCCATGCCCCGGCATATATGCTTTCTGTGTTTGCAGTCAGAAAAAGTGACTTTGAGTCCATCAAATCCTCAAAGATACCTATGGTGTTTCCGGTTACACCGACGGACTTGAACCCTTCGCGAATTGCATAAAGTGAAGCGACTGGGATGGAATTCAAAAAGACATCCACTGCGCGCATGGTGTCAAGATAGTCATAACTCTTCTGAGCCGTTGCCTTTGTTGGAAACCCATCGATAAACTCGAGCGCACCAATGCTTGTTTCAGCTTTATCTGGTGTTGTAATCGACTTTGGGATATCAGTGGTCATTTTCATTTTAGGTGATGCCCAGAGACCACTGCTTAAAATAATTCCTACACTCAGACTGTTTAGAAGTAACGTTGAAATTACTAATTTTTGTTTTTTCATAATGTACCTTTTCCTTTCATCATAAACCCCTCGCTGAGCTTAATATTAAATCACTAGTCGTGAAAAATCATCAACTTTTATACATTCTTATATTTTAACGAATTTACGAAACATTGTCCATCCATTTTTCGAAGTTGGTAAAAAAATAAAAATGGATGCTATTGCAATGAAGCTGTAGAATGACTTTAATATATGATCCGGCACATTTATACAGATAACTTATACAAACAACTTTTTAGATGAAGGTGTATTTTCGTAATTCAAAAACCTTATAATCTAACATATTTTATAACGTTTATCGTTGTATCGACATTTAGAGACCATTGATATGTATCAATGTATATAAAACCTTATAAAATGTACTATATAGGAGATTTTATAAGGTAAATATGATTAATTGGTTAAAATAATTTTCTAATCTAGTAAGGGGATAAATAATAGTGGTTACTGTGCCCAAATTGTGCCCAAAAATAACCAATTTTAATAATTTATAGATTTTGATAGAGTCGCGAAAGCCCCAGTACGTGGTCATTTGTAGTTTTTTGTTATTTTATTTTAAATTTCCCTCACTCTCCGCCACTTAATCCTAATAAATCCAATAACAACTTATCAGTAAGTCTCAATTATTTACAAAACATTATTTTTATATTATAATGTTCTTAAAAAAGGTTATTTATGTTACGTACCTTCTTTCTTCTTACACTGCTTTCCAGTCTATTGTTTTCTGCATCTGACTTCACAGTAAAACTTGCCACTTATCGAAATACAGATCTTCTTGAAAAATTTATAAACAGGTTCTCTCCAGCATTAAAAAAAACAGTTCGTACCTATAAAAGAGGGGAACTAACTTATGCTTATACTATTCCTACACAAGATAAAAAAACGTTAAAGAAGCTTCTTCCTGCCTATCGTAAAGTCTTTTCTGATGCGTATATTACCCCAGTCAACAATAAGATGAAATAAAAATTGCTGTCATCTCTACGGATATTTTATTGAATATTTTAGTTGAAAGGCTATGCTTCTCTTTTCTCTTTTCTTCTCTCTTTTCCTTTGTATGCAGCACTGTTTTCCTCAAATGATAAATCTCTGAAGTCGTCATTTAGGCTGACCCCTGACATTTTTTCAAACTCCTCGAAGTCTGAACGATAAATGGTGAATGAAATTTCAGTAATATGGGTCATGTTCCACTTTTCTGCAAATACTTCTTTTTGGAATACAACATGGACGGAAGATACTTCTGGATCAGGATGACTTTCTTCTGCTTGAGTGATACTTTTATTTTTGCTTGTATCCTCGTAAGAATATCTTGTAAACATCGGGATGAGTTCCAGTTCAGTTATCTGGTCTATCTTTCTCTGTTTTGCTTTGGTAATACTACTCTCATCTGCATTTACGTCCTCACAACCAAAACAGCTTCCAGTCTCAATTCTCTTAAAAGTTCTGCCTGGAGGATCTGGAACATACTCTTCTTCCTTATTTTTACCAAATAGGCTTTTAAATATCTTTATCATATTCTTCCCTCCATTTCCTTATTATACATTATATTTTCAAGAAGGGAAACATATATATCTCTTTTGTGACGTTATGTACAATATTTAAAGCCAGTGTAGTTTGATAGTATCGTTTAACTTTGGCAGAGTCTGCCAAATCTGATTAATAAAATTGAAAATTATTTCGCCCTTTGGCTTTGGCTTTATACATTGCAATATCTGCGTATTGTAAAAGATCAAGGATATTAGTTGTATCTGAAGGATAAAGGCTGATACCTATACTGGCTGAAACATGGAGTGTATGTTTGCCTACTTTAATAGGCTCTTTTGAGATATCTAAAATTTTTTGAGCCAATAAAGAGGCATCTTCTTCTTTTTTCAGATCTTCTAAAATAATCATAAACTCATCACCACCTAAACGTGCTAACGTATCTGCTTTACGTATGCAGATCTTAAACTCTTCAGCAACTACTTTAAGTACTTTATCTCCTACATCATGTCCCAGTGAGTCATTGATCTCTTTGAAATTGTCAAGATCAATATATAAAAGTGCCAATTTTGTTTGTTGGCGTGAAGCCTTTTGTACCCCTTGTTCCAATCGATCATTAAAGAGAATACGATTAGGCAATCCGGTAAGGTAATCATGATGTGCTTGATAATGCAACATATCTTTTTGCTCACGTAGTTTATCTTCAGCCTTTTTACGTTCAGTAATATCCTGAGAATAACTTATTGTGCCTATAGGCTTTCCTTTTTCATCTTTCAGAAGAGAAAGTGACAGATCTGTAAATATGACTTTTTTAGATTTTTTGACTAAACGTATCCCTGATTTACACTTACCTTTTTGCATGAGTATATCAATATTTTTTCTGAGTGATTCATGATCTTCTTCTAAATAGATTGACTTAATATGTTTTCCTATCATTTCACTGGATTTATAGCCAAGCAGTACTTCTGAACCTCTATTCCAACTTCTAATATACCCTTCAAGGTCAGTTGATATTACAGAGTCATGGATCTGTTCAATGACCTGTGCTTGTTGGTCAACTTTAAGTTGTATGGCTTTTTGTTCAGTAATATCCGTATGGATTCCCACCATACGGAAAGCTTTACCATTTTGATCATATTGTATTATTCCTCTACCCAATATCCATATCCATTGTCCATTTGCATGTTTCAGGCGATGTGTTATTTCGATATGCTCTTCTTTAGCATCAAGCGTTGCTTGAATATTTGACAATATAGCTTCAATGTCATTAGGGTGGACACGATCTTTCCATGTGGATAAGATACCAGGAAGTTCATAATCCTTATCATACCCCATCATTTCCTTCCATTGTGGAGAGTAGTAAGCACTGTTATCTAACATATTCCATTCATAAACACCGGCTTTGTAGCCCAAAAGCGCCAACTCCATACGCTCTTTTAAGTGTTGGTTCGATAATTCACTTGCTTTGAGGGCTTTAAGTGTTTCTTTTTCCTTGGAGATATCTTTCCAAACGACATGAATAACGTTACGATTGTTTAATGTAATGGGGGTGAGTGTGACCTCTACTAAAAAGTCTTCATTATTTGCCTTAGTATGTACCCATTCAAAACGATGTTTACCATTGTTTACGGCAAGTTGCATCATCTCTTCAGCTTTATCATATGATCTACGTCCGTCAGGCTGAAAATCAGGAGAGAGTTTAGAGGGGTGAAGATTTAAGAGTTCCTCTTTGCCATTGTAACCCAGCATTTCAATGATCGTTTGGTTACACAGAACAAAGTTTCCATCTTCTATGATCAATATACCATCTAATGAATTTTCAAATAGGGTTTCAAAGGCATTATGATGTTCTATTTCAGCTGTGCAGCTGTGATTAATATTATTCATAAATTATTTTCCCCATGAATCTTCTTTTAGCTTAAGGTGACAAATTCAAATAGATAGGGAGAATCTTCTGCACCGACTGTGATAATATCGCCATCTTTCAGTTCGCAAGTACCGCCTCTGTCCTCACTACCTATTTTTATAGTATTAATAATAGTACCACAAGCACTTCCTCTATCAGTTACAAAATAACCGGTTTGGGTTTTTTCAATTTGGAGATGTTGTCTGGATATTTGTAGATAATGTCCGTTATCAACAAGATAAATATCATTGTTTGGTTTTCCCTTACTTATTTTATCTCTTTCAGAAAGAACAAGTTTCTCATCTACCTTCTCTACACGGGACTCTCTTCCAATTCGAAATGGAAATTTCCAAATACCGATGATTTCATCGCCAAGACAGTTTTTAACCATAGTATTTCTCGCTTCAGGCGTTATAGCTTTTAAGGCGGCTAGAGGAGTTATATGCTTTAATAGTGCTTGTTTATCTTCCATTGTATCTACTTCCTTATCGTTATTATTCAGTATCTATATCAGAATTAATCAATTTTCCAGTTTCACACCCAAACCCAACTCTTTTTTGTGCTAAGTACTTAACACAGTGATAATGGTGAGTATATCGTTATTCTCCTTGATACTATTTTTCATATACTCCCACTTTCATAAAAATGATCTAGAGTTTTTCTATCCTAAGATGCTTCTCTATCAAGATCTTGAAGCGTAAACTAGAGATAACCCTTAATGGGAAGGAAGGAAGAGATATTTGTCCCTATTTTCTTCCAAAATCCTGTATGTGGAGGGCTATAGTAAATTGTTTCTTTACCTTCTTCTATAGTATGCCAAATAGGACCATAACGTGTTACATCCTCATCAAATACTTTGGGATGTTCTCCCCAAGAGAGTTTATAGAGATTCTTCAAACTTACTGCTTCAGCTAATCTCTCTCGTTGCTCTTTGGCAAGTTTTTCTGAACTCACGATCATGAATATTTCCGTATTGAGCTTATCTGAGCGAGGGTCCATATTGGCAGAGCCTATTCCCATCCTATTGTTATCAAGAATCATCATTTTAGTGTGCAAAGAGAGAGTACGATGATTTGCCCATTTTTTTGTTTTGAAGAACTTTTTGAAACTGTGAGGTTTGACTTCATAGAGCTTGACACCCATCTCAACCAATGCTTTAATGTAGCCTTTATATCCACCATAGACAAGAAAAACATCTGTAGAAGCCAAAGAGTTTGTGATGACAGTAACTTCGACATCGCTCTCACGTAATATTTTGAGTCTGGCCATCATCCTATCACTGGGAATGAAGTATGGAGAGATGATAACTAGATCATTTTCAACATGTTTAAGGTCTTCACTGATCTGTGAGGAAATATGGGTCGAATTATCTTCTTCACTTGTATTGACTTTGCTAGGATGATCATAATAAAGGTCTGTTCTCTTGGCCACGATAAGTTTGAGCTTCTTCTTGGCTATCTTTTGGTTAAAGTCAGACTTGATGATAGCTTTCCCGATAGAACTCTTGCTAAATGCCTTGAGCTCATCTTCAAGATCTTTTTTCGCAGCAAGGTATGCTTTTGGATCGTTGTAGAGAAAGATCTCTTTGGAAGGTACTGACTCTTTGCTGTTCCAGTAGATATCAAATGCCTTATAGATATCAGGGATAACCTTACCTGTAACCAGTACATCATAGTCGATAAAGAGTGTCTCTTTACTGGAGGCAAAATAGACATTACCAATATTCCTGCCACCAATGATAGCGGCTGAACCATCAGCTACCAGGGCTTTGTTATGCATTCTTCTTCCTAGACGATTGACATCAAGGAGCAGAGCGATATTGCGGAAAGAAGTTCTGAGTCGATTGGGGTTAAAGAGGCGTAGTTCTATATTGGGGTGTAATGCAAGTTTTTCCCATTCCTCATCTTTACCTGAAGTGATCATGTCATCGATAAGGATACGTACCTTAACCCCTCTCTGAGCTGCCAAGAGAAGATGTGCGGTGAAAACTTTACCGATACGATCATCCTTATAGATGTAATACTGTACATCCAAGCTCGTTGTAGCATTATCAATCAAAAAGAGTCTCGCAGCAAAAGCGTCAGTAGGTTGAGGGAGAGGATAAAAAGCAGAATTGTTTGCAAGTTTTTTATCGGTTTTTTCCAGATAATTCAGGAGTGGTGCTTTACCCTTAGGTAACTTTGTCACACTTTCCTGTTTGGGTATTGGAGCCTGTGCCGTCCTATGACTACAGGCAGAGAGAAGAAGAATGATGCTTCCTGTAATGATGATATTAAGAAGATAGATAAAATATTGTTTGGGATACACAATAACTCCTCTCATTGCTTGAACCTGAATTAGGAATAAAGTGTTATTATAGTCTAAAATAATTAGAGGTATCGCTCTTATTGAGATAATGCAAGAAGTAAAACCAGCTCAGAGTATACTATAAAAGATTTATTTAATGTAATATCAACTATAATAAAAGCGTTATAGTCAAGAGATATTTTTAAATACTATTTGCGGATACCACAAATAGTATTTAATTCAAAATTATTTTGTTGTGCCAAACTTGTTGTGAAGCAAGGACGGAAAGCTATGGGTCTTGGTTTACTAAGATCGCCAGGCTACCAAAATGAATTTATACTTCTTTTGAGCAACATGCAATTATATTAAGGATATTTATGAAAGGATTTCATAAACTGATAGGCATTGTACTATCGTTAACAATGATCACACTCATCTCCGGATGTGGAGGAAGCAGTTCTTCTACACCTTCTGCAAATGTGGAAACCGGCATCCTGTCACTCAGTATCACTGATGCACCTATGTCGAAAAAGTTGGACGGCAAGGTTGCAACAGAAGTCAATATCGCTGTTATTGGCATTGAATATCATCTAAGTGATGGCGAGTGGGCCGATGTTAATGATTTTAAAGATAATAATTTTGTTCCTCAGACATTCAACCTGCTTGATCTTAAGGATGGCAATTCACTTCCTCTTGGAGATTTTGAATTACCGGCAGGGCACTATACACAGATCCGCTTTATGTTGGCTATTCCGAAGAACGAGGGAGAGGTCAAAAGTAATCCAGACTGTAATATAACACTTGTAGAGGGTGGTGTATCAGAAACGAAACCCTTGTTTGTACCGAGTGGGGGACAAAGTGGTTATAAAGGCATAGGTGAATTTTATATAACAAAAGATGCCAATGTATCTATAACAGCAGATTGGGATGCAAGTAGATCGATCGTTGTTGCAGGAGACAAATATATATTGAAACCTGTTATCCGATTGGTTGTTACTGAACTTACAGGTTGGATAAATGGAACAGTGCTTAATGTAGCGGACTACAATGCTACAGATTCTTTGGTTGTTTATGCTTATAAAGAGAATATCTATGATGAAGTAGGTGAACCAGAAGATTTTCTAAAAGCTGTTACCAGCGGTGAAGTTAATATGAGTGAAGGGAATTTTACGTTGGCCTTCCTGGGAGCAGGGTTCTATGATCTTGTAACTGCATATTATGATGATGGTAACTATGCTGGGGTTGCCGATGTGGAATATGATGTCGAAGTCTTCAAAGCAGAGGGCACACCAGTTGAGCTGACTATTACAAAACCTACACCTTAGTTTTATGTTCCAGGCTGCATATATGCAGCCTGGAGTACATATCGATAAATCAATAAGGCTGGTTCCCCAGTCTCTATTTTCTACTCTACTTAAAATACTTCAATAATAAAATTATGACAATTTGTCATCTTTTTTACTTTTTTGCTCAAAGCCGGATATAATTAGTCAAATATCAATACAAGGTTTCTTCTTTGTTCCTACATATAGATATAGACAGTTTTTTTATATAGTGTTTATATAGTTTCTTAAAGTTTTGCAAATATCTATCAAGCCCCCTATACACCGAAGATAAATTGCTTTACTTATATTCTAAAGTTTGCTATACTATTGCAAAGCTTCTTGTTTTAGTGAGGACTAAATGAGGACTAAACCTTAGTAGCAAAGGGTAAAATATGAGTAGCACATCAACCAAAACACTATCAAAACGAATACCTACCAAGCACAGCGGTATTTATTATAAAGAAGTGCAGCAAACCACCATTGATGATCACGGAAAGATCAAGACTAAGATCATTGATAAAGTTTATATTATCCGTTACCGTGATAATGGCAAAGAGAGATTGGTTACATTAGGTAAATATTCAGAGGGCATACGTGAAGCATATTGCAAAACAAAACGCAGTGAGTTTATAACACTTGCAAAAAATGGAGAGCTACCCCCACAAATTGAAAAGCAAAAAAAGAAAGATATAACAACACTTGATGATATTAGGCAAAAGTACTTTGATGATAAGCCATATACACCATCTAAAAACAATTTAGAGTTGAAGTATAAGAAGCATATCAAGCCTGCATTGGGGCATAGAAATGTAAATTCCATTGAGAGTGAGGATATAATCAAGCTTAGAAAGCAACTTGAAGCCAAAAGCAAAGCCCCAAACACTATAAACGGTATCATCAATCTCTTATCAGCTATTATCAACTACAACATTAAGCACTATAAACTAAATATTATTAACCCTTGTACTCATGTTAGTCGTGCTAAAGCAGATGATAAAAGAGAAAGATACCTTGATACTAAAGAGATTAATACTCTACTGAATTCCGTTAAAGATGATGAACAGCTTGATCTATTTGTAAAGATGGCACTTAGAACAGGTGCAAGAGCAGCGGCTATCTTGAATATTAGAAAGAAAGATTTTGATCTTGCACGTAATACCGTATCGCTGAAAGATTTTAAAGGAAACAAAACTTATAACGGTTACCTTGATGATGCACTCAAAGAACAATTAACAACATATTTAAAAGCATTGAAAGAAGATGATCATCTTATAGGTGGAGGAAAAGAACCTATAACGATGAGTAAAGTGGGGTGGAAGCTAAGACCGATACTAAACAGGCTATTTAACAAAGGGCTTGATGTTACGGATAGGAAAAACCGTGTAGTTATCCATACATTACGGCATACATTTGCTTCACACCTTGCTATTAAAGGTACTCCAATATACACCATTCAAAAACTAATGAACCATGTAAAAATAGAAATGACACTTAGATACGCAAAGCTTACACCTGATCAAGGTATCGAAGCCGTGAAAGGGCTTTACCAATGAGTTTATTCGGAACAAACACATTAGATGAAATAGCGTATCAAGTTTGGTATGATCTGCATGATAGAGATGATAGTAAACGAAAAGAAGGATATAGCCTTGACATTCGTACTACTGATGAACTTTATATCGTATGTCATGCACTCATTGTTCTAATAAAAAGTATGGATGGGAAAGCAGAAAATCACCCTGAACGAACACACCCACAACTACTAAAGGATATTAAATCATTGCGGGATAGACTTTATCAGCATGGCTTTATTGACGAAGCACGTGAACACATAGCAAGGATACATAGTGCAGTAAAACAAGGTGCTACAGTATCAGCAAAGAAGCAGGCAAAGGCTATAGCTGATTATGTAGAAAGTGAACTGATCACAGTTGGTACAAATACCACAAGGGCAACTAAGCTTCGTAGCTTCATCAAAGATGCTATGATTGTTATATCCCAAAATAGAGAACCATACAAAAAGGACTTAGATACACTTTCAAAACTCTTCACGTTTTAACTCAACTCATATTTTCAGTACCCTCTGAAAACACGCCATTCAAAGGGGTGTTTTCACGATAAAATCACTCATTTTCTACATTAAAATAGGTTATTCAAATAAAGGAGAATAACCACATGGAAACTCAAACAAAAACAATCACACTCACAAACCCAACAGCACAAAGCATATATGAAGAACTTCAAGCAGCAGGGTACAAAGTTAATGTGAACAAGAGGCAATATGCTGAAATTATAGGCTGCAGTGTAAGTGGGGTGGATAATTATATAGCAAAAGGTTATGGAGTACCAAACTACCGAAAGATTGGACACCAACGAAACGCACGTGTACTTTTTTCTTTACGTGATGTAGCTGAATATTTAGCAGCACAAACAGTCGTAACAGTATAAAATAAACGTGAGGGTTGCAAGGTGTAATATCCTTGCAAACATACGTAATTGAATTACCGTGCGACTGATAATAAACAACCATTATCAGCACAAATAAAACCATTGAATGAAAAGGTGCAGCGATACATTCGGTGCATTAAACGCTTAGATCAAGCGTATAGTGTAACACCCAAAACAGAACTTGCAGAAGTTACGGGTGTATCACGTAGGTATCTACAACGTAATAGTGAAAAGATAGAAGCATACTATCGGACTGCACCACCACCAAGCGACAATAATCTAACGTGGTATTACAACAGAAGCATTGACTATTATCTGAAAGGCACACAAAATGCAAGAACAGCACTAGGTGCAATCGTAGGTTATTTATTGAAGTACCGTTACGGGCAATTAGGGCATTTACAAAAAGCCACTGCTATTAAAGCGTCGGGCTGTGATATTGTGAAGCTAACGGTAGCTATCAAGTCACGCAAGCATAGTGCAAAGGGTACCCCGATACAAGCTCATAGCAAAGCAGTTAAAAATATGTCATATCACAACAAGATAGCGTGGATTGATAAATTGTTTATACGCAAAGGTGGGTATTATGCAGGTCATACGTCAAAGCTATGGAAGACAACCAAACTTATGGACGATATTTTAGCCGAAGCTGTAACCGTCTTGTTTGACAAAATTTCGAATGAAAAGGTCAATTTTGCACATTTAGGTAACGGCTTAATATGTCGCACTAACATGGTAACATATAGTAGCAAATGTGCCCGTATTATTGCGACACTCCAAGATACACTTAATAAATCAACATACCATTGGTACCTAAAACCCTTGATCTTACCGTTTAAGCAAGTCCAACAGCTATGCTTATCGTCAATGCTTCATATAATCACTAATAGCATAGGTTTTGAAAATGGTAACTTTATTGTTTCACTTAACCACCATTCACCAACCAACCCAACATTAGGTAGAAGCTACAACGTCTTCACCAGACTACGATCATTTGAGAGAAAAGTATTAGGCTACCTAAACTATGACATGAGTTGTGCATTACAAACGATTTCACTACAGCTAATCCAAGCAACAGAAGATGATTATCCACTACTTACCCGTTATTCAAAAGATATTAGCTTTAAGAGGGCGTTACGTGAAGATATAAGCACATCTTTAAACATTCCTATAGCAGATGTGAAAGCAAAACTAACAGCGTTTGCAAATGGTGGTGTTAGTGGGATTGATAAGCATCATTCTTATAGGAAGTTCCAAGAAGAGAGTGACCGATTAAGAAGGAAAGTTTTAGCACATACCGCAAAACATAATCCACAGATATTACAGCAGTCACAAGCACAAAGTAAAAAGAAACTACCCGAGGATATAGATTGGTTTAGTGTAAATGCAGAAGATAGCCAAGCACTTGCAAGAGGTAAAGCATCAGTGTACTTTTTTGTGTGGACGTACTACGAAAGATTGATCAGAAAAGCAATGCTTACAGTTTTAACAGATGGTATTGAAGTACATGATGCAGTGTATTCAAAAATGGATGTTTCTACAAATGTTATAGAAGCAACTATCTTTGAGTCCACCGGATTTAAAATCATAATTGACAAGGAAATATAATGGCAAAGAAAATAGAAGTAGATTTAGAAGAGTTAGAAGCACTTGCAGCGAAGGGTTATAATATCACTATGTGTTGTGATGCTATAGGAATATCACAGTCTAAAGCCTATAAAGACATACATATAATACAAGCTATAAAGAGAGGTCATGCAACTGCAAAAGAAAAAGTATTAAGTGATCTGTTTGCACGATCAGAAGCAGACACTTCAAGTGCTTCAACTATCTTTTTGGCAAAATCTTTAGGGGTATTCAATCCTAAATACTCGACCACAAAACCCAAAAGTATTATAGAAGCAACTGAACGTATTACAAAAATATACGAAGATGTAGCAGCAGGTGATTTGTCAGAGGAAAAAGGCAAGTACCTTATAGGGTTCCTGGAGTCTTACATTAAGTCTAAAGAAGTGGGTGAACTTGAAGAACGTATCAGTGCATTAGAGGAGAAAAAGTAATGAGCCGAAAACTCAGAGTGAACAAGTTTGAAAAGAGACTCACTAAATTGCAGGAAGCAAAAAATGGCAAATAGATTAGAGAATCGTGTTAAGAAACTCGAACAGATATCAACAGCAGGCAAGATGAGATTAGTCATACCGTGGGGCGCATGGTATGATGACTCTGTGTGTGAAAGCTATTGGACGAATGAACCTTTTAACCCTATTACACTTACGCTAGCCGACTTTTATCGTGAAGTAACAGAGGAAAACTGCAATGGCAAATAGATTAGAAAGTAGAGTTAAAAAGCTTGAAACCATAAGTGGAAATGCTAAAGTACCAGGTGTTATCATTTACTTTGAGAATAAAAAAAGAAGCATAAATGATGGTATCGACACCATTATTGATGCTGATTATTATTTGACTAATGATAGCACAGGTGATGCAATGAGTATTGAAGAAGTAGAAGAGTATATTAAATATAATGGGCATACTTATGTTGTCTATCTTCCTGTAGAAGACAAAGAGGAAGACGTAGAGATTCTACATATAGCCTAATATAATAAATTACTCAATCATAAAGACATAAAACAAACACTTCGTTACATAAATATTGACCCAGACAGTGGTCGAGATATGGTAGATCTAATTATGAAAATTTTTTGTTAAATTTAACTATAGTTAGCCATATAATCAAATAACTCTTATATATTAATCAGTTTTGGAAAGTTAGATTTAATTCAAAAAAATAGGAGTATGAAAACCTTATAAAGTTATATATTTTATAAGGTTTTCAATTCTAAAGTGAAGTTTGTACTTCTTAGACTCTATAGAGCACCTCAACCATGGTTCGATAAAGCTTGGGCTTGATTTACGACAATATTATATGCAAAAATCAGACTTAATGATATTGTCCAAAATAGAAATCAAAAATGAGTCGAACTGCATAATTTGGTTTATAATCATTCTCTATATGAAAGTTTACCGAAGGACGTACTTCATAATAAAACCAATCACGCCAGATATTTGCCCTCCACGTGAACGCAGTCACATAATTATTAATACCACCAAAGGTTTCAATTTGAGGTATTGGAGCAAATTTATCTATAGTGTAATGATATTCTGTATTACCGAAAAATGTTTGAGAAAAACCAAGACCTGTCTTTTCTTTATTACTCCAATAATATTGAAGTGATAAAGCATAATCCATACCATCTAAGATCTCTTGTGTTTTTCTGTGAAGCTGTAACCTAAAGAGTGATCGCTCTTTAAATTGTCTATCAAAATAAATATTTGTCTCTTCTTCAAATTCATCATCAAGAGAATATCTAAATATCTGTACAGGATCTATTAGCCACTCATTTGTTTTTATAGGCATATTATATCGAGCACTTACAAAAGGATCTGTACCTGATAACCCAAGTGCATATTTGGAATTTATACCATATTTTTCAGGTGCAAAATAGTTGATCCCTAGATTAGGATCCACTTTATCATCATCTAAATCCCCGGCTAATACGCCTTTCGTATTGTCAACTGTAACATCATTAATAAAGATCTTTAAATATTTCTTACTTTTACTAAAGGGGATCTGTGCACTGAGTTTGAATTCATAGTCTTCAGAATATTTTGACTCAAAAGTAGCTCCTGTGCGTACCCGTATGTAAATATCTTCAGTCTCATTTAAATACTTGTTACTTTGAAAAAACGCATCTGCCAATTTTACTTGATTTTCCAAAGAAGTGCTAGAAGCATCTAATACTCTAGGCGTAACCCGAGTTGAATTATCTTCCATATTTCCCAACCAAGAACTGATTTTTGTATCTATTTTGTCGGCCCATTCAACCACTGTTCCTGATATGCTTCTATGTGTGTCATCTATATAGTTAAACTCATCTTGTGTGCTCTGAGTACTGGTGTTCCTGTCAACTTCAGAACTATTATCTGCATACACAGCAGATGATAACAGTACCAGTATAATGATTCCCCTACTAATATTCATCTACAAAATCCCTAAGTTAATTTCATTAATGCATCATGCATATCAAAATAAGCAATAAAAAACTCAAACATTACTCGCCAAACTATTTCCATACAAAGGAAACAGAGGAAAAAAATGATTGTCACAATTAAACGTTGATTGAAGGTCATACCGATTTTAACATCTTCTTCTATTGTAGTGGATATTTCAGAAAAATAAGAATTTTTGATCCACTTGGCAAGATACCAACTCAATATGGGAATAAAAACCGCACCGACACAGTAGATAAGAAGGAGAAGGGAGGGAGTTGGTAAAGCTACCACGAGCCTTCCCGTCTTGGTGTGATAGACGAGACAGACGTGTATTTAGGTGGTTTATAAGGTAAAGACTACCATATTTAGGTAGTTCTTTAGAGTATTAATTCATAAACTAATTTTCATAGATTTTAATTTCTCTTTTTTGATTGATCTAACATATCTTATAATGTTTATCGCTACAGCGACATATAGAAATTCTAAAACAAGAACGAAAACCTTATAAAGTTATATATCTTATAAGGTCTTCATACAAAAAATTTTTAATATACTGTTTACTGGTTTGTTGCACGTGGTAACCCATACATTGATAAATGATTCAAATCAAATGTATCTTACTAATAAAGCTCCTATATGCGTTCCCACGTACAACGTGGGAACAAGAGAAATCAGACCACAGGATGCAGAGGAACTATCTGAAAGGATTTATTGGAGATCAGATCAATCTTCTAATGGCAGCAGTTGCATTCAACCTCAAGAAGTGGATGAATAACTTCTTTACAGTGCTTTTTTTATACAGAATTTTATTTCTTGGTATTGCTTTATGCAAAATAGAAGCCAAAGAGAGACAGAAATATACTGATCTTTATCTACTTTGGTTTAGGGTGTGGTAGAATAAAGGATAGTAGAATTGTAGTCAATGGTTGGAATTGGTTTTTCAGGGTTGACTATTTAGACACTCATATGCTATACATCTTTTATAAAGAGTGGCATTGATCTGCGTTCAATTCAAGAGTTACTTGGACATAAATCTATAGAGACTACAATGGTTTACACACATGTCATCGCAGAGATGAATAAAGGGAAAGTATCCAGTCCACTAGATATGTAATCTATATTAGAGTCATATTAAACCAATTTTGATAAATAAGTATATACCGTAACTTAGAAAACCTGTGATTTGCCACTGCTCAACGAAAATGATCTTCCAAGTGGTATCTGAATATCAAGATCAGTATTAAACAACCGCTTACTATGGTTTCGAGAGCGTATCCAAACCACATCAGAATCACCATGGAAATAGAAGAATCGTGATTCACTGTCTAAAAATAATTCATCACTAATTGAGCCCACATTGACAAAGAATGTGCCACCAAGATCCTTGTTAGAAGTTGCTGGGCCAGAAATCACCTGTGGTAAATGATTGTGCCCAGAGACCCACAAAGCGACCTTCTCTTGTTGCAGTACTTTCTCAAATCTCTTAGAGTTGTGGATAACCCTACTTTTAATAGACCCGGTGAGACCACTTTTTTTGAGTTGGGCGTGGCTAACAGTTATAATAATCTTTTTCCTGTTACTCTCTACCATATCTTTCCACCATAAAAATGTATCATCGGAAATATCTGTGCGAGAGGCGACGGATTGATCAGACAAAAAGAGAAATAACAAGTTACCATATTTCACAGCATAATATTGAGCTTGAGGGAAATATTTGTAGAATATTGGTCCTGAACGTACATCATGATTTCCTGCAATCTGATACCAATCTGTGACATTTGCCTTGTTTCTTGTTTCAATAAACCAATTAAAATCATCATCATGACTTCTTGATTTAAGAAGATCCCCTGCCATAATGCCCATATCTACGGATCCAATATTTTCATTTACATCTGCAACTGCTGCTTCAAAGACATTGCGATCAAGAGTGGTCTTAGGCTGTATGTCTGAAAGCATCCAGACCAGAAACTGTCTCTTGGAAAAATGTGCTTTTGCTTCCTGAAAACTGCCGTTTTGCACAGATACACATCCGGTAAGAATAAGAGTTGATAGAAAGATAAGATATTTTCGAAACAAATTATCCATAAAAGTACCTCTAAAATTTAAAATAGTTATTTTTTATTGTATCATTTATTAATATTTCATAGAAAAGACTCTATACAGTTTATGGATAATCCAAAACCTTATAATCTAACATATTTTATAAGGTTAGTCGAGATAGCTCTGTTTTTGAGTCTTGTTTTTTCACTAAAATATACCCTTGTTGCAAGAAAAACAAGACCCGATAATAGTTTATAAGATTCAATCCATATTATCTAACAAGTGAAGACATAACCATCTCATCTGTTGGTGTAACATAGTTTAATGTTGTCTTGAAAGAACTATGTCCAACAAATTTTGCCATGATCTGAACATTGATACCCTTGGCTGCCATTTCAGTCAGCAGTCCCTGTCTAAAGCTATGAGAGGTATAGTTTGGTCCCAATGTCTCTTTTATGAACTTGTTAACTATAGTGATATAGCTTATAGGGTTCATTGAACTTTTGGGGTATCCAGCACGCTGTATGAGTTTATTCTCTTCATCTTCTTCTAAATCTAGATTTAATAAATCATGTTTGAAGCGAGAAGATAGATATAGTTTTCGTTGGGAATTTGTCTTTTGTGTAAAAAGAAATAATTCTCTTTTTTCAAGTAACTTTTTAACATCTTTGACTTTAAGTGTCTGCAGCTCATTTAACCTAGCACCTGTGTAATACAGAAAGACAAAAGTTCTCAGTAGATTCTTTTTTGTATTTCGTCTAAGATCCTCTCTCCCTCTAGTGTAAATCATTAGTTTTTTAAACTCTTTTGAGTTTATGTTTTCTTTTATAGTTTTCATTATAAAACCTATATAGCACATTTTATAAGGTTTTCTATAGGAGGGTACATATTTATGGTCTACAAACGTCGCTACAGCGGATAACCTTATAAAATATGTTAGATTATAAGGTTTTCACAGTTACATACAAAATCACTCTTCTACATCATGCCTGTCATCACCCGTATAAACAGGTGAAAACACTGCAAAAACAATGCTGGCAACAGGGTCATTATTTTCAGCCCAATGCAGGGTGCCTTTAGGAATGAAGGCAACATCTCCTGGTTCTAACGAAACGTTATGATCTGGAAAATGGAGAGTGTGTTTCCCACTAATGGCTGTGACAGTCAGGTCATGATAATCATAGTAATGGGGTATTTCATCTCCTTTAAGACGAATTAGGAGAGCACTTGAATACTCAGAAGCATAAAGATGTCGTATGGCTATATTTTTATTAAATTCTTCATCTGACCATGTTATATTCTGGTAAACGTTATCAGGGAAAGTCACTTTTCCAGACCGCGACATGGGATCGTCGTTATCATTATTGCAACCAACTATGAATAAGAGAGCCATAGTAAGGATACTTGAAAAAAATATTCTTTGCATAATTACTTCTTTTTTTAAGATATTCTTATTTACATTATCCTGAAATGGGTTTAAATGGGAGCTTAATCCCGGAGTATATAAGTCGATATTTTTTGGTATAGCTATGGGGTTTTAGCTACGGTTGTTATGCTGGTGTTTTTTGTGTTGTAGTGATGGAGCACCTGTTTTTCATTCTTGCAATTAACCATTTCGACACAATCTTAATGTTAAAATGAAGTTATCTAAAACCAAGAAGGAGGATAGTATGAAAAAGTTTACACTTTCGCTAGCAGCTGTAATGGCAATGAGTATATTTGCAATAGCAGGTGGAGATATTCAACCAGTAGTTGAGCCAGTGGTAGAAGTAGTAGCACCTGTTGCTGATGATAGTGGTTTTTATGTAGGTTTAGGTTATTCTTATATGAATATGAATATGAAAGATAAATATGATCACTATGAACAGGATGAGGAGGACTATACAGGAAATACTTTTACTGTACTTGCAGGGTACAACTTCAATAAATATATTGCTGTAGAAGGTAGATACTCTAAAACAGGTGATTTAGACATAGAAGCTGATGGGGTAGAAATAGAGGATACTAAAGTAGATATATCAAATATTGCTATTTACCTTAAGCCGATGTATCCAATGGGAGAAGTGACTCTTTATGGTTTGCTTGGATATGGGCAGGTGACTTTGGATGTTCTTGGTGCTGGGGATGTTCATAGAACTGAATTTTCAGAAAATAGTTTTCAATGGGGTCTTGGTACCAGCTACACTGTGAATGATAATATAAGTATATTTGTAGATTATTCAAGAATTTACGATGATGATGGTTTTGATTATGATACTCAGACTGGTGTTCCAGACGATGTAGCTGTTATTGCTGATTCAATCAATGTTGGTGTAACTTACAAGTTTTAATCTTCCACTCTTCTAAGCCTTTTGGCTTGGTAGATGTACTTCTTTTTCTTTCTTCATATACTTTAAACTCTCCAGTCGTATGTATAATACACTACGATCATGAAGAGGTGATGGATGCTAGCTACTTTATTTATCTATAGCTAGCTGATCATGAAAGACCATTGCAGAGTGCGCAACCCGATCATTAATTTCCGGGAACAAGGGTTCCGTTCTCATCCATGTGCTGAGTCACAAGATTTCCCTCTTTGCTGAGATTGTGCGCTACGGCGTACCTAAACTGGTTGGGATGGGTGTCCATTACGCTAGCCACAATCAGGTCCGGTCTGCCGCTACCGTCGATATCTCCTATAGTCATACCGCCGAACCTGGTTATATTTCCGACATCTGTATTCGCCCTGTGACGAGTCCATGAAGTAGGCTGATGCTTCCAACCAACTAAAGATAGATTCCAGCCTATACGGTAATAAGCATGATTGGGATTAGTATTGCCAAGGTTTGTGATAAAGTAGCTAATCAAGTCCAGTTGACCATTGCCGTCTATATCTGCCAGGCTGACACCACCACCCTTATTTTCACTGGAAGTAAGGGTATCATCGACGCCTTCCCACGGTATAGTTGTTGCGTTAGTCATAATACCCGTAGTACTGTTTAGATCCAGTGCTATCACGAGTTTACCTTTATTGAGCCCATCAGGATTCACAGAAATATTATAAAAAACCAAATCAGGTATGTCATTATTGCTGATATCTCCTATTGCGACACCACCGCCAGCACTTGAGTCTGTGAAAAAGTACTCATTATAAGGTTTTAAAAATTAACCCATTAAGAAGTATATATAATATTACTTAGTAGATAATTTTATTGAAGTTCTGAATGCTAAAGATTTGTATTTTATTTTCTGCAATGATATCTATGGGCTGAAATATTATGATACTCTTTAATTTTTCTATTTCCATATGGTTCATCGTGTTTATAGTTTAGATGTGCTTTTCTTTGCCATTCCCATTAGAGGAAAAAAATTAAAATCATGCTCCGCACCATCTAGGATGGGGAGGGAATAGGCAAAAAAAACTCAGCTAAATTATTAGAGGGGTCTGTTACCATAACGCATATGTTGAGATATAAAAATCGTATGCTTTTAGAAAAACAACTATACGAATATTAGTACAAAATATCTTCTTATCAAAGGAGTTGCTATGATCAAACAATGGAAGCGCCCTGAAAATTTGTTCTTACTCAATGCGCAAAAAGCAGCTTTTGTGATTATTGATATGCAAAATTTCTCTTGCGTACCTATAGGCAGAGATCCTTTACCACATATTAATACGGTTATACAACAGATCAATAAGTTGGCTGATTTTTGCAGGGAGCTTCACATCCCGGTTATCTGGGTACGACATAACTTGACTATGACCAATCTACAAGATGACAGTGGGCTCTTTAAGCTTTTTCACGATAAAAACCACATGAACAATACTATAAACCTTGATAAAGGTACTGAGATTTATGCTGCGATACATTTTGACAGCGTTCAGGACCATATTATTTTTAAAAACCGATACAGTGCATTCCTCTCAGATCCACCTGAACTGCATAACCTGTTAGAGAAGCTCAAAAAAAATCAGCTGTTGATAGCAGGAATTGCTGCAAATGTTTGTGTTGAATCAACACTGCGAGATGCTATGCAGCTTGATTATGAAGTCATATTGGTTTCTGATGGTATTACTGCAATCAACGATGCAGTATTGGAAAATACATTGTCAAACACCTACAATTTTTTTGGTGATGTTCGTACTGCAGAAAACATCATTCAGGAATTTAATGAGCATACGCCATGAATAGACCCAGTAAAACTTAAGCGATCAAAAAACTTTATATAAACAAGCCCAGATTTTATTTTTCCTTCATTGTTCAGTTCATAAAATTGGTACAAGCAAAGTCCAATGTCTCTCCTGTCCCTGATTATTCCTCTTGCTATCGGCGAGCTCCCACAAACGAAACCTTCCAGATGTAGACATCGTCTACAGGAAGGGGTTGGTTCTCCCAAGTCTGGCCTCCGTCATTCGTGGCCGAAATAATCCCTCTCTGAAGTGTCGGATCATTCGAACTTGTGTTTCCTACCACCACTGCTACTTGGTCATTGACACATGTCAAGCCCTCATACTTGTAATTTAGGTCGGGAGTGAAATCATCGATCTCAACTTCTCCATCCTCCAGACGCAGATGGTAAATATGCCCAGCACCTGATGCAGAAGCCTGAAATTGCACGAACCAAAGTGCATCGGCACCATAAGCGCACATATCATCAATATCATTCGGTCCTACTTCTGTTTCGATTTTCCAATTTTCTCCACCATCTAGTGTACGGAACAAGGCGCCACTTCCCCATGTGGCAGCCCAGACTACTCGTGCTGAATAAGCACTGACCATATGCACCATAAAATACGTGTTATTTGTAGGAGGCAGGTATTCCTGCCTCCATATATCACCATTGTAAAGAGTGTGAATCATGCCCAAGTGCCCATTATCATCACCTTCTTCATCGGCAATCCAAACATTAGCGTGAATCTTGCCCGTATTTTTGCCTGAACGATCGGTATCACGCACATCCCTGTAACCGATTGCATCCATGCGATTGACCCGTCCGATTTCAAAATCTGGATGCTCCACGATACTCCATACCTCACCACCGTCAGTCGTGTGCAGTACCGTCCCTTCGAGGCTGGCCGCCCATGCTTCAAGGTGAGTCAAGCCTTTAATGTTTTTGATGCCACCTTGCACACCCTCCGGAAGTGTCTGCTCAATCCAAGTCACGCCGCCATTGGTGGTATGCAGGATCTTTCCACTTCCATCTGGTGTGCTGGAACCTAATGCCGCCCAAGCGGTATGTTTGTCTACGGCACTGATGTCATTACCATTACACCCCTTCCACTTGGCATTGTCACCCTGCACCACCCATTTCTTTCCCCCATTCTTGGTATGTAGGATCACGGCAGTACCGCTTGTTACATCATGACCGATCGCCCAGCCAACTTGTAATGGAGAATTGGCAGCTGACGCATTGCTATAGGTTGTGATTAAAAGTACTGTTAGTACAACTAAGAAAAGATTTCCTCTTTTCATCTTATTGTCCTCCTCGCACACAACGCACATAATTAAGGTCATCAGACTTATCTGCGTCGTATATCTCATCTGAGTAACCAATATAGAAGTTCACAGTCCACGCGTACTCCTCATCGTCAACATAGGTAGTAGATGACCAATAGTACGTCGAGTAGTTATGTTGAGTATTTTGAAAAATGGGATCGATGGCAGGATTGAACTGGGTATAGTCTACGATAGAGAGCAGTTCATTCTTGTTTGGAAGGCGCCAATCAGTGTAACCACCTAGTTCGAGTGTATTCTCACAGTAGTTGATCCCTTCTATCCAATTTCCAGTTGTAGTATTTGCGGCACTGTCATCTTGCCACTGAAGTCCACTTGTACTGTCAGTGACAATTTCAGTCTCATTATTTCGGCTGAAATTTGAAGGTTCTAATTGTCCACCCCGCACACAACGAACATAGTAGTTACTGAACTTATCATAGCCATTTGTCAAGCCATAGTCGAAGCTCACGTACCACGCGTACTGTTCAGCGCCAATATAGGTAGTAGACGACCAATAGCGAGATAAGTAGATGTAGTTAAAAATCCCTGGGGTGACACTGGGATCGGCTTGATAGTAATCTATCAGTGTCCCAAGTTCCTGTATTGTAGGTAGTCGCCAACCGCCGCCATCCAGTGCAAGGTCTGTACAGTAAGTCGCTGCTGTATCTCCAGAAGTATCATACCAGTTGTAATTATCGTAGTTGTCTTGCGTCAGCCAAGGCTTTTGGATGCTATAAGTGTAGTCTTGCCACTCCAGACCCGTAGCATTGTCTATGACCACATCCACTTTACGGCTCCAACTGCGTGCTTTTCCTGTCTGGTAATATCCATCATCTTTAATGCTGCCGTCTGTCACGACATTACCATCTATATCATAACTCTTAAACTGTCCTGTTTTGAGTGGAGTATTTATTTCTGGTGGTGGTGTTGTAAGATTGACTGCAATAGACACACTGTCTGATGCAGTAGCTCTCTTATTGTCTGTTACCGTCAATGTAATTATGTGTGTACCAAGCCAGAAGTCGGACTTGTCAAAGCTTATATCCGTACTCAGCTCTACACCATCTTCTTCCCACTTGTAAGCGATGATCTCTCCATCAAGATCAATACTACCTGATCCATCCAGTGTCACTGTCTCACCCATTCTGACAATTTGGTCTGCCCCGGCATCAGCAACTGGTGGAATATTTTTTCCTGGTGGTATAGGTTTTGGTGGGTGCGGTGGTTTTGGTGGATGAGGGGGCTTTACTACTGTATCAGGCTTATCAGCCATTAAGCTTGTCGGTGCTAAAAAGGAGAGGGCAACTGCACTTAATGACAGTACCAATGCTTTACCAAGTATATTTTTCATTTTCTATCCTTGCTTAAAGAAATCAAAAAGTAAAATCTTTGGCAACTCGACTGTCTCTAAAAGACTCTAAGCTTTCCGTCCCTTTCTTGCGAAAGGTTTGGCTTTATCTGAAAAACACATTTTCTGAATAATAATAACATTATCTATGCTCTTGTATGCAATATATAACTGTTACATAATTCTATTATAACTCCTTCCATGTTAAATGTATATTATTAAAAAAACAAAAAAGTTTGGAAAGGTTTACTTGATAATTATGGTGAAATACAGATATCCATAGTTGTTGCTAATAAATTATTGAGACAAACATTTATAAAAAACAAATATCTTATTTTCAAAACCTTGTAAAATATCTAAGATTATAAGGTTTTCATTTTCACATTAAATCTTATTTGCATTTCAGATTTAAATTTTGGAAGTAAAATTTCCTTTTGTCATATTTAAAACTATTCACTTTAATACCAAATTAAAATACAGAATGCTATCATGAGTAATATCCAAATTTAAGGAGTGATAAAATGAAAAAGAGCATTTTCTTCTTAGTGTTGGATTGTATATAATATTCATAGGAGGAGTATATCATGACAATCAAAAAAATTGGGGTTTTCATTGGTATGGTTGGTTTGATAACTGCACTGATGATTGGATGCGGATCGTCAACTTCAAATATAAATGATAATACTGAAAATGTGGGTGGCGAGAAAGCGGAGTGGTCTGTAAAAGAGCATATTTTTGCACCTTCAGCACCACTCCATTGGACAACGATAGCTGCTTCAGCGGATGGCGAAAAACTTTTTGCAGGAGGGAAAGATACGTATCTTTATACTTCGGACAATGCCGGAGATACATGGACATCCCGTTCCACTGGCGGTTACTGGACAGCGCTGTCATCTTCAGCGGATGGATCAAGGTTGATAGGCAGTCTGTATGTAATTGGACTCTTTCAATCCTCAGATTCAGGTGTTACCTGGAAGAAAGTGGAGATAGAGGGAAGCGGTGAATTATGGGTATCTACAGCTAGCTCTTCAGATGGATCCAAACTGATTGCCGGTCAATACCGTGGTTATATTTACACATCAACAGATGGAGGTGCCACCTGGATAACACGAGATCCGACCAATGGAGCTGACTTGCAAAATCTTATCTGGAATTTTGTCACTTCCTCAGATGATGGGCTCAAACTCTCGGCCGGACTTACTACCGGAAAAGTTTATACCTCAATCGATGGAGGGGATACATGGACGCTGAGAGATCCAGCTTTGGCAAATAAAAGGTGGGGTATTGCCGCCGCAGTCTCTTCTGACGGTAACAAACTAGTGATTACAGCGGACGATGATTATCTCTATACTTCAACTGATGCCGGAGAAAGTTGGATAATGCGTGATCCAATCGGTATGCCGGCTACCTGGACAGGAGTCACTTCCTCTTCAAACGGCTCGATCCTTGTTGCCAGTGTCATGAACAAAGGCCTCTTTTTCTCAGACGATTCCGGAGAAAACTGGAAACGTCTTGAAACAGGCAGTGGCTCAAATAACTGGAATGCACTGGCCTCTTCAGCGGACGGATCGCGTATTATCGCCGGTCTGGAAGGAAATGATATTTATGTTTCCAACGACTTTGGACAAACCTGGGATGCTGAAAACACCGGTCAACTTTGGAAAGATGCAGCTATTTCTGTGAATGGGTCAAAGATGGTCACTTGTGCAAAAAACGACTATGTTTATACTTCTGCTGACGGTGGTTCAACATGGATACAGCAAGTGTCCGCAGGTAAAAAAAACTGGTCAAGCGTAAGTACCTCTTCGGATGGTACTAAACTACTTGCCAGCGTCACCGGCGATTTCCTTTATACTTCCTGTGACAGTGGAAAAACATGGACAAAAAGAGACTTTACATCCCCTCAATTATGGGGCAGTGTCGCTTCATCATATGATGGATCACATCTCATAGCCGGTGTCGGCAATTTAGGGGGTCTATACACTTCTGATGATGCTGGTGTGACCTGGAATGAAGTCCCTCTTGGATTTGTGGCTTCATGGGCTGATATTGCTATGTCATCAGAGGGTAAAAAAATGATCGCAGCAGCCTACAAAGATGCGATCTACACCAGTGATGATTTTGGTCAAAACTGGGTAGAAAGAGATCCTGCAGGAGGCATTAAGGCATGGACTGCTGCTGCTTCTTCGGATGATGGATCCAAACTGGTTGTAGGTGCCAGAGATGATTATATTTATACATCGCACAACAGTGGTATCGACTGGATCAAACGAGATCCGACCGGAAAACCTGAAAAATGGGAATCTGTCGCATCTTCGTCAGACGGATCAAAACTTCATGCAGTCAATCATGCGGGACATGTTTTCTTTTCAGATAACTCAGGGCGTACATGGATTAACATCAACCCGGATATGGAAGGTAGATTATGGAAATCTATTGCGTCCACATCAGATGGAGAGAAGTTTGTCGGGACAGTATTTGGAGGTTATATTTATACCGGAAAGTATTAAGGAATTCTTAGTGGTAGTTGGGATAATTGATGCTCAGTTATGTGATGTTAGAATGGGTTTTCGAGGAGTGATTATTTATATTAAATAAGAGAGTGGGGTATGATATGGAAAATATGAGAATCAGCGGAAAAGAAAAATCCCTCTGGATATTTCTGATCATTTTATTGTTTCTTTACTCCTGCTCTTCAGATCATTCAGATCATGAAACAAGATTTGAAAACAAGACCCTGCGCATGGATTACTTGCATACAGGGGATAAAGAGACATCTTCCATAAGGTTCTTAGCCTGGAAAGAAGAACCGTTTTGGGGTGGACCCAGGAAGAATCTAATCGACGATCCCTTAAAGGGTGAATTCGTGGTCGAGGTATTTGACAATTCAGGAGATAAACTTATGTATTCAAAGGGGTTCGGAACCCTGTTTAGTGAATGGCAAAGTACTGACGAAGCACTGAATTCCACTGAGACCTTTTATGAATCGATCGTTATCCCGTTTCCCAAACAACAAGTACTGATTCGGCTCTCCAGAAGAGATAAAAAACAGCAATTCCATGTGCTATTTGAAACCTCGTTTGACCCGTTATCTATGGCGTTGGAAAAAACGCAACCGAACAATTATCCTGTACAGAAAGTTTTGGATTCAGGGGATCCTTCAACACATATAGATCTGGTCTTTCTGCCCGAAGGCTACACGCAGGATGAAATGGAGAAATTCAGACAGGATGTTGAGAAATTTAAAAACGCCATGTTCTCATGGTCTCCTTATGATGAGTACAAGCACCGGTTTAACATATGGATCGTTGAAGCCCCTTCCCAAGAGAGCGGAACCGATATTCCCCAGGATGGAATCTGGAAAAATACAATCTTAAACTCCAGCTTCAATACCTTTAACATTGAACGCTACTTGACCACTCTCGACTATAAATCTGTTCGTGATCTTGCTTCATGCGCCCCGTATGACCAAATCTTCATTATCGTAAACTCTGATAAATATGGTGGAAGCGGCATCTATAATTTCTACACTATTTTCACCGCAGACAATGAAGTGTCAGAATTTTTGCTCATGCACGAATTCGGTCATGGCTTTGTAGCGCTCGCCGATGAGTATTATTCTTCAGATGTCGCTTACAGTGATTTCTTTGACCTCACAGTAGAACCCTACCAGGAAAACATTACCACTCTAATCGATTTTGGAAAAAAATGGCAAGACATGCTTGCTCCCGATACCCCTGTTCCCACACCGGATGATCCCGTTTATTATGATACAGTAGGTGTTTTTGAAGGCGCGGGGTATCAGGCCAAGGGAATTTATCGTCCCTATCATAACTGCACAATGAAATCAAGAAGTATCAATAATTTCTGCCCTGTATGTAAAAGGGCTATCCGCAGGACGATTGAGGGAAGTACTGATTAGTTAATTGGTAGCTTTAGGGTCTTGTAACAACTCACTACTTTTCTGTAGAAAATGTGAATAAATCTCGTTAGAAAACCTTATAAAATATATAATATTATAAGGTTTTCATGTACGTCGAATATTGAATATTTCTTTAAGTGACAACCTAAACTTTATGTATGAGAATCGAAGATTCTTTTAACTGATTTAGATAGGTGGTATAAACTTCTAAAGTCCTAAAGTATTTAACTTGCACTTTACCATTTTCAATAGGTATAGGTAGAGGTATAGGATAGCTGATAATAGGTTCAAACTCATCAAACAGTATTTTTCGTACATCAAGACGATTGTTATGGCAATAGGTGAGTATAGCTTTGTATGGAGGTTTGTCACATTGCTTAGTAAGAAGCTAACAATGCAGGTGTAATACTTAGTGCTTGTGCTACGTACTTTCTTATCTGTTTGCTGTTGATGTTTAATAATCTTTTTTAGTAAGGACACTTCTCTTTATAGGGGTAGATAAAGAGGTAGATTTACAAGAGTATCTCAATAACTACTGCTACAACACTATATTCAATTCCCCACACTGAACGTGCTTCCCATCCCTTGAGCCCTATCTCCCTATATTAACTATTCCATAGACTTTTTAAACTAGTGGATACTAGTTGGTCATTTTTTCTGTAGGTAACTAAGCATTTTTAGAAGTATTTATTTTCTATATAATCTTATGCTGTAATATCAAAACTGCTAGAATATGAGTAGATACAATCATGAAGGGAACCAAATGAAACAATTAAAAATACTCTTATTGCCAAGTATAATAATCTTTTTCTCTGTGGTTGTGTATGGTGCAGATTGTATTGATGGGAGCAGAATAGAACAAGGTACGGGACTTCCTATTGACGGAAACTGTGTAGAACCTCCTACTTTACCTTACCCTAACAAATATGATTGTGGTGCAGGGATGAGACTTATTCAGGGTACAGCAGATACATGTATAGCAGGAATAGAAGTAGGTGACCCTGGTCCATATCCACCACTCATCGAGTGTCCTTCTGGTCAACGACTAAAACAAGGTACTGAAGAATGTATTGATGTGCCAAACTCATCACCTGTCTCCTTAACATTAGTGAGTGTTTTGAATGATGACATCAGGGAGACATCCGGTCTGGCAAATGTGAATGGAAAGATTTATACGCACAATGACAGTGGCGGCTCAAACCTGCTTTACGAGATCAATGCTTCAACGGGAGAAGTAATACGTTCTATCACTGTCAATGGTGCAACCAATGTGGACTGGGAAGACCTGGCATATGATGATACACATCTTTATATAGCTGATATCGGAAATAACCTTGGAAACCGAACCGATTTAAAAATCTATAAAATATTAAAAAGTGATCTCAATACAAATCTCACGGTCAATGCAGAAACTATCGCTTTTTCATATACTGATCAAATAAAATTTACCTACGATCTTTTTAGCACTCCCTATGATGCAGAGGCACTTATTGCTTATAATGGGCAGCTTTATGTTTTTATAAAAAACTGGGCAGATCATACTAGCAAGGTCTATAGTATACCTACTGTTCCCGGAAGCTATGAGGTGACATCTGTCAGTGAAAAGGCTTTAGATGTTATGGTAACAGGTGCTGCCATTGATGGAGCAGGGAGTTCAGTAGCACTGGTTGGGTATACAAATTCTTACGATACGGATACACCATTTAAAAGTATGATTGTAAAATTGAGTAATTTTGCTGGAAATAATTTCTTCTCAGGCAGCATAGCCGAGTGTGAGATCGAAAATAGTCAAGTTGTTGGGCAAGTTGAAGCAATACTTTTTAATACACCCTCAGAATTCTATCTCAGTGCTGAAGGCATAACCGTGCTATCAGTAGAATATCCGGCAAAACTTTATAAAACAGAGATCATTGAGTAAGATTACTTTATACAGCCATTATATTAAAAAGTAGCTATCTGATGCTATCCTCGATCTACTTGCCACAGTTTCTCACCATTGTCATATATTTCAAAGAGAGGTCGATAAGGAAATACAAGCTGTAGTTATCTTTGAAGTAGCCGACAATAAAATAAAAAGGTATGACCTTTGTATCGCAGAATTACTTAGTCCGAAACTTACAGATGAATATCCAAAATAGCCTCATAACCTCAAAACCTTTTGCCAAGATAGAGTGCATAAACTTCTAAGCTACGAAAGTATTTAACTCTCACTTTATCAACTTCAATAGGTTCAGGTGCAAGGTAGTTGTTAATAGGCACATCTTCATCAAATAGTATCTTCCGTACATCAAGTCGATTATTATGGCAATAGGTGATTAAAGCTTGATATGGTGGTTTGTCACGTTTTTTGTATGAAGCTAATGCAGAGGGCTTGATGTTGAGTGCAGTGGCTATGTTCTTATCCAATATTTTCTTATCAGTTTGCAGTTGTTGTTTGATGATCTCTTTTAGTTTGATGAGTATTGTTCTGAATTCATTCATTGTAAATGATAGTGAGATAATTGTCTGAACCTAAAAAGTATTACAAATTGTCATGTTTTTACATTATTTATATATAAACGGTTATACTCCCAAATAATACTTTTTTTGATATGGCGAGGACTAAATGAGGACTAATATGTTTCATGCAAAGCTTAAAGGTAGCCACAAAGCCTTAGTATAACGTTAAAACAAAGGATAAACCATATTTATACACGTAGATATAGACAGTTTTTTTGCCTCTGCTGAGCGTTCTGTAGATAGTTCTCTCAAAGGAATAGCTATGGCTGTTGGGTCTCGGAGCAATCTGGAGATATTCAACAAAAAACGAACCCATATTAAACTAATGAATGATAACTCTGGAGCGTTTGTCACACCTGTATTTTACAGTGATAAGAAAAAAACATTCGATTCTTATTTTCTAGATAAGATAGAGGGTAGGGAGAAGATACGAGGCATCATTACTACTGCGAGTTATGAAGCCAGGGCATTTGGTGTTAAAACAGCTATGCCCATAGCACAAGCACTTCAAATGTGCCCTCAGATGGTAATTGTACCTTCAAACTATCCACTCTATCATAAACTTTCCCATAAGATACATAGGTATATGACAGCCCGTATCCCTCAAGTGGAACAGTACAGTATCGATGAGTTTTTTGGGGATGTCAGTGGATGGATAAAAGATGAAGAGGTATATGCTTTTACACAAAAGCTGCAAGCAGAGATCTTGGAACTTTTTGATATACCGGTCTCTATAGGTATCTCAAAAGCAAAGTGGATAGCCAAGCTTGCTACAGAGTCTGCAAAGCCTTATGGTATCTATGAAGTGAAAGATATAGATACATATATTGAAAACATACCCATAAAAGCATTTCCCGGTATAGGAAAGGGATTTCAAAAGAGGTTGGGGGAGCATTATATTTCAACACTGGGTGATGTAAAACGACACAGATCACTCTTTTACTCATGGAAAAAACCGGGTATCCAACTCTATGGTCGTGTGACAGGAACTGATAATGAGGGCATAAGCAGCAGAGGAGATAGAAAATCCATAGGCATAAGCCGTACATTTGATGCTATTTATGATTCAGATGAGGTAAAACGTCGTATTATGATCATGGCACGGCATATTGTCTATATGGTAATGGCTATAGAAGTCAATCCTACAACGTATTATCTCAAGATAAATTATGAGTATGGGGTGAAAGTAAAAAAAAGTGTAACGGTAGACAGGGTTTTTTCTGAGGCACTTTTTAAAACCACATTGGCTCAAATGTATGAAGAGATATCACTTTATGCAAAAGGAGCCATAAAACTTTCACTAAATGTCTCAAACTTCAGTGTACAGCATAAGAAAACACTCTCTTTGATGGACTTCAATGAGGATATCCATGAAAATAAGTTAAGTAAGGAGATACAAAAACTTAGGGAACGTTTTGGGTTGGATATTATCAAAACAGGGGATGAACTATAATAGACTATCAAATTTAACCTAAATGATAATTATATTTAGTGTATAATGAAATTATGAGTATTTATAAAAACTTATTTAAACTTAGGCATCATCACGAAGTAGAAGAAAAAGTGCTTCAGGAACTTTTTTTCTTTGAGAGAAGTACGCTTATAACGCTTATTTTACTGGAAACTATTTTTTTATATATACTCATGCCTTTGATAGGTAATGGTATAGCAGCCTGGTATGGTCTTATTGTTACATTAACATTATGGCGATTGTATGACGGGTATGATTTTCAAAAAAATCCAGATAGACATAATTCCGTTATGTGGCATAAAAAATTTGTTGTAAAAGTATGGATGACAGCACTTTTTTTATCTGCTTTAGCACTTTTCGTAGTTCCCAAGCTTGATGAGTATTATCAGCTCTTTGTTTTTATTATGTTGCTTGGTATTAGTGCCGGAGCCGTTAAAACATTAGCCGATGATTATCGTACAGCCATAGGATATTTGCTTATACTACTTGTTCCTGCCTCTATGGAAATGTTGCTTCTCATGAGAACGGATACAATTATTCTTGCCTTTTTATTGATTCTTTACTTCTTTACTCAAACCAGTATTATTTTACATTCATATAAAAAAAGTATTGATCTAGAAAGAAAAAAAGAAGAAATTTCTAAGGTACAGGCAGAGCTTTTTGAAAAAAAAGAGATGTTACAGCTTTTTTTTGAACAGGCACCTATAGGGATCTTCTCTTATGATCACGATTTAAATATCGTTAATTGTAATGAATCATTCTTAACACTTTTCAATTTACAAAAAGAGAAAATAGTCGGTACAAACTTAAATGATATTTCAGATAAAAGAGCTATAAATGTTATTAGGGATTCTCTTACAGAAGGTGTGCAGACTTATATCGGTCCCTATGACTCACAAAAAGGCTTAGAGTTCTGGGTTGAAGGTAAATGTTCTCCTATTTATAATAAGGGAGGAGATGTTATAGGGGGTATGGGACTTATTGAAGATAAAACAAAAGAGCATGTAGCCCTACAAGAGTTGGTGTATCTTGTATCCCATGATCCTTTGACCTCTCTTTCCAATAGAAGAGGTTTTGATAAATTCATGGGGAAGATGATCTGTAAGAAAAAACATGCTAGTCATCTCTCTCTTCTTTTCTATCTGGATCTTAATCAATTTAAGTATGTGAATGACTCTTTGGGGCATACCTATGGTGATAAACTTTTGATAGCAATATCAAAACGCTTGCAGCGATTAATGAAACCAGATATTAATTTAAGCAGATTGGGTGGAGATGAGTTTATTATCGTAGTTCCGTTTGTTTCAAAAGAGAGGGATAAAGCAAAAAAGAAAGCAGACCAATATATACTAAAGATACAGGAAATTTTTGCAGAACCTTTTGTCATCGAAGGTATACAACTTCATCTTAAAACGAGTATAGGTATTGTCATAATTGAACAAAATTCTACTAATATCGAAGAGATCGTACGGCATGCAGATATCTCTATGTATCAAGCAAAGAGGTTTGGACAGGAACATATCTCTTTTTACAATACACAATTGGATCTGGAACGTAAAAAAACATTTAATTTACAGCATGATCTTATCTCTGCACTGGGAAGTGATCAACTTGAACTCTTTTTCCAGCCTATAGTAAATATCAAAGATGATTCATTACGTGCTGCTGAAGCCCTCATACGGTGGCAACATCCGGAAAGGGAGCTCATTTTACCTATGGACTTTATTCCTTTGGCCATTGAAGCAGGTGTGATCACAGATATCGGCTGGTGGGTGTTGGAGAAAGTATGTTTACATATCTCACAATGGAAAAAAAATGGTGAATGGAAACTCAAATATGTTTCTATTAATATCAATGCAAAACAGTTGCTTAAAAATGATTTTGTTCCTATTTTTCTTGCAAAACTTAAAGAGTATGAGGTAGGGACCGATGATATCAAAATTGAGATCACAGAAACATCATTGATCGATAATTTTGAACTTACGCAGGAGGTCATTAAAGAGCTGAAAAGTCATGGAGTAAGATGTGCTATTGATGATTTTGGAACAGGATACTCTTCTCTTTCTTACCTGAAAAAACTCTCATTTTCTGTTTTGAAAATAGACAGAGAGTTTATTCATGGCATGCTCAATAATGAAGAGAATATTACGCTAATACGGACAATTATTGAGATTGGAAAACAGTTTAATTACAATATTGTTGTAGAAGGTATAGAAGAAGAAGCAGAAAAAGCACTCATCAAAGAGATGGACGATTCCCTCAGTTATCAAGGTTTCCTTATCAGTCCTCCGATCCCGGAGCCGGAGTTTAGAAAGAAGTTTTTAATAGATGAACCTTCTAAGTGTGCCTAGTCCCTCATATTGTTTAAGTATAATTAAGATATGAATTATTTAAATATATTATCCAGGTTGTATCATTCTGAAACTGTAAATAAGTTAATGGTCTCAAACTTGTATGGTCTGTCTCAAAAAAGTATTCCTGCTCTTGTGGCCTTTTCTTTACTTCTGACATATTTTTTATATCCACCCCTGTCTGGTAAAATCATTATATGGGAAACCATAGTTATACTGATCTCGTTAGTTAGACTGTATTTTGCATATAGTTTTAAAAAAGATCCCAAAAAATATTCATTGAAAGCTTGGCATAGTTTATTTGTCATTTCTGCTTTTTTAACTGCATTTCTCTTTGCTGCGCTTGGTTTTATCGCTATTCCTTATGTAGATGAAGTCCATCAAGTCTTTATTATCGCTGTTTTGATCGGATTAACATCTGGAGCAATAAGTTCTTTAATTCCGGATATTCGTATAGCCATAGCCTACATCACTATCATTCTATTGCCTTTGATCACTCTATTGTTAAGGATAGATACAGTGATGCATCTTCTATTGGCATTATTGGTTATCTTATATTTTACAACATTAATAATTATTATTTTGAATTCATATAAGCAAAATAGTGATCTGGAAAGAAAGAAAGAAGAGGTTTCCAGAGAGAAGGAAGTGCTTTATAAAAAACAAAAAACCTTGCAGAATTTTTTTGAACAGGCACCTATCGGGATTTTTTCTTATGACTGTGAACTAAATGTTACTGACTGCAATCAAGCTTTTTTAACACTTTTTGGTTTAAAAAAAGAGGAGATCATAGGCAGAAATTTAAATGACCTTCCGGATAAAAGACCTATGGAAACGGTACGAAATGCACTGACAAAAGGTATTCAAACCTATGTTGGTCCCTATCGATCTCTAAGAGGTATTGACTTTTGGGTTGAAGGCAAATGTTCTCCCCTTTATGATCAAAAGCATGTCGTTGTCGGAGGTATTGGACTTATAGAAAACAAAACAAAAGAGTACAGTGCACTTAATGAGTTAAAATTTCTCGCACAGCATGATCCTTTAACTGATCTGCTTAACAGAAGAGGCTTTGGTGATTATATGAAAGATCTTGTAAGTGATGAAAAGCATAAAAGCGATTATTCTCTTCTCTTCTATCTGGATTTAAATCAATTTAAAGGGATCAATGATTCTTTGGGGCATACAGTAGGAGATGAAATACTTATCCGTGTAGCAGAACGTCTGGTCTATGCTTTAGGTAATGATTGTAAAATTAGTAGACTAGGTGGTGATGAATTCATCATCATTGTACCTTACGTCTCAGAAGAAGAAGGTGCAGCAAAAAGTAAAGCCAAGCAATATGCAAAACAGATAAAAGATATTTTTATAGATCCTTTTATTATAAATGACCTGTATCTTCATGTCAGCTCGAGTATAGGTATTATTATCATTGAACCAAATTATACAAATATTGAAGAGATCATCCGATCTGCTGATTTAACGATGTATCAAGCCAAAAATTCCAATGGACATATTTCATACTATAATGAAGACTTGGATAGAGAACAAAAAAAGCTTTTTGGATTGCAGCATGATCTGGCATATGCGACAGAAAAACAACAACTGCACCTCTTCTTTCAACCTATAGTTAAGATGAAAGATGACACATTGCTTTCTGCTGAGTTACTTATACGATGGCAGCATCCCACAAGAGGATTGTTGACTCCGCAAGAATTTATTCCATTGGCTGTCAAAGCAGGGTTACTTTCAAAAATAACATGGTGGATCGTGGATAAGGCATGTCAACATATTTCTCAATGGAAAAAAGACAAACTATGGAGTCTTCAATATATTTCTATAAATATCAATGCCCAACAGTTGACAGAAAATCATTTTGCTGTAGAGTTTTTAAAGAAATTAGAAGAGTATGGCTTGGAAACAAAAGATATTATGATAGAGATTACAGAGCAATCACTTATTGATAACTTTGAAAGTACACAAGATGTCATAAATACACTTCGCGGGCATGGTGTCCGTTGTGCTGTTGATGATTTTGGTATAGGTTATTCATCTCTTTCATATCTGAAAAGACTCTCTTTCAATACACTAAAGATAGATAGGGAATTTATAAAAGATATAGAGAGAAAACCTCAAGAATTACTTCTTGTCACAACGATATTAGATATAGGAAGACAATTTAACTACAATATAGTTATCGAAGGGATAGAGGATAAAAAGCAAAAAGAGCTGCTTCTGACATTGGATGAAAATCTCAGTTATCAAGGGTTTTACTTTTCTAAACCTATCCATGTGGCAGAGTTTACGAAGAAGTTTTTAAATAGTTAAACTTTTGTTAAAAAACGATCTGTCCATCATTTTGCATACGCATCATGATATCTTTGGCTTTTTGGTGTCCTTGGAATGAGGCTTTTCTACACCACTCTATGGCTTTCTCTTTGTCTTCATCACATCCTAGACCCATGTCATAGAGTGCACCCAGGTTAAACTGTGCAGAGGCATTTCCTGCTATAGCAGCTTTTTTGAAAAGCACATAGGCTTTCTTATAGTCTTGTTCTACACCTCGTCCCTCTTTGAACATGGCCGCCAGGTTATTGAACGCATCAATATTACCCCTTTTAGCTGACTCTTCGTACCAGAAAGCCGCTTCTGAGAAGTTCTGTTCACAACCCTCACCATTTTCAAGCATGAGTGCTACTTCAAACTGTGCTAAAGGCACTTCTCTGGTGGCTGCTTCAAGATAGTAATCAAAGGCTTTTTTTGTATCTGCTTCAACCCCAAAACCTCTAAAGTATAAAAAACCCAGATAGTAGTAACTTACAGGTTCTTTCTGTTTCTCAAGCTCTGTGTAAAGTTCAAAGGCTTTGTTGTATTCTTTTGCCAGTAGGGCATTATATGCTTCTTCTATCATTATGCACCAAACCCTTCGAGTTCAGCACTTACTTTGCTCATTTTATTTGTAGCGTCTTCAAGAGCTTGTTTGTTTGTAGCAAGTACTTCTGCTGGTGCATTAGCCACAAATCTTTCATTGTTTAACATACCGTTTAGTTTTTGTATCTCTTTTTCAAGCTTCTCTTTTTGACGTGTAAGCTTGTTAATGATAGGTGTCATGTCTATCTCACCCGTTGGAAGATAGACTTCTAAATTATCTGAAACATCAGTAATTGAGTCTGCAACTTTTGTATCTACAAACTCGATATTCTCAACTTTAGCCAACTTTTGTATGAATGGACGAGCCATTTCTGTATCAATATTACCGTCTAGTTTGATATAAGCCTTTTCTATCTTAGAGTTCCCCATGTCTATGACAACTTTTGCTCTTCTTAATGCAGTAATAGACTCTTCAATGATCGCAAACATATTTTCAGCTTCTACGTCTCTTGTTATCTCTTTAGGGAAATTCATTACCATCAAAGAATCACCCTCTTCAAGTGAAGTACCTGAGAGCTTGTGGTAGAGGTGATCTGAGATAAATGGCATAAATGGAGAAACCATTTTAAGTGTCTCTTTAAAGATAGCCCCAAGTTCTACAATGCTCTCTCTATCTGCTTTAGAGTACTCGATTCCCCAGTCACAAAACTCATTCCACACAAAGTTGTAGAGTATTCTTGCACTTTCATTAAACTTGTAGGTCTCTATGGTAGCACGTATCTCTTCTACAGCGACGGAAAGTCTGCTTTCCATGTACCGACCAAGTGGTGTTTTCACTTCAATATCTTTCAAGTCTTTGAAAGTATCTACATTAAGTTGCAAGTAATTGGTTGCATTGTAGAGTTTGTTGGTAAAGTTTCTAAATTGTTCTAAGTTCTTAGCCCCTAACTTGATATCACGACCCTGTACTGCCAAATATGCCAATGTAAACCTGATGATGTCAGCTGAATGCTCCTCAACCATATCAAGTGGGTCTATAACATTACCTTTTGACTTGGACATTTTAGCACCATGTTCATCACGTACAAGTGCATGCATATAGATATCTTTAAATGGTAGCTTACCTTGAAAATGTTCACCCATCATCATCATGCGTGCTACCCAGAAGAACATGATATCAAACCCTGTAATGAGTAGAGAATTAGGATAAAAATCTGCCATATCACTTTCATTATAAAGTTCAGGTAGTTTTCCATTATTTCCCCAACCTAGAGGTGACATCGCCCATAAAGCAGAAGAGAACCATGTATCTAGTACATCAGGATCTTGTGTAAGCTTTTTACTTTGACACTTTGGACAGCCGTCTGGTTCATCAGCTTTATCAGCCCATGTATGACCACAGTCATCACAGGTAAATACAGGAATTCTATGACCCCACCAAAGTTGACGAGAGATACACCAGGGACGAAGCTCATCCATCCATGCTGTATAAGAGTTTATCCAGTGAGCAGGGTGGAAGTTGTTGTGTTTTTTAGTCTCTTTAATAGAATTTTCGGCTATTTTTTCACTTAAGAACCACTGTGTAGAAATAAAAGGTTCCACAATATTTTTACATCTGTAACAGTGTCCTACCTGATGGATATGCTCTTCTATCTTGACGATATACCCGGCATTCTCAAGAGCTTTTACAATAATTGGGCGGGCTTCTAAACGTTCTAACCCTGCAAATTCTCCACAGTAGTCATTTAAAATCCCTTTTTCATCAAAGACTTTGATGAACTCTAAGTCATGTCTTTTACCTACAGCATAATCGTTTTGGTCATGTGCAGGAGTAACTTTTACCACACCTGTGCCAAACTCCATATCTACATGTGAATCGGTAATGACTTTGATGGTTCTATCCGTCAATGGTAGAAGAATATCTTTACCTATGATGTCTGTATAACGGCTGTCATCAGGATGTACCATGATCGCCGTATCTCCAAAGTAAGTCTCTGGTCTTGTAGTGGCTACTTCAAGTTGTCCACTACCGTCAGCAAATTTATAGATCATCGTATAAAATTTACCGTTTACCTCATCATGTTCTACTTCAATGTCAGACAAGGCACCATCATGGGTACACCAGTTGACCATATAAGTGTTTTGAGTGATATGACCTTCATTGTAAAGAGATACAAACGCTTCTTTAACCGCTTCTTTAAGCCCTTCATCCATGGTAAAACGTTCACGTTTCCATGCAGGTGTAACCCCTAGTTTTCTCATTTGATGTACGATGTTCCCGCCACTTGTCTCTTTTTGTAACCACGCACGCTCTAGAAATTTCTCACGACCAAGTTCCTCTTTGGTTGTTCCTTCTGCTAAAAGTTGTTTCTCTACGATGTTCTGTGTAGCGATCCCCGCATGGTCAGTCCCCGGTTGCCAGAGTGTTTTAAAACCATCCATTCGTTTATAGCGTGTGATAATGTCCTGAAGGGTAAAAGTAAGTGCATGACCGATATGCAAAGACCCTGTAACATTGGGAGGAGGCATCATGATGGAAAAGTTCTTTCCCTCTTCTTGAATACTCTTGTTCCCATCTATTTCAAAGTAACCACGTTCTTCACATAGTTTATAGTAGTTATCTTCTACTTCTTTGGGGTTATATGTTGCTTTTTTTTCTACTGTTTCACTCATAGCTTCTGTTCCTATGTATTATATTGTCGCGATTATAGCGTAATGGTGCTTTTTCTTTTATGGTAGATAAATTATATGATAAAGAATGAAGTCTTATGCATTATAAAGTCAGATTTTTCATGATCTTTTCAGTCTGAAGTACTATTTCCAACTCTTCATTGGTGGGAATAACAAAAAGTTGTATTTTACTTTTCAGCTTGTGGATAGAACGGCTCTGTGTAGATGCTATCTCGTTTTTGACAGTGTCAAGTTTCAGTCCGATGGATTCTTCAAGTCCTTCACAGACCATTTCTCGGACTTTGACAGCATGTTCTCCTATGCCACCGGTAAATATAATAGCATCTACTCGACCTAATACAGCACTGTAGGATCCAATATATTTTTTTATCCTATAGGTGTACATTTCCAGAGCAAGTGAAGAGAGAGTATTATCCTGTTCTGCCTGCATGACTACTTCGCGCATGTCATTTGTGCCACAGATACCTTTTAACCCACTCTCTTTGTTAAGCATTTTGTCGATACTGTCGATATCCATCTTGAGATTGTGTGAGAGAAAAGGGATGATAGCCGGATCAATGTCTCCACAGCGTGTTCCCATCATCAATCCTTCAAGTGGTGTCAGCCCCATAGATGTTTCGATACTCTTTCCCTCTTTGATGGCAGTAGCGCTGGCACCATTCCCAAGGTGTAGAGTAATGAGATTGAGTGTGTTGAGATCTTCATCCATCATCTCTGCTGCTTCTTTGGCAACATAAGCATGAGAAGTGCCATGAAAACCGTAACGCTGAATACCTGATCTTTGAGAGAGTTCATACGGGATAGGGTAGAGTGCAGCATATTCAGGCATGGTCTGGTGAAATGCAGTGTCAAAGACAGCAACTTGTGCTAAGTTGGGAGCTATCTTGCTTATCACCTCGATACCCTTAAGATTGGCAGGGTTATGCAGGGGAGCCAGTGGGATAAGTGAACGGATGGTTTCGATCACTTCTTGGCTGATCAGTGTAGGTTCTGAAAAATTAGAGCCGCCATGCACAACACGATGACCAACGGCATCCAACTCATCTATGGAGGAGATAGCATTTGATTCCTTTAACATGGAAAATATGATCTCAAGGGCTTGATGGTGATCAGAGACAGGGGCTGTGCTGCTGAAGCTCTGTTCTTTGTATTTTACTTCACTATGGCTTTCCTCTTCTCCTATACGTTCAACCAAAGCTGAAGATACACTTTTTTGATCGATGAAGTATTGGCATTTGATCGAAGAGCTGCCTGAGTTGAGGACAAGTATCTTCATTGTTTATCCTCCTGCTGTGCCTGGATCGCAGTGATCGCAACAGTATTGACGATATCATCGACCAGGCAGCCGCGGCTTAGATCGTTGACAGGCAGACGAAGCCCCTGCAGTACCGGACCGATGGCTAGTGCACCAGTAGAACGCTGTACAGCTTTGTAGGTATTATTACCGGTATTAAGGTCAGGGAAGACAAAGACAGTTGCCCGTCCGGCTACTTTACTGTCAGGAAGTTTCTTTTTAGCTACTTTTTCATCGATGGCGGCATCGTATTGAATAGGACCCTCTATAAGAAGATCCGGTCTTAGAGACTGTGCCAAGTGCGTGGCTTCCCGAACCTTATCTACCTCTGGCCCCTTTCCGGAACTACCGGTAGAGTAAGAGAGCATCGCAACACGTGGTTCAATACCAAATTTTGAAGCCGTATCTGCCGAAGAGATAGCGATCTGAGCCAGCTCTTGGGCAGTAGGGTCAAGATTGATGGCGCAGTCCCCGTAGACAAGGACCCTGGTATCCAGACACATGAAAAACACACTTGATACAATAGAGATATCCGGTTGTGTCTTGATGATCTGAAGGGCAGGGCGAACGGTATCGGTAGTGGTATGGGTCGCACCGGAGACCATACCATCAGCCACGCCTTCATAGACCATCATCGTTGCAAAATAATTGGGGTGGATCATTGCATCCCTGGCTGCATCGAGTGTCAAGCCTTTTTCTTTTCTCATCGTGTAGAATGTCTGTGAAAAATTCTCTATCAGATCACTATCATGTGGATCAATGATCTCCGCCTTAGTGATATCCAATCCCATCTGAATGCTTTGATGCTCAATTCTTTTTCTGTCACCCAAAAGAATGATATGCACAATATCTCTTTGGATAAGGATCTCAGTTGCCCTAAGGATACGTTCATCTGTACTTTCAGGCAGAACGATCTTTTGGCGTTTTGAACGGGCACGTTCAAAGAGTCTGTATTGAAACATCATTGGTGTCACCATCTCTTTTGAGCTGCTTCGGAATCGTTCACCTATTTTTATTTTATCGATAGCAGCATCAAAGAGGCCTTTTGCCAGCGTTATTTTACGTGTATTCTCTGCTGCGATATTTGCAGTTACTTTTTCCAGTGCTATGGCTGTTTGATAACTGTCACTCTTAACTGTCAGAACAGGGACTGCAGTTTCACCGAAATCTTCCAATAACTTCATAATGGCATTACTGGGAGTTATCCCTCCGCTAAGGATCATCCCGGCAATATTGGGATGATTTTTGGCATAGTAAGAGAGGAGAGAAGCAATGATAATAGCAATACGGTCACCCGGGACGATCACCAGATCACCGTTATTGATATGGGAAAGATAATTTTCGACACCCATAGCGGCGATCTTATTTCCATATACAAGATGTTGGCGCTGTTCAGGGTTTCCCATGATCATTTCAGCCTGAAGCAACTTTATGACTTCATCAAGGGTAGGTGTGTCAAGCTCTTTCAGCTCAGGAAGCAGATATATCTGTTCATCCTTTTGTACGGCACTGATACGATTTTTGATGTTATCGAGTATCTCCTGATCGCATCGGTTGACAAAGATCGCCAAGTGTGTGCATCCCTCTGAATGAATTGCTTCGGATATGATCTGTATCTGATTGAGTATCTTATCCGATGATTTTCCTTTTGCATTGAGTACAGGAACCAAAATAGTGCCGAGATTTCTGGCGATCTTTAAATTAATATCAAAATCAAATATAGAAGCAAAAATATTACGTGGATATCCCTCTATCAGAACAAAATCGTATGCTTTGTGTAATTGACTGACTCTGTGGATCAATGCTTCATAGAGATCCTCTTCGTTATCATCAGCATATGCTTTTGTATATTCACTTACTGTAAATCCACAGCAGGCTTCATAGGGTATGTCAAGATCAAAATGTCTAAGCATAAAGTCAATATCACTATCACGCTCTTCACCATCAGGAATGATCGGACGGAAAAATGCAACCCGGTTATAATGACCCTTCAGCATTTCCATAAATCCTATAGCGATGATCAGACTTCCTGCACGTGGTTCTGCTGAAGCAATATAGATACTTTCAGGATACATAATGAGCCTTTTTTTATTTTGTTAGATGATAATTCTATCATAAAAAGTATGTTTGTTACAAAGTTTCAGGGTATAATAACACTACTTTGAAATAGAACCCTCAACTAGGATAAATATGCATTCATATATTGGAATTCACCACTTTTCACCCAAAACAGAATATAAGCCATTAGATCAACTGATCCCTCAGATAGAGCAGACACTTACGGATCAAAATGTAGAATCTATCATAGGGAAAGAGAATCTTTCCCACTTTAAAGAGAGTATTCTTCAATGTATGGAGGCTTATTATAAACTTGTAGGTATTGATGAGAAAGTTATTGCAGGGAAGGGGACGGTCGAACCTCAAGGTGTACTCCCGCGCTATACAGAAAGTCTGATCGGATATTTTCAGGAACTCGAAAAGCAGGTTCCTGCTGATAAAGAGATCACTATTTTGGTATATTCCGGAGTTGATACGATCAAGATCCGATATAAATACACGGACAGTGTGATCAAAAAGCTGGTCAAACTGGGGCTTCGTAATCCAAAATTTCTGGAGGAGCCCTTGAAGATCTTTCTCAAAGGGGGTGCACTTCATGATCTGATCGGTATGCTTTTTGTCTGTTCATATCCTTATGAAAAAGAGTGGGTAGCCCGTACTTTATACAATTTTTTTGAATACGACAATCGGACGGATGACCATCTTTTATACGGATTCTATACTGTTGAAAAGAAAAGTGGATATAGAGGTCTTCATTGTGACCATACACTCTTCAATCCTCGTTTTGATGCTGATATTTCCGGGAATAATGACACTTTCTCTGTGGATCCCAATGCTATCTTTACACTGCTTGATCCTCAGGATAAGAGTATTGATGTACTTCGAAAACTCAAAGACTATTTTAATGTTGAGATTCAGCTCCATACTACTTTTGAAAGTCTCTGGTCATCAATGGAACATACCAACAATTACAATATTCAGGCAAAAGGCTCAGGACGCAACAGTAAAATAACCGTACAGTGGAAATTACTCTCGGATGCCATGAAAAATATTGAAGGGCAGTTTGAACGACTCCAGATCGATACAGAACAGGCACGCTTCGAAGTTTTGCATCATGGAGGATATATACCTATTAAAAACCTGTTGGATGAACTTGGATCAAATACATATCCTATTCATGCTGCATCTGTAAAAAAGGTGGAGGATCTTGAAGATGATCTGAAAAGCCATGAGATCTCACGACAGGACTATGTAGAGCAATTGCAGACAGAAGCCTGTTATATTGATGATTTTGCTTCAAGACAAAATGATCCCAGTGTACAAATGATCTTTAAGATGCATAGTGCTTTCATCTATTACGGTTTGGCAAATCAAGGTGAATATTTTAATATGGAAGATATCCATGAATTTGTTAAAAGGGCTTTGAAAAGCTACAGGGATATCAATGATTTCTTGTCTACTCATATAGAAACACACAGAGGATCTCTGATCAACATTGTTGCTATTTTTCGCTATCTTTATCTGGGACAAAAGTATGGACTGGGCTTGATGAATCCTCCAAAAGAGACCTTTATGGATGATGATGTTCCGGCAGTGAGTTATGCAGAAGGTCTCTCTTTTTTTAAAGCCGGGATCTCCCTCTTGAACAGACTTGGGGAGGAGGAGCTGAAATATCTTAAGAGAGACAGTGCCAATGTGATCAAGATCATTCACCATTATGATGTCCAGGCAAGAGAATGGGAGCTATTTAATAAAGAGAGTGATTCCCCGCAGAGTGCTGAGATAGCCAGGAATATCGCCCAATTTAGAGAACAATTTGTAAATGTATCACTACAGGAGCAGTTCAGTACGCTACTTGAATCAGACAAGATCAAGAATATTGGATTTGTTGTTAAATTTTATACGACACTGGTCTGGCATGGTTTCCTTCGACCGAGGGATGCCTTGAAGCAGATCATCAAATATTCGGCTTACGATAGGATCACGGTAAGTGACCTTTTCTATTATGAACTTTCTGCGTATAGGTTTCTTATTATTAAGCGTTGTGAATCGATCAGTGATTGTGATAAAGAACTGTCAGAGCGCCATAGTGATCCTATCAAAATCCAACATTACAAAAATTATCATAGACAAAATATGATCCAGCTACTCTTTCGTATAAGGAAGAGTGAGTCTGCTTATAAGTTTCATAAAGCCAGACTCTACTTCGAACAATTAACACAAACCAGGTTTAAGATCGATCATTTCAGTGACACTATCCGCAAGGAGAACGAATAAAACTAAAGCTTTGTTTCTTGTCCTGGTAAGTACTATTTGCCAACTTTCATACGCAAGACAAGATACCCTACAATAGCTGAAAGGAATGATCCAAGAAGAATTGCAAGTTTGTCAGCATAGTGATAGATCTGTGTATCATTATATGCAAGCGTATCAACAAAGAGACTCATGGTAAACCCGATCCCCGTTAAAACACTCACTCCATAAAGTAGTGTCCAGTTGCTATCTTTGGGTAAAGAGGCTATACCCATTTTTATAGCTAACCAGGAGAATCCAAACACACCAACCTGTTTACCTACAAAGAGACCTAACATGATCCCTAATGGTACAGGGCCAGCCATCTCTTCGATGGAGATACTTTTGAGGTCAACCCCGGCATTGACAAAAGCAAAAAGAGGCAAGATCATAAAGGCAACCCAGTAGTGCAGGTCATGCTCCATCTCTTTTGACATAGAGAAACGTTGTATTGCTGTTGACAATCCTTAAATATTGAACTAAAATAAGAGAAAAGGATGTTGTTATGAAAAAGAAAATTGAAGAAGTTATCAACCATGTACAAAAGTCAGATAAAGTTTCAGATGAGAATAAACCATTGATCTTGGAAAAGCTTGAGGAATGGAGAAATGAAGATGAGGCTCTCAATGATATATCTGTAAGGTTTTCAAACTGGTGGATGGAGATGAAACCTATCTTTGATGAACTGGGTTGGAAGTAGTGGATATCTACACCCAGTATACCTATGAAAAAAAATGGATGAAAACCGATCAAAAAGATGCACTGCGTATGATAGAAGAGGAGATGCCTGAGACCGATGCAGAGGGTACGCTGAAGTACATCTTGGCTGAGATCCAAAAAGGAAAGACCATTACACTGGGTGAATGTCGGTTTAAAGCAGAGAATAAAAATTTAGGATAAAAAACAATTTGATAAAGAATTAGACATTACTTTTTCTTTGTTTGTTACTTGTACATATCTTGAAGTGTATAGTCATGCATTGTTAAGCTTTCGCAAGAGTTAAGGTAACCTCTAATACTAGCCTTGTATAATATTTTTTAAAATTCAACAGAAAAGAAACGATATGAAACTATACGCTCCATGGGAAAAAGCTTTTAAAAAAGTCTCTACACCATTTGAACATTTCTTGCATGCCCAAACTACAACAGGTATGGTCTTGATGTTTATGACTATACTCGCACTGATACTGGCTAACTCACCACTTACCGAAACATATGCACACTTTTTTCATATAAAAGTAGATTTTAATGTGGCTTCATGGAAACTTTCCCATAGCATTCATCATTGGATCAATGATGGCTTGATGGCTATCTTTTTCTTTATTATTGGTTTAGAGATAAAAAGAGAGATATTGGTCGGCGAACTTTCAAATATAAAAGTGGCCATTTTACCTATATTGGCAGCTATTGGTGGTATGTTGATTCCTGCATTGATCTATCTTAGTATTACTACAGGTACTGAAGGTGCCGGTGGTTGGGGTATTCCTATGGCTACAGATATTGCTTTTGCCATTTCTGCTTTGGTACTCTTAGGTAAGCGCGTACCTCCTGCATTGGTTACATTTTTAGTTGCACTTGCTATTGTAGATGACTTGGGTGCTGTTATAGTGATAGCACTTTTTTATACAGAGCAGATACATATGCTTCCATTGGCTTTGGCTGGGGGTTCTTTTTTAATAATGGTTGCATTTAACCGTTTTGGTATTCACCTAATATTGCCTTACTTTATAGTAGGATTTTTTATGTGGTTTTTCATGCTTGAATCGGGTGTTCATGCGACTATCGCAGGTGTTATCGCTGCTTTATCCATACCTTCTAAACCCAAACGTGTCCCTGGGGATTTTAGACAAGATGCTAAGGTTTTACTGGATGAGTATGACAGTTACCCTATAGATGATAAGGATGGTATGAGTGAAAGACAAAAAGCCATCCTTCTAAAGCTACAAGATAATATAAATGACATAGGTACACCAGCTGCGAGACTGGAGAAGGACTTGCACCTACCTGTAGCACTTATAGTCATCCCTCTCTTTGCACTGGCAAATGCGGGTATAGCTATCGATTTTAGCTCTATAGGAACTACGATTATGACTCCTGTATCTATGGGAATTATAGCTGGGCTAATACTTGGTAAAGTCTTGGGTATTTTTGGTGTGGCATGGCTAGCTATCAAACTTAAGATGGCAACACTTCCACAAGGCAGTACCATGAGCCAGATCTTTGGTGTAGCATTTTTAGGTGGTATAGGGTTTACGATGTCCATCTTTGTGGCAGACTTGGCGTTTATAAATAGTCCTGAACTTATCTTTCAAGCCAAAGTAGGGATATTGGCAGCCTCGCTATTTGCAGGTCTATTTGGGTATAGCTGGCTTAGGTTTGTGGCGAAATCGGCTAAGTGATTTGGTATTACGTATTCTTCTTAGTCCTGCATGTGAGGCTGTAGAGAGTAGGTAGATCATGAGTTTTACTTTTCCTCCCCGGGATACCTTTGAAAAAAAATGGATGAAAACCAGTCAAAAAGATGCACTTCGTATGATAGAAGAAGAGATGCCTGACACTGATGTGCAAGGCACTCTTAAGTACATTTTATCTGAGATACAAAAGGGAAAGACCATTACACTGGGCGAATGTCGCTTTAGAGCTACAGCTAGTTAAAGCTTGTAACGACTCTTGTCATCTGCAAATTTAATATTACCCTTGTAATATTTTCTTATTTCACTCTTTGTCTCTTTCTCTTTCCCCAGTGTTCTTAACATCCTATGAGAGAGTACAAGCATTTTTGTTCCTGATATTTTTGCTATCTGACCAATAGTATACGGAGTCATGTGCAGTTTTGCAGCGACACCCTTGGAGCCTTTGGGTATAGCATTGTGTACCACTAAGATGTTAGTATATTTTGCCAGTTTTTCCAGTGTATGATAGTCTCCATTCATGTCACCGGAAAATGTGATACTTTTTTTACCTATTTCTATTCTATATGCAATAGCAGGTATGGGACCATGATGCACACTTACGGCTTTGATGCTGATATCACCTTTTCTGTAGATTACTTTTGCTTTTAAATTTTTAGAGATATTATGGGCTTTAAGTTGCAGCGTGGCGCGGCCGTCTAAATGGTCACCTAAGTATTGCCATGCACCTTTTCCATCAGCAAAGAGTCTGTTTACGAAACTTTTTGTACTTGGCATAAAGACATTTTTATCTGGTCCATAAACATGCAGATCACCTGAGGCTCTTGTAAAAAAACTTGACTTAAGCAGAGCAGGGAGGTCAGCAGTATGGTCTACATGCAGGTGTGTAAGTAAGATGACTTCCAAGTCTTGTATGCGTGCACCTGCTTCTTCAAAGCGCAGGGACGCGCCACCTCCAAAGTCTATGAGGATCTTACTCTTTCCATCTATCCATATGATGTAGCCTGATGAGGCACGTTTGTCACCACTCTCTGGTCCACCTGAACCTAAGACTTGTAGGGTGACATTAGATTGTGCAAAAAGTAATAGAGGGGATAATAACAGGATCAAAAGAAGTTTTTTCATGAAGTATTCCAATTCAAAATTAGTGCATAAAGGCTACACGATCAAAAGTGTATAATTATTCTATGCAATATTTGTGTACTTGAAGGAAGTTTGATGAAGAATATTTTAGCTGAAGTCGCCGTTCTCTTTTCGTATCCTAGAAATCTCATTTTTTTAGCTGCACGGCTAACCATTGCGTATGGGTTTGCCATGCCTGCACTGGTTAAGATAAATAATTTTTCAGATACAGTAAAGTGGTTTGAAAGTCTCTCTATCCCTTTTCCTGTATTGGCTTCCTATTTGGTCTCTGGTATTGAGACTATGGGGATCGTACTTTTGATCTTAGGGTTATTTACCCGTTATATCTCCGTATTACTCTCTTTTGTCATGGTAGGTGCCATATTGTTTGTCCATGCTCCCAATGGATTTGCTGTGGCAAACAATGGATTTGAGATCCCTCTTTATTATCTGCTGTTTCTTATGCTCTTTGCAAGTTTTGGTGCAGGAAAATACAGTTTAGATCGTCTATTGTTTAAGGATGGAAGTGATGAATAAAGAAAATCTACTTGCCTACTTTCCACTTTTTGCTGCTGATTGGGGTGTGTTGCTTAAGCTCTTGATCATTGTACTGTTACTGGTGATGATCGCTGTTGCCATTTATGACAGGTTTATACAAAGGGAAAATCAACTTCTTATCAATTACCCACTCATAGGACGCATGAGATACCTCTTTTATATGTTGCGAAACCCTATGCGTCAATACTTTGGAGATGAAACCTTTTATAACTCTTTTGAAAAACTGGAGTGGATTAACAAGGTGGCAAGCAAAGAAAACCCTTATCTTTCGTTTTCACCTACAAAATCTTATGCCAATCAAAAGACACTTTTTAAGCATACTAATTTTGTAAAAGAGGTAGATGAAGTACAAAAAGATTTTTCTGTTGTTTTTGGTAAAAATAGAAAAAAGCCCTATGTGAGTAAAAGTATAGTTGGGCGTTCAGCCATGAGTGACGGAGCCATTTCACCAGAGGGGACACGGGCGTTCTCTATGGGAGCATTTAAGGGTGAGTTCCCGATCAATACCGGTGAAGGTGGTCTGACATCAAACTTCTTGGCTACACTGCACTGTACTGACTGTAATACCTCTTATCTTGAGATGAGAGAGGGAACCTTGTTCGCGAGATCAGTCTATAAACTTCTATGTTTTATTACTAACAAAGAAGTTGCACAGCGTGTCTACAGAAAGATGGTTGTGCGACAAAAAGACAGAGGCTCTTTTATATTTGATAATATTAAACTGGTTTATTTTCGTATTGATTGGAGTAGAGCATTCGATCTGTTCCCAAAAAATGTACCTGATGGTGTACCGGATATTACTTTTCAAATGGGAAGCGGGCTATATGGTGTGAGAGATGCTACGGGCAAGTTTGATGAAGCGCGTTACAAAAAAGTGATGAGTTTTTGCCGTATGACAGAAGTAAAACTTGCACAAGGTGCTAAACAGACGGGAGGTAAACTCCTGGCTATAAAAGTGAGTGATGACATTGCTTACTATCGTGGTGTACCTGCACATCAAGACCTTATCAGCCCCAATCGTTTTCCTTATGCTCAAGATATGGATACTTTCTTTGATTTTATCTCTCATCTGCAAGAGCTTTCAAACAAACCCGTAGGATTTAAGATAGTCATTTCAACGAAAGAAGATTTTGAACTCTATGCCAAGGCACTTAAAAGTAGAAAAGAGGAAGGCAAAAGCATCGCTGATTTCCTTACCATAGATGGTGGAGATGGTGGTTCAGCTACAGCACCACTTGAGATGATGAGTAAGATAGGTTTACCTATACGAGAAGCCCTAATTATTGTAAATGATATTTTAAATGAATATGGACTGCGTGAAGAACTAAAGATCATCGCTGCAGAAAAAGTACTGACCCCCGATGATGTAGTTGAGCTTTTATGTTATGGTGCTGACTTCATAAACATTGCGAGAGGATTCATGATCTCTGCAGGGTGTATACGTGCAAGGACATGTTCCGGGGCAGGGGGAAGAAACTGTCCTGTTGGTTTAGCTACTATGGATGAAGGAAAACGAAGCAAATATCTTGTTTTACAAAAAGCCAAATATGTAGCCAGTTACCATAATGAACTTTTGCATGGTGTACGGTCATTACTCGCTGTGATGGGTAAAGAAGATGTAAGTGAATTAAGTATGGATGATTTAACAATGCGATTAAAAAACGGTTAAACTTTACTTTTTATAATTTGGAATAGAAACCAATTATAAGGAGCAAATCATGTTCACAAAAAAACTTTCGCTTTTTGTGTTGCCTCTTGTCGCAACACTTTCACTTCAGGCACAAAATCAGTTTAATGACCCTTTCTTCAACGATCCATTCGGAGATGATATTTTTTAAGAGATGATGCAGATGCAACGTAACATGGACAAAATGTTTGACCGTATGCAGCAACGTAGGCTACAACGTTCTTCCGGACTTGTCAGTCCTTCAGGTACCTATAAAATGGCAGTACAAAATCAACTGGCAGATAAAGGGGATCATTATGAACTTGCAACGAATATTCCTGAGAGTAAAGAAAACTATATAGAGATCAATACGGCTGACCGTGTAATGTCTATCACTGCTAAGATAGTACAAGAGCAGAAAAAGAAAAGTCAATATGGTGTTAGCCAATCCCGTTCAGTTCGTATGTATCAACAAAGCATGACCCTTCCAAACGATGGCAGATACGGGGGCTATCACAACAGCTTATAAAAATGGGAAACTTGTGGTGAGCATTGGGAAGAAGAAAGCAGCCATGAAAATTCAGCCTGTCACACCAAAAGTTGAGACGAAAAAGGTAGATATGAAAAAAGAGGAAATAAAATCTCAAGAGAGCAATGAAACAAAAGAGAATAATACTACTATTAAAAAAAGAACGCTTTCAGATGATACCTCTATGAGTTAAAGTGTATAGTGGAAGTTATGAGCAACAACTTCCACTATTACAGTCACTCTTCTTTGTAAAGTATGGTTTTGTGATAAACCATAACAAAAATCCCCAAAGAATAATAGCACTTATCGTATCAATCAAACCTGCCTCTTCATGCAGGTGTATGAGTGAAGCAGGGTCTATAGAGGTGATATCAAAAATATAGTCAAGCCCTAAACCAAAGAGGATACTTCCCATGATAATACTTCCCAAGTAGATAGCTAAAGAACGCGTACCAAGCATCTTTTTAACTACACCTATGGTCACTGTATTCGTTGCAGGACCTGCACTGAGAAAAACAAAAGCAGCTCCTGCACTCACACCTGAGAGCATAAGTCCTGCAGCGATGGGTAGGGAAGCAGTTGCACAGACGTACATAGGTACTGCAATAGCGATGACTATGAGGTACGAGAGCCAATTGGAATCTTTAAGGACTTCACTCAAGTTTTCAGGGATAGCAACTGTAATGAGTGCTCCCAGAAGCAATCCCCAAAAGAGTGGTTTGGCGATATCGCCGAGCAAGGTGTCAAAGGCGTATTTCATCGCAGCTATAAATGAAAACTTTTTACTCCCACTACCACTGTCGCAACAACTATCAGTAGAGCAACAGCTTTCTTCTTTAGCTGGTGCATTCATAGTAAATGAGGTTGCTTGTGGTGCAACAGCAGAAAAAGATGGTTTTTTGATCTCTGCATCTTTATCGAAAATATTGGTCAAAATACCTGCGACCATTGCGATGATCATTGAAGTAACAGCACGATAGATCGTAAATATCCACCCAAATATCCCATAGGTAGCCATAATGGAATCCACTCCGGTGATGGGAGTTGAGATAAGAAAAGAGAGAGTGGCACCTTTACTCGCACCGGACTTTTTGATGGAAGTAGCTAAGGGGATGACACCACAAGAGCAAACAGGAAGTGGGATGCCAAATACCGTTGATTTAACCACAGAAGAGATGTTGTCTTTACCTAAGTGTTTGGTAACGATGCTAGCTGGTACCAGCTCATGCAGAATTCCGGCAAAGAGTAATCCAAAGAGGATATATGAAGCCATAGCAATGCTCAGTTGCCATAATGCTTCAAAAAAGAGAGTGATTTCCATCTAAGACCTTTTTTATCTCTTCAACCCCATGAATAACCTAGGTACTCATAATGGGGTTCAATTATTTTTAATTTAGCAGACTCTTTCTTAAGGGAAGCTCTAAAAAAGTGGTGTTTTGTTTTCTTCATGCCATTGAATGATCTTTTCCCAAGCCTCATCAGCATTATCTACAGAGATAACCATGTCAAGATCATTGGATGAAATAACATCTTCTTCTTTTAAAAATTCAAAGTCAACAACTCTTTGCCAATACTCTTTGCCAAGCAAAACAATAGGTATAGAAGGGCTCTTCATTGTTTGTATTAGTGTTAATATCTCAAAGAGTTCATCTAGTGTACCAAAACCACCGGGAAAGATAACCAGAGCTTTGGCTCGTTGCATAAAGTGTAGTTTACGTATACCAAAATAACGAAACTGGAAACAAAATTCAGGAGTGATGTATGGGTTTGGAAACTGTTCATGTGATAGTTCAATATTAAGCCCTATGGATTTAGCACCGACATCCAATGCACCGCGATTGGCTGCTTCCATGATACCTGGTCCACCGCCTGTCATCAGTGTTACATGACAATCTTCAGGACTTTTACCACTCTTCCCGACCAGTTGCCCAAATTTGCGTGCCTCATCATAATAGAGACTCTTTCTTACCATACTTTCGGCTCTTTTTAGAGCACTTAAAAGTACCTCTGAATGTGGAGACTTCTCTAATTCTTTCTCAATCTTTTTCAGTTCTTTCATTGCAGTGTCAAATTCAACTATGCGAGCACTTCCAAACACAACAATAGTATGATCAATACCTTGTTTTTGCATTTTGACCTCTGCTTTGAGATAATCAAGTTGAAGTCTTACTCCTCTGGCTTCATCAGAGCAAAGAAAGTCTTTATCATCCTCTGCAACCACAAAACTTGGGTCACTTATAATGGTTTTGATCTGTTTTAACGTTTCAGAATTCTCTTTTGACACTTTTTTCATGCTAATACCTCTGTAAATATTATACATATTTTTTTATCTTTTCTGTAGGGCAGGGTAATTTAATGTTATAATTTTTTAATTAAACACTCAAAAAAAGGCAAACCATGAAAAATATAGCCATACTCTGTTCAGGCGGTGATGTTTCAGGAATGAATGCTGCACTAAAACGTTTTGTTGAATACAGTATAGCAAAAGGCCTTACACCGTATTTCATATATCATGGGTTTGAAGGTTTAATAGAGAATAAAATAGTTAAAGCTAACTACAGTGATGTTGCAGGCATCATCTCCAGTGGTGGTACCAAGATACATACAGCACGCTCAAAACGCTTTATGGAACAAACATACCGTAAACAGGCCCTTGATAACCTCAAGTCTCATCAAATAGAGTATCTGATCGTTATGGGTGGAGATGGTTCGTTTAAAGGGATGCAGAAACTTGCTGATGAGAGTGAAGGTATAAGATTTTCCGGTATTCCCTCTACTATCGATAATGATATAGCTGGTACAGAATACTGTCTGGGTGTAGATACGGCATTGAATGTCAATAAGTTTGCTATAGACTCTATACGTGATACAGCCTCTTCATTCAGTCGAGCTTTTGTTGTAGAAGCGATGGGAAGAGAGTGTGGTTATCTGGCTCTTGTCTCAGCGCTTACTTCAGGTGCAGAGATGTGTCTTATACCGGAAATACCCTATGAGTTAGACAACTACAAAGAGCGTTTCCAAAAACAGATCAAAGAGGGTAGAGAGTATTTTATCGCTGTTGTCTCTGAAGCTTTAAATAATTCAGAGCAAATTGCCCAATGGTTTAAGGAAGAGATAGGTATAGAGTCTCGAATAATGGTTTTAGGGCATATACAGCGTGGTGGAAATCCTACAGTTTATGACCGTCTTATGGCTTTTAACTTTGTGACACATGCTATAGATGGTTTGCTTGAAGGGAAAAAATGTAGTGTTATATGTTACAGCGGTTACGGATTTCATCACAAGCATATAGATGATGTCGCTTTTAAAAAATATCAGATCAACAGTGATCTACTGAAACTTGGTATGGAATATGGTCATATCAGATAAATCATCTGTCACGATTATAATCTAACAGCTTCTTATAGTTTTTATAAAAAGCCAGATTTATCAAAGCACCTATCATCGCAGCAAGTGTATCTTGTTGTGAATCCCATACGTCCCCTTGTGTTCCCAGAAATGCGATGCCAAGTTCTGGATGGAATGTGATTGCTGCAAGCCATTCAAGCATTTCATACAGAGTCGAGATAGAGATGACCATTGTAAAGGTGAAGAGTAAAGCGGTTTTAATACTGCTTATACCAGGAGTGATCATTTCAAAAAGTATCCTGAAAATAAGTAGACCAAAGAGAAAATGTACCAACCGGTCAAAATGGTTCCTCTCAAAGCCAAAAAACTGTGTGATACCATCAAAATGCTCCATCTCAGCATAGGTATAATGCGTTCCTAAAGAATGCAAAGAGGCAAATATAAGTAGTAAAATGATACTTATGAGGCTATAGTTATGTTTTTTATCCATCCATACGATGAAAGGGAAAATGAGGAACACCAGTACATTTTCAAGAAGCCAATCTTGAGGATATTTGGGGTTTATCGCCATGATGATCCATACAACCACATAAATAGCATAAACAAGTTTGTGTGACTTTGGCATGAAAACTCCCCTTTATAATATGTATTATAGCATCAACTGATCTGAAACTTCTGCCCAGATCAGTTACTATCGCTAAAATCATTTTTATATAGAGAAATCTACATGCTGCCAGTAGTTGTACTCTCAATAAAACTACCCATCAAACAGTAACTGTTTTCTAAGGTTAAGCTATTTTCAATAATGATCTTTTCCAGATCTATTTTGTAAAGTGTACTGTCTTGATCAGTATTAAACATAAAATAGAGCTTGTTATCTACGATATGCGATGTATGTGATTGCATCGTTATGCCAGAATAGATTTGATCAGAAAAGTTCAACTCTTTTATGAACTTATGTGATGTTGGATCAGTTGCATCATAAAATGATTTAAAAGTATCATAATGGTTTGTTGTAATTAGTATATTGTTATAAAAAGTAAAGTGTCCCACACCTTTTCCAGATTTGAATGTATCTGCCAAGTTTAAGTTTACAAGATCCAATACAAATACATTACCCTCAGCTGAACCGATATAGATATAATCAGCAGTAGGGTGGAAAGCTCCATGATGTGCACCCCAGGAAGCGCTATTAAAATCATCGGGTAGACCAGAGAGTGAACTAAGCAATCGTTCTATGGAAAGTGTTATTCTTCCATTTGCTACAGAAAATTTAACGATCCCCGGAGAAACTGTATTTTGTTCTCCCTCACTGATACCATAATAGTATCCATTTTTGTACATCACATGATGCACAGAGCTTTGTGTGCTTAGTTTAGAGATAGGAGTGTAGCTGTCTTTGTGGTAAAGTTCTATAGTGTTTTCGGTTCTATCCAAGAGTAAAAAATAGTTATCATCAACCCAAACCGGATGTCCTGTTGCATTCTCCCCTCCGTAAGATATGGGCTCCACATAAGAGGAATCAGTATAAGAATCTGAAGCTATATTTGATGTAATAACCGCAGCAGCCGGTTCATTAGCGCTTGTCAGTAAGATATCACTGTTATTAATATTTATGGAACGCGGGTAAAAGCTTAACGCTACTTCATCATTAATGGTATTGGTCCTGCTATCTAAAATGCCTATAGTGTAGTCAGCTCTATTGATAACATAAAGCTCTTCACCTAAAGCTTGGGCCACTTCATAAGGATATTCACCATTGCTGCTGATACGCTCTTTAAGTTGCATTTCTGTCGTATCAAGAGCAACAACATCATCGTTTGTTATATCACCATAATAGAGTGTGGTACTTGTAGGGGTGACCTCTGTAGTAGTACTATCCATGGTATTTTCATCCATGCTGTCATCATCCATGTGATCACCAGGCCCGCAACCAAGCAGTAAAAGAATAGAGATAAAGAAGATAAAGTAACGCATTATAATTCCTTTTATGTAGAGTAGATATGATAACTTCGAGTAGTATGAAGATCCTACTTCTGCTATCATAGATAAACATTTTAATGTTCTAAAATGAACCAGTTATGAATAGTTAAGTTTTTGAAAATAATCCTCCAAAGAAGGAGAAAAAGGGAGATCAATCCCATATAGGGTAGACTAGCTATCTTCTCCCACCACCACCGCCACTGCCTCGATGCATACCACCTCCACCAGAACCAGATCCCGATCTATATCTGTGTTGTTTCATTGATCCTTCTCCGCTAGAAGAACCATTTCTGCGTTCTGCTCTATAGGTATTCCTCTCTGCTTCATCCATTGCTTTAAGTCGGTTTTGTACTTCTGCTTTATAGGCACTTTTATCTTGTGTAGATACTGAGCCTCTCATTGCATTTAGTTCTGCTATTGACATTTGTGAAAAGTCTGTAGCCAACAAACCAACTGTCATTAAACCTGCAGACAAAATTAATTTTTTCATTGTTTATCCTTAAAAATAATTTCCTAATAATTGTATTCCTTAGGATAGGAAAAGTATAAAATAGTATTGTTACTTCTATGTTACTTTTTGGATTAATAAAAAGGGGAAAGATATTGCTAAAAGATTTTATTGTTAGAGTGTGAATAGGTAGTTAAATGATCCCACCCTAAGTTTAATTTAGGATGGGGTGATCGTGATAGATCCTGTAAGAGTATTTACATATTTCCTTTACTGTTTTGTGGATATTCAGGATGACAATATTCCTGACCAAGAGAACAACACCCTTCAGTTACATTCATGTTTTTAAGACCTTTGTCAAATGCCCAGTAGTGGCTGTAGCTTCCGTCACGCAGAACGTTAAATACTGCAACTAAATCTGAAGCATTTGTCTCTTCTGCAATGGCAATATCTTCATTAAGGTCATTGATATCTACTACTTCTACCATACATCCTACTTCAAGTGCATCTTGTTGTGATTGACTTCCTTTTTCGTAAAGTACATCATAAAGGTCTTGTATTTCTTGAATTCCAAATTCACCAGGTGCAAATGCTCTTAATTCTGCTTCTGAATAACTCTCTGAATAGTCCACTAAATTTGTGATATTGAGATCATATCTTTGTACCAATTCTTCTACTAATGCTTGATGTTTTGTTTCTGCTTGTGTAGCTATCTTTTCAAGCTGTTGAGTAGGGTAGATATCATTGAGGGCAAGATAAATATCTTTTGCTAATTTCTCCTCATTCCACATATAGGCAATGGTATACTTTTGTTCTTCTGTTAAGTTAGATTCAGGGTAAATTGAAAGATCAAGACCATTTCCTCCTTGGGCAGCAGTTTGTGTTGCTGTGCCAAGTAGCTCTTGCATTGTACCTCTTAAGTGTTCTCTAGCCTCTGTTTGAGTACGAATGCGTGCAGGGTCTATAGATGTACCTTCCAGATACATATTTAGACCTGAAGCAGTAAAATTACCAGTTTCTAAAAGTGCTTTTACTTCTTCAGGGATTTGAATACCATTTGTTACATTGCCATCTTCATCCAGTGATTGAAGAAGTTGTGCCATCGCTGTTACTCTTTCATCCATAATGTTTTCTCTATTAGCACCTACAAGGTCTTGAGGAAGTACATACCCATCTGCCGGTAATGCATCGATCTCTCCAAGTACTAACTCTCCAAGTCTAAATCGAACTTGATTCATATTACGGCAAGTAAATGCACCGTTAATTCCTGTTACCTTATCGAGCTCATTATCTGTAACACAGTCATAATCAACATTTTGCACAGCTGAATCAACCAAGTAGCCAGTTGTGCTGGTTACTGTATCACCAGTATCGCTTACAGTAGCTACTGTATCACTGCTACTGCTTCCACAACCTACTAAAAGTAGGGTTGCTGTTAAGGCTGAACCTATTAAATATTTTTTTATCATTTTTTCTCCTTTTGTATATAACAGTCGGAAGTATAAAATAGAATTGTTAATTCAGTGTTACCTTATCCAGATATAGGTGTATAGTAACGATGTTGTTTTTTACAAGGAGTTTCTTTTCTATATGAAGTTGTTTGCATAACGCTTCTACAATATGTAATCCAATACCTAATCCTCGATCACTCTCTTTATAAAAACGCTCAAATATCTTTGAAGGGTTTTTAATGCCGTAGCTGGTGTTTGAGATGGAAAGAATATTATTGTGGGTTTTTATGGTGATGGAACCATCAGAAGTATTGTATTTACAAGCATTACTTAAAATATTGTAAATGACTCTGGAAAATGCATTTTTGTCACTTTTGAGTACGATATTCTCTATATCAACATCCCATTGGAGATAGTCATACATGGGAGCAAAAAAGTCAACCTGTTCATCTATAAGCTCTCTAAGATTGAACTTTTCACTTGCAAACTGTGCTTCCTGAAGATAAGTATTGAGATTATTGTGTAACATTGAAATGGTTTTTGTACTTTTTGTAATGCTCTCAACCTCTTCATTTTTTGCATCCATCATCTTGAGATTGATGAGTATGGATGTGATAGGCGTATTGAGGTCGTGTATGATATCTTTGATGAAGGTTTCCAGGAGTTCCAGAGATTTCCTTAGGGGACTGAGTGAATAAAAAGCGAACAGTAATGAGATCAAGATAGCGATCAAAGAGAGAAAAATAAATTGTAAAAGGATGGAGTGCCGCATAACATCCAAGAGTGCTTTATACTCTTTTTTAGGATAAAATACTTTAACTAGATCATCTTGATTCGCAGGGAAAGGAACTAAAATATAGAGTGAGTCTTTGTCGAAGTAGAGTTCATACAATTGTTCTTTCGAAGACTTGGCTACGATATCGATATCAAAACGTTCATCGTCAAAGAAAAAACTATAATTTTTCATCTCTAAAAAAAGATTTTCTCTCATATGCTCCTCTTCGATCTTCTCATACTGATAGAAAATAAAAGATAAAAAAACCTCTATGACAAGAAAAAACAGAACAAAACTTTTAAGAAGGGACTCTTTTTCAGATAATTTTATAACCGACTCCTCGTACATTGCTGATCTCTATATTCAGATTTTTTTTAAGTTTTGAGATATTGACCCTGAGTGCAAGATCAGAAGGTTTATCCAGTAGTAACATAAGCTCATCTTTGGTGACAGGGTTGGGTTGATTTTTTATAAGGGAAATTAAAAGATTCTTTTGTACCAGACCTAAATATATCTCTTTTCCTTTATGAAAAATTTCTTCTTTTTGTATATCTATTTCAAAATCTTTAAATTTCAATCTCTCTTTGAGGCTACTTGTTTTTGCCTTTATTCTTACGAGAAGTTCTTCCGGGTCAAAAGGCTTTTTCATATAGTCATCCGCCCCGGCAATAAATCCTTTGGTAATAGACCCTACATCTACTAAAGCACTGATGATAATAGTGGGAGTGAGATCTTCCGCATCTCTAAGTGCTGATAGCAGATCAACTCCGTTGAGCAGAGGTACATTGATATCAAAAAGATAAAGGTTATAGTTGTTCTCATAGCTAAGATCCATCGCCTCTTCACCATTTTTTGCCCAATCTACCTCATAATCATGATGTGTAAGGTATTTTATGAGTGTTTTGGAAAGGATCGGGTCATCTTCAAGAAGGAGTAGTTTAGTCAAAATGTACTCCAATGTTAAAGGATACAATATGATCATAAGAGATATCATCTAAGGTATAAGCATAGTTACATGTAACATAGAAATCTTTTGATATAGCATAAGAGTTAAACCAGGAAATAGCTTGATATGCTTCTGATTCAGGGTAATATGAGGTAGAATAATTGTAAGAGATCGCACTATACCATTTATCACTCAATGCATAGCCGGTTCCTATGGAAGAAGAGTGAAAATTCTCATAATCTACAGTAGGACTGTCACCGCTAAATGTATAATTGTAATAGAGAAAAATATTTTGTTTTTTATTTATAATGTACTCAAAATTAATGGAACTATAGAAATCATTGTCTCTGTTGCCTGTATCTCTATCTGTTAGATCAAATTTTGTTCCTACTGATACTCTGGTGTTAAAGGAACCCTCTTGAAAAAGGTATCCCATAGTCAGATAAAGGTTGTTTTCGGAGCTATCCACTATGTTTAGGTTTGTTGTATTATAGTTTGTGTTTGATAAAGAAAAATTCCAGTGGTCGTAAGTATAATTTGCAAATAGATTGAAATTACTTATGGGGTCTGATAGTGTATTGAAGCTAATATCACTCCCTATCTGTAGTGTGATTTTCCCTAAAATTTTTTTATCATAGGGGCATCCTCTTTCATCTACAATGACATCAAAAGGAGTATTGTGACAGAGATCTATACTGTCATCTACACCATCAATATCTTGATCTTCATATGCCACAAGAACTGATGAGAGCAGTAAAACAGATAGTACTATCTGAAAAAACTTCACCTATGTCCTCCTGGTTGACCATGTCTGGGAGGTGAAATAGGTCTCATAGGTGTTGGGGCAGGTGCATTCCTTACAGGAGTTGGAGTACGGTGCTGCTGCTGCATGGGTACCCCTTGTTGCTGACCCTTCATAGAGCGCTGAGAGCTGTTTGTGATTCCAGATCTTTTATGAGATATTTGTCTTCCTGTACTGTTTTTAGCAAAAGAGTTCTGTAGATCCAGCATAACCTTTTTTCTTGTCTCTTTGTTCATTGTTCTAAGTTCTATTTTTAGTTTATTCATCGCAACTCTTCTGTCATCAGAAGAACTATTTTTGATCTGTTTAATTAATTTTTTTATGGATTGTGTTTGATCTGCTTTTTCTTTGGCATCAACTTGTATGATAAATAGAAAAAAAGATGCTATGAAAATAATAAAATGTTTCATTAAGTACTCCTTGCAGATTATACTATAATGTTTTTGTTAATAAAATGTTACCAATGAGAAGTAATTATTAGACATTAGCAAAACCCATTATGAGTGCTAAGTTATTCAGAGAGTTCAATTACTTTCCAGTAGACAAAACTGCTTTTTCCATATGGTATGTAATGCGTGCTATATGATGACTTACCCGAATAAGCCACCTGTCCGCTTCAAGCTTGCTGGTTCCTAATGGTATATTGATCTCATCTTTAGCCATCTTCTCTGTTATCATATTTCTATAGGACTCCATAGATTTTATGATGAGTTTTTCGTTCGTCTGGGCATACTTTCTGGCATCGGAAAATCTTTTGGAAGAAATGGCAGAGATGATCTTATTGTTGCTAGTGATCAAATGCTTATGCTCACTGTGCAACTCCGGAGATTTTTGTACAAGTCTGGCTCTGTATTCCTCCTCTTCACAACGTTCATGAAGGCGTTGTTCATGATCGAGTATATGTATCAGTGATATCAATTTTTTCCACCTGGCATGTTTTTCCCGCTTTGGATTTATCTCATCAATATAGTGATGAGTTTTATCCAGGGATGATTGGAGTAATGTCAGATTGGATTTTTTGCCATATTCTACATCTCCCAGGATAAAGTTTATATGCTGTAGAAGTGCGATGAACTCATTCTGTGCTGAAATACGTGCAGCTTCCAGTGCCAAATTTGGCTCTTCGAGCAATCTCTTATCCAGTTTCTCGGTAAATATTGGTTCTTTGGATGGGATGATCTTTTCTATCAGGTGTGCAAATTGATGGGTAAAGGGCAGAATGATCAGGACACCAAGTATATTAAAAGAAGTATGAAAAGCGACAAGGGCGATTTCTGCATTTTTCATCAAAGCACCCTCTGCTAAGGTCTCCCATAGATAGATATAGGGTGTGATCAGGAAGAGAGCCATCACTCCGGTAAACAGATTGTAGATAATGTGTGAAAATCCTGTTCTGCGGACATTCACGGATCCTCCAATCGAAGCCATCGCGGCTGTTACTGTGGTTCCAACATCCATACCGATGACAAGTGCTGCTGCCTGCTCGAAGCTGATCGCATTGGCATAGAGTGCCGTCAGTGTTGCTGCAACACCCGCGCTTGAAGCTTGAGTAATGAGTGTTGCGAGGATACCTAGTGCAACTAGTTTCAATCTTCCTATCCACGAATCTGCGGGTAGGTATTCTGGAGTGATGATCCCTTCAAGCCCACCCATACCCTCCTGCATCAGGGAGATCCCGACAAAGATCAGACCAAAACCAGCCAAGGTATAACCAAATGAAGCAAATTTATCTTTAAAAAAAAGTTTGAGCATCACACCAAGAAGTATGATAGGCAGCACGATCGTCCCAAGATGGAGTTTGAATCCAAGCAAAGCAACCACCCAGCCGGTAACTGTCGAACCGATATTGGCACCAAAGATGATCCCCAGTGCCTGGGGAAAGGCTAACAGTCCGGCACCGACAAACCCGACAGCCATAACTGTTGTGGCACTGGAGGATTGAAGCAGTGCAGTGGTAATCGCACCCGTTGTTGCACCTGAATAAGGGCTTTTTGTGAAACGCATCAAAGCATTTCTCATCGTATCTCCAGCTAAGGATCGTAATCCCTCTGTCATAACAATCATCCCCAGCAGAAAAAGTCCCAATCCTCCGGAGGCTTTGATCATCGTTAGAATAAATTCATTTTCCATAGGTTCCCTTGATATCGCTTATTCTGTCATGCTGACTTCACTTCTCTTTTTATGATATTATAGGGTAAATATTTTTTAAAGGCAAAATGATGGATAAGATCATCATCAAAACAGGTGACATCACCAAGGAAAATGTCTGTGTGATCGTCAATGCAGCAAATAGTTCACTTATGGGCGGCGGCGGTGTAGATGGAGCGATACACAGAGCAGGGGGAGCTCAGATCCTTGAAGCCTGCCGAAAGATCCGAAAAGAGCAGTACCCGGATGGATTACCTACGGGAGAAGCTGTGGTAACAACAGGAGGAAGTCTACCGGCAAAGTATGTCATCCATACCGTAGGACCTGTCTATCATCAGTGCGGTGATAATTGTGCTTTACTTTTAGCATCATGCTACATAAACGCACTTAAAATAGCCGTTGAACTTGGGTGTAAAGATATCGCTTTCCCGGCTATATCTACAGGTATATACGGCTACCCCAAAGAGAAATCTGCACAAATAGCCTACGAAACGGTTAAGGATTTTTTAGAAGAGAGAGATGATATGAAAGTAAGTTTTGTCTTCCATAATAATAAAAATAAAGAAATATTTTTAAAAACAATACAAGAGAAACGTTGAAAATACTCACTAAATTTGTTACTATGTAAAAAAAGGAGGAATATTATGTATCTTTTTGCTTCAGAGGCTGTTTCAGCTGGTCATCCGGATAAATGTGCTGATATTATTGCCGATTCTATCGTGGATACCTTGCTTCAACTAGATCCTGATTCCAAAGTGGCAACCGAAGTATTTATAAGCGGTAAACATATCATCATAGGTGGTGAAGTGAAAACCAAAGTTCCTCTTGATCCTGCTTTTTATGAAGAGATCACCCAAAAAGCATTAAAACAGATAGGGTATCCCGAAGTTGGGTTTGAGAGAGGTGAAACCCTTTTTCCCGATGATACAGATATTCAAGTCTATGTCAGTAAACAATCTTCAGATATCACTATGGGAGTGGTCAAAGAAGAGGGTGAGATAGGGGCAGGGGATCAGGGAATGATGTTTGGTTATGCGACCAGTGAACGAGAAGACTATATGCCTACAGCTTTTGCCTATGCCAGAGAGATCAGAGATGTATTGTATCGGTATGCTCTTGATCATCCGGAGACTTTCGGTGTGGATCTTAAAACAGAGGTCATAATGGATTACGGCAGTAAAGAAAATTTTGATAATTGTAACCCCCAACGCATTGCAAAGATCATTGTAGCCATTTCACATAACAAAGATGTAGAACTAAAAGAAGTCAAGAGATTGGTCAAAAAGATCATCATTGAGAATGTGAAATTTGAAGCAGGCCATTTTGATGAAGATAACATAGTGTTTTATATCAACAATACAGGACGGTTCGTTAAACATTCACCCATCGCAGATTCTGGTTTGACTGGTAGAAAGGTGGTTTGTGATACCTATGGCGGTTATGCCCCCATAGGAGGAGGATCGCAAAGCTCCAAAGACTACACTAAAGTCGATCGAACAGCACTCTATGCCGCCAGATGGCTGGCTAAACATATCGTTGCAGCAGGCTTGGCTAAAAAGGCACTTATACAGCTCTCCTATGTCATCGCAGAACCCAGACCTGCTTCCGTCACTGTTGATACACAGCATACAAGTCTGACAGAAATGAAAGATGAGGAACTGTCAGAGATCATCGCTGATAAGTTTTCACTTACTCCAAGATGGATCACAGAGAAGTTTGGTCTGGATCGTCCAAGTGAAGAGACTTTCCTCTATGCCGATATCGCTGCAAAAGGGCAGATCGGATATGCAGAGTATCCATGGGAAAAGTTGGATGAGTTGGCTTGGTTTAAAAAGGAGTTCCTGTGCTAAATATTTCAAACAATATTTCTCTGGATGATAATGAAATCACCTTTGAAGCTATCCGCGCGCAGGGTTCCGGCGGCCAGAAGGTCAACAAAACCTCCGTAGCAATCCATCTGCGTTTTGATATTGCCGCCTCGTCACTGCCGGATTTTTACAAGGAGAAGCTTCTCTCACTCAAGGATAAGCGCATTACCAAAGAGGGCATCATCGTCATCAAATCACAACAGCATCGCAGTCAGGAGCAAAACAGGGATGAGGCGCTTGAGCGTTTGACAGAGCTTATCAAAAGTGTTAATGTTATTCAAAAAAAGCGTATTGCGACTAAGCCAACGAAAGGCTCTGTTAATCGACGATTGCAATCAAAGAAAAAGCATGCCGGAAAGAAGCGCTTGCGGGGAAAGGTGGATACGGAGTAGATACCTTTCAAATCTAAACTAATGTTCAAATGATTACCGGTAGTCAATGACTTTAGCAAAATACTATTTTTAGGATAAAATACTTTAAAGAGTACTACTTAAAAGTAGTATGTGAAGAGGGGCAAATAATGATAATTTCAGAACATCCTCATTGTGAAACGCTTAAATCATTAACAGAACAGTTGGAAACCTCAAAAGAGGGGTTAAGTAATGCTGCTGTAGAAAAAAACCTCTCTATCTACGGTTTAAATGAAATTCAAGAAAAAAAGCACAATCTTTTTATACTCTTTCTAGCACAGTTTAAAAGCCCTTTGGTCTATGTACTGGTAGTTGCTGCTCTACTTTCTCTCTTTTTGGGAAAACTGCATGAAGGATTGCTGATACTGCTTATCATCCTGATCAATTCCTTGATCGGGTTTTGGCAGGAGGTCAAAGCACTCTCATCCATCAAAGCACTGAAAAAATTAACGGAAAGCAAAACACAGGTAAAACGTGAAAATCGGGCATTCTCTATCTCCTCTGCCGAGCTTGTACCCGGAGATGTCATCATTTTGAGCGAAGGAGATATCGTACCTGCTGATATTCGCCTCTTTGACACAATAGGAGTGGTGATCGATGAATCGATCCTTACAGGAGAATCTGTACCGGTACAAAAAGATGCGAATCTTATCCTGCCTAAGGAAACATTACCCTATGAATTGGACAATATGGCACTGTCTGGTACTACGGTAACCAAAGGAAAAGCAGAAGGATTTGTTGTATTTACTGCCCAAAAGACTTATCTCGCCTCTATTGCAGGTAAAGCAAAAGAGGAGTCTCCTGACACACCATTGACCAAAGCACTGGAAGTTTTTATCAGAAAACATATGTTTATCTTACTTATAATGATTACACTAACTGCTGTCCTTGCCCTTTGGCAGGGTAGAGAGATCATTGAAGTTATTTATCTGGTTATCGCCGAACTGGTTTCTGCCGTACCGGAAGGTCTGCCGATCGTTGTAACACTGGTACTCACGATCGGTGCGATGACACTTAGTGTCAGAAAAGTCTATATCCGTCACTTGCCCTCTGTTGAAACATTAGGCAGTGCTACGGTCATTGCATCCGATAAGACAGGTACGATCACCCAGGGAAAACTCCATGTAAAAGATGTTTTTTCTCTCCATGAAACCTTTTCACAAACCGTTTCAGCACTTGCCAATGAATCGATAGAGGGGAAAGGTGATCCGATAGATACCGCCCTTGCACTTTGGGTCGGAAAAGAGTATAAAAGCATCAGACAAAAATATCCACGCGTCAACCTCTATCCTTTTGATACCAAACATAGACTGATGGCAAGCTCAAATATGATCCAAAAAGAGCACAAGATCTTTGTTAAAGGTGCTTTTGAATCACTCAAAGAGTTTGCCACGAATCAGGAAGATTTTAAGACCCTTGAAAAAGAGCATGACAAGTTGGCTTCCAATGGTTTACGAGTCATTGCATTGGGTATGGGTGAACACATGACTGATGATATTGATAAATGGAAAATTGAGATCGTAGGGTTGGTAGGCTTTTTAGATCCTCCTAAAGAGGGGGTTCTAGAGGCAGTTCAAACGGCACAAAAAGCAGGTCTGAAAGTGTTGATGATCACAGGAGACAACCCCCTTACAGCTGCTGCTGTAGCAAGATCAGTCAATATATACAAAGAGGGAGATTTAGTTGTTACCGGGAAAGAACTTAATGGTATGGATGATGCGACACTGGAGAAGATTTTACCAAAGGTCACTGTTTGGGCAAGAGTTCTTCCCGAACATAAATACCGCATCGTCAAAACACTGCAGAAACAGGGAGAGATCGTTGCCGTTACAGGTGATGGTGCCAATGATGTTCCTGCCCTAAGAGCTGCAGATCTGGGTATTGCTATGGGAGACGGTACCGATGCAGCAAAATCTACTGCAAAAATGGTGCTTGCTAATAATAATCTCTCTGTCATTGTTGATGCGATCAGGCAGGGTCGTACGATTGCCAGCAATATACGCAAAGCGATCTATTTTCTCGTCTCTACGAGTTTGGATGAAGTCATCCTCATCACCGGTGCGATCTTAATGGCATTGCCGCTGCCGCTTTATCCTGTGCAGATCTTATGGATCAATCTTGTTGCAGACAGTGCGTTGGATAAAACCTTTCCATTTTTAAAAGATGAAGAAGATGTCATGAATAGAGCACCAACCAAACTGCACAAACAATTTTTAGATAAAGTACAGCTTTTACGGGTACTTTATGCCGCACTAGTGATCAGTTTAGGTTCACTCTTTTTATATGTCTGGATGCTGTATCACTACGGAAAAGAGAGTGCCATATCCACACTTTTTACAGCCTTTATCATTGCTACATGGATCAACGGTTTACAATCACTCAAAGAGCATGAACCCTTTTTGAAAAATATCAAAAGATCCTTACAGATCAATCCTTATATTTTTTACGGTATAGGAATAGGACTGATACTGCAGCTATTTGCGATTTATGCACTTTCAGATGTCTTTCATACACTGCCATTAAATGCTGAGTCGTTGAAGATGATCGGTTTATTGGCACTGTGGGTATTTGGTATGATCGAGATACGCAAATGGATTGAGTACCTATGGAAAAAAGTATCATAAATCAGGAGTATATATTTTGTGATACAAAAGTTTATATAGATTTCTTTTTTAACATCAACCACTTATCTGCTTCCATAACCAAAACCAAACCAATCGCAACTACTGCGAGTTCCAACCAGGTATCAAAAGAGACAGGTTGAGCAGAAAGTATGTTTTGCATAAAAGGGATATGCATACATGCAATGTGTAGGAACTGCGTGAAAATCACTAAAATGATCAAGGAGATACTGCTTCTATAGCCTATCTTATGCAGGTAATTGATCTCTGTTCTGCTGTTAAAGACATGTACATTCTCAAATAGTACCATCAGAAGCAGTATGATATTTCTTGCACTCTCAACACTCTCTCCACTTTGCAGTAAAAAGTAAAAGAGGACAAAGGAAACGAGACCTATATACAAACCACCTACCACGATACGTCTTAGCATCAATCTATTAAAGATAGGTTCTTTAGGAGACCTAGGTTTTCTCTTTAAAAGTCCCGGTTCTGCAGATTCTAATCCAAGCATGACATCTTGTATACCGTTTGTTACAAGATTGAGCCATAAAAGTTGTACGGGAAGCAAGGGTAAAGGCAGTCCGGTGATGAAAGAGAGCATCACTAAAACCAACTCGGCAAAGCCTGTAGATATAAGTAGGTAGATGACTTTTCGTATGTTATCATGTGCCCGTCTTCCTTCTTCGATACCATTGACAATGGAAGCAAAGTTATCGTCAGTCAAGATGATGTCACTGGTGGCTTTTGCTATGTCTGTACCACTCTTACCCATAGCCACACCGATGTTCGCATGCCTAAGGGCAGGGGCATCATTTACCCCGTCTCCCGTTACTGCAACATAATGCCCAAGTGTTTGATATGCCATGACTATCTTCATTTTTTGTTCCGGTGTGACACGTGAAAAGACCGTAATGTCTTTTAACGCTTCAGCATTCTCTCCACTGTTTTCCCAGTCTGACAACTCTTTTTCACTCATAACACCTGCATCAGAAGAAGCAATGCCAAGCTCTTTTGCTATGCAGAGCGCTGTATTTGGATGATCTCCTGTTATCATGACCACTTTTATACCTGCCTGCTGCGCTTTGAGTATGGCATCAGGACTCTCTTCTCTTACCGGGTCTATAATGGCAACAAAGCCTAGATAGCTAAAGTCATTAAGGTTTATTTTTTCATCATCCTCTGACTCTTTGTAGGCAAGTGCTATGGTTCTGTACCCTTTAAGTGCCCATGCATCGACATCATCTAATATAGCTTTTTTCTCTTCCTGTGTTACATCACAGTGTTCCAGTACGGTTTCCGGTGAGCCTTTACTAAATTGAAATACCTTCTCATCCTGTTCCATCATTACGGCAGAAAATCTATTGATAGGTTCATACGGTATCTCATCTATCTTTCTATATGATTTTGAACCCGTCACATATGATTCATCTGCATTTGCAGCAAAGCGTGCCAAGGCAATATCTACTTGATCTCCAAAGAAATCAACCCCTCCTTCTTTTGCCTCTTCATAATGCATCTCATTACACAAAATAGAAGCAAGATAGACTTTATCATGTACTTCATTTATGGTGTTGGTGTCATAGACTTGCGTTGGTGAGATAAAATACTCCACACTTAGTTTGTTCTGTGTGAGTGTACCCGTCTTATCACTGGCTATGAGTGTACAGGCACCTAGTCCTTCTATAGCAGCGAGTTTACGTACGATGACATGACGTTTGGACATGGCAAGAGAGGCAGAAGTAAGTGCTACTGTAATGGCAACAGGAAGCCCCTCCGGTATGGTGGATACAGCCAGTGCTACTGAAAAAAGAAAGAGTGAGTAAAATGTCATCCCTTTGAGCAGCCCTATGGCAAACAGTATAAGTACCATGATACCGATGACAATGGAGATGGTAAACGAAAGCTTTTCCATCTTTTCAAGAAGAGGAATCTTGGCTTTGCTCTTTTTACTCAGTAGCTGTGCTATTTTCCCTGCTTCGGTATTTTCCCCTATGCTGCTTACAACACCTATACCTCTACCACTGGAAATGTACGTACCTGCAAAAAGCATATTTTTTCTCTCTGGCAAAAGCAGGTTAGGGTTATCACTAACAAAGAGTGCATCTTTATTCATATCTGTGGACTCCCCAGTGAGCAAAGCCTCATCGACCATAAGATTATTTGTCTCTGTGAGTCTGATATCTGCTGCTACTTTAGTACCTGGTTCAAATATCAATATGTCTCCAGGTACAATATTTTGGCTATCTATCTCTTGGATGACACCATCTCTAAGTACCATTGCATTGGCTTTGATAAGATTTTGAAGTAGTTTGGCTTTTTGGGATGCAGAATACTCCTGATGCGTTCCGATCACGGCATTCAAAACCAAAACAGCAAGAATGAAACCGGCATCTGTATATTCATGGATGCTGAGTGCCATTAAAGTTGCTAAAAGTAAGATGTAGATAATTGGACTTTTAAACTGTTGAAGAAAGTGTGCAAGAAGTGTCATATCGGGTTTTGAGGGTAGTATGTTTAAACCATACTCCTCTTGCCTTTTAGCTGCTTCAGCATGATCAAGTCCAGAGGTATTGGTATGTAAAGTCAAAAGTGCTTCATCAATATTTTTTGTATGAAAATCCATCATTAACCTTTAGTACTATTTACTATTATCACTTTCTAAAAAAGGTACTTCAACTATACCATCTTTTTTTATGCCTATTTTCTTAATACAATCAAGTAAAAGCATGTAAAGACCCTCTTCAAGAGTAGGATGGTAAAAAGGGAGTTGCAACATATCATAGACAGTCAGTTCATGCTCCATAGCCCAGGCAATATGATGTGCCAGATATTCACCACCAGGAACTGCTATTTGTGCACCTAAAAGTTTAGCATCACTTTTTTGAACATAAAGATTTACTATACCTACATTTTTATTCATAAGCATAGCTCTTCCTTGATTTTGGAAGTTATAACTACCTATGAATACGTTATCATCGTCTTTAATGTCCTTGTAGTCTTTTCCAACAAAGGCAATATTTGGGTCTGTAAATACAACAGCTAGTGGGACTTTTCTTTTAAATGTTTTTTGAGTATGAACAACATTATATCCAGCGATACGACCTTCATCTGCTGCTTCATGGAGCAGAGGTCTGTCAGCGTTCACATCACCGGCAAAATAGATAGGAAGATCTTCTATCTGCATAGTGTGTGGATCAAAGTTCGGCATGCCTCTTTTATCTAAATCGACACCAAGGTTCTCAAGCTTTAAAGCATCTAGGTTTGGCTTTCTTCCAATCGATACCAAGACTTTATCAACAAAAACTTCGCGATCGGCACTTTTTATTTTTATTTTATCACCGACTTTACTCAATTGTGCTCTGGCACCAAGCCAGATATCAAATTCCTTTTTACAGAGTTCAATCATGACTTTGTTCACATCAGGATCACTCAATCCACCTATGAATTCTTGTGAATGGACTGCTGTGACTTTGATGCCAAGTCTTGAGAGTGCCTGTCCAAGTTCCAGTCCTATGACTCCTAGTCCAAGTACACCCAAAGTAGGAGGAAGGTCTTTTTGTTCAAAGAGTTCATCTGTAGTGAGTATATGTTCTTTAAATGCTTCCCAAGCCGGATCAAATACCGGGGAAGAACCCGTTGCAATGATGATCTTTTTTGCTCTGATCTCATCATCACCCACTTTTAGCGTGTTAGCATCTATAAATTCAGCTTTACCGGTCAGGACCTTGTCACCTAAACGCGTGATGCTATGGTTTATATTTTGATTTACAAGAAAATCCCGCTGATCTCTTACTCTCTGTAAAACATCGGGAATGGAAACTTCCAACGCATCACTGTGTTTGATACCACTTTTTTCAAAATCCAGTCTATCGTGATAATACTCTGAAATGCGAATAAGTGATTTAGAAGGCATACACCCTACACGGGCACAGGTAGTACCATAGGGACCACTGTTGATCAAAAGATAATCATCAGTTCCTTTTCTTACTTGAGAAAGGGCATAGAGACCTGCTGAACCTGCACCTATAATGATTACTTCTACTTCTTTTTTCATGAGACACCTTACACATACTTAATTCTATTCTACTCCTTTTCTTCTCAGATGTAAAGTTGCATTATTTATATATTTGGTGTAGAATATAAGTAGGTACTTAATAGATAGGACCAAATTTTTTTGATAAAAGGCAAGTATATTATGAAACAAGTAAAGAGAATTATTGTAGGTATAGATATTTTTTCAGGATCAAATAATGTTTTAAAAAGAGCACTGATGGTTGCAAAGCAAAATAAAGCGGAATTGTTCCTTATTCATGCTGTACAAACACCTTGGTTTTCCGTACCAAGTTATTTTGGTGGCAAAGAGATAGCTATTGATATAGAAGGTATCACAAAAAAAATAGAAAAAAAGATAAAAGCATTGAACAAAGATGATAAAGTGCCTTATTCTATCTTGGTAAGAGAAGGAGATGCTGATGATATCTTGCGGTACGAAGCAAAATTACTCAAAGCTGATATGATAGTGATAGGTGCAAATACAAAAAATAAAAAGAAGTTTCTAGGTACAACAGCAGAAAAAGTAGCACATCAAAGTCATTTACCCGTTTTGATCGTGAAGAACAGTGTAAAAGATCCATATCAAAAGATTGTGGCACCAACAGACTTTCAAGTACAATCTAAACAGAGTATTCTCTTTGCGAAAACTATTTTCCCAGCTGCAAAAGTGAATGCAGTCCATAGTTCTGAAGTTATTTACGTGGAAGGTCCTTATACTGTAGTTGGACGTGATTTTGTGCAGTATAACGAAGTCGCAAAAGCGTGTGCAGAGAAAGATCTAAAGGATTTGATGAAAGATCTTTCTGTTGACAAAGGTAAAATAATTGATGGAGAAGCCAATAGCAAAAAAGCACTGCTTAAATATATAGACAAGGGCTCATACGATCTTGTAGTCGTAGGTTCACGAGGTACTGCAGGTTTTAAAGCATTACTCGGGAGTGTAGCCTCTTCCATCTTAAGAGAAACACCAACTGATGTCTTGGTATATGTACCGTAGATAACCCTGTCAGAGTGTGAGATAATGTAAATAATCTCACGCTTTACTACACTGATAAATACAAATAATATTTTATAATATGTTATTTTTTATCTAAATATTTCTCTATCTGTTTTTGGAATATCTACTCTTTGTCTCTTTCTCTATGTATAAGAAAAGTCTTATCTAGTTTTCAAACTTACTCATTCAATCTATAAGACAACTTTGATCTGCATGTACGGAAAATTAGATCCTGAATTCATCGTCTCAAGAGCTTGCGGAACTGGGTGAGGGAAAGAGTATTGACGACATCCTCTTTTTCCAGCCAGCCGCGCCGTGCCTGGGAGATTCCGTAGGAGATATAGTGAAGATCGTTTACGGAGTGGGCATCTGAGGAGAGAGCGATCTTGACTCCGGCCTCTTTGGCAGCTTTGCAATAGATGTCGTCGAGATCCAGACGGTCGGGCTGTGCATTGAGTTCAAGGATACAGCCCAACTCTTTTGCCACTTTGATGATTGCATCCATATCAACCTCGTAAGGTTCACGAAGTCCGATCAGCCTTCCGGTGGGGTGAGAGAGGATGTTAAAGCAGGGGTTCTCCATCGCTTTGAGAATACGTCTGGTTTGTTCTTTTTTGCTGAGATTGAACTTGTAATGCACAGCACCGACAACCAGATCAAGCTTTTCCAGGACCGATTGGGGCAGGTCAAGTGTACCATCGGCCAAGATATCGACCTCGGCGGATTTCAAAATGGTAAAATCTTTCAGTGTCGCATTAAGACGGTCGATCATTTCCAGCTCCTGCAGCACTCTCTCTTCATCCTGTCCATGGGCGATCGTAAGGTGCTTTGTATGGTCCGTAACAGCGATATATTCGTATCCCAGTACTCTGGCAGCCTCTGCCATCTCCTCTAGAGTGGCATTTCCGTCGGAGCGGGTAGTGTGGATATGTAGATCACCCCGGATATCACTGCGTTCAATGAGCCGTGGCAGGCTATGCCGCAGTGCCAATGCGATCTCACCGCAGTTTTCGCGCAATTCCGGTTCAATATACTGCATTTTCAAAATTTCATAAACATCAGACTCTTTCTCTCCGCCGATGCGTTTATCTGAGAGGAAGATGCCATACTCGTTGATCTTAATACCCTTTTTCACAGCCATTTTTCGCAATGTGATATTGTGTGCACGTGATCCAGTAAAGTGGTGCAGGGCAGCACCGAAATCATTGGGCGGAACAACACGCAGATCCACTTGTAACCCATTTTTTAAAATAACGGAAGAGCGTGTAGGTCCCTCCATTACTATGCGCTTTACATTCTGATGTGATATAAAACGCTCCATCAGCGGTGAACCGGAGAAGCAGGCAGCAACTATGTCTATATCTTTGACCGTGTCACGCCTGCGGCGAATGCTGCCGGCGATCTCAAGCCGATTGACCCGTTCTATACTACGGAGTTCCTCCGCCAATGCCTGGGCGATAGGAAGTACATCATAAAGACGATGACGGTGAGTCTCGTAACGTTTCTGTTTTAGCCCCTCCACAATGGTTTGGATAAGTCTGGGACCAAATCCTTTGACGCTTTCGATGTCCCCTTTTTTGAGTGCTGTTTCCAAATCATGCAGAGTATTGATATGCAGTACTTCATGCAGTCTTCTGACTCTTTTTGGCCCCAGGCCTGGAATCTTCAGCATGATCTCTAGATCGTGCGGTATCTCTTTTTCGAGCCGACCGAGGAGAGAGATCTTTCCTGTTTGGACGATTTCAGTGATCTTTTTGGCAAGTGTATCGCCGATGTTGTGTATCTGTGTCAGGTCCTCACCTGCTTCAACCATCTCTTGAAAGTTTTTCGGATAGAAACGTATGATACGGGCAGCGTTACGATAGGCACGGATCCTGAAAGGATTTTCATCTTCAAGTTCAAGTAGATCAGCGAGTTTGATAAATTTTTCTGCTATATCACGATTACTGACCTGCATCTTCGCTCCTTGATCGATTTGTCAATGCTATATTCTATCATATTTCATTAGTCAGTGCAGATGCTGCTGATCTTTTTAAAATAAGGGGTTGCTATATATCAATACAATTGGGCATAATAGTATTATGCAGATTTCAAAAAATGGCGGTAGTATGATTTCGTTTATAGCTACATTGACTATCGCCTATGTGGCGATATGTTTTTTACTTTTTATCTTTCAGCGCCAGATGATCTACTTCCCCACCTCTGAGGTGAGTGTTCCGGGTGCAGCTCAAACTGTACTAGATACAGGTGAAGTACGTATCAAGGTCTGGACACTCAATCCAGGCAAGGAGAAAGCACTTATCTACTTCGGCGGCAATGCCGAGAACGTTGCATACAACATCGATGATTTCAGAACACTTTTTGCCGACCGTACGGTCTACCTCGTCAACTACCGCGGTTACGGTGGCAGTAGCGGATCGCCCTATGAAGAGGGGTTTTACAGTGACGCATTATTCGTCTACGACCATTTTATGAAACAGCATACTGCACTCTGCGTGATGGGTCGCAGTATTGGTGCGGCGGTTGCGACCTATCTTGCCTCGAAACGCGATGTTGAAAAACTTATTCTCGTGACACCTTTCGACAGTGCAGTGAATGTGGGTAAAAAGATCTACTGGTTTTTTCCGATGGGTCTCATTTTGAAAGAGAAGTTAGACTCGGCTGGCAGGGCTGCGAAGATCACAACAGATACACTGATCATAGCAGCAGCCAATGACAGGATCATTTCTTATGAGCATACTCACAACCTTGTCCAGGCTTTTACAAAAACACGGGTAGAGGTTGCAACACTAGACGATACAGGTCACAACACCGTGCATCTGCATCCTGACTACAAGAAGATCATTACATCGTTTATGCGGTAGTTTTTAATTTTTTAGATTTTATAGTATCATTAATAAATATATGAAAAGGAGAACGAGATGGTAGAAACAGCATGGTTAAGTAAAAAACTCGGTAGCGGAAAGATCTTGTGCCAAGCGTGTGCACAGGCCTGTAAGCTTGACGAAGGTGAATATGGTATCTGCGGTGTAAGGAAAGTAGAGAGCGGTGAACTTAAACTACTTGTGTACGGACTTGCCGCCGCGGTAAATGTTGATCCGGTGGAAAAAAAACCGATGTTTCATTTTCTGCCAGCAAGTACTGCATTTTCAGTGGGAACTGTAGGATGCAACTTCTCTTGTAAGTTTTGCCAGAACTACGATATCTCCCAATACCCAAAAGAACACAATCATCAGATATTCGGCAGGGAACTTCCGCCTGAGCGTATTGTTGATCTTGCGATAGAGAAGGGATGCGAGTCGATTGCCTATACCTACAATGAACCGATCGTCTTTTTTGAGTACACTTATGATACGGCAAAACTGGCACACGAGAAAGGGCTGAAAAACATCTATGTCACCAGCGGATTTGAAACGCATAAGGCCATAGACCTACTTGAACCGTACATCGATGGGATGAATATAGATATCAAAGGTTTTACGGATGAGTTTTACAAAGAGATCTGCGGTGCCAGGCTGAAACCGGTGCTTGAATGCGTCAAATATGCTCATGAAAAAGGAATATGGGTAGAAATTACGACCCTGCTGATCCCAGGTAAAAATGACTCCGATGAAGAGATCAGGAATATTGCAAAATTTATCGCAGGAATTAGCCCTTATATACCTTGGCATCTCTCCGCATTTTACCCGATGTACAAGATGCTTGATGTTCCTCCCACTCCAGGATCGACACTGCGAAGAGCCTATAAGATAGGACAAGAGGAGGGGCTGAAGTATCTTTATGTCGGCAATATTGACGACGAAGACTACGAATCAACCTATTGTCCAAAGTGTAGCAAAAGAGTAATTGACCGACAAGGACATATTGGGCAATATGTCACCAATGAACTTGATGATAATGGTATCTGTCCGTATTGCGGCTATAGTCTTGAAGGGGTATGGCATTGAGCCTTTAGTTTCAGCTGTTGTACTGTTTATGCCGATGGGATTTTACATCTTCTCTTTTGACTCTTCATTCCAGATAGGATTCTCCCTGTCATCCGGGTGCAGCATGGATCGTTCCCTCTCATAAATATGCCAATACGACTTATCGATTGCAGCGTTCTTGTATTCCCCCTTTTTATCATGTTCGAACGGACACCACCAATTCTCGACGATCTGCACAAGATAAGCCATATACTTAAAAAGCGCGACACTTAAAGGGCAGTAGATCTTGCAGTTGAAGATCCAGTAAAATCGGTATGATTCCCAATGCATCCACTTGCTACCAGTCTCATAAACGATCTGGTCTTTGTAGATATATCGGTGAGTGATCCATGTCGGCACAAAGTCCCAAAACGGTCTGATACCCGTCGCCCCGACAAGTTTCAGATGCCCCCTTGCTGCCAATATACCTAGTATCACGAACGGCACGGTGATGATAAGAGGCAGATAGATGAGCAGCACACCTATTCTCACTTTCCAGGTAGGTTGTTTTTCAAAGTTTTTCCCTATTTGTACTCTTTCCAACTTTTTTCTCCTTCTTCTAGTTCATGTATTTACTTGGTGGGGTAATATAAATGTGTAAAAAATTTTAACATATTAATCAATCTTTATACATTAGGTTCTATATGGGTGTAAATATTGATTTTTATGAGTTTGAAGTGCGCCTGTAAAAGAGAAAAGTAGCTTTCACCCTTTTTCTTAACGGTTTAACTTGTTGTTTTGCTATCTTATTGGTATGATATTGGTATGAAAAGTATCATCTCTTTCTTAACCATTTTACTGTTATTGTTAACTGGATGTACGAAGCCGAATGTTCCGCTCAAACATCAGTTACCCTCTTCATGTACTATTTATGACATGAAGCAGGCGCGCTGCATTGACGATAGTGAGCTGGTGAAACGTTTGGCTCCTTATCATGTTGTCTTTGTTGGTGATCACCATGCTCAAACGGATCTTCATCAAAAATTAGCAAAATTCATCACTGCTCTTGACAGGTCTGGTCGTCATGTCTCACTGGCCAATGAGTGGTTTACACCTGAAGACGATAGCCTTTTGGCACAATACGCAAAAGGATCATTCAAAGGTGATTTCCCCCAAGCTGTTAAGTGGAAAAAGAAGGCAGGTTACGCTTTTGACTCTTATAATTTCATGTACAATGCGATCCATAAAGCCCATGGTGGGCTCTATGGCATCAATCTGTCCCGTGAATCCAGAAAACGCATTTCTGATGCCAATCGTTCGGTTATGTCGAGAGAAGAAAAAGATTTTTATGATTCTCTTGACCTAAATGTTACGGCGCATCGTCAGATGCTTGCTCCATTTTTCTCTCACTGTCACTCACTCCACAAGGGTGAAGATGCTGCCTCATGCAGTGAAAGGATGTATCGGGTGCAAGTTGCATGGGACAGCTATATGGCCAAAGAGTCGGTGGTTCTGGTAAAAAGAGTACAGCATCGCCGTAGTGATCTGCTTATGGTTTTTGCCGGTTCGATGCATTTTTCCTACGGTTTAGGGATCAACGCACGTTTTGCACGCCTAAGCCGTGAACCCTTTGTCACGATCAAACCTGTTCCAACAGGTACAAATACTGCCGATGTAGGAGAAGCGGATTTTCTGTTGTTTTATACGCCATTAAAGAAAAGTTCAAAGTAACATTTTCATCAGCTTTTGGTAGTTGAAAAAATGATGATTCTGTGAAAATGAAAACCTTATAAAGTTATATATTTTATAAGGTTTTGCAAGTGTATTTTAACTACTAAGAGTATATTTTCTATCTTTAATAGTAGGGTAGTAAGGTTTGCGGCTGAAATGCCGCAAAGGGATAGAAGAAGATTATTTCTTTTCAGCCCCTGTCACGCTGATTGCAATTGATTCTGTGATCAATGCATCAATCTGATCTCCTACTTTTACAACTTTAAAATGCTCTGGATTCTTTACATCCATATCAAATGTTTTGCCTTGTCCTTGGATCGTGATTGTTTTGTTTTCCGGGTCAACTTTAGTAACATTTGCACGCATGGCTACAGCACGTGTTAATCTGGCACTTGGTTTGTCGCCAAGTTTCGCACGTGATGAAGTTTCTTGTACTGCACGACCTACTTCTGTTGATCCCTCTTTCACTACTTGAAAGGAAACTGACGTTTGATATTTGGCATGAACGATGTCACCCACTTTTATTTGGTCAAAGTTACGAACTGTTTCTGGAGCGACTATGCTTGAAGTTTCACCATTTTCTTTTTTAAGAGTAATTGCACGTGTCTTTTTATCTATTTCTTGAACGGTTGCCATTACATTAACCATTGCAATACCTTGTACATGACCAGGTGCGTTAACGATGACTACTTTTTCCTCAGCAACTTTATCTGCTGCTATAGCAACATTTGTTGTCATAAGTGCACTTGCTGTAATAATGGAGAGGTTGAGTAAAACTGTAGAGATTTTCATTTGAATTCCTTTTGTTTATGTTTATCAAACTATTGTAACGCTAACTGACTTAATAATAAATTATTTTTTTTACTTATAGCCAATCAAATTAGAGTAACAAAAAAGCAAATAGATATGAAGTATTTTACGACCTATGTAGGGGCTTTAATGGAAAATAAAAACCTTATAAAGTTATATATTTTATAAGGTTTTCATAAATATTTTTAGGAGATTTAGACGTTAGTGTTTTTTATCTTTTGAATTGGCAGGTGTAGTTGATATTAATATGTTTTTTAAAAAATGTATATAATGACTTCGCCTTTTTTTTAGCCTGAATATGGCAAATGGTTAAAGATATATGTGATATAGTTCTTTAGACTGTGCTTACAAAAAACTTCATCAACTCTCTTTTAAAAAGCGATGATAAGTGCAAAGATGTTTTAAAGTCATTAAGGAATTATATGAATACAGATCCGGTATCTTATCGCTATTCAGATTATGTGCGAGAGTCTAAAGCTGAAGTGATAAGTGTAAACGCTAATGATATATTATTAAAAGCTCAGTTAGATGAGGATGGAAAACTTCTACCTCTCGAGCAACCAGTAGTACGATTACAACCAAAAGAGATAGTCAATTTACTTCAGCCTTATGTATCATCTCGTTTCATTGAGCAGGTTCGTTCAGTAGTTCCTTTGGCGCTTTATCTTGTTTTGTTTCAGATTTTGATTCTTCGACAGTTTGTCGAGGATAGTTGGCTTGTTACAGGAGGAATATTTGCAGTAATTGTTGGATTGATGCTCTTTATGGAGGGATTGAAGATTGGACTCATGCCTTTTGGTACGGTCATCGGTGAAAATTTACCACGAAAATTGTCACTTCTTCCAGTACTCTTCATCACCTTGTTACTAGGTATCGGTGTAACATTTGCTGAGCCGGCAATAGGTGCCTTGAAGATGGCTGGACAGATTGTATCTGTCGAACGGGCACCCTATCTCTATGCCCTGCTCAATGAATGGGCAGATACACTGGTTCTGGTAGTTGGGCTGTCTGTAGGATTGGCTGCGGTGGTTGGAACACTCCGATTATTATATGGATGGAGTTTAAAGCCTTTAATTTTCTTTTCATTGGCTGTAGTAATCCTCCCCTCTTTGTATATGTCAAATGATCCCCAATTGGCTGCAGTGCTTGGTCTTGCATGGGATGCAGGTGCGGTCACCACCGGACCGGTAACTGTACCTTTGGTACTGGCACTGGGTGTTGGTATTTCTTCTGCTGCAGGTAAAGGGAGTGGTGGTCTTTCTGGTTTTGGAATTGTAACATTGGCATCATTATTTCCGGTTGCGGGTGTACTGTTTTTGGCTCTTTATGTGGCATCGGTGCAGTCACCAGCTGATATTATCGAGATAGCACAGCAAGCCTCTTCTGCCGTGGCAAATACAAGTGTAAATACCTGGTATACAGTCAGTCCTGGCGTCGAGATCGTATCTGGGGTGCGTGCTATTTTACCACTTGTTATTTTCCTCTTTCTAGTCCTCACTCTTGTACTTCGCGAGCGACTTCCCAGACAATCAGAAATTTTTCTCGGCATAGGACTGACTATTTTGGGTATGTGTATTTTTAATCTTGGGTTGACATACGGCTTGTCGATGCTGGGAAACAATGCTGGTAACTTAGTACCAACTGCATTTATGCAGGTAGATGGTATCGCATCATCTCCTCTCTATCGTTACGGAATTGGGCTGACGATAGCACTGGTCTTTGCTTGGTTCTTAGGTTTTGGCTCTACTATCGCAGAACCAGCGTTATCTGCATTGGGTATTACAGCTGAAGAATTAACCAATGGTGTATTCAAGAAAAAGACATTGATCATAGCGGTTTCTTTTGGTGTGGCATGCGGTATTGCACTGGGGCTAGCCAAACTTATTTTTAATTTACCTCTGATCTGGTTACTTGTCGGTAGCTACTCAATCGCAGCGATACTGACATTACTATCCAGCGAAGTCTTTGTCAATGTCGCTTGGGACAGTGCCGGAGTTACAACCGGGCCCGTTACTGTACCATTGGTACTTGCTATGGGTCTAGGCTTTGGAAATGCAACACAGGCTGTAGAAGGCTTCGGTATCTTATGTCTGGCATCAGCCGGTCCTATTATCAGTGTTCTTATTACAGGACTATGGTCACGATACAAAGAAAAGTTTCAAATAAATGAAACAGCCCAAACTCAAAATTTATCCACTCTCGAAGTGGCACAGGATATACAATGAAAAACGATAATATTACCTATTTAACAGATGTAGTTTTGATTACTTGCGTTGTCAATCACGGTCGCGGAGATGAGACACTAGAGTTTGCCCGTGAAGTTGGCATCAATGCTGCGATCCTCTATCATGCCCATGGTAACGGTCCGCGTGAACGATTGGGTATTTGGGGTATTGCTATAGAGGCTGAAAAAGATGTTGTGACAATGATCGCTGCAGCTGACAATCGTGATATAGTCATGCGTCACCTCTATACAAAGCTAGGTCTAGATCGTGTGGGTGCTGGGATGATCTATGCCATGCCGCTTGACAAGATGGCCACACACATACCTGCTGATATGCTTCAGAACTTACAAGACAAAGCATCAAAATGACTGAGTCCATAAAAGATTTTGCAGCAGAGAAACTCCAAAGTATGAGGATGATCACCTGCATAATACCTGATGATGGAACAGATTTGAAGCTGATTCGATTACTACGCCAAGAAAAGGGTATTGTTGCGGCAGACAGCATAGGATGTCGAGGTGTATCTAGTTTGAAAGAGACAAAAGGAAAGCTCTCTAGTCAGCTAGATGACAAAGGCTTTATTAAACTTGTTAAAATAATTGTTCCTGAATCAGAGGCCGAGATGTTGTTTCGCTATATCTATATCACAGCACAAATCGGTAGACCAAACGGCGGATGGATCACACTGAGCGAACCAATCTACGCCACCCCATTTAGCTTACCAAATGATATGCCTGAAGAAGTTGAATAAAACGAACTATTATATCTGATCTCTAACGGAGAATATATTTCATGAGTGTCAAATATATTAGGTCATAAAGACAATTCTATGACATTAGAAAATTTATCCTATGATTTATAGAGCTACATAAGGTACGATATTGAAGACGATAAAGATGACTTTAAAGAATCCGAAAAATGAGTAAATGATCACGTTGTAGGTTTCACGTGGGATGGGAATAGGGAACCAATAACTTTGTATGCGATAAACAAAATTCGGGGCAAACAAGAAGAATAGTATCAACAACAGATAGATGCCCTATCGATAATCATGCACCACATAAAAAATGATTTGAGTATCTGAATATCCACTATATTATGCTTCTCTTCTTACTGTTTACTCTAAATATTTTACTATTGCAAAAAATATTAAACTTAAATAATTTTGCACATAACTTTCAAAACCTTATAATCTAACATAGAATATAACGTTTATCACTATAGCTACACTCATGTATTCAAAATGAGTGATAAAAACCTTATAAAGTTATATATTTGAGCCACTTGCAGATTCAACATCGCAAAGCGGCTAATTTTCAATAGTCTGTAATCAACTATTGAAAAAAGTCGTATATGAGATTATTTACAACTAAAAAGCTAAAAACTGTTAAAAATCCTATTTTGACTGCATGCTTTATAGTTTGAGTTTAAGGAGATGATGTTTTGACTTTAGTATTTAGAGAAAGTTAAGTAATAAGCTTCAAAGATTGAGTTATGCAAACAGACAACACTGCAAAGGCTAATACAGAAGCTACCTTTTGGGCTCCCTGGTAATAAATCTTACTGCATCCATAGCTGTCCTTCAAATAGGCATTAACTCTTTCAACACTGCTTCGTTGGTTGTAGTGCAGATCATCTGAATGATTATAGAGTTTAAGTGAGCTCAATATCTTCTTTTCACTTTTGTCTAAAGCTATTTTCTCTTTTAGCTTTTTTGAGTTCTTGGGATTGATATCAATAAGGGGTCTGTGATTTTGTTTTTTAGAATAATTCCTTATGATACTGGTGTCATAAGCAGCATCTGCCAGGTCATACAAATAGTTTACTTTTTGACTACTCTGCTGGATGAGCGGTAATGCCAATGAACTATCATGTACAGATGCTGAAGAGGATAGTGCTGTGATAGGAATATCACCATCTACTACTGAGAGATGAAGTTTACCTCCTGTCCATTTGTGCTGGTTACCTTTTGAATTCTGTTTGATACTAGTATTGCACTCTGTTCCTATGAGAGATAACATCTCTTCTGCTTCAAGCATTTTCTCCTGCTGTTGTAAAATGGTTGGCTTTTTGGCAGGAAGTTCTTCACCTTTTTTAGGACGTCCCTGTTTTCGTTTAGGCTTAACTTCTTTACTCTCTTCACGCTTCACAGGTTTTTCTCTAAGTTCAATAGCTGTGGAATCGATACTGCTGTAAAAGAAAAGTGTCTTACTTAAATAGTTCTCTATAAAAACATCATGGGCTTTGGTTGCAATTTGCTGTTGACTGAATTCTCTAAAGACTCGGCTGAATTTAGATTCACTGGGAATCTTATTTCGATGTTTCCATCCGCATACAACTCTTAAAGTTCTGTCAATTTTCAATCTGTCTATTAATGCACTTGTAGTCTGGAAATTGTAAACCTGTTTAGCAACAAAGGCACGAGCTAACTCTTCTCTGTCTTTGGGAGGATTAGTGATCTGTACAGTGGAGACAAACCTTTCTATTTCTGCAAAGTCAAGGATCTTTATCAGCTTCTCCTCTTTAGGACTTAACGTGCCCATAGACTCTTGTAGTTTGGGAAAAAGGCTTTGCTCTAAATTAATGACTTTAAGCCACATTTTTGAAAGTGAAGGTATAATTTTTCTCATAAGCTGACTCTTTTTTCTGTTAGATTTTTGTGGTAAAAAATTATAACTTTTTGAAATCAGAATCAGCTTTTTTTCTGCGTTATTATCTTAATAATCATCTTTTTGTTGGAATCTGCAAGTGGCTCTATTTTATAAGGTTTTCATATCCTACTCATCGAAGATTGATGGCAACTTACAAAAGTTTAAGAAGAAACTTACCCTGTTCTAGATTTACAACAGATCTTCTACCGGAAGAATACGAGAAAAGAATACAAACATTTTATCTGTAAAGCCAGCATCACCATCAGAATCAAAGACCACTTCTTTTCCTTCGATCACTGCATACCATCTTACTTCACAGTTGTCATTGCCATCACAAACTAGCTTCAGTTCATACGCATGTTCAGGTTCTGTCAAGATATCAAATACCTTTTTCTCATGCTTTGAGAGTTCAACACTCTCTATGACTGCTACCATTTCTGTATTTAAATTACGAGATCTGGGGTCCAGGTTTCGGGAGCCTATCACAAAGTATCTGCCGTCAATGATCATCGCCTTGGCATGCAGTGCCGAACGAGGTGTCTTTTTGTGTAGATTGTATGCTTGGGCTTTTAATGCTTCACTAAAGGCACTTGGGTATATCTCATAAAGTTTCACCCCCATCTTTAACAATGCTTCTTGTTTAAATGAATAATAGGCATAGACCCACTCACCATCTGTGGATTCTAAAGAGTTGGTTAAAACTGAGATCTCAACACCCTGTGCTCTTAACGTCTTAAAGAAAGCCATCATCTCATCATCAGGGATGAAATAAGGGTTCACGATCACCAAACTTTTTTTAGGCATATACTTTTTATCGATCTTCCCTTTTATATGGTAGGTTCTGTCATCTGGTGCTGTACCTATTTTATTTGGACCATCATAGTAAAGTTCTGCCTTGGCAAAATAGAGTGCTAACTTCTTTTTTCTAAAGGCATCTACAAATGGCCTGTTTAAAACTACTTTCTTGAAATGTTTAAACTCTGGACTTGCCAGTGATTCTGCGTATTTCTTTTTCCCTTTTTTTAACTCTTCTACGCTTGCCTTTGCAATATGCATAAAATCCACACTGAATTTACTTGCAAAGTAGAGGTTAAAGGCATAGGTAAGTTTATTGACCAGGGGACCGGCTGCCAAAATGTCATTATCTACAAAGTAGTCATCTTTGTTTAATCCAAAGTAGATATCTCCGATGTTTCGTCCTCCAAAGACTGCCATTGAGTTATCTACGATAAAGGACTTGTTATGCATTCTTCTCCCTAAGGTATCGGAGTTGAGTCCTATCTCTACATTATGCAGGGCACCTCTGGCATTTGTTGGGTTAAACACACGGATAGAAATATTTTTATGATCATTGACAACGGCAATAGAATGATCATGGTCACCCAAAGCAATATCATCGATCAGGACCTCAATTTTCACTCCCCTGTCTGCAGCGTCAACTAAAGCCTTTAGTAAGAGTTTTCCTGCCGGGTCAGAGTGGAAAGTATAGTACTGAAGTTTAATACTCTTCGTTGCTGCATATGCCAACAAAATACGTGCCGAGAGTGAATCTAAATGGTTTTCAAGAGGATAATAGCCAGACCTAGGACCCTGTGCTGCTATGTTGTCTTTTGCATAATGATACAACACAGAAGAACTCTTTTTTGGAAAATAAAAAGACCTGTCTTCTTTGACTTCTATATGTTTTGAGCTGCATCCCAAGATGAAAAACAGAGCTAAAACCATTCCTATAACATTTTTCATACTACCTGCCTATATTTTAATTTATAAATGAGTGCAGCCCCAAAATATCACCTTATTTATCTCTAGTCGTATTTAGAGTAAACTATATTAGGATATTTATATCACTTATAGTATAGTCAATCCACTAAACCTTGTCTATTAAATTTCCAATAGATTGATAATCATCGTTGACTAACCCATTTCTTTAATTTAATTCAAAGAAATGAAAACCTTATAATCTAACATATTTTATAATGTTTATCGTTGTAGCGAGACTTAGAGACCATTTGTAAGTCACTTTAAATAGAAAACCTTATAAAATATGCCAATATGGAATATTTTATAAGGAAAAATACACAAATTGTTTAAGTGCATTCTATATTTTAAATCCTCTCTTTTTTGCTGTTGAGAAATCTAGTTCCATACACTAAAAAATTTTTATTTTCAACACAGGCACTTGTGTGACCCAAATTTAGTAATGGATACTTTTCTAAAAAGTGATATAATTATGTATAATAAAAAAAAGGAGTAGATTATGCAAAAAAGAAATGATTTGGATTTTGATGAATTTGAAAAAATACTTAAAGAGAGATTGGTGCAGATAGAAGATAATATAGATCAACTTCGATCAGAGTTAGATGGTGTATGCAACAATGATGATATCAATGATGTTGAAGATCTTGCATCTCTTAGCACGATGAGTAAAAAAGACAATACTATTTTGCATCAGCAGGAAAATGAGCTTAAAGAGACTATTCATGCGCTTGCGAAAATAAGAAACGGAACCTTTGGGATATGTGAAAAAAGCGCTGATCCTATACCTGTTGAAAGATTGAGAGTAAACCCTATAGCAAGATGTAAAGTAATAATAGAGGATTAAAGAGTAGCATATGAAAATTGGTATTCCAAAAGAGATAAAGACCAAAGAGTATAGGGTTGGTGTCATTCCTTCCGGTGTTAGACTTCTTGTTGAAAGTGGGCATGAAGTCTATATCGAGAAAGATGCCGGAGAAAAAAGCAGATTTTCCAATGATGATTATACTCAAGCTGGTGCAATAATACTGCAAAATCCAAAAGAGATATATGATACCTGTGAAATGATCTTAAAGGTCAAAGAGCCTCAACCCCAGGAGTATGACCTTTTAAAACCGGGACAGATACTCTTTACCTATCTTCATCTTGCTCCCTTGAGAGAACTGACCGAGATACTTAAAGAAAAAGAAGTGATAGCCATAGCGTATGAAACAGTACAAGAGGGGAAAAGAGTGCCTCTGCTTGAACCTATGAGCCAAATAGCGGGTAAGATCGCACCGATGGTCGCAAGCTATTTTCTCTCAGCACATAATAATGCAATGGGTGTATTGATAGGTGGAGCTAGCGGTGCATTGCCAGCCAGAGTATTGATCATAGGAAGTGGAACGGTGGCTAAAAATGCAGCCAAAATTGCATCTGGAATGGGTGCCGATGTCGTTGTTATGGGAAGAAATCCAAGCAGTATGACCGAACTTGAAGATATTATGCCGGCAAATGT